>NZ_JBBOYK010000005.1:0-239669 GCF_038008045.1 Paenibacillus sp. FSL P2-0173
TTTACGAGCCATTAGCTCAGTTGGTAGAGCACCTGACTTTTAATCAGGGTGTCGAAGGTTCGAGTCCTTCATGGCTCATCAGAAGTCATCAACTATAGGTTGATGGCTTTTTTTGTATTGTTTTAAGTTATGTTTTTATATAGCTTTTTTATTTTACGGTATCGACAGGTTATAATGAGTTCATTATGTTCGCTCAGTGCTTATTCTATATTCTAAAAAAAGTGAAGTGGTGATCGCGTGACTCTGGATACAGAATGGATTCAGCAACAGCTTCAGAATATTATTCAAGCGCCTTTTACCATAGTGCCTTGGTGCCCGGAAATGATGGCAGAGGGAGATACAGCCGATTCAGTTATTCCGGATAGATCGTTTGTCCGTGACAACAAGTTATATTTTCCGTTTCGTGCGTCGGCAGGTGAACTGGCTGCCTTTGTGGTAGAGGCCAGATATTTGACGGATCGAGAACGGAAACTGGTAGAAGCGCTATTGGGGAACATGGAGCAGGTCTGGCAGAACGGTCCACAATTGTCGGACAACCCGATTTATAGCGAGGAAGAGCGGATGAATCGTTTTGGACAATGGCTCATACAGCAGGCTGCCAATTTAAACAGGGAAGAAGAGGTTCCTGATGAATTGCAGCTTCGTGATTCGCTATCAGCGTGTATGGTTCCGATTTTACTGAATGGCGAGGGAACACAGGAGGGAGCTATTACTTATACGCAGCTTCATCGATTGTTCGCAAGCTATTTTGGAGGGGATGTGCTGCTTACACCATTGGACGAACAGTCTTGGCTGATTATGGCTAAAAAGGAGCTTTTATTAGGTGCGGACGATGAACGGGATAAAGACACTGAGTCCAGGGATGCAGATTTTACGGAATCGCTGGAGGAGGTTCTTACGGCTTTTAGCTTGGGCCTATATGAGCTTATTGCGAATGAGTGGGTGGGTGTATTCCATTTGGCGGTTTCTAAGCCTTCGATCCCTTTGCAAAGTCTTCCCCAAGAGCTGAATTTGTTATGGGAGACGATACATCTGGGCAAGATTTTTCATGTAACAGAGCACATCCACTTTTCATGGGAGCTTCATTTAGAAAGGCTGTTAAACCGCATTCCCAAGGAACAACGCGTACTATTTTTAGAGCAGATAATGAAATCATCTGTCATACTGGAAGACTCAGAAACGATGGCTACATTAGATATCTTTTTTCAATTGGATTGTAATGTGAGTGAGACAGCTAAGCGTCTGTATGTGCATCGAAATACGTTGATTTACCGTTTGGACAAGATCAAACAGGAGACCGGATTGGACGTGCGGACGTTTAATGATGCGGTTTTGGTCAAGCTCTATCTCCTATTGTACAAAGTGACAAAAAGGAAATAGCATCTTTGTGCAGTTTGCGAATAGCCACGCTACAAGGACTAGGGTAAGATACAAGTAAGAAATGTATTCGATTTCATAACTCGATCTTAGGAGGCAAAAGCTATGGCTGGTGTACGTTTAGAGCATATTTTCAAGCAATATCCGGGTGCAGATAAAGCTACGGTTGTTGATGTCAATTTGGACATTCGAGATAAAGAATTCCTCGTATTGGTTGGTCCCTCCGGTTGCGGGAAGTCTACTACACTTCGTATGATTGCTGGTCTGGAGGAAATTTCAGATGGTAAATTGTACATTGGGGATCGTGTTGTGAACGACGTGGCTCCAAAGGACCGCGATATCGCGATGGTATTCCAATCCTACGCCCTGTATCCGCACATGAGCGTGTACCAGAACATGGCGTTCGGTCTGAAACTGCGCAAAGTTAAGAAAGAAGAAATCGACAAGAAAGTACGCGAAGCTGCCAAAATACTCGATATCGAGCACTTGCTGGAACGTAAACCTAAGGCGCTGTCCGGTGGTCAACGCCAACGTGTCGCTCTGGGTCGTGCGATTGTCCGCGATCCTCAAGTCTTCCTGATGGATGAGCCGCTCTCCAACTTGGATGCTAAACTTCGTGGTCAAATGCGTGCTGAAATCACTAAACTGGTTAAACGCCTTGAAACCACTTGTATCTATGTAACACATGACCAAATTGAAGCCATGACGATGGGTGATCGGATTGTCGTTATGAAGGATGGTATCATTCAACAAGCTGCATCCCCGGATGAACTGTACAACCGTCCAGTGAATCTGTTCGTTGCTGGTTTTATCGGCTCTCCTACGATGAACTTTATCACAGGTCAGCTGGTTGAAAAAGAAGGTGCATTGCATTTTACTGCGCCGGGTCTGGATCTGTTCGTACCAGAAGGTAAAGGACAGATTTTAAAAGCGAAGGGCTATATCGGCAAAGATGTGATCTTGGGTATCCGTCCTGAGGATATTCATGAAGAGCCTGTATTCTTGGAGGCTTCCCCGAATACGATCTTTACATCCACTGTGGATGTAACAGAAAATCTCGGTCATGAAATGCTGTTGTACCTGAGCGGTGCCGGAAATGATACGATTATTGCCCGTGTAGACGGACGCTCCAATACTCGTGATGGTGTCAAAGCGAAGTTGGCTGTTGATATGAACAAGGTTCATATTTTTGATAAGGAATCGGAATTGAGTATTCTGGTTGGCGAATAAAATTTGCCTCTGGAAGAGAGTCGCAGTTTTCCCCAAGCGGAGAACTGCGACTCTTTTTGTATATCGCATACGGCTACTAGCTTCGGCATTGCATTCATTGGAAAATTCCGATACGATGGGTACAATGGTACAGGTCTAGATGCAGGCAAGGTTCGTTGGCAAGGGTCCTAGATGGGATCAATCCAGCTGTCGGAATAGAGTTAGCCTGGAACCATAGTGTTAAATCAAATGGAGTGTGGATTGATGCAGTGCAGCATAGACTGGCGTTGGGCTGTATGGTTAATAGGGTAAAGCTACATAAATCAAATGACGTATAGAATCCGGTGTTGCAGATGAAGGGGAGAATACAATGGCTAAACAGGTAAAGGTATCCGAGCTTGTACAGCAGTTTCAAATGGAAGTTATTTCTGGTGAAAAAGGTCTGCGAAGACTGATCACAGTGGATGATTTGAATCGCCCAGGTCTGGAGATGGCCGGGTATTTTGAATATCATACACAGGAGCGGGTACAGCTTCTGGGAAGGTCTGAGTTGGCTTTTCTGGGGATGCTGCCTCCTGAGGAGCGACGGGATCGGATGGAGCGTCTGTGTACAGAGCTGACTCCATGCATTATTATCACACGTGGTCTGGAGGTACCTGCTGAGCTAGTGGAGGCGAGCGCAGAGCGAGATATTCCTGTACTGCGCACTAATATGGCGACAACGATTTTATCAAGCCGCATCACAGGCTTTCTCGAAAGAAAGCTGGCTCCTACGGCGACCATTCATGGTGTACTGTGTGACGTGTATGGCGTGGGAATGCTTATCACAGGAAGTAGCGGAATTGGTAAAAGTGAAACGGCACTGGAACTTGTTAAACGTGGACATCGCTTGGTAGCAGATGATGCGGTAGAAATTCGGCAAACGTCCGATTTTCAGCTGCATGGTACAGCACCTGAGCTGATACGTCACCTGTTGGAAATTCGTGGCGTGGGCATTATTAATGTGATGACGCTGTTTGGGGCCGGTGCAGTTCGTAATAACAAGCGGATTACATTGGTTGTTCGTCTGGAGGCATGGCAGCAGGACAAGCAGTATGACCGTCTTGGTCTCGATGAGGAAACGACACGCATTATTGATACAGATGTTCCACTGGTTACAATCCCAGTTCGTCCGGGCCGAAACTTGGCTGTTATTATCGAGGTGGCGGCGATGAACTATCGTTTGAAACAAATGGGCGTTAATGCAGCCCTGCAATTTACAAACAAGCTGACTGCTACGATTTCTGAAGATATGGAAGAGATGGATTAAGGTTTGTTCGTTTGCAAGGAAGAACGAGGAGTGAGAGAAACATATGTCAACGGCAACATTACTGCTGAATCCGATCGCTTTTTCAATCGGGGCAATCAAGGTCCACTGGTATGGGCTTATTTTGGGGCTGGCGGCGCTTGTGGGTTTATATCTCGCCATCCGTGAAGGAAAAAGATTCGGTATTCCGCAGGACTTTTTTATGGATATGCTGCTTCTGGGTGTTCCATCAGCTATTATTGGAGCGCGTATTTATTATGTAGCCTTCAAATGGGAAGACTACCGAGATAATCTATGGGATGTTTTCAAAATTTGGAACGGCGGTATTGCGATATACGGTGCCTTGATCGGGGCCATTATATGTGCGGTCATTTATTTCCGGTATAAAGGGTATAACTTCTGGCGTATCGCTGATATTTGTGCACCAGGCCTACTGATCGGTCAAGCGATTGGACGCTGGGGTAATTTTGTCAATCAGGAAGCCTACGGTGGACCGACGGAAGAAACATTTTTGCGAAATCAGCTCCATCTGCCGGATTTCATTGTGAATCAGATGAACGTTAACGGGGTTTTCCATCACCCTACATTTTTATATGAATCACTGTGGAGTATTGTCGGTGTGATTTTGCTGCTCGTCATTCGTCGTATGAAATTTGTACGTGCAGGCGAAATGTTTGCGTTTTACTTCATTTGGTACTCGATTGGCCGCTTTTTCATCGAGCGTGTACGGACGGATAGTTTGGCTTTTCAGGGACCGGATTGGCTGGCTTCCTTTGTGAATGCTTTGTGGTCTCCTATGGTGTGGTTAGGGTTTGAACCAGGGCATCTGGACCCGAGTTACGGTAATGTACGGATCTCGCAATTGCTGCCTATTTTCATTGTGGTAGCCGCCGTGATTTTCATTTTGGTTCGTCGCCGGAAGGGCACATCTGTTGCTCGGTATAGCGATCCGATTATCTCCAGCAAAGCGGGGATTGATCAGGTACCTGACGTGACGCCAGAACAGGTATCCCGTCCAGGACAGGGCGCGGTTCCTCCAACAGCTACGACGGATAAGCTACCTAAGGAAGACACGGACGAGGACAAGAAGGAGCATCTATGATAAATACGATTTTGTTTGATTTAGACGGCACCATCATGGATACGAATGAGTTGATTATCAGCACATTTCTACACATTTTGAATCATCCGGATGCTGATCCGCTGACGCGGGAGCATATTATTCCTCATATGGGTGGAACGCTGGACGATCAACTCCGTACTTTTTCGGGATTAACGGATGTATCTGGGTTAGTTAAGGACTATCGTGCTTATAATCAGATTCATCATGATCAAATGGTGAAGCCATTTCCATATGTCATTGAGGTTATTCAGGAGTTGCGTGCGCGAGGAATTAAGCTGGGGGTTGTGACAACCAAAATACGACCATCCACGTTACGTGTACTTAACCTGTTCAATCTGACCTCCTCTATGGACTATATTGTGACGGTAGACGATGTGGAGCATCCAAAGCCACACGCTGAGCCAGTGCTCAAGGCATTGGCAGGTTTGAATGCTGAAGCAGAGCATACATTGATGGTCGGAGACAGTTCTTTTGATATTTTGTCAGCTCAGGCAGCAGGTGTGAAATCGGCTGGTGTAGCTTGGTCGCTCAAGGGTGAGGAAACTCTGCGCGGATATGGGCCAGACTACATGTTGCATGATATGCGGGATTTGCTGAAGCTGGAGCTTCAAGGTGTCAATGTATCGTGAGAAAGGTGAACCGCTATCCTGTAGAAGGTCCCAATGCGTTGTGGCAGATTTATCGGACGGTGAGCCGCTGGAAAGGCATTAAGAACTTTATTTTTATACAGATTGCCCGGTATTGTCCTGTGCTTTCTCTGAAAAACGTCATTTACCGCAGAATGCTGGGGATGAAGGTGGGGCAACATGCGGCCTTCGGCCTGATGGTGATGGTAGATGTTTTTTTTCCGGAGCATATTACGATAGGGAACAATTCGGTCATTGGATATAACACGACGATACTGGCTCACGAATACCTCATAGAGGAGTATCGTATCGGTAAAGTGGTGATTGGTGATCATGTGTTGATCGGCGCCAACACAACCATTTTGCCGGGTGTGACCATCGGTGACGGAGCTATCGTAGCGGCCGGAGCGGTCGTGCATAAAGACGTGCCCGCAGGTGCATTTGTGGGTGGCAATCCGTTACGTGATTTAAGACGCTCTGGTGTGAATGAGCAGTAAATAGCACAATAGAAAGGCCCCTTATGTATTAAGGGGTCTTTCTTGCATTGTTTTTCTGTATAATAAGTGGGGTAATGCATGTTAATTATGTTTAAAAATTGATAACAGACATATTTGCAAGGCGATATGGGAGCGTGTTGATTTGGTCAAAAAAGAACGTATACCAGAGCTTGATATTTACCGGGGAATATTAATTGCAGCCGTTGTTACCATTCATGCGACTTCAATGGCTTTAATTGATGCGCGTCATTCTCTATTGTTTTATCCTTTTTTATTTTTAAATGTGTTTAGTAGCTTTGCAGTGCCCGTATTTATTTTTGTGAGCGGGTTTGTTTTATTTTACAATTATGTTGATAGGCCGCTTCGTGGTAAGAATATGCTTATATTTTTCCGAAAAAGACTGATGTTTATTGTGTTACCGTACGTTTTGTTTTCTCTTGTGTATTATTTGACCTTGGTAACACGTGGGTTGATGCCGCTCAGTGATCTTCCGCTCGTGCTGTTAACGGGAAAGGCATACACGCATTTGTATTATGTCATCATCATCATCCAATTTTATTTGGTCTTTCCGCTGTTGCTGTGGGGAGTGCAGCGTTTACGCCATTCGATATCGAGCCCACGGAGAGCGGCCTTTGTCATTTTGATAGTAGGGTTAGTCATTCAATGGGGGTTTGTATTGCTGAACAAATACGTTTGGCAAGAGGAAAGAGGAAGTCTTGCGATTACGTATATCAGTTATTTTGCCTTGGGTGCAGCTGTAGCAATTGGATATGAAGGGTTTAAAAAGTGGCTTTTACCGGTGTCAGGTACGGCAATTAGTCGCAGTCAGTTGATCAGTTGGTGGGGCTTGTGGGTGGCTTGGCTACTCCTGGGTATAGCTTATGTGCAAATATGGTTTGTAGCATACCGCAAAGCCATCTATGCAGACTCGCTGATCTATGAACTGCTCCATAATGCATATGCCCTCGTCTCTGCGCTGGTGCTGTTTCAGTTCTCGGTCTTATTATATCGTCATACTAAAGATAGGTTGCGAATGTTAATCAGTTGGCTGGGGGCATGCTCATTCGGCATTTATTTACTTCACCCAGCGTTATTGCGGGTGTATCGCAAGTTGGATTTCCAAGGAACGCCGGTAGAATATATCTTCTCTGTTGCGGGTGGATGGTTGTTGGCGCTGTTTGGCTCATGGCTGATTGTGACGTTGTGTTTTCGATATGTACCATTTGCATGGATCGGTTTGGGCACGGTTCCAAAGTTTCCTTCCCGGAGTAAAGATGAACAGATAAATAGCTAAATATTTTGATTTGGACTGTTAGCTTAAAGCTGGCAGTCTTTTTTTAGAGTATAGAATTTATAAGTTTTCAGTGGAGCTGAACAACTCTATATGCACAAAAATTACCGTAAGCGCGGTCTTGCTCCGGAGAATACGTTGATAGATGTTTTTCATATAGGATTCATGTATTTTGCATTGGATAAAATATAGAGGGGGGCAGCCACTTGGCGAATCCGTAAAAAAAGGGCTGCGCTGTTCGGTTGACGTTCACAAGTAGGGCATGATAATATATCGAATATACTTTAGTTTGTTAGCACTTTACCATGATAAAGATATTGTGAAATCATGAGGTGATAGAGATGTCTAAGCCAAAAGGATTTGAGATCCCTGTAGGGGTTCGAGATTATCTTCCGCGTGCAGTGTCGAAGCTGCGGGCCATTGAACTGAATGTACTCGAATGCATGGAGCGTTGGGGTTACCGCCAGATTATGACGCCTACGATGGAATACTACGATACGGTGGGAGTGGCTAGTTCTACTTCCGATCGGAAGCTGTTTAAATTGCTCAATAACCGGGGAACCACGTTGGTGCTGCGATCGGATATGACCGCTCCGATTGCACGGGTGGTATCTTCGTTGCTAAAGGAAGAGGAAGTACCACTCCGACTTTCCTATCACGCAAATGTATTTCGGGCGATTGAGGAAGAAGCAGGAAGAGAAGCGGAGTTTTTTCAGACGGGTGTGGAGCTGGTGGGTGATGATTCGCCTGAGGCTGATGCAGAAGTTGTAGCATTGGCAATTGCATCATTACAGGCAGCAGGGGTGACCTCTTTTAAAATTGCCATGGGGCATGTGGGATTCCTGAACGGCTTATTTGAGGAAATCATTCCCGGCCGTCAGGCTGAACAACAAGCGCTAAAGGAACTGTTGCTCAGTCGTGATGTAGTGGGCTACCGAACAGCGATTGAAGCTTTGGGCTTGGCTCCCGAACATCGGGATAAGCTGGAAGCTATTCTTCGGTTGCGCGGTGGAAAAGAAATTTGTGACCAGGCTACCCGTCTTAGTGTGGAGCAGCAGACGATTCGATCCATTGCACATTTGTGCGAGGTGTGGGAAGTACTGGAGGCTTACGGCGTATCTGAGCATGTGTTAATCGACCTTACCATGATCGGAGATTTTTCATATTATACAGGAATGACTTTTGAGGGCTATGCGGCGGAGATTGGGTTCCCGGTATGCAACGGAGGTCGCTATGACAATCTGCTTCAGCAGTTTGGTCGATCCGTACCTGCAACGGGATTTGCATTGAAGACAAACCGCATCGTCGATGGTGTGGATGGTATCCAAATGGAGACGAAGCTTCCTGTACTTATCCGTTATGACGAACAGGGACGCCAAGAGGCGTTATCCGCAGCGGCACAGCTACGCGCAATAGGCCTTACGGTAGTGACAGGGCTCACGGGCGGAACGGAAGATCGACGTCGTGAACAGCATGGCCTGTACGCAGAGGTATACAGCTATACAGCCGAAGGAAGACAGCCAGTACAAAGGAGAGAATTGCCATGACGGAAACGTTGAAGGTAGCCATGCCAAAGGGACGGATTTATAAGCAGGCTTCCGAGCTGTTTCGCCAGGCGGGGGTTCCGATTCCACTGGATGTGGACGAAACGCGTAAACTGGTCATTCCACTGCCTGAGCTAGGCATGGAATTTATTATGGCGAAGCCCGTCGATGTTCCTACGTACGTAGAGTATGGGGCGGCGGACATCGGCATCGTGGGCAAGGATGTTTTGCTGGAAGAAAACAAGGATGTGTATGAACTGCTGGATCTCGGGATTGCTCGTTGCCGGATGTCGGTGATTGCTTTACCAGATTGGCAGCCAGGTATTCGTCAGCGGGTCGCTACAAAATATCCGAACGTGGCTTCCCAGTATTTTCGGGAGCAAGGTCAACAGGTGGAGGTTATTAAGCTGAATGGCTCCATTGAACTGGCGCCGTTAATTGGTCTGGCAGACCGTATTGTTGATATGGTGGAAACGGGGCAAACCTTGCGGGAGAACGGATTAGTCGAGCAGATCAGCATACTGGATATTACCAGTCGTCTGATTGCCAATCGGGTCAGCTACCGGATGAAAAACGGCCCGATTCAGGCGTTGTGTGACCGATTGCATCAGGTGATTCCAAATGCGGTGGCACCCCGTGAATAAATGAACTAAAGGAATAAGCCAATGGTTACAGGGCATTCTGCAAGCTGCAAGTAAGGGGGAATGGACAAATGAAGATCGTATCAGCCCGTGATTTCAGCCTCCAACGGGAGGTGGATTACGGCACACCTGAGCAAAATGAGGCTGTGCGTACCATTATTCATTCGGTACGCCAAGAGGGGGATGAGGCTGTCCTGCGGTATACGCAATCGTTTGATGGTGTATCGCTGGTAGCAGAGCAACTTCGTGTGACGGAGGAAGAATTGAAGGCGGCATATGACAAGGTAGAGCCTTCTTTTTTACAGGCGATTCGAGAGGCGGCGGATAATATCCGTGCTTTTCACATGAAGCAAAAACGTAATTCGTGGATGGATTTACAGCCGGATGGTAGCTTGCTCGGCCAAATTATCCGACCGTTGAAACGTGTAGGCGTGTATGTTCCGGGCGGTAAAGCAGCCTATCCATCCTCGGTGCTGATGAATGTCATTCCCGCTCAGGTAGCTGGTGTACCGGAGATTGTCATGGTGACACCCCCGGCTACAGGCGGCAAGGCAGGGATAGATCCATATACACTGGTAGCTGCGGCAGAGGCGGGTGTAACGGAAATATATAGGGTTGGCGGAGCGCAGGCGATTGCCTCTCTCGCTTACGGAACACATAGCATTGAACCAGTCGATAAAATTTGCGGTCCCGGCAACATTTATGTAGCGCTAGCGAAGCGAGAGGTGTACGGCGCGGTGGATATCGACAGTATAGCGGGACCAAGTGAAATTGTCGTGTTGGCTGACGACACGGCGAATGCCTCTTATGTAGCGGCCGACCTGCTTTCACAGGCGGAACATGATGAAATGGCCTCAGCCATACTAGTTACGCCCTCGCAACGCTTGGCCAAAGAAGTATCAGCTGAAGTACAGCGCCAATTGGCAGAGCTGCCGCGTAGAGATATTGCTGCTGCATCTGTGGAGGCATACGGGGCTATCATTGTCGTCGACACTTTGGAAGAGGGTATCCATATTGTAAACCAACTGGCACCAGAACATTTGGAAATTATGACAGAGCAGCCGATGGAGCATGTGGGTCTGATCGAAAACGCGGGAGCTATTTTCCTGGGAGCGTACAGCTCGGAGCCGGTAGGCGATTATTTTGCTGGACCTAACCACATTATCCCGACGAATGGAACGGCGCGGTTTTCTTCGCCAGTGGATATTGATGATTTTATCAAGAAGTCGAGTATGATCTATTACAGCAAGGAAGCACTGCTGCGCAATGGAGAGACGATTATGCAGCTTGCCCGCCATGAAGGACTGGAAGGTCACGCACGGGCGATACAAGTTCGATTGGACAATGAAAAGAAGGCGGTGGATGGCGATGGGGAACGAAAATAACGTAACAGGACGTACAGGCAGCGTCAGCCGGAAGACGAACGAAACGGATATTCAGCTATCTTTTGCAGTAGACGGCACAGGGCAAGCTGAGATTGAAACGGATGTTCCTTTTCTGAATCACATGCTGGATTTGTTCACCAAGCACGGACAATTTGATCTTAATGTACAGGCCAGAGGGGATGTTGATATCGACGATCATCATACCGTGGAGGACATTGGTATTTGTTTGGGGCAAACCTTACTGGAAGCGTTGGGTGATAAAAAAGGAATTAAGCGCTATGCCAGCGTCTTTGTACCGATGGATGAGGCGCTCGCGCAAGTTGTCATTGATCTGAGTAACCGACCCCATTTTGAGTATCGTGCGGAGTATCCATCACAGCAGGTAGGGAGCTTTTCGACAGAGCTGGTGCATGAATTTCTGTGGAAATTTGCGTTGGAGGCTCGCATGACGCTACACGTCATCGTTCACTACGGGCAAAATACCCACCATATGATTGAGGCGGTGTTCAAAGCACTGGGACGTGCACTGGATGAAGCGACCTCCATTGATCCGCGAGTGACGGGAGTGCCTTCAACGAAGGGAGTGCTGTAGTCCATGTCCATTGCCATTGTGGATTACGGCAGAGGCAATCTGCATAGTGTGAGCAAGGCGGTTGAGCGTCTTGGCTATGAGGCTGTAGTAACGGGAGATGCCCAAGTGATTCGTTCCTCCAGCGGTGTGATTTTGCCGGGTGTAGGGGCATTCGGGGACGCTATGGAGCATTTGCGTTCCAGCGGATTGGATCGGGTGATTCAGGAGGTTGCAAGCGCTGGACAACCGCTGCTCGGTGTTTGTCTAGGAATGCAACTGTTATTCACTCGTGGTGAAGAATACGGCAGTCACGAAGGGCTTAATATTTTACCAGGCGAGGTTATTCGGTTTGCTCCTGATCTGGGGGTTAAAGTGCCGCATATGGGCTGGAATCGTCTGCGTATGACTCAGCCGGATCACCCGATGTTACAGGGCTTGGAGGAAGGACATGTGTATTTTGTGCATTCCTATCATGCGAAGCCGGAGGTCGAAAGTGACCTGCTGGCGGTGACCGACTACGGTGGGCCCGTAACGGCTATCGTGGGCAGAGGCCATGTATATGGCATGCAGTTCCACCCAGAGAAAAGCGGGGAAATGGGGATGCAACTGCTTCGTCAGTTTTTGGAACTAGCGGAAGCGGAAAAGCGAGCGTAACGATTCGTGAGTCTGCAGTTGGAGGTACGCCAACTTTGGTCGTTGATTGATGTAAAGGCATATAGATGTTGAATAGCTCACAAGGGGGTCATACTTTGTTCACGATATACCCGGCGATTGATATTCGCGATGGCAAATGTGTACGACTGGTACAAGGAGATTATAACCAGGAGACGATATACAACGAAAACCCGGTGGAGGTTGCCCAAGAATGGGAGCGTTTGGGCGGCTCCTACATTCATTTGGTTGATTTGGACGGTGCTAAAGCAGGTCAACCGGTGAACGATGAACTCATTGGGCGCATCGCTTCTGCGGTGCAAGTGCCTGTACAAGTGGGTGGCGGCTTGCGTACACGAGAACATGTGGAGCGGCTGTTGTCGCTGGGCGTGAGCCGTGTGATCTTGGGCACGGCAGCGATTGAGGATCGTGCTTTTACGGAAGCGGTATTGGGTACCTACGGTGATCGGATCGCCATTGGTCTGGATGCACGTAATGGCTATGTGGCCACGCGCGGATGGCTTGAAACCTCGGAGGTTCGAGCGGACGAATTGGCTGCTGAGTTGGCCTCCAAGGGAGCGGAAACGTTCATTTTCACAGACATTTCCCGCGACGGAATGATGCAAGGCCCGAATGTGGAGGCAATCGTAGCGCTTGCGAAAAGCAGTGGACGAACCGTGATCGCTTCCGGCGGTGTCAGCAAGATGGACGATCTAATCACGCTGAGCACCTATGCGAAAGAGGGTGTAGGCGGTGCTATTGTGGGTAAGGCATTGTATACAGGCAGCATTGATTTACAGGTCGCCGTACAAGCTGTAGCAAAGGCATAGGGGGAGTAGGCATGCTGGCTAAACGTATTATTCCCTGCTTGGATGTAAAGGATGGCAGGGTGGTTAAGGGCGTTAATTTTGTGAACTTACGCGATGCAGGCGATCCTGTGGAATTGGCGGCGCTTTATGACCGGGAAGGGGCAGACGAAATCGTATTTCTGGATATTTCTGCTTCAGTTGAAGGGCGTGCCACCATGGAAGAAGTAGTTCGTCAGACAGCCGGGGAAATTGCCATTCCTTTCACCGTAGGTGGCGGGATATCTCATGTCGATGATATGAAACGCATTTTGCGTGCCGGAGCTGATAAAATCGGCGTAAATACGGCAGCTGTCCGTAACCCTCAGCTGATTGCGGAGGGTGCGCGCAGCTTTGGCTCACAATGTATCGTTGTTGCCATTGATGCCAAGTACAACAAGGCGTGGGGCGAGTGGGAAGTGTATACGCACGGAGGCCGCACGCCATCTGGTATCCGCGCCTTGGCCTGGGCCAAGGAAGCTGAGCAGTTGGGAGCCGGTGAGATTCTGCTGACCAGCATGAATGCGGACGGAACCAAGGACGGCTTTGACCTGCCACTGACTTCTGCGGTATCGGATACCGTCGGAATTCCAGTTATCGCTTCTGGTGGTGCAGGCAAACAGGAACATTTCTATGACGTGTTTACGGCGGGCAAAGCGGATGCTGGATTAGCAGCAACGATTTTTCACTATAAAGAAATAGGAATCCCTGAGCTAAAACGGGATTTGAAGCGCAGAGGAGTGGAGATACGATGAGCAACGAATTGAACCAACAGCTATCTCTGGAGCAGATATTGGATAATGTCCGCTGGAATGAGGTAGGTCTTGTCTCGGCGATTGTGCAGGATGATGCTACGCTTCAGGTGCTGACGCTGGCCTATATGAACCGCGAGTCGCTGAAACTATCTTTGGAGTCGGGAGAGACCTGGTTCTGGTCTCGTTCTAGACAGGAGCTGTGGCATAAGGGGGCTACTTCGGGGAATACGCAGAAAATCACCTCCATCCAGCTGGATTGTGACGGTGATGCCCTGTTGGTACGTGTCATTCCGAGTGGTCCTGCCTGTCATACAGGAGCAACGAGCTGCTTTTTTCGTGATATTTCCGCGCCAGGAACGGCTGTAGCACCTGTTGCAGGAAATGCAGGAGACCACACGCTGGTAAATGATGTTTCCAATGCTTCAGCAGACCGCTTTGAGGTGCTTGCCCAGCTGGAGGCGATTATTAAGGAGCGCGAAGAGACACGTCCTGAAGGGGCCTATACGACTTATCTTTTTGATAAAGGTGTAGACAAAATCTTGAAAAAGGTTGGCGAGGAAGCATCCGAGACGATCATTGCCGCCAAAAATAAAGATAATGACGAACTGCGCCTGGAGGTCAGCGATTTGATTTATCACCTGCTGGTGCTGTTGCAGGAGCGCAAGCTACCGCTCGATGACGTGCTGGCTGAGCTGAATCGCCGTCATGAACGTCCTCGTCGTGATTAGTACGGTTTGTTGTAGTGTTGAAAGGGGGAGGGTCGCATGAAAATCGACTATCATACGCATCACGCCCGCTGCGGGCATGCCATAGGGAGTCTGGAAGAGTATGTGCAGCAGGGAATTCGGCTGGGGCTAGATCAGCTCGGCTTGTCCGATCACATGCCACTACTGCATGTAAAACCGGCTGACTATTATCCGGAAATGGCGATGCCTATGGAGGAGCTTCCCCGATACGTGGAAGAATGTTTGGAACTGAAGGAGCGTTTTAAAGGGCAAATTGATATTCGTGTTGGCTTGGAAGGCGACTACATCGAGGGCTGGGAACGAGAAATCGAGGACATCATCACCGCGTATCCCTGGGATTATGTGATTGGTTCCGTCCACTTTCTCGGTGAATGGGATGTCACGGACTTCCGTCAGGTACACCATTGGGAAGGCAAAAATGTGCTTGAGGTGTACCGCACGTATTATGATGCGGTTTCCAAGGCGGCAGCTACCGGTTTGTATGACATCATGGGTCATCTGGATGTCATTAAGCGCTTCGGCTATCATCCGAAGTCGGAGGAAATGGAGGAGCTGCGTGAACTGGAGCGCTCCGCACTCTCAGTTGTTGCCCGTAGCGGTCGGGTGATGGAACTGAATGCATCAGGGCTTTCGAAGCCCTGTGCCGAGATGTTCCCGAGCCGCCGCATGCTGGAAGAAGCTTTTTCGCTAGGCATCCCGCTGACCGTAGGATCGGATGCTCATGATCCGGCGAAGCTGTCCGAGCACTTGGAGAAGGCACGCGCGCTTCTATATGAAGTCGGTTATCGCGAGCTTGCCGTATTTCAGCATCGCGAGCGCTCGCTGGTGCCGCTGACGCTTTAATTATTACGTTTATTGGGTCTAAGTATCATATCCAGTGGCTAGCCGAACGCTCCCTATTTATACAGGGAAAAAGCGCTCGGCTATTTAGCGTATTCTTGTATCTATATCTATCGGTATACGAGCATGTATCCGTTTTTTGGAATGAGGTAGGATCGACTGTCAAGTCGTTTTGAAGTTGTGGTATACTGAAGGGTATGAACATGCCAGTTACTTTTAAAGGAGGTGCCTTGGTTATTTATGAAAGGGAAACATCTGCGAGTATCGGAACCTAGCCCTAAAATTATTGCTTTGCGTTTCGACGCATCTTTCTTTTTTGAGAAAGCTGTGCGCTCGCTTGATCGCAATCATTATGACAAGGCATTGAAATATTTTCGCAAAGCCGTTGAATATGAACCGGATAATCCGGTGAATCATTGCAATATGGCGGGTATATTATCAGAGATGGGGGATTATGCAGGTTCGAATGAGATCCTGTCCTCTGTTCTGAGTGACGTAGACTCGTCGATGACAGAGTGTTATTTCTATATGGCGAATAATTACGCTAATATGGAGCAGTTTGAAGAAGCGGAGAAAGCATTGGTCACGTACCTGGAGGAGGACGAAGAAGGCCAGTTTCTTGATGAAGCGGAGGAAATGATGGAGCTGCTCTATTATGAGTTGGACCGTCCAACGAAGCTGAACCGCATTAAGGCCCGGCAGGGAGTAGTAGAGCATGATCAGGCTCGTGTCCTGCTGGAGGAGGGGAAATTTGCTCAGGCAGCCCAATTGCTCAAGCAAATTTCAGAGGAACAACCGGATATGTTCGCTGCGCGGAATAATCTGGCGCTGGCGTATTACTACATGGGATTGTTCCAAAATGCTAAGGCAACCATTATTCAAGTGCTGGAAGATGAGCCGGGTAATTTACACGCATTGTGCAACTTGGCGATCTTTTATCAGCACGAGGGCGGCGGCCCGGAATTGGATCGTCTGGTGCAGACTTTGGCGGTTACTATACCGTTTCAGGAGGAGCAGGTATTCAAGCTGGCGACCACTATGGGGATTCTCGGACGCCATGAGGAGGCCTACAGACATTTCCGCAGGTTGCTTCATGGCGATGGAGAGAACAATGCGGATGCTTCTTTGTACCATTACACGGCGGTAGCTGCTAGCAATACCGGAAGATATGCGGAAGCTCGGCGGTTGTGGAGTCATTTGCAAAAACAGGATGCTTCCTCGGAAGTTCCGCGGTTTTTCCTGTCCCGACTGGAGGAACTCCAGCAGGAGGGTACACCGCTGCAAGTGCTCAGCTATCATTATCATCTCCCGTTTGAGGAGCAATTCCGCATGTGGGAGAAGTTTGGTGCTGACCAGGTGCCTGACAGCATGAAGAAGGACCCGCTAATCCGATCATCCTTCTTCTGGGCCTTGCGCCACGGGGACCGGGCGACTCAGCTTCAGGTCATTCAGGCGTTAAGCCTGATCGGTGATGATGAGGTGCGTCAGGCACTGGAGTCCTTCGTAGAAGACCCGGACCAGGAGGATGAGCTGAAACGTCGTGCCTTGCAAGTATTGCAAGAGCTGGCGGAGCAGGGTGAGCAGAAAATGTACCCGGAAACGGAACATTCTGATCAGTCGGAGGTTGAGAACGATCCGCATACAATTGAAGGTGATGTATCTGCTTCCCCAGTCGATCCACAATGGCAGGCAGTGCTGGATAAGGTACTGACCGTCATGAGCAAGCCATCAGATCCGGCCATGCAGCACGATTTGAAATCGCTTTGGCTGGAGTATTTGGATCGGCTCGCCCCGGAAGTTCCGATGGTTCAGCATACTGAGGGATGGGCAGCGGCGCTAGAATATTTGACAGCCAAAATGCATCATCATTCAGTCACCTATCAGGAAGTAGCCGATCGTTATGGTATTTCCGTATCGACCGTAAGCCGCTATGCACGCCAGATTGACAGCGTGTGTGGTATCAAACAGAAGCTGAAGCAGCCGCTCTCCACGTTTAAAAAGCAGGTCTGAGACCTGCTCCAAACATCACTTAAAGGAGGCAACAAACGTATGTATAAATCCATAATTATTGGTACAGGTCCTGCAGGCTACACAGCCGCTATTTATTTGGCACGCGCTAACATGAATCCGCTGATCATTGAAGGGATGCAGCCCGGTGGGCAGCTTACTACAACGACCGAAATTGAAAATTTCCCGGGTTTTGAGCAAGGTATCCTCGGGCCTGAACTGATGGATAATATGCGCAAGCAGGCTGAACGTTTTGGCGCTGAATTTACTTCCGGATGGGTAGAGGAAGTAGATTTCAGCAAACGCCCTTTTAAAGTGAAGGTAGAGGGTAAAGGTATCATTGAGGCGGAGTCGGTCATTATTGCTACAGGTGCGTCCGCCAAATATCTAGGCATTCCGGGTGAGCAGGACAATGTAGGTCGCGGAGTCAGCACGTGCGCAACTTGCGATGGATTCTTTTTCCGCGGGAAAAAGATTGTCGTGGTTGGCGGTGGCGATTCAGCCATGGAGGAAGCGAGCTTCTTGACCCGTTTTGCTTCCAGTGTAACCTTGGTCCATCGTCGCGATGAGTTGCGGGCATCCAAAATTATGCAAGATCGTGCGCGTGAGAACGAAAAAGTACATTGGGCATTAAACCGGACTCCTCTGGAAGTTGTGACGGGAGAAGCTGGCTTAAAAGGTTTGAAGGTACACAATAATGAGACCAATCAGGATGAGCTGATTGAGGTAGATGGCGTGTTCGTAGCCATCGGGCATACACCGAACACAGGTTTCCTGAACGGACAAATCCATACCGATGAACACGGCTATATTGTAGTAAAGCCAGGCACAACGGAAACGAACATCCCCGGAGTTTTTGCCTGTGGGGACGTACAGGATAACCGTTACCGTCAAGCTATTACGGCTGCGGGAACGGGCTGTATGGCGGCTATGGACTGCGAGAAGTATCTCGAAGGCAGTGCTGTTCACGACTGGAGCGAAACACTGGATCAATAAAAGCGTGTCTATAGTACACAAAAAGGCTAACGGGAGAGCGAAGGAAACCTCTGTTATGCCGCATCTTTTGTTCAGGAAGAGAAAGCCTGCTGCGTTTGCACAGGCTTTCTCCTTTTTATGATTATAGAATTTATAAGTTTTCAGCGGAGCTGAACAATCTATAATCGCAAGAAAAATTTCCGTTAAGCGTGGTCTGGCTTCCTTGAAAGTACGTCAATAGACGTTTTTCTTATGGGTGCATGAGGTTAAAAATTCCGCTAATCGTACACTTCTCAACAAGGAAGTGTCCTTGACCGTAACGGGGGCTTCAATTATAGTTGGAACGTAGGATTACTATTATGAAGTAGGAATTGTAAGCATATATTTCATACCAGGTTTTTAAGTAAACATAAAGGTGGCTTGGAACATGTCTGAAAGTATCTATGTAGGTGTCGATTTGGGCGGTACCGCGATTAAAGTCGGCATTTGTAATGAAAACGGACAGCTTTTGCACACATATGAGGGACCAACCGAAACCGATAAAGGTGTAGACGTTGTCATCGGTAATATCGAAAAATATGTGCGGCATATTGTTGAGCAATCTCCTTATGAGTGGGATCAACTAAAGGGTGTCGGTGCAGGCGTTGCAGGTTTTACGAATGTTCGTGATGGTATTATTGTCCTCGCTCCTAATATTGGCTTTCGTGACGTACCGATCCGTGCGCTCCTAGAGAACCGGATTGGCAAGCCTGTGAAAATAGACAATGATGCCAATGTTGCCGCGCTTGGCGAAGCTTGGGCCGGAGCAGGCAAAGGTATCGAAAATTGCGTATGCTATACCCTGGGAACAGGTGTTGGGGGCGGCATTATTATTAATGGTAAAATATATCAAGGTTTCTCGGGCATGGCCGGAGAAATTGGTCATATCAGCGTCGTACCTGATCTGGAGGCTATTCAGTGTGGATGCGGCAAAATGGGTTGTTTGGAAACCGTATCTTCTGCAACAGGCATTATTCGTATGGCCAAGGACGCTGTGGAACGTGGCGATCGGACCTCTCTGGCGCTGGAAGATCAAATTGCTGCCAAGGAAGTATTTGATGCTGCTAAAGCTGGAGATGAAGTCGCTCTGCGTATCGTGAACCGTGCTGCTTTCTATTTGGGGAAATCTATGGCAGCAGTTGCCGCTGTGCTTAATCCAGAGTTGTTTATCATAGGTGGCGGTGTTTCCAAAGCAGGCGACTTTTTGTTTGAAGAGATGCGTCGCGTGTACACCAAACTGGCACCTGAGCCCCTTCAAAAAGGGGTATCGATTGTTCCAGCTGTGCTGGGCAATGACGCAGGTATCGTAGGGGCAGCTGGTTTGTTGCTACGTTCCTGATCCTGATCCACAGGTTACTGATAATACGGGTACTGGCATAGAGCGAAGAAGCAAAAGGAGAGGGAAGTCCATATGACAGATAACCTAAAAAATGCTGCGCCGTGGGCAACGCTCATTATTATTACGGGGATGTCAGGCGCAGGGAAGACCATTGCGGTTCAGAGCCTGGAAGACTTGGGCTTCTTCTGCGTTGATAATTTGCCTCCTGTACTGATTCCCAAATTTGCCGAGTTGATTGAGCAGTCTAACGGTAAAATAGGCAAGGTGGCACTCGTAATTGATTTACGCGGACGAGAATTTTTCACCGCCTTGTCTGAATCGTTGAATTATATTAAAGATCATTTTACGATTCATTGTGAAATTTTATTCTTAAATGCGAATGATGGCGTTCTCGTACAGCGGTATAAGGAAAGCCGTAGACGTCATCCGCTGGCTCCAGACGGCATGCCTTTGGATGGGATTCGGTTGGAGCGCAAGATGTTGGAAGAATTAAAAAGCTCGGCTACACAGGTTATTGATACAAGTGTGATGAAGCCTGCAACCTTAAAGGCGAGGATTATTTCACGATTTTCTCATCTGGAGAGTAGTATGCTTTCCGTGAACATTACTTCTTTTGGCTTCAAGTATGGTATTCCCATTGATGCCGATCTTATATTCGATGTGCGCTTCCTGCCTAATCCCCACTATGTGGACCAACTACGTCCCCACACGGGACAGGATAGCGATGTATATGATTATGTCATGAAATGGCCCGAGACTCAGGCATTCTTGACCAAGTTGCTGGATATGTTACACTTTTTGATTCCGCAATATCGCAAAGAAGGCAAAAGCCAGGTCATTATCGGCATTGGCTGTACTGGCGGTAAGCATCGTTCTGTTGCAATATCGGAGTATTTAGGAAAAATGCTGGGTGCCAGCGAGACAGAATCTGTTTCTGTTTCGCATCGGGATGCTGATCGGGACCGGCATTAATGAGGTGAAATCATGAAAGAGACCGGATCACAACGGGAGCGCCCACGTATTGTTGTTATGGGCGGCGGAACCGGCTTGTCCGTCATGCTGCGGGGCTTAAAGCAAAAGCCGCTAGATATTACGGCTATTGTTACAGTCGCTGACGATGGCGGAAGCTCCGGGATTTTGCGCAGTGAGCTGCAGATGCCCCCTCCAGGGGATATTCGCAATGTGCTGACTGCCTTGGCTGACGTGGAACCAGTGATGTCAGATATGCTGAAATACCGTTTCGGTGCGGGATCAGGATTGTCAGGCCACAGCCTGGGTAATCTGATTTTAGCAGCGATGACCGATATATCGGGAGATTTTGTAACGGCGGTGCGTGAGCTTAGCCGTGTATTTGCTGTCCGGGGACGCGTGCTGCCGGCAGCTGAGGAAGGCGTTGTGCTAAGTGCCGAAATGGAGGATGGCACGGTGATTACCGGAGAGTCCAAGATCCCGGAAGCGGGCGGACGAATCAAACGCGTCTTTCTTGAACCGACTCACGTGGAGCCGTTGCCTGAGGCTGTAGAGGCCATTAATGAGGCTGATGCGATTTTGATTGGCCCCGGCAGTCTATATACCAGCATATTACCGAATTTGCTTGTACCTAAACTCGCTGAAGCTGTAGTAAAATCAGACGCTATCAAAATATTTGTCTGTAACGTTATGACCCAGCCTGGAGAAACCGATGGCTATACGGTAGGAGATCACCTGCAAGCTATTTTTGAGCATGTAGGGCATCATCTCTTCGACTATGTCATTGTAAATAACGGAGAAATTCCACCCCAAGTACAGGAAATGTATGCCGAGCAGGGCGCTAAGCCAGTTCAAGTAGACATGGGCGAGCTGACCGATCGGGGATATAAAGTGGTGGCAGATACTTTAGTTTTGTTCCGTACGTATCTACGGCATGATGCCGACAAATTAAGCCAGCATATTTACCAATTGGTACAAAACTGGATATTAAGAAGGAGGTGAGTCCCTTGTCCTTTGCGGCACAAACGAAAAAAGAGCTTACGATGATTGAAAGCCAGTCCTGTTGTGAGAAAGCGGAACTATCTGCGCTCATACGTATGCTCGGATCCGTACAACTGTCGAATAAAAGGGTGATATTGGACGTGTCCACAGAAAATGCCGCGATTGCAAGGCGGATTTACTCCTTGATCAAGAAGCATTTTCAACTTCATATCGAACTGCTTGTACGGAAAAAAATGCGCTTGAAAAAAAATAATGTGTACATTGTCCGTATTCCCAATGGTGTGCAACAGCTGCTAAAGGATCTTTATATCGTCTCAGAAGGTTTCTTGTTCACTGACGGGATTAATCGGGATATCGTTCGGAAAAACTGTTGTAAGAGGGCTTATTTGCGGGGCGCCTTTATGGCAGGTGGCTCTGTCAACAATCCTGAAGGATCGTCTTACCACCTTGAAATTTCTTCGATGTATGAGGAGCATTGTCAGGCACTCGTTGATCTTGCGAATGAATTTCATCTAAATGCTCGCTGTATTGAGCGAAAAAAAGGTTTTATTCTCTACATCAAGGAAGGCGAGAAGATCATTGAGCTGCTTAGCATCATTGGGGCGCATCAAGCCTTGTTCAAATTTGAAGATGTACGCATTATGCGCGATATGCGCAATTCCGTAAATCGCATTGTCAATTGTGAAACGGCTAATTTGAACAAGACGATCGGAGCTGCTGTCCGGCAAATTGAGAATATTAAGTTGCTGGAGAGGGAAGTTGGTTTGGAGACCTTGCCGGATAAACTGCGTGAAGTGGCAGAAATTCGTCTCGCTCATCCCGATTTGAATTTAAAAGAAGTCGGGGAAATGCTCAAAGGGGTCGTGAGTAAATCGGGTGTAAATCATCGGCTTCGCAAAATTGATGAGATGGCTGACAAAATCAGGGGCGAAAATGGCCTGATTCCGTAAAAAGAATGTCCGTGGGGCTTTCAGCCCCGGTTTTTTTAGTTTTTTTTCTAGTGTCTGTCCCGGGTTAATGTTATAATGTGATAAATAAAATGGAGTAAGTAGTGTCCAGATTTATTTGATGAGGGGGTAAGCTGACATGTCAAAACATCCGGTAGTCGTACGCTTGAAAACAGGACTGCACGCCAGACCTGCTGCGTTGTTCGTACAGGAAGCGAATAAATATTCATCTGAGATTTTTGTGGAAAAAGAAGACAAAAAGGTTAATGCCAAGAGCATCATGGGTATTATGAGTCTTGCCATCAGTACAGGTACTGAAATCAATATTAGTGCTGAAGGTGCGGACGCCGAACAGGCTGTAAACGCTTTAGTAAGTTTGGTTAGTAAGGTAGAACTGGAAAATCAATAAACAAATATTTGCTTTGTAATATGGTGTATGCTCTTAGTGAAAAGCCCCTTTGGGGCTTTTTTTGTATCCAGAAAAAAGTCTTCGAAAACTCCTCCGTTAACTGTTTTATGGATGGATTTGTTGAATATAGACACTGTATTAAGTTCAAACTATAAATAATTAAAATCCCCGTGGTCATGCTCTGTTTCGGAAATTTGTACGCTTGGCTGCAACCTTTTTCCGTCTTTTCCGTCTGGAAGGTACAAACATTTTCAAGAAAGAGGTTGAATTCAATGAGACTTTGGACAAAAACAGTAGCCACGGCAGTTCTCGCAGGAGCATTAATGGCAGGGGGAGTAGCAGGAGGATTATGGACGGGGGCAGATCGTGCTTATGCTGCGTCAACAGCTTCGACGGTAAACGGTGTAATTAATGTGACTGGAAGCGGGGAAGTATTGGCGAAGCCCGATATTGCTTATCTCTCTATCGGTGTACAATCGGAAGGGAATACGGCAGCCGCTGCTCAAAAAGCCAATGCTACAAAATTGAACAAGGTTACACAACTGCTGAAAGAAAAGTGGAGCATTAGCGCAGATGACATTCAGACCAGCCAGTTTTATGTACAGCCTAACTACACCTATAACGAAAAAGAAGGGCAGAAGCTCAAAGGCTACACTGCCAACCATACACTTTCCGTCAAATACCGCGATTTGGATAAAATCGGTCAGTTGTTGGATGAGGCGACCAAGTCCGGAGCCAATAACGTAGATAATGTACGTTTTTCCGTGGAAAATCCTTCGACTTATGAAGAAGAAGCCATTACTAAGGCATTGGGAAGCGCACAATCTAAAGCCAGTGCTGTAGCTAAGGCAGCCAAACGAGGGTTAGGTGTCCTTGTGAGTGTGACGGTAGATGGCGGAGAAGCACAAATCTTTACACAACGTGAAAATGCCATGTCAAAATCGCTCTTGGACGTAGCAGGTGGCGGGACAGAGATACAATCGGGGCAAGTAACAGTGAAAGTTCAGGTGTCGGCTCAATACGAAATGAACTAATATAGATCATCAAACGAAGCCACAAGCGGCCTGCATCATGTGCAGGCTGGCTTGCTGGCTTTTTTTGTATACCGAAACCTTTTTGTAATGAGTCTGTCATAGCTAAGGGTTATTAGGTGTACATATTGAAATCGGAGAGTGTACAGATTGTAAACTACATACAATAGGGTATAGATATAATATTAAAAGTAGTTACCACACATAGACAATACAGATCATTAACAGGAGGAATATTTAATATGAGTAAGCATGCAAAAAAATGGGGTTCAGCACTGCTGGCGGCAGGGATTTTCGCAGGAGTCACAGCTGTTCCCGTTTCCTATATCCAGGCAGCATCGACGAAACAGCAGCAAGCGACAACACAGCAACCAGGAATCACCATCCAATGGAATGGTAAAACGTTGCCCGCTAAAGGTGTGCAAGTGAACGGGAGTACAATGATTCCGGTGGCCGCACTGCGCGACAGCTTGGGGATTCCAGTAAGCTATGATGCGAAAACAGCGACATATACCGTAGGTAGCGGGTACAATAAACTTTACATTATGGCTTCTTCCTCGGATGCCTACGTCAACGTCAATGGAATCAATACACGTAGTATGGATGCCAAACAGATCGCTGGGAAGCTATATATTCCTATGAGTTTGCTGAAAGACTATCTGGGCATAGATGCTCAATGGAATGCAGCTCAGAAAACAGTAACGCTGAGTAAAAGCCAGCTAAATCCGATTACAATTGCGTCTCAAACACTTCCAGCTTCGAGTAGTGCGAAGGTGTCCTACAAAATTAAGTACCCGCAAATCAGCGGTAGCCAGCTGAATTCTGAGGCTCAACAGGCCATTAACAATGTGCTTAAAAAGCATGCAGAAGGTATATTGGCAGCAGGCAAAAAGATGATGGCTGAGGGAGAGGCTACAACAGAAAGACCGTATGAGTTCGGAAATGATTTTGTGATTGCCTATAACAAAGATGGTATTCTGAGTGTGATTATGCAGGACTACTCGTATACGGGTGGCGCGCATGGCATGACGGCACGTAAAGGATATACGTTCTCGCTCGCTGATGGTAAACTGCTGCAATTGTCTGACGTATTGAAGGCAAATCCGAACTACAAAAAGTTCCTCAATGCTGATTTGAAGAAAAAAATCGATGCACTTCAGGCTGGCGAAGGATTCGGCAAATTTAAAGAGCTGGCGGCAGATCAGAATTTTTATGTGACGAACAGTGGAGTAACAATCGTGTTTGATTTGTATGATTATGCGCCATACGCGTATGGAATTCCGGAGTTTACCTACTCGTTCGGTCAATTGCTGCCTCAAGGCGGAAAGCCTTTTGCGGGACAGAATGAATAGTAGAAATAAATAAGTCCAATTGTCTATAACCTAAAAAACAATAAAGCAAAAAAGCTGCCTACCGGATAAGAAAGTCCGGAGCAGCTTTTTCATTTACCAGTTATCGAAAGAGGTAAATTTCTTCTCTTATACACCTTCTGGAGAGGAGCTAGTTAGCACTTTATCAATAATACCGTATTCCTTGGCATCATCAGCAGACATGAAGTAGTCACGGTCTGTATCTTTTTCAATGCGCTCCAGTGGTTGGCCTGTGCGATCTGCGAGAATGCGGTTCAGTTTATCACGCATTTTCAGAATGCGGCGTGCGCGGATTTCGATATCCGTTGCCTGGCCTTGTGCACCACCCAGGGGTTGGTGAATCATAATTTCACTGTTTGGCAAAGCGAAACGTTTACCTTTGGCGCCTGCATTCAGCAAAAACGCGCCCATGGAAGCCGCCATACCTACGCAAATCGTAGATACGTCAGGTTTAATGTATTGCATCGTATCGAAAATGGCCATACCAGCTGTAATGGAACCGCCAGGGCTGTTAATATACAAGTGAATATCTTTTTCAGGATCTTCGGCAGCCAAAAACAGCATTTGCGCAATTATAGAGTTGGCTACAACGTCATTGACGTCCGAGCCTAACAAAATAATGCGATCCTTTAACAGTCTGGAATAAATGTCATAGGCGCGTTCGCCGCGGTTACTTTGTTCTACTACCATAGGAACATAGCTCACGTCAAAAAACCTCCCTTAAATATCGTTAGTGGATTTGGTGGACATGCCGATTACACGTCCCTTATTTATAAACTGTTACCGTATTAACCACATGATAAACAATTTCAAACAAAAAGTCAAAGAAAGTCAAACTAATGATTAAAAAAAAGAGCCCTCAGCGCTCTTATTGGTTAAAACATTATATAGAAGCATCTAAGCGTTCATTTAAAATGGCGCGCCCGCGAGGAATCGAACCTCGATCTCAGGCTCCGGAGGCCTACGTCATATCCGTTGGACCACGGGCGCATAGTTGATTCAATGCAAACAACTAACTAATTAAACAGCTAATTGGAAACAAAGATGATTATATGATATACAGCAGTGAATTGCAAGCTTTTATTAAATGCGCATATTCAGATAAATGGTTGAGAAATATAGGTTCAGATAGACTTGCATATGGAGCAAATATTGGTTAAGATATACGTGGGACTTAAAAAGTTATCCCGGGACGTTTTGAGACCAGTTAGAGATAGAGCATTAGAGACAGAACTTAGAAGTGTGCGGGAGTGGAAAGCATGCGAAAGATATTAGAAATACAGAAGCAGCTTCTGCCCGACCTCATGGATGTTTTGAAAAAAAGGTACACGATCCTGCATCAGATTATGCTGTCCGATGTTGTTGGACGCAGAACACTGGCAGCTTCACTGAACATGACTGAGCGCGTGTTGCGCGCCGAAACCGATCTTCTTAAAGCTCAGGGGCTAATTGAGATTGAGAGTGTAGGCATGAAGGTGAGCAAAGCAGGACTGGATCTGCTGGAACAGCTGGAGCCGATTGCGAACAACTTGTTCGGCCTGTCCCAATTGGAGGACCAGATTCGTCAAGCCTATGGTTTGAGAAAGGTGGTTGTCGTTCCAGGGGATTCGGATGCTTCTCCGTTAACAAAGCAGGAGCTGGGGCGCGCTGGAGCAAAAGCGTTGCTGAGTGTTATGGACGACGAGGATGTGGTCGCTGTAACAGGTGGCACGACGATTGCCGACGTGGCGGAACAACTGGCACTACCTTCTAATGGCCCACTTAAGGGTGGGTGGTTTGTACCGGCACGCGGAGGTTTGGGAGAAAGCATGGAAATGCAGGCCAACACAATTGCTTCCACAATGGCGCGCAAGGTAGGCGCTCAATACCGTCTGCTCCATGTACCGGATTTGCTCAGCAATCATGCTTACAACTCCTTGCTTGAAGATACGAACATTCAGGATATATTGAACCTGATTCGCGAGAGTCGTATCATCATTCACGGGATAGGCAACGCCATAGCGATGGCACATAGACGTAAACTTGATCCCGAAACCTTTGCCCAGATCAGCAGTGAAGGAGCGGTAGCCGAATCGTTTGGTTATTACTTTAACGAAGATGGCGTCGTTGTTCACAGAATGCTGACGCTTGGACTCCGATTGGAGGACATTAGGCGTACCGATACGGTGCTAGGTGTAGCTGGAGGCAAAAACAAGGCGGCCGCTATTCATGCGGTACTGCGTTTCGGGCAAGAGGACATTCTAGTCACCGACGAAGGCGCTGCTGTTGAGATTGTAAGTCGTTATTTAAATGATTAATATAGGATTTATGAATAATGTTGTCTTGACGGGCTTTCGGGTCTGTCTTGAATATATAAAACTAAACTAAACGAACTTTGGGAGGAACTCACTCATGACAGTTAAAGTTGGTATTAACGGTTTCGGACGTATTGGACGCCTTGCTTTCCGCCGGATTCAAAATGTGGAAGGTATTGAAGTAGTAGCAATCAATGACTTGACAGATTCCAAAATGTTGGCACATTTGTTGAAATATGATACAACACAAGGTAATTTCCAAGGACAAGTAGAAGTACATGACGGCTTCTTCAAAGTAAACGGTAAAGAAGTTAAAGTTTTGGCTAACCGCAACCCTGAAGAACTGCCTTGGGGAGACCTGGGTGTAGACATCGTTCTGGAATGTACAGGTTTCTTCACAACTAAAGAAGCTGCTGAGAAACATTTGAAAGGCGGCGCTAAAAAAGTTGTTATCTCCGCTCCAGCTACTGGCGACATGAAAACTGTCGTTTACAACGTAAACCATGAAATTCTGGACGGAACTGAAACTGTAATCTCCGGTGCTTCTTGCACAACAAACTGCCTGGCTCCTATGGCTAAAACACTGCAAGATAAATTTGGTATCGTTGAAGGCTTGATGACTACAATTCATGCTTACACTGGCGACCAAAACACTTTGGATGCTCCACATGCTAAAGGAGACTTCCGTCGTGCTCGTGCAGCAGCTGAAAACATCATTCCTAACACAACTGGTGCTGCTAAAGCAATCGGTTTGGTTATCCCTGAGTTGAAAGGTAAATTGGATGGCGCGGCTCAACGTGTTCCAGTACCTACAGGTTCCCTGACTGAGCTGGTAACAGTTCTGGAGAAAAACGTAACTGCTGAAGAAATCAACGCTGCGATGAAAGAAGCTTCCGATCCTGAAACTTATGGATACACTGAAGATCAAATCGTTTCTTCCGACATCAAAGGTCTTACTTTCGGTTCTTTGTTTGATGCAACTCAAACTAAAGTTCTGACTGTTGGCGACAAACAACTGGTGAAAACTGTAGCTTGGTATGACAATGAAATGTCTTACACTGCACAATTGATCCGCACGTTGGAATACTTCGCAAAACTGGCTAAATAAGAACAGTCTTATTGAGCAACATCATAGAGCGGAAACAGGTTATTGTTTCCGCTCTTTATATATCAAATGTGCCTTGAATTCCTGATTCGTAAAATTATAAGGGTGCGGAGGAATATGGAGATGAACAAAAAGAGCGTACGTGATATAGAACTGAATGGAAAACGGGTGTTTGTTCGTGTAGATTTTAACGTTCCGGTTGAGGACGGTAAAATTACGGATGACAAGCGTATTCGTGAAACCTTGCCAACCATTAACTACCTGATTGAAAAAGGTGCAAAAGTTATTTTGGCGAGTCACTTTGGACGTCCAAAAGGTCAGGTTGTTGAATCCATGCGTCTGACTCCTGTTGGCGTACGTTTGTCTGAGCTGCTGAAAAAACCAGTAGTTAAAGTGGACGAATCGGTAGGCGAAGCTGTTAAAGCGAAAGTGGCTGAACTGCAAAACGGCGACGTGCTGTTGCTTGAAAATGTACGTTTCTATGCAGGGGAAGAAAAGAATGATCCTGAATTGGCGAAGCAATTTGCTGAATTGGCCGACGTTTTCGTGAATGACGCATTTGGTGCAGCACACCGTGCTCATGCTTCCACAGAAGGTATCGCGCATCTTCTTCCGGCTGTTTCCGGCTTGCTGATGGAGAAAGAATTGTCTGTAATCGGTAAAGCTCTTTCAAACCCAGATCGTCCTTTTACAGCCATTATCGGCGGTTCCAAGGTAAAAGACAAAATCGACGTGATTGACAACCTGCTGAACATTGCAGATAACGTAATCATTGGCGGTGGTTTGGCTTATACATTCTTCAAAGCTCAAGGTCATGAAGTGGGTCAATCTCTACTGGATGAATCCAAACTGGACGTAGCTCTTGGATTTATCGAAAAAGCGAAGAAACTCGGCAAAAACTTCTACCTTCCGGTTGATATTGTTGTATCTGACGATTTCAGCGCTACGGCGAACACAAACATTGTGGATATCGACGGCATTCCTGCAGATTGGGAAGGCGTGGACATCGGACCGAAAACACGTAAAATCTATGCAGATGTGATCAAAAACTCCAAATTGGTTGTTTGGAATGGACCAATGGGTGTATTTGAAATCGAACCTTTCGCTGGTGGTACTCGTGAAGTAGCGGAAGCTTGCGCAACAACTGAAGCATACACCATCATTGGTGGCGGTGATTCAGCGGCTGCGGCTGAAAAATTCCACTTAGCTGACAAAATGGATCATATCTCCACTGGCGGCGGCGCATCTCTGGAATTTATGGAAGGCAAAGCACTTCCGGGTGTCGTTGCACTGAACGATAAATAATCAAACGCAATATGCGTGAATAAAGCTTTAGGGCACCTAATAGTTAGGAGTTGAAACCATTGAGAACACCGATTATCGCGGGTAACTGGAAGATGTTTAAAACCGTACCAGAAGCTAAAACTTTCATCGAAGAGATCAAAGGCAAAGCAGAGGTTGCAGGAGTGGAAAGCGTGATTTGCGCACCATTTACGAATCTTCCTGCTCTGGTTGAAGCAGTAAAAGGCACGTCTATTAAAATTGGAGCACAAAACCTGCACTTTGCAGAAGATGGCGCATTTACAGGTGAAATTAGCGGTGGAATGCTGAAAGATCTGGGCGTAGACTACGTTGTGATCGGACACTCCGAGCGTCGTGAATATTTTAATGAAACAGACGAAACGGTGAACAAAAAGGTTCATGCAGCATTCCGTCATGACCTGACTCCAATCGTATGTGTAGGCGAAAAGCTGGAAGATCGTGAAGCTGGACAAACCAAAGAGGTTGTAAAAGTGCAAACTGTAGCAGCTTTTGCTGGTTTGGCTAAGGATCAGGCTGCACAAGTAGTTGTTGCTTATGAGCCAATCTGGGCCATCGGAACAGGCAAATCCTCCACTTCGCAGGATGCGAATGAAGTGATTTCCTATATCCGTAGTCTGATTAAAGAGCTGTATGATGAAAATACAGCAAATGCTGTACGTATTCAGTATGGTGGCAGTGTAAAACCTGAAAATGTTACTGAGTACCTGGGTCAAAGCGATATCGACGGCGCGCTTGTGGGCGGTGCCAGTCTTCAACCGGCGTCGTACATCGCGCTTGTTGAGGGGGCGAAGTAAGATGACAGCACCAAAACCGGTAGCTTTAATTATTATGGACGGGTTCGGATTGCGTGACACCGTAGAAGGTAATGCGGTTGCGCAGGCCAACAAACCGAATTACGACCGGTATTTACAACAGTATCCTCATACAACGCTGACGGCTTCTGGCGAAGCAGTGGGTCTGCCTGAAGGACAAATGGGTAACTCCGAAGTAGGTCACTTGAACATCGGCGCAGGCCGAATTGTATATCAAGACTTGACTCGTATTTCGAAGTCCATTCGTGACGGTGAGTTCTACGACAATGAAACACTGGTTAAAGCAGTGCAACATGCTAAGAAGAACAACACGAAACTTCACCTGTACGGACTGTTGTCTGACGGCGGCGTGCATAGCCATATCAGCCATCTGTTCGCTATGCTGGACTTGGCGAAAAAAGAAGGCTTAACTGAAGTGTACATTCATGCTTTCATGGATGGACGCGACGTTATGCCTGACAGCGGCGTAGGCTTCATGCAGCAACTGATCGCCAAAATTCAAGAAGTGGGCGTAGGCAAAATTGCGACTGTACAAGGACGCTATTATGCTATGGACCGCGACAAACGTTGGGAACGTGTGGAGAAATCTTACCGTGCAATCGTATACGGAGAAGGCCCTCAATACACAGATCCAATGGAAGCATTGAAAGAATCGTATGAAAAATCAGTGTTCGACGAATTTGTGGAGCCAACGGTTATTGTGAAGGCTGACGGAAGTCCTGTAGGGCTGGTCGAAAGCAATGACTCTGTTATCTTCCTCAATTTCCGTCCTGACCGTGCGATTCAACTGTCTCAGGTATTTACAAACGCGGACTTCCGTGGTTTTGACCGTGGCCCGAAATTGCCTAAAGATTTGCACTTTGTTTGCCTGACGTTGTTCAGCGAAACGGTTGAAGGCTTTGTAGCTTACGAACCGAAAAACCTGGATAACACGTTTGGTGAAGTGTTGGTTCAAAACAACAAAAAGCAATTGCGTATTGCTGAGACTGAAAAATATCCGCACGTTACTTTCTTTTTCAGTGGCGGACGTGATGTGGAGCTTCCTGGCGAAACTCGTATTTTGATCAACTCGCCTAAAGTGGCTACATATGACTTGCAGCCGGAAATGAGTGCGTATGAAGTAGCGGATGCTGCTGTTAAGGAAATCGAAGCCGACAAGCATGATGCGATTATCCTGAACTTTGCCAATCCGGATATGGTTGGACACTCCGGTATGCTGGAGCCAACGATTAAGGCGGTAGAGACGACGGATGAATGTGTTGGACGTGTTGTAGATGCGGTTAAAGCCAAAGGCGGCGTGGTTATTATCATTGCTGACCATGGTAACGCGGATATGGAAATTGATGAGCAGGGACGTCCGTTCACAGCTCACACAACTAATCCGGTTCCGTTCATTTTGACTGACGAAAATATCGTTTTGCGTGAGCATGGAATACTGGCTGACGTAGCTCCAACGCTTCTGGATTTGATGCAACTTCCGCAACCTGCGGAAATGACAGGAAAATCTATGATTGCATCCCGCAAGTAAGCTTGATTTAATAAGTATAGGCTTGACCAATAAATCATGATTCACAAAGGAGATTAAGTACAAATGACTATTATTTCTGACGTGTACGCTCGCGAAGTCCTCGACTCCCGTGGTAACCCAACGGTTGAAGTTGAAGTATATCTGGAATCCGGTGCTATCGGTAGTGCTATCGTTCCTTCCGGTGCCTCCACAGGCGCTCACGAAGCTGTAGAGCTTCGTGATAACGATAAATCCCGTTACCTGGGTAAAGGCGTTCTGCAAGCTGTTAAAAACGTGAACGAAATTATTGCTCCTGAAGTAATCGGCTTGGATGCTGTGAACCAAGTAGAAATCGACACGCTGATGATCAAATTGGATGGTACACATAACAAAGGTAAATTGGGTGCAAACGCAATTCTGGCTGTATCCATGGCTGTAGCTCGCGCTGCTGCTGAAGCTCTGGGCTTGCCACTGTACACTTACCTGGGCGGATTCAATGCTAAACAATTGCCAGTGCCAATGATGAACATCGTTAACGGTGGCGCTCATGCCGACAATAACGTTGACGTACAAGAGTTCATGGTTCTGCCTGTAGGCGCTCCTACATTCAAAGAAGCTCTGCGTGTAGGCGCAGAAATCTTCCACAACCTGAAATCCGTACTGAACTCCAAAGGTTTGAACACAGCTGTTGGTGATGAAGGTGGTTTTGCTCCTAACTTCAAATCTAACGAAGAAGCTCTGTCCACTATTATCGAAGCGATCGAAAAAGCTGGTTACAAACCAGGTGTTGACGTATTCCTCGGTATGGACGTTGCCTCCACTGAGTTCTTCAAAGATGGAAAATACACTCTGGAAGGCGAAGGCAAATCCTTCACTTCTGCTGAGTTCGTTGACCTGCTTGCTTCTTGGGTTGATAAATACCCAATCATCACTATTGAAGATGGTTGCTCCGAAGATGACTGGGAAGGTTGGAAATTGCTCACTGAAAAATTGGGCAACAAAATCCAATTGGTTGGTGACGACCTGTTCGTAACAAACACAGAGCGTCTGGCTAAAGGTATCGATGAAAACATCGGTAACTCCATCCTGATCAAAGTAAACCAAATCGGTACGCTGACTGAAACTTTCGATGCTATCGAATTGGCTAAACGCGCAGGATACACAGCTGTTATCTCTCACCGTTCCGGTGAATCCGAAGACAGCACAATCGCTGATATCGCTGTTGCAACAAATGCAGGCCAAATTAAAACAGGTGCTCCTTCCCGTACTGACCGTATTGCGAAGTACAACCAATTGCTCCGCATTGAGGATCAACTGGGTGAACTGGCTCAATACCACGGCCTGAAATCTTTCTACAACCTGAAAAAATAATATTGCGCAAAAATGCTGATGGCGCCTCTGACTCATGGTTCATGATCACGAAGTCTCAACGCTCAAAGCTTTTACGCATTAAAAAACAGACCTACTCGCCACCGCGGGCAGGTCTGTTTTTTTGTTATTATGGATGTGTATGAGAATACATAACTTTGCAAAGGCTTAATGGCTGAGTGACTTGTATAACTGTTGTTATCTACTGGAAGCTGTGGTAGAATAAAAATAGTGTTTTGCGTTAATTTCCGGCTATTTATAACATGATATGTACATGTTTTCATAAAAGAGGCTGTGTTGTTTTGCAAAACAGATGTATAAGCTCAGGAGGTGGGATTTTTCATGGAAATCTTTTTGAAAGTGCTGCTCGTTGTGTTCTCGATTGCTGTTATTGCGGTTGTTTTACTGCAAAAGGGGAAAAGCGCAGGTTTGTCCGGTGCCATCTCTGGCGGTGCTGAGCATCTGTTCGGCAAAACAAAAGCTCGCGGTATGGATTTGATTTTACAACGTGCAACTGCTGTTTTGGGTGCGGGTTTTATGATCGTTTCTGTTTTAGTTGCATTTTTTGCAAAATAAGATAAATATGTACCTTAAGCCTTCGTTTCGCGGGAAACGGGGGCTTTTTTTAGATTTTGGACAGGCAGGGATGCCGTCGATTAAATTCGTGTATACTAGGGTATGAGTATATTAAGAGCCTTGTATCAGGAACAAGGACATGCGGATTTATTACTGAAAATTAAAGGTCACCCGAGGTGGACAATATTATGATAACAGAGCAACAACTACTCGATTTTATGCGCGAGACTGCATACAAACCCATGACTTACCAGGAGCTGGAGCAGCACTTTGATATTAAGGATGCGGAGGATTTCCGTGAATTTCTTAAGCTCTTGAATTCCTTGGAGGAAGAGGGGAAAATCCTGCTGACCAGCACAAACCGTTATGGCGTGCCGGAACGGATGGATTTGCAGCGTGGGCGTTTGCAGGCTCATGCCAAGGGATTTGCCTTTCTGATTCCAGAGGACCGGGAGCACCCGGATGTATATATTCATGCGAACGACTTAAAAAGTGCGATGAATGGAGATACGGTACTGGTAAGAGTGTCCTCGAAGGGACCTGCGGGCGGTCGATTAGAAGGTGAAGTTGTACGGATCGTGAAGCGTGCAGTGCTTCAAGTAGTAGGCGTGTTTCAGAGCCACGAAGCATATGGTTTCGTTCTGCCGGATGATAAGCGTATTAACCGGGATATTTTCATTCCAAAAACAAGCTTCAATGGAGCCGTAAACGGTCAAAAGGTCGTTGTGCGTATTGTGAGCTATCCAGAAGGACGAGCAGCGGCGGAAGGCGAAGTGTTGGAAGTTTTGGGTCATAAGGATGATCCGGGCGTCGACATTTTGTCAGTTATTCGCAAGCATCAGCTTCCGGAAGCTTTTCCAGATGAAGTTACAGAGGAAGCGGAGAATGCTCCCGACGCGATTACGGAAGAAGAGATTGTACGTCAGGGACGGCGCGATTTGCGTGATAAGATCATTGTTACCATTGATGGTGAGGATGCTAAAGACCTGGATGATGCTGTAAATGTAGAGCGCTTGCCGAACGGGAACTACCGTCTGGGCGTTCATATTGCCGACGTAGGGTATTATGTGCGTGAGAACTCTAAGCTGGATCAGGAGGCATATAACCGCGGTTGTAGCGTGTATTTGGTTGACCGTGTCATTCCTATGCTTCCACATCGACTTTCGAACGGAATATGTTCTTTGAATCCACAGGTGGATCGACTGACTTTATCCTGTGAGATGGAATTCAATGAGCATATGAAGGTTGTAAAGCATGATATTTTCACCAGTGTGATTAAAACGAAGGAACGGATGACGTACACTAACGTTCGCAAAATCCTCGAAGAGGAAGATGCTGAACTGATGGAACGGTACAAGGATCTCGTTGATGTATTCGGCACGATGAAGGAATTGGCATTGAAGCTGCGTGCTAATCGAATGCGCCGAGGTGCGGTTGATTTTGACTTTGATGAAGCTAAAGTGATTGTGGATAATGAAGGAAAAGCTGTAGATATTGTGAAGAGAGAGCGTACGATAGCTGAACAAATTATTGAAGAGTTTATGTTGGCGGCCAATGAAACGGTAGCCGAACATTTCCATTGGCTCAAAGTACCTTTCTTGTACCGGATTCATGAGGACCCAGATCCAGAGAAGCTGCAAAACTTTATGGCTTTCGCGGCTAATTTTGGGCATCAGATCAAAGGTAGAGGAAATTCCATTCATCCGCGTGCACTGCAAACGTTGCTGGAAGATATTCAGGGTACGAAGGAGCAAACTGTGCTTAGCACGATGATGCTGCGTTCGATGAAGCAGGCAAAGTATGATGCGGAAACGACAGGACATTTTGGGCTAGCAGCGGAGTATTACTCTCATTTTACATCGCCGATTCGTCGTTACCCTGACTTGGTGATTCACCGTGTCATTCGTGAGGTATTGGAGAACGGCGGGGCTTTAACAGCCGAGCGTCAGGAATATTTGACTGCACGTATGCCTGATATTGCGCAGCAATCTTCTGAGCGTGAACGTGTGGCTGTGGATGCAGAACGTGATACAGAGCAGATGAAAAAGGCTGAATACATGCTGGACAAGGTCGGCGAGGAATTCGAGGGGATCATCAGCAGTGTAACCAGCTTTGGGATGTTCATTGAGCTGGACAATACAGTGGAGGGTCTGACGCGTCTGAGTGCGCTTACGGACGACTATTACCACTTTGACGAGCAGCATATGGCTTTGATTGGCGAACGCACCTCCAAGGTGTTCCGCATTGGGGATGAGGTTAAGGTTCGCGTCGCGCGTGTGAACATGGAAGATTACACAATTGACTTTGAACTTGTCGATATGAAGCAACGGCAACGCCGTGAACGGACGGGCGGTTCAGGACAGGGCGGAGGTTTTGCGCGTGGCGGTGAGGGCCGAGGTAAAGGCAAACCCCATGAAGGGCGCGAACGTAAGGGTGGTAAAGACAAGGCTGGCAGGGAGCGTAAAGGCGGTCGTGATGCTGCCGGGAAGCCTAAAGAAGCCGGTTCAGGCGTAGGTGGAGGTATTAGCACCGCAGGTCGTTCAGGGCGCGGCGGTGGAAACGGAGCTGGAGCCGGCTCAGCTAGCAGCTTCGGCTTTGGCAGTGGCAAGGGCGGGTATAACTCGCCAGCATCCGGGGCAAGCAAGCGACGGAAGAAGACGTCTGCCAGCGGTATTTTCATCGGCGGAGCAGCTACACCAGGTAGTGATGCCAGACCAAACGGTGAAGGCGCAGCACGTCGCAAGCGGAAGAATAAGGGCGGAAGTGGCGGCAATAGCACCGCGGGCTTTGTGCGGAAAAAGAAGAAGTAGGTAGCTAGAGCTTACTTACTTTGAAGGCTGGAGCTTTCATTGCAGTGTATGAAGCTGATTTGAAGCATAGGTATACGTGCGGTTTCTGTCTGCTGTATTGGATGGAAGCCGCTTGGTTCTAAGTGTGATATAAGTGCAGTTAGAAATGTAGAAGGCTTGACCTTTCTTGCTTTTACCATCTGAAATTTGTTACAATATATTTCTAGGTGGCTCTTTGTAGCCGGATTTTGATGCCTGGATTTCAAGAGTGAATTACGTTATTCATAAGGAGTGGTATTCATGGGTAAGAAGGCAGACGGGAAAGTGCTCGCCCAGAACAAAAAAGCTTCCCATGACTATTTTATTGAGGACACTTACGAGGCGGGCATGGTGCTAACGGGAACAGAAATTAAGTCTCTACGGAATGGTCGCTCTAATATAAGTGATGCATTTGCTACGATCCGTAATGGCGAAATTCATATTCACAATATGCATATCAGTCCCTTTGAGCAAGGCAATCGTAATAATCCTACCGATCCGACCCGTACGCGTAAGCTGCTGTTGCATAAAGAGCAGATTCGCAAACTTATCGGATTGTCCAAACAGGAAGGCTACACGATTGTTCCGTTAAAGATTTATGTTCGCAATGGTTATGCCAAGCTTTTACTCGGACTGGGTAGAGGTAAAAAGCAGTATGATAAACGTGATGCTGCCGCTAAACGTGATGCACAGCGTGATATCCAGCGCGCTTTACGTGAGAAACAGAAAATTGCAAGATAAGTTGCTCTATTATTGGGTATGGTACAAATTACGTGGAGAAGTTACTTGTTCCTGTAATGGTGCTATTTTATAAGGTTTAAATGGCTTCATTTCGTTTCGTAATGACCTGTAATATGGTATACTAACGAAGTAGTCAGTTTTAAAGCTTTTAACTTTGTTCGAGTGTTGAATCTTAGAATTCAGCTTTTGATATTATGCATGCTTATGCTCCGGTATTTCCGGATTTATCCGTGGAGCCCTTTTATAATAAGGGGGCGTTTATGGATTCGACGGGGATAGTTCGAGCATGGGTAGCGGGTAGTGGGGACGCGTCCGCTTCATCAACGCTAAAGCCTATTAAACGGCAAACAACAAAACAACTACGCTTTCGCAGCCTAAGAAACTGTGTGCGTGCTTCTACCCAGCATCGTCCATGTGACTGGGATAGGGGCTAACAAATAGTGGAATACGCTGTCTCATCTCCGCCTGGGGTGAGCTGAAGAAGATAATCAGGCTGACCCGAAGGGAATCCGGTGACAGGGAGTTTCTAGGGTGACATCAAAACTGTCACTACACCCGTAGAAGCTTATGTGTCGTTATCTTCGGACAGGGGTTCGACTCCCCTCGCCTCCATTTAAGTAAGACAAGAAAGCCATCAGCCAGTGATTCTGGTTGGTGGCTTTTTATTATGGCTCTAGTAATTGACTTGAAGAGGTTTTACACAACTTGTAGCTTAAAGGTATCTCTAAGTGTTCCTGCTGCTTTTTCTCCGTAAGCAACCCAAGCATTGATTTTCTTTTCGAAAAAGTATTGACATGGATAAAAAAATATTATATCTTTATATCAAGATAAATAAATTAAAGATAAAACAACCAGAAAATTTTGAATAGGGAGGTATACACGTGATCACCATTTTAGAAAGAATTAATCAGCTTGCAAAAAAAACAAAAGAAGTTGGGTTGACTGAAATCGAAAAAACGGAACAAACGGATCTTCGCAAAGAATACCTTCAAATCTTTCGGGGTTCTGTACAAAGCCTTCTCTTGAATGCTACGATTTATGATCCGAATGGAGACGATGTTACGCCTGAGAAACTAAAAAAAGAACAGGCTCAAATCGCTAAACGATGAATTTAATTTTATCTAATATCTCTAATTTAATAATCTTTAAGTAAATATAATATGGAGGGTGATTTTTATGTTGGCAAGTGGATTGTTACTGATACGTTTGGTGGTTGGATTGTTATTGGTGGGGCATGGAGCTCAGAAACTTTTTGGCTGGTTTGGTGGCTATGGTCCAAAAGGTACTGGCGGTTGGATGGAATCGATCGGCATTAAGCCTGGAGTGTTCATGGCAGTGTCTGCTGGGTTGATGGAATTGTTGGGAGGAGCTCTATTTGCTTTAGGACTGCTCACACCACTGGCTGCATTGTTGATTACGGTGACTATGCTCGGAGCGATTTTCAAAGTACATGGCCAAAATGGGATCTGGGCAACGGCTAACGGCTATGAATATCCACTAGTTCTTGTTGCAGTCGTAATTGGTATTGCGTTGACAGGAGCAGGTTCATATTCTATCGATGCATTACTTAGATAAAACATGATGTTTAGGTCATTAAAAGTCATCAACAACAAAAAATAAAGGTTCCTACGATTAAAGGAGGATTTCATATGTCACTGCAAACTACAGGTATCCATCATATTACAGCTTTTGCCGGTAATCCACAGGAAAATGTCGACTTCTATGCCGGCGTCCTGGGACTTCGGTTAGTGAAGAAAACAATCAACTTCGATGCTCCTGAGGTTTACCACTTGTACTTTGGTAACGAGGCAGGAAGTCCTGGAACGATCATTACTTTTTTTCCTGCACCAGGAACTCCCAAAGGGCGAATCGGAGGTGGCCAGGTGGGCATAACCTCGTATGTGGTACCCCCAGGTTCACTTGATTTTTGGCAGCATCGTTTGCAAAGCTTTGATATTCAAGTTACGAAAACGAGCCGTTTTTCTGAACAATATCTTCAATTTGAGGATAATGAGGGTCTATGTCTTGAGCTTGTCGAACGTGAAGCGGGAGCGAATAGCACTTGGTCTTACGATGGCATTTCGGCTGATCAAGCAATTAAGGGGTTTGGAGGTGCCGTGCTATTTAGCGTTAACCCACAGAAAACGATGGATGCATTGGAGACCATACTCGGATTTACAAAAATCGCTGAAGACGCCGAATATGCCCGTTATCAGTCCGTAGGAGAAATCGGCAACATCGTAGATGTTCCGCTCGCCAAAATGGGTTTAGGCTTTGGTGGAGCAGGCACGGTACATCACATTGCGTGGCGTGCAAAAGATTTCGAACAACATGAAGAATGGAGAAGCGCAGTCCAGCATTATGGCTATCAGCCGACTCCAATCATAGACCGCCAATATTTTAATGCGATATATTCAGAGAAGCGGGCGGCATACTATTTGAAATTGCTACAGATCCACCGGGATTTGCTAATAATGAACCTGCTGAATCTTTGGGGCAGAAATTAATGCTGCCAGAGTGGTATGAACCGCAGCGGGCTCAAATTGAGGCGAATCTGCATCCTATTGAAGTGAGAACATTAACTGGAAAACAACAGTAAACGAAACGGCAGCTGTTTTACCTCCAGAGGAAAAGGTGAAGCCACGTTGATGGGAACTGCCAGGTTTAGAAAAACGGTACATGACTGAATATAAACATGACAAGATGAATATCAACAGGATTAAACCCACTTTGACAAAATTGGTCATAGTGGGTTTTCATTATGCACTTGGTATGGACTTATAACATAGGGATGAAAGTCTGATCACGCTAGGCAGGAAGGGATGTATATTTAATCGCTATTTTTCAACGCATCTAATTTTCGAGTGCTCCAGATGAACCTCCCCCCAATCATACATACTGCGCAATATGGGGACGAAATTTGCTCCGTGAGCTGTTAGCGAGTATTCAACCCGGGGAGGGATTTCTCTGAATATTTCGCGATGCACAAACCCGTCTTCTTCTAATTCTCTTAGCTGCTTGGTTAACATCGCTTGTGTGATATCAGGAAAGGCGCGTTTAATTTCACCGAATCTTCGGGTACCACGGGACAGAAACCATAAAATCACTATTTTCCATTTGCCGCCAATGATTTTCTGAACCTTTGTTAAGGGGCAATCTATAAAATAATTCAGATTTTCACTCATTTGTGCCATCTCCTCATCATTTGTATTCCAGAAAGTCCTATGAAATCAATTAGTATGATTTTTGATAGTATATACTATAAATATGCCTACTTGTTGTTTCGATACCATTGGCTTAACATTACATTAGCATTAAAGCTTTGACAAGCCATCTGAAAATATTCTGGGGGCGAAGAAGATGAACATTAATATTTTATACGGTCACCCTTATGCTAAGAGCTTTAACAAAGCGATTTTGGAGCAGGTGATCGCTCATTTAAACGTACGAGGGGCGAATGTTAAGGTAAAAGATTTAATTCAAATGTCATTTAATCCGATGGTAGGCTTAAAGGATTTAGAGGCTAAGGTCACTAACGTATTGCCAGAGGAGATAGTAAAAGAACAGGAGGATTTATTGTGGGCAGATGCCTTGATTATTATTTCACCGGTATGGTGGGGCGGATTTCCCGCTGTTATTAAAGGATATATAGATAGAGTGTTCACAACAGGACTCATACGCTCTTCTGATGGTGTATATGGGCTTGAGGGCAAGAGAGCCTACTCGATTTTTACAACAGGATCTTCAGAAGACTATATTCGTATATCACGTCAGAAAGATATGCTCTACGCGGCGAACGATAATTTGTTTGGGTTCGCCAAGTTTTCGGATGCTGAGATTAAGCTTCTTTACTCGGTGCCGCGTGTAACCTTGGAGGAACGAAAAGCAATGCTGCTGGATGTCAATCGATTTGTCGATCGTATTTTTGATATGAGACCGGGAGAGGGAGGCAGTACGAGGGGTAGCCTTTCTCTTCAAGCTTTGGAGCATGATTTGGCTAGCCATTAAGAATACGTAAACTGGAGGACGTTCCTTTGGAAAAATGAAGAACACCCTTATGGGTGTTCTTTCGTTTGGACATATGGACATATTACACTGTGCTAAGTTATAAGCTTGTTACTGCTAAAGATATAACCTTTTGGATGGTTCTCCTACTGAATACCGCAGAAGGTTTAAGACGTCAGTTGCCGGTTTGTAAATTGCCTTAGCCACCACGTCAGGAGATTTCCCGGTGTTTCCCGTATCCTCTAGCCGACAAGATATGAATGCTCCTCCAATCTTTAGAAATGCCAAATTCCACGCATTACCGTGTAATATTTTGCTTGATAGCCTTAATTTTCTCCTCAGTAAAGACTCCTGAATCCAGCAGGTCTAGAATGGAGAGCACGCTGCCGCGAGAACCCCAGCTGCCTTCTTCAATGACCTGGAAGGATACCCACCAAGTTGGGGATGGTTCCGGTACACCAAGTACTTTAGTCAAACTGCCAAGAATATTCTCAAGCACTTTTTTGCGAACGTCGTTAGGCCAGTCACCATCCATCACCAGAACATTGACAGTAATTACATCACGTTCTGGCTGATCCGACAGCAATTGCCCGCCAATTGCCATGTAATCTATTGGACGTTCGGTGAAATGGACCTGAAACCCTTCTCTTGCTGGCGGACAATATTGACCTACCTCTGGAACGAGAACTGCATCCGTCAAACCTTCTGCCAAAAGACGGCGCTGTTCAAGCGTTATGCGGCCTGCGGGATTATTTACACTGATCATGGTCATGGTCTGATATCTCCTTATTAAGATTTAACCAAGCGATGTCTTGGAATTCTTTATGATATCTGTATCCAAGGCTTCAGCTTGGCAAGCTCATTGGTATTTTGTTGATATCGTTAATATAAAACGATGATAAACCCCTGTCAACACTAATTATTATAATAATATATATTTAAATAATATATAGAGAGATGTGAAGCTAGTTTAAATGGGCTATAATTATGTCTAGTCTAATGAAAGCATGACATACTACGGAGATTTGCTAGAGGTAACAGGAGGCACAATATATAATGGCGAGACAGTCAGGAAAAACCAATACAATGTTTGCGGTATTAGGCATTCTGAGTCTGGGTCCTCATACCGGTTATGATATAAAGCAACATATGGAGCAAAGCACTAGTTACTTTTGGAATGAGAACTATGGTCAGATCTATCCCAGCCTGGCAGAGCTACTGGATCGAAAAGATATTGCAGTCGAGGTTATTCGACAGAAAGGAAAGCCTGACAAGAAACTCTACAGCATTACCGATCAGGGAAGGCAGACGTTGTCAGACTGGCTTTCTCAGCCCATGGAGCATGTGGTGATGCTTAAAAAAAATGAGCTGCTGTTGAGGGTGTTTTTTGGCGGGAATTCTTCGCCTGAAACGATTATAAAGCACATACAGGAGTATAAAGAAAAGCTAGTGGAAAGCTTGCATATTTTTGAAGAACTTGAACGTTGGCTTATCAACGTAGAGCATAAAGACCATAATCACAAATATTGGATGATCACAATGAGCTATGGTAAAAGTCAGTTTAGCAGTTTAATTAGCTGGTGCGATGATAGCATTAAAATATTGAGTTCTTAGCAGTTGGTAAAACTCATATGTAATGAATAATCAGAAAGCATGCTGGACTATCAGAGGAATAGTAAACTAGTAACGACAATTCTTGTCGTTATCTCCGGACATGGCGACTCCTCCTCCATAAAGCTGCTTGCCAAGTTGGGCTCGCACCTTTATGGAGGAGTTTTTTTATCCCGTAAGGAGGATGCAATACATACGATTTTGTACGCTGTAAATGAGTAACTATTATTCCACCAGCTTTTCAGACTTCACCAGCATTTCTCGTAACACGTGAGCGACTCGACTTTTCCGGTTCTCTGCTTTCTTTTTTATCAAGTGTAATGATTTTTTGTATGCATGAGTATGGCTTTGATCGTAGAACTGTTTGGCTGCAATGCGTAATGTTCTTCTTAATAACAGTGCTGATGAGCGTGTTAACCTAGAGCGGAATCCCCTGCGCAATACCCGCAACGTATTTTTGTAGGTCTCAAAATCCTCGGATGGAGGGATAAGGGCAAATAAATTTAACGAGGAGTCATTGAATCCGTAAGTTTCATACATGATTCTCAGATTTTCTGTATTTAAAACGTTACCTCTGAGATAGGTTGGATGTTCCTGATGATATCCGACCACCTCTTTGATGCAATAAAAAGGGATCTTCAAGCGATGCAGTCTATAGCCAAGGTCCCAGTCTTCGAGTCCATACAGCACAAACCGTTCATTAAAACCTCCAATACGAATCAAGTGGCTGCGTCTGATGGCTACACAACGAGTAACCAGCAGCATCCAGGGGGCGACATCCGTTGTGGCAAATTGTTTCTGCGTATTGGGGGGGACTCTTGTGGGACTAACTACTTTAGACAGTGCACCCGTTTGGTGAAGGATATCTTCAGGGGTTATGATTGGAGTAATTTCGTTCGCTGCTTCATAGTCAGCATTCCATAAGTTGGACTGCGTAAGTATGTTGCGACATTGTTCTTTTTCTTCAGGAGAAAAGTCAGGGTAATAATGGGTAAAAGCATCGTCCCATGAGTGAGGAATGCCTGAGAGCACAGACTTGGGATATTTACGGTGATAACGGCTCACGATCCTAATGAATTCCGGTAATACTACAAAGTCAGCGTCGCAGAAGATGATGTATAGCCCTTTTGCACGGCGCAGTCCCAAATTTCGAACGGCAGATCGACCGCGTTGTTCCTGATGTGACACATAGATAAGAGGATAGGATGCTTTGAAGCCTTCGACCATTTCTTTCGTTCCGTCTGTAGAACCGTCATCAGCTACAATGACTTCGAATAGTTGCTTTGGATAGGTTTGTGTCTCAAATGAAGCGAGTGTGAGCAACAATTGCTGGGCTCGATTATAGGTTGGAATGATGACGCTGTAGCGGATAGCCAATATGATCTCCCCCCCACCATTCTTATTAGAAAACGTTTGAACAAGATGAATAATAACAATGTATTCAAGGATTTTAGCCTGGTCTAGTCAAACATCCCTCAAGGTTCGAAACAGGCTTGGTCTTATTACTGATGCTAAGGTGGGGGTTCTGTATTTTCTGCTGTTTTGCAGGTACGTTCAGTGGTGTTATATATGTGTAATCATGGTATTATGCATAGAGATGTAAAGTAAAAGCGACGGCGCTTCCTATCCGCTGAAAGCCCGCTCAGCAAACAGAAACAAACATGAGATGAAATGGGCAAGTTATGGTAAACTATATAGAGTTATAGAAGACCTGAAAGAGGAGTACTTTATGACACAATTTGTCTATAAGCAAATTATTGACGATCTCAAGATGAAAATTTTTGCGGGAAAGTTTGCGGATATGAGATTGCCAGATGAACGTAGTCTTAGTGAGACGTACCAGGTTAGTCGTAGTTCAATTAAACGTGCTCTGACTAAAATGGAGAATGTCGGAATTATTTTCAAAAAACAAGGTTCCGGGACATTTATTAATCCATTATACATAAGAAATGAATCTATCTTTAACTACGAAGGCTCTAATCTAGGGGTCACTGATAATTTTCAAATGCATGGTAAAAAGCCTAAGATCAAAGTATTGAGTTTTGAGGTCATTCCGCCAACAGAAGAGTTACAGCGCGATTTGTTCTTGGAGACTCATGATTTTGTTTACAAAATTGTTCGCTTACGTCTGTTTGATGATGATCCTTTTATGATTGAAACGGGCTATATCCCCATTAAAATTGTCCAGAATTTAAATCAGACAATTATCGAGGGGTCCATTTTTAATTATTTGGAAGACTCGCGGAACTTGGCCGTCACCAAATCTTTTTTATCCATTTTTGCAGAACCGTCTCAAGAGAATGATCAAAAGCTGCTACATTTAAATGAAAATGAGCCTGTAGGTATTATGGAAGGTGTGTTCTTTTTAGATAACGGTACGCCATTTGAGTTTTCTCATATGCGATTTCATTACAAATATTTGAAATTTAATACCTTTGTATCGGTTCACTAATGATAAGACTGGAGAATTCTCCGGTCTTTTTTTTATGGTTTTGAAAAAAGGATTGAAGCCTGCAATTACCTCGTTTATTACAAATTTTATTGGTTTATACTTCTATATATTTTAATGTAAGAGCTTTTTTACTGTCTTTTTAATTTATATTTCATAGTATGTTCAAAATTTCACAAAATTGGACCGTATCACTTGTGAAAAAGGTTGAATTAAATTGGGGTAGCGTTATGATGTACATGTAGATGAAATTTCCGGAAATAAATTACAAACAAAACTACTTAGGGAGTGGACACAATGTCATTATCACCCGTGTTAGCAGATTATTCATCTAAAACATATTTGGAAAAACTTGATGCATATTGGCGTGCAACGAACTACATTTCAGTAGGTCAGCTTTATTTAAAAGATAATCCTTTGTTGAGAGAGCCTTTAAAAGATTCAGATGTGAAGGTTAAGCCTATTGGACACTGGGGCACAATTCCGGGTCAAAACTTTATTTATGCACATCTAAATCGTGTTATTAATAAATATGATTTGAGCATGCTTTACATTGAAGGTCCTGGTCACGGCGGCCAGGTTATGGTTTCAAATTCTTATCTGGATGGTAGTTACACTGAAATCTATCCACAAATTACGCAAGATATCCCAGGTATGAAGAAATTGTTCAAGCAATTCTCTTTCCCTGGCGGTATTGCTTCACATGCTGCTCCTGAAACACCTGGATCTATCCATGAAGGTGGAGAATTAGGTTACTCCCTTTCTCATGGTGTAGGTGCCATTCTGGATAATCCTGATCTGATTTCGGCTGTTGTTATTGGTGATGGCGAAGCTGAAACGGGCCCATTAGCCGCTTCGTGGTTCTCTAACCGATTTATCAACCCCATCACGGATGGTGCAGTGCTGCCAATCTTGCACTTGAATGGCTTTAAGATTAGTAACCCAACGATTATGTCTCGTCAATCGAAAGAAGAATTGACCTCATACTTTAAAGGTTTGGGTTGGGAGCCGTTCTTTGTTGAAGGTGAAAATCCGGATCACATGCATCCAGAAATGGCGAAAGTATTGGATACAGCCATCGAGAAGATTGAAGCTATTCAGAAGAATGCGCGTGAAAATAATGACCTTACTCGTCCGGCGTGGCCGATGATTGTATTCCGTTCACCTAAAGGCTGGACAGGTCCGAAGGAATGGGACAACGTGCCGAATGAAAATTCATTCCGTGCCCATCAGGTTCCAATTCCGGTTGATCAAAAAAATATGCAACACGCACCTGCTTTGTTAGAATGGCTGAATAGCTATAGACCAGAGGAATTGTTCGACGAAAACGGTCGTTTAAACTCTGAGCTTGCTGAAATCCTGCCTACAGGCGATAAACGTATGGGAATGAACCCTGCTGCGAATGCGGGTAACCTCATTAAAGACTTGAAATTACCGGATTTCCGTAACTATGCGCTGGATAATTCCGTACCTGGTAAAGTGATTGCGCAAGATATGTCGGTTTTAGGGAAATACGTTAAAGATGTGGTTCTTTTAAATGAAGAAAATCGTAATTTCAGAATCTTCGGACCGGATGAAACGATGTCTAACCGCTTGGCTCCTGTTTTTGAAGTAACCAAACGCCAATGGATGGACCAAATTATTGAACCTAATGATGAATTCTTATCATCCTATGGCCGCGTAATTGATTCTCAATTATCCGAACACCAAGCTGAAGGATTGCTGGAAGGTTATGTATTAACAGGTCGTCATGGTTTCTTTGCAAGTTACGAAGCCTTCCTGCGTGTGGTTGACTCGATGATCACCCAACACTTTAAGTGGCTGCGTAAAGCAACGGATCAAGGATGGCGTGCAGATATCCCATCATTGAATGTCGTAGCAACCTCAACAGTGTTCCAACAGGATCATAATGGGTATACACACCAAGATCCAGGTTTGTTAGGTCATTTGGCTGATAAAAAACCAGAATTTATTCGGGAGTATCTGCCAGCGGATGCCAATTCATTGTTGGCTGTTTTCGACACCATTTTAAATGACCGTCAAAAGATCAATTTGATTGTTTCGTCTAAACACCCACGTCCACAATGGTTTAGTGCTGATGAAGCGAAAGAATTGGTGGACAAAGGGTTGAAGATTATTGATTGGGCAAGTACAGATCAAGGTGGGGAACCTGACCTTGTCATTGCTTCTGCTGGTACAGAGCCAACTATTGAAAGTTTAGCTGCGATTTCCATTTTGCATGAAAAACTGCCTGACTTGAAGATTCGGTACATCAACGTGGTAGATTTGCTGAAACTGAGAAGTCAAAAACTAGACCCGCGTGGATTATCCGACGCCGAGTTTGATCATTTTTTCACAAAAGACAAGCCAGTTGTTTTCGCTTTCCATGGTTACGAAGGTCTGATCAAAGATCTGTTCTTTGATCGTCACAACCATAACTTGCATGTACATGGTTACCGTGAGAATGGCGATATTACGACACCATTTGATATGCGCGTATTGAATCAGATGGATCGCTTCGATCTAGTGAAGGAAGCTGTTCTAAGCTTACCTGACGCTGAGAAGTATACCAACATTGTGGATGAAATGGATGCTACGGTTAAGAAACATCATCAATTCATTCGCGAAGAGGGTATTGATTTACCAGAGGTAGAGAACTGGGTATGGAAAGGCTTGAAATAAAAACACAGACACTTCAACTTTATGTTGGACAACCAAGCCATCAAGCATGAAGTGGAATATATGATCTGGTAGTGGTATACAAGTGCCTGACCCCTTTGACTTCAAGTATGATTTCAATGGGGATCAGGCGCTTTTTGATTTAGCACACAGAGAACTTGGTAGAGAAGTTACAAGCTAGTGGGTATATACATATATAGGGAACGAAATGAATTTCTATATTTTGCCTGACGATTAAAGAGGTGTTATGGTATATGAGAATAGTAAAGGAGGCTGTTAATATGAACCATCAAATTCCGGAGAAGGTATTGAATGATGGCACTAAAGTGCCCGTCATTGGATTTGGGACTGTTGGATTTAAGGGTGCAGATGGAGTACAGGCGATTACCGGCGCAGTTGATGCAGGTTACCGTCTGATCGACACAGCGTTCAACTATGAAAATGAGGGGGCTGTCGGGAAAGCGGTCCGGCAGAGCTCTGTGCCCAGAGAAGAATTGTTGATTTGCTCCAAACTACCGGGTCGCCGACATGCTTACCAAGAAGCCATTGTAACGATCGAAGAGTCATTATATAGAGGAGGTCTGGACTATTATGATCTTTATCTGATCCATTGGCCGAATCCCCAAATTGATCGATATGTTGAAGCCTGGCAGGCGTTGATTGAGGCGAAGAAAAGGGGCTATATTCGTTCCATCGGGGTCTGCAATTTTCTGCCCGAGCATAATGAACGTTTAATTCGGGAAACAGGTGTCGCCCCGAGCATCAATCAAGTTGAATTGCATCCATTGTTTAATCAGGAGCACCAGCGTGCAAAAGATGCTGAACAGGGCATCGTGACCGAATCGTGGAGCCCCTTGGGGCGTGGTCACAGCATACTGGAGAATGAAAAGATTGGGGAAATTGCTGCTGCTCATGGTAAAACGACTACACAAGCGATTTTACGTTGGCATATCCAACTTGGAGCGATCCCGATCCCTAAGGCCTCTTCTTTAAAACACCAAACGGAGAATCTGGATATTTTTGATTTTGAGTTGTCTCCAGAGGAAATGAACGTGATTTCGGCATTTAGCAGTGAGGATGGGCGGATATGGGGTCAGGACCCCAAGTCCTATGAAGAACTATAATCAGGAACAATAAATAGAAGGGTTCAAAAATCTGTCGCGGGTTTTTGGACCCTTTGCTTTTATAATAAAACGAACACACATCCGAAAGTGATCAGTGGGCCAGTATATAGAGCTATGATGAACATTTTTTACCGGATTTGATGTATGATATGGTGGAATGTAGTCCTTTCGAAGGAGGTCATCATGGGAATTTTGTCGAGGTTTAGGGATATTATGAAAATGAATGTTAACGCCTTAGTGGATAAGGTGGGAGACCCGGAGAGAACCATTGACGATTATATGCGGAATTTAAACAGTGATCTAGGCAAGGTGAAAGCGGAGACGGCCTCAGTGTTGGCTGATGAGAGAAGGGCAAAAAGAGCACTGGATGAATGCAAAGCCGAAATCAAAAAGCTCCAGCATTATGCCAGTAAGTCTGTGGAAGCTGGTAATGAAGAGGAAGCTCGAAAGTTTCTGGAGAGAAAAGGTTTGCAGGCGGAGAAATTGGAACAATTACAAACGTCCTATGATTTAGCTTCGACAAACGCCGTAAATATGAAACAAATGCAGGAGAAGTTGGTGTCCGATATGGGGCAACTAGAAGCGCGGCGCGCTGAACTTAAAGGGAAGATGGCGGTTGCCAAAGCACAGCAAACCTTGAACTCTATGGGCAGCAAGAATTCTGCTTTCGAAGTTATGGAAGAACAGGTGAACAGAGCGTATGATGAAGCGATGGCTATAGCCGAGCTTCGGGCAGGAACGAAGGACGACCTGGATGCTTTATTTGCACAATACGAGAAGAGTACGAATGCAGAGGATGAACTGGCTGCGATCAAAGAAAAAATCAACCATAAGGAATCATAACAGTATCTACATGAAGAGGTGAGCAGATGCCGGTTATCGAATACAAATGCCCAAACTGCGGCAGCGGCATGGTCTTTGACGGTGAGACAGGGATGTTATCCTGTCATAGTTGCGGAAGAGAGGACAATATCGAATCTATTCCTGATCCTCTGATAAATCGTATTTTTTCAGAAGATGAGGCCCATGAGTATCATTGTAATAACTGCGGAGCAGTGATTATGACCGAAGTGGAGACGAGTGCAACGGTGTGCAGCTTTTGTGGTTCTGCCGTGGTTCTCGGGGATCGACTGACTGGCAAGCTGGCTCCAGCGCAGGTTATTCCTTTTTCAATCAGTAAGGAAGAAGCCATAGCTGCTTTCAAAAAATGGTGCAAGAATGGCCGTCTGACGCCGAACCGGTTCATGATAGCAGACCGAATCAAGGGAATAACCGGGATGTATGTGCCCTTCTGGTTATATGAATTACATAATAAAATTGAGGTTCAAGGTGAAGGTACCCAAGTGAGAACCTATACGAGCGGAGACTACGAATATACGGAAACGAAGCATTTCGATGTATATCGGAAAATTCGTTTGAATTATGTAAAGGTTCCAATTGATGCTGCGGAGAAAATGAACGATGAGCTGATGGATAAATTGGAGCCTTTTCCATACGATCAGCTAAAACCCTTTAAAACGCCATATCTAGCAGGTTATATTGCGGAGAAGTACAGTTATAACGAAGAAGAGCTTTTCCCGCGAGTTAAAGAAAAAGTGAAGGAATATATTGATGCTTATATTCATTCTACGGTGTCAGAGTATACGGCCGTGAGTTATACGGAAAAGCAAATTGATACTACATTAAAACAAGCGGATTATGTCCTGCTCCCGGTGTGGGTCATACACTATGACTATAATCAATTGGAGCATACGTTTGCTATGAACGGACAGACGGGCAAGGTAGTCGGTAAGCCTCCGATTAGCAAGTTCAAAGTGACGGCTTGGTTTGCAGGCATTTTCGGCATTACTCTCTTTTCATTGAGGTTAATCACTTGGTTGATGATGGGAGGGGGATTTTATTGAAAAAGCATAGAGCGATTATAGCCGTTTTGTTGTTCTTTGCTGCTTTTCTGGCAGTTCCTATGGAAATGAAGGGCGAACCAGCAACGACAGAAATGAAGCCATTGATTTATGATGAAGCGGGTCTGCTCAATCAGGAAGAGTATGATGTGTTGAACGCTATGGCTAATCAATACGGAGCGGAAAGAGAAACGGACATTATTATTTATACTACTCTCAATCCCGACAATATGGATGTTATGAAAATGACGCAGGACTTTTATGATGACCATGGCCCTGGGTATGACAGATCTCATGGGAACGCGGTCATTTTAACGATGGATATGAGAAATAGAGAGGTGTACTTGGCCGGATTTTATAAGGCAGAACGGTATCTGGATGACGACAGGCTTACTAAAATACGCCATGAGATTAGCCCGGACCTGACGAACGGCAACTATGGGCTTGCATTTCAAAAGTATATTCTGAGTGCGCACAAATATTTGGCCATCCGTCCAGGGGTGAATCCAGACAGTATATTTTTTAAGGGCTGGCTTCATTTGGCGGTTGCCCTGGGATTGGCGGCGATGATCGTGGGCAAGATGGTTTCCAATTCTGGCGGTCGGGTTACGGTAAATCGGCAGACCTACGAGGATTCGAACGCTTCAGGAGTTCTGGAGCATCGAGATCAGTATCTTCACACAACGACAACGAAACGGAAGATTGAAAAGAGCAGCAGTAGCAGCAGCTCAGGCGGTGGTGGCGGAACTACCAGCGGCGGTCATTCGCATAGCGGCAGCAGAGGATCATTTTAACTGAGGATTTTGTAAAAATCCAATAAGCACTTTCAATGAACAATATATAGATCGAAATGGTCTAGTTCGTCTATATATTGCACTTTGGAGCGACTGGAATCGAATTTTGCAAAATCCTAAATTGAAAGGATGGATACAGTATGGGGTTCTTCAGAAATCAATTTGCAAATGTTGTAGAATGGGAAGAATTTAGAGATGATATGATTTTCTGGAAGTGGAGCAACCGTGAAATTAAAAAAGGCAGTAAATTAATCATCCGCTCCGGTCAAGATGCGATTTTTGTAAATAACGGCAAAATAGAGGGTATTTTCGAGAATGAAGGGTCGTATAACATGGACTCTGACATTATTCCATTTCTATCCACACTAAAAGGGTTTAAATTTGGTTTTAACAGTGGCATGAGGGTAGAGGTCTTATTCGTTAATACGAAGGAATTTACGGTCAAATGGGGGACGCAGAATCCAGTGCTGATCCCGACCCCCCAGCTGCCAGGCGGTATGCCGATTCGTGCCAATGGCACATTTAATTTTAAAGTGAACGATTATGTTACGCTCATCGATAAGATTGCCGGAGTGAAGGACAGTTATCTCGTTGAGGATGTGAAAATACGGATTACTTCGGTGTTGGATCAGTTATTGATGAAGTGGATTAGCAGAGAAGGAAAGGACATGTTCAATCTGCAGGCGAATGCTTCTGACATTTCAAAAGGTATTCAAGAAGATCTGGATATGCAAGTGATGGACAACGGTATGACGATTACTGGCTTTCATGTGATGAGCTTCAATTATCCTCAAGAAATCCAAGATATGATTACGAAGACAGCCTCTCATGAAATGATCGGTAATCTGCAAAAGTACCAACAAGTGACGATGACGGACGGGATTGCATCGGGTAATGTAAAAGGCGGCGGTGCTGCTTCGGATATGGCGAGTATGATGATGGGGATGAATATAGCAAATGAAATGATGAAAAATTTGAACCCGAACCCGAACCCGAACCCAAAGCCTTTGGCTGAGACTCAGCCTACACCTGCTGCCCCCTCTTCATCTGGAGACGCTAAAAAGCTCAATTTTTGTCCGAATTGCGGTACAAAAAACGAAGGAGCTAACTTCTGTCCGAATTGTGGACAAAAATTGAACGGATAACATAGCTACGGTCAAACTTCTTTATTTCAGAAAAGTTCCGACTGGGTCAAGTAATCCTGTAAGCCAAAAGGCAGTTATCGCAGAGTATCTTCTGTGATGGCTGCTTTTTTATGTAGTTCGTTCAAGTTTTTTCTTCATAAATCCGATTTATTGGATTGAAAAAGGTACTCAGGATAAGGTACTATAGCTATATAGTATGTATTTATATTAATTAATTAGTTATTACATTAATAAACTATAGGTATAGGAGCAACGAAGATGACCAAATTCCAAGATCAAATCATTGCGCGTTACAAGTTTGATGATGCAGAGAACGTCGGCAAAGATAGCTCAGGGCAAGGTAACGATGGGGTTGCTTCAGGCACAGTAACACCTACGATTTCCCATGCTACTGGTAGAGCAGCTTTGATGCTTGAGGGTGGCCCCAACGGTACATCGTATATCCAGCTTCCTTCCGATCTATTCAAAGATGTAAGCGATAACACCGGTGTGACGGTTACTGCTTGGGTCAACTTCGGCAGATTCACAGATATGTGGGAACGTGTCTTTGACTTTGGTAAAGCCCATACAGGACCCTATATGTTCATGACACGGAATCTGCGCGGAACCCTTTTCACCGAGGCGGATTTGTCCGTAGACCCGGGAAGAGGCTTTGTCAGGGATGAGTGGATGCACATAGCCCTGTCTGTGATCGGCACGGAAGGCGGCACATTAAGCAGTGCCGGTCCGGTGATATATGTCAATGGTGAAGTGGTAGCGGATGGTTCCATCAGCCAAACTTCCAGCGGTAACTATGCCAAGCTGCGTAAATGGTTCGAAACGTTTACAGACTCGTCCAACTACAGCAACAATTTTATCGGTCGCTCCCAGCATGCGGCGGATGTAGACTTTGCCGGCTCCGTTTCAGACTTTAGAATTTATAAAGCAGGCTTGTCGGCAGATGAAGTCATTGAGGTCATGTGCGATTCGTTGACAGATGAAGAGATCGTGAAGCTTGCTAGAGATAAATATTTGTCCTTTCCAACGACGATTGTGACCAAGGACTTATCTCTGCCAACCGTTCTGATGGGCGGTAGAGTAGAAGTGACCTGGAAATCCAGCCAACCTAGTATACTCTCTGACAATGGGCAGGTGCAGGCGATTACCTCTGCACAAGGGGTTACCGTCACAGCTTTATTAATGAAGGGCTTAAGCCAGATTGAAGAAAGCTTTGAAGTATCCGTTCTTCCTGAACAGCTGCCTCCGTACACGCTGACCATTCATGGAAATAAGGAAGTACTGGATGTCAGCGAAGTGATGTACGGCTTGTTCTATGAAGATATCAATAACGCGGCAGATGGCGGGATTTATGCAGAACTCGTTCAGAATCGCTCCTTTGAATCTTTCGAGTTTGATACGTATTCCCATGCTTCCGGTGAATGCGGCTGCTCTACAGGACGGAACCGCAACCCGTTGTTTGCCTGGTCTGGTGATACGGACAAGATGACTCCACAACATAGCGGTGGATTAAATGAGTTTTTAGGCGCAAAAGACAAAGAAGTGAACTCTTATTATGTGACGGTAGCGGATGGTGCAACAATTCGGAACAAGGGCTTTTCCGATTCTAACCAGAATTGTGCCATGTCCATCCAAGAGGGTGCCAAGTATGAGTTTACCATCTGGGCGAAGGCCGATTCAGCGGGGGCAATCACACTGCAACTGCAAGACTCGAATGAAAAGGCTATTAGTGATTCGGTTACGATACAGGTGGAAGGTGGCAACACGTGGAAGAAGTACGGCATCGATTCCAAACTTGTGCTGACAGGCTCAGCTACGGTTCTCGGGCAGCTGGCGCTTACATTTGAAGGGGACATTTCGGTTGATATGGTTTCTTTATTCCCACAAGATGTATGGGGCGCAGGAGAGGAAGCGCAATCCCCATCGGCACATGCTAACTTCCAGGGAAATCCTAACTACCGACTGAGAAAAGATTTGGTGAACGCACTGGTTGGCATGCATCCGAAGTTTTTGCGGTTTCCAGGTGGTTGTATTTCCGAGGGTTCGTTTATATGGGAAAACGTATACGATTGGAAGGAATCGATTGGGGATATCGAGCTGCGCAAGGAAAACTTTAATGTATGGGGCTACATGATGACCATGGGCCTTGGTTATATGGAGTATTTCCAGTTGGCAGAAGACCTGAATGCAGCTCCGCTTCCGGTTATGGCCTGTGGCGTTCTCTGCCAAGCCCGTTCCGATTACGCTCATCCGGCTGGAGGCGCATTAAGAGAATACTATATTAAGAACTTTACAGATCTGATCGACTTTGCGATCAGTGTGGATTTTGAACATAATGAATGGGCTGCTATGCGTAAAAAAATGGGCCATGAAGCTCCGTTCGATCTGCGTTATTTGGGTGTGGGTAACGAGAACTGGGGCACAGAGTTCTTTGCCAACTTTGAAGTGTTCAAGACGTCGATTGATGAGTACATGGAGAAAAACTATCCGGGTTATGAGCTGCATATCATCTCCACGGTTGGCGCTCAAGCAGACGACGATGCCTATCAGCAGGGCTGGAAGTTCCTGAGCGGTAATATGAAGGGCTCGGCTAAGGTTGCTTTTGCAGATGGTGACCAGGTGACGGAAGAAACGGTAACCTGGTATGAGAAGCAAAAGGACTATATGGATACCATTGCAGACGAGCACTACTATCGTTCTAACGAGTACCTGCTGAATAACGTGGACCGCTATAACTACTACTACAGAGCTTATAACGTGGACGGCAGTATAAATTGGAAAGCAACATCAAAGGTTTTTGTCGGGGAGTACGCATCAACGGATAAAAATACTTTAGCAGGCGCTGTAGCAGAGGCAGCGGTGATGACGGGCTTCGAAAATAATGCCGATGTCGTTCGGCTAGCTGCCTATGCACCGCTGTTTAACAAGGTGCTGACAGATGGAACCTACAGATGGACGCCAGACTGCATCTGGTTCGATGACGAAACGGTGTGGTTTACGCCGAACTACTATGTACAGCAAATGTATGCTAAATATTTGGGGAATAAAGTATTGAGCACTTCTTTCTCTACTTACAAAAACGGCAAGCCAACGGATCTCATTCCTCAGGGTGGAATTGAAATAGCGACAGGCAACGCCGAAGTTATGATTAAGCGTGTGACTGTTACTTCCAACCAGGACGGCAGTGTTTTGCTGGATCAAGACTTTACCCAGGAATTGAATTCGGCCTGGCAGGTCATTCCCGGTTCCGTGGGCTCTACAGTGGAGGAAGGCAAGGGGCTTGTCCTCAAAGCTCAGGATAGCGGTTTGAATGGTCTGTACATCTTGAACGACAGCTGGAGCAATTACAAGGTAGAGGTGGTCGCTTCCCGTATTTCCGGCACGGACGGTTTTTATGTGGGTGCGGGTCTCACGGATATTTCTGCGGAGAAAAAGGACGTTGTCGAATACGCGATCGGTTATGGCGGCAAGGCTACCGGCGTGAAGGTTTACAAGCAAGGCATAGAAGGCTACACATTGGGTGACTACTCTTCCAGTACAGCGGTAGGTAACTTGAGAGCAGCTAGCTATGAAGAGTTGGCTGACAACACGGACTACACCATAACAGTGAACTACGGCGGTGAAACGGGCAGTAATCTGATTTGCTCATACACCGACGGCGAAACAACCAGCAAAGTGCTGGACTACAAGCTGGAGGCTTACAACAGAGACGTGTTCAACTCGGTAACCCAAGATGCTGAGCATGTATACGTGAAGCTGGTGAATGCCGACAACGTGGATAAGGTAACACAGCTGAATCTACAAGATTTGAATGTTGAGTCCATCGCTAAGCTGGTTACACTAACCGGCGATTCCTCGCTTGTTCATGTACCTAACGTGAACAAGAAGAATGACGAGAAGGTAGTGCCTACCGAACAGCAGACCACGCTTCATACGGATTCTGTTCTCTTAGACTTACCGGCCAACTCGGTAAATGTGCTGGTGCTGGATCTTAAAGCATAGGGTACGAGATGGTTAGGGTAATGATGGTGGAACCTTTTCCCGCTGGGGATAAAAAACATCCGAAAATTGAACAAGCTTAATCAAATTGAATTCTCACAGATTATTGGTGTATCACAAGGAACATTGAGTGAATTGGAAAAAGATAAATACAAACTATCATTAGAAACCGTAATTGCTCTTAAACTAAATTTCGGTGTTGATTTAGATTGGCTGCTAATTGAAGAGGCGGTAGTTTCTAATAGCGGGATATTTCGTGTACAGATAGATGATCTTGAATCAAATTTAATCTCAGGCTTTCGAAAGCTAAATCTAGATGATAAACGGAAAATTGAGGGGATTTTGAATTTGAAGTTAAAGCGGTACAGAAATAGAGCATAACTGTACTATTTTGCGAAAAATATCAGGATGCTTTTAATTTGTGTTCTGTGAGTATGAGATACTGCTTGTATGGGGAATCTGGGGGAACTTACACCGATGAAATTAATCAGTTTTACTTTGGTGAATCTGCCAATCCCATTAGGCGTTGCAAATATTGACTTCTGATCGCCATTGAAGGCTTTGAACAGGAGCATGATTTAATCCGGGGCAAAGGCTCGTTTCAGAAGGTCATAGAACAAATTGACCGCCTGCTCAGACTTCGCCAAGAGGGATGATTTCAAGGTAAGATAAATTATGCCAACAGGAAAACGGAGCACTACAGCAGTACGTTCGGCTGCTTTTTAACTAATGGACAGGAAATCAAGCAGCTTTTCAGTGCTCAAGCAGTGTGCTCTATCTTAGCTTATTCTCTCTGCGATATCGACCAGGCGTTGCCCCGGTATGTTTTTGGAATATTTTAATGAAATGGGTCTGATCATAGAAACTCAGTCGCAAAGAAATGCTGTGAATAGAATCAGTTGTTAATAGCAGTAATTTTTTTGACTCTTCGACCTTTTCCATCTGAATGAAATTACTTATCGTGATGCCTGTCTCTTTTTTGAATTTTTGACTTAAGTAGTTTGGCTTTAGGTGGGTTAAATCCGCCAAAATAGTAAGATTCACATTTTGATAAATATGTTTGTTAATATATTCCTGGCATAAGGATATAGCTTTGGAGAGGTGCTTCCGTTTTGCTTTAGACACTCGTTCTACAAAATCGACCAATGCATTAAAAGTTGCATATTCTACCGCTTTTATATCAGACAATTGCTCAATGTGTTGAATATGATGATCGCTTATCATGTATGCAATCTCCGCATATAGTCCTCCCTCTACTGCAGCACGGCAAGCTAATGTAATCGTACAAATACTCAAATTTTTCCTGTTTCGGAGTTGGCTGTACTTGGCTAACAGCCCTCCTTCTTCAAAATGAGATGCAGCTGAAAAAAAAGACATACTAAGCAATTTAGTTTTATCTCCATCTCTGATAATTTGAAGAACACGTTCCTCCAGGTCACGCCCATCCTTATACTCAGATAGCTCACGTTGTTTGGATATAATTAAATCCACTTTATTTCTGATCGAATTATTTTCATCCACAATAAGGAAATCACTACTTATTACATCGGAAATGTCTAACCATACACCATTCAAAAGATAGAAAGCAAGGATACAAATATGATAAAGACGCTTGTTATTTACATGAGATAATTGTTGTACGTACTGCTGTAATTTGTCATCTAAGTCAGGCTCATGGTATGAATTTTTGTTTTCTTCCGCAGATCTGGGATATGAATAAACAGGGCCAATAATGATTGCAGAAACTGTTTGTTCTTCTGCTGAGAATGGAATCGTGATGTAAGACTCATCAAAGATGGTTTTATGAATACTTGGAATCCTGGTATGAATCGACTGCTCCATAAGTAAACGAGCAATTTCGATCTGATGACTAAAGTACATGCTGTTTTTAGCATCATCACTGGATTCTACATTAATGCTATTATCAGTATTTGAAACTGGATAAAAAACCGGAAGTTGTATGGATTCATAAATCAACCTGCTTAAAAATGCAAGTTGATGAAAAGCCACTTTCATCATTTTCACCTCATTTTCAGTGATGATTTGTATGATTTATATAATAATCATACCACAATCAAAACGCTTATTCCTTATAATAAGACTTATCTTACTTTTAAGAAAACGAAAGGGGTTAAGACTCACTGAATAATAGGACAGAGTAGAAAATTTTAATACATTGTGGTAAGCGCTTACGAATTTAAATACTATTTCAGTGATCACATGAATTTAGCTAAACAAGAAGCCCATCATTGGGGTAAGTGAAGGGAAAATTGACCGTAGCAGATTAGAAAAGAGTGTATGTCATATTATTTAAATTAAACTAAAAAAATAAAAATAAACATTAAATAACAATTCATCGGAATAGTTTTCAATTTACTACACATGAGGCTGGTAACAGCATTGTTCCACTAGCATTCGAAAATGTGAGCTTGCAACCGGGAGAAAGCAAGGAAGTAAAAGTCAGCATCACTGAAGTTGGAGATTATGACTACACCAGCGGGTGAAACAGTAATTGATATGGGACAAAACATGGTTGGCTGGGGGAGAAGCCTCAATCCGTAACCTTGCCAGTTATCCTTCCTTTGAGGCACCGGAAGAGCTGTTGAATGAACTGGACCTTCAGCTCTCGGCGATCGTTCTGGAACAATAGTTAAAGCCTGCCTGCTTGCAGAGCTTCATAACCGAGGAGTGTTGAGAAGAATGAATCGTGATATTAAAAATATGGTAAGACAGATGACGTTGAACGAAAAAGCAGAACTTTGTTCTGGAGCCAGCTTCTGGTCAACCCAAGCCGTAGACAGATTGGGTATTCCGTCCATTATATTGACTGACGGCCCGCATGGTCTTCGAAAGCAGGACGGGGAATCGGATCATCTAGGTCTCAATGAGAGTGTAACATCCACCTGTTTCCCTTCAGCTGCTGGTTTGGCGAGTTCCTGGAATCGCGAGCTGGTACAGCTTGTGGGTGAAACCATTGGCAAGGAAGCACAGGCAGAAGATGTAGCTATCGTCCTTGGACCTGCCGCCAATATCAAGCGTTCGCCGCTGTGCGGACGCAACTTCGAATATTTCTCGGAAGACCCTTATTTGACCGGGGAATTAGCTGCAGCGCATATCGCAGGTGTGCAAAGTCAAGGCGTCGGGACTTCTTTGAAGCATTTTGCCGTTAATAACCAGGAGCATCGGCGGATGACAACAGATGCCATTGTAGATGAGCGTACATTAAGAGAAATTTATTTGACCGGTTTTGAGAAGGCTGTAAAGCAATCTCAGCCATGGACCGTCATGTCAGCCTATAATAAGGTCAATGGGTCTTATGTCTCTGAGAATGAATACTTGCTGACAACCATTCTGAAAGAAGAATGGGGCCATGAAGGATTCGTGGTCTCCGACTGGGCTGCGGTAAGTGAAATTGTGGCCAGCATTGCCGGCGGTATGGAGCTGGAAATGCCTTCTTCGAACGGAGAAGGGCCCAAGCAAATTGTTGAAGCCGTGAACCACGGTGAATTATCCGAAGAAAAGCTGGACCAAGCGGTAGAAAGGCTGCTGCATGTCATTTTTAAAGCAGCCGATTCCAAGCGTGAAAATGCCAGCTATGATCAGACAGCCCATCATCAATTGGCCAGAGAAGTTGCGAGAGAAACGATGGTTCTGCTGAAAAATGAGAATCAAATCCTTCCTTTGAAGAAAGAAGGAAAAATCGCAATTATCGGGCAAATGGCTGAAAAGGTTAGATATCAAGGTGGAGGAAGCTCCCATATCAAGCCTACACGGCTGGACAGCATTTATGAACAAATGAAGATATCCGCAGGGGAAACCGCGTCCATTACTTACAAGCAGGGCTACGGTCAGGACTCGGACGAATCCGATCAGTCTATGCTTGATGAAGCGATAAAGGCTGCAGCTGCCTCAGATATAGCTGTACTCGTAGTGGGTCTGCCCGACCGCTATGAATCAGAAGGGTATGACCGTTCTCATCTGGATATGCCGCTCAATCAACAACAGCTCATCTCTGCCGTTGCAGCCGTTCAGCCCAATGTAGTTGTGGTACTGTGCAATGGATCACCGATTCTCATGCCGTGGCTCCAAGATGTTAAGGCTGTTCTGGAGGGATATCTGGGTGGTCAGGCTGCGGGTGGAGCTATCGCTGACTTGTTGTTCGGCGATGCCAACCCTAGCGGTAAATTGGCGGAAACCTTCCCTCAATCCTTGAAGCACAATCCATCCTATTTGTTCTTCCCTGGCGATGGCGACCGCGTCGAATACCGGGAAGGGATTTACGTAGGTTACCGTTATTATGACATGAAAGATATCGAGCCTTTGTTTCCTTTCGGTTATGGTCTCAGCTACACCCGGTTTGAATACTCCCACTTAACCGTGAGTCAGACCGAAATGAAGGATAACGAAACGTTCTCTGTAACCGTGAATGTAAAAAACACAGGTCCCGTATTTGGCAAGGAAGTGGTCCAGCTGTATGTCCATGATTGTGAATCCACGGTAAGCCGTCCTGAGAAAGAGCTGAAAGGCTTTGCCAAAGTTGCGCTCAAACCCGGAGAAGAGAAAACCATCTCTTTCACGTTGGATAAACGAAGCTTTGCACACTACAGTGTCGAGCACAAGGACTGGCACGTGGAGAGTGGGGAATTTGATATCTTACTAGGGTCCTCTTCACGGCATATCGCTTTGCAAACGAAAGTTATGGTGGAATCTACTACGAGAGAAATCGTGCCGGTATACGATCGAAATACAGCTCTAGGCGAATTGCTTTCGAATCCGAAAACGACGGCGGTGTTGGCCCAAATGCAGGGGCTGGCTCCCCAGGGAGCCGAAAATGCACATTCAGATGCTGTATCTGCGGAGATGATTCAGGCATCCATGCGCTATATGTCGCTGCGGGCTTTAATTCCGTTTACAGGTGGAGCACTTACGGAGGAGACGCTCTCCATGCTTCTGGAGCATTTGAACGTGGCAGTTCGCCAATAAATGCACAATCCAAGATTTTAAAATATCTTTTTCAGTGTTCAGCAGAAAGTATATTTTTTCTGATTTAAAACTGAAATCGACAGCCAGGGAGAGTGTACGAGTATGAAAAAAATATTTATTTTAGGAGGCATCGGATGTGCTCCCGACTCAGCGGCTGGCGCGCTTGGCTAAGCAGGCGGGAGTCAAGAAAATTGTCCTGTTTGGTTCTTACTTTGCCCATTTCACTGAAGCTTGGCACGATCTGAATCTTAAGAAGGAAAATGCATATCCACGAACAAGACTTCTTCAGGAAGAGGTTTCCTTTATGGAAGGTGAAGGGGAAATGGATGTACCAAATTATTTCCAGGGTCCTACAACGTCGAAGATGTCTTCACGTAACCAATATAAACTTGAGATACAGACTAGTGTGGCCCTGTAAATCCAAGAACGAACAATAAAGAAAACTTCAAGCTCTGATATAAAAGAAGGGGATGACTTAGAAATGATTAAAACATCTTTTAATGCTGATTGGCTGGTTGGCCCAAAACCTAGCTACTTTGGTGAGATCGATACGGATAAAAAGCCGCATAAGCTTGTTACTTTGCCGCATGATGCGATGTGGGAGAAGGAGAGACTGAAAGACGGCAGCCCGAGTATCGCTTGTTATCCGGAAGGAGAATATGAGTACAAAAAGTCATTTTTTGTACCCGAGGAGTACCGGAACAAGCGGGTCACCATCGAGTTTGAAGGCGTATACAATCAAGCGATGGTATACATTAACGGAGATTTTGCGTGTCAGCATCCCTTTGGATACAGCAATTTCTATGTAAAGACTGACCGCTTCCTCAAATATGGCCAAGAAAATGAGATCCGTGTTATCGCTAATAATTACAAAGACTCCCGTTGGTATACAGGGGCTGGCATCTACCGGAATACCAAGCTGATCGTAGGGAATCTCACGCATATTGCCTTGGATGGTGTGAAGATTACCACGCCTGAGATATCTGACGGCCGAGCAGTCGTAAAAGTAGCGACAGTGATTGAAAATGAAGGCTTAAGCACTTTGACGGTGCAGGTGTTGACTGAGATTATCGATGCGGATGGAACGGTTGTTGCCTCTGATCTTGCTCCGGTCACGACCTTTGCGGGCGAGCCGGCAACGCTTCGTCAGTCCATTCTGGTAAAGGCCCCCAAACTTTGGAATGTAGACGAGCCAAATCTATATACGTGCAGAACGACGGTTAAGGCCGACGAGGAAGAAGTGGACCAGGAGTCAACGACCTTCGGCATTCGTTCGCTAACATTGGATGCGGATCAAGGGTTATGCATAAACGGGAAGGTCGTCAAGCTGCGCGGTGCGTGTATTCATCACGATAATGGCGTGATTGGTGCTGCTACCATTGATCGAGCCGAGGAGCGGCGAGTCGAGATTCTGAAACAGGCAGGATTCAATGCGCTGCGTAGCGCGCATCATCCGATGAGCAAAGCGCTGCTCGATGCATGCGACCGTCTTGGCATGCTGGTTATGGACGAGAGCTTTGATATGTGGAGTTCTACCAAAACCGAATATGATTATGCGCTGAGCTTCCCCGTTTGGTGGGAAAAGGATGTACAAGCGATGGTGGATAAAGATTTTAACCACCCAAGCGTAATTATGTATTCCATCGGTAACGAAATTCCGGAAACGGGCAGCTCCATCGGTTCAATGTGGGGACGCAAGATCGCGGAGAAGATTCACTCCCTTGATCCTACCCGCTTTACCACGAACTCGGTTAATTTCTTGCTGGCCGTAATGAAGGAATTGCCTAAAATGGCTACTGCTGGCCACTTTAACATCAGTGAAGACTCCGGCATCAATACAACGATGAACAATTTAGGTGACATCCTCTCGGCGATTGTTAATAGCGAATTATGCACGACGCAAACGGCAGAATCGTTCGCATGTGTGGATATTGCGGGCTACAATTATGCAGAATCACGATACCTTAAGGATATAGAACAGTTTCCTAACCGGATTATCGTCGGGAGCGAGACTTTTCCGAAAAAAATCGATGTTAACTGGAAATTCGTGAAAGAGCTTAGCCAGATCATTGGAGATTTTACCTGGACGGGATGGGATTACCTGGGGGAAGCGGGGATAGGAAGAGTCCAATATGATGTGGATAGCTCATCCCCCTCAAATCAAGGCATGTACCCGTGGATTACAGGCTGGTGCGGCGACATTGATATTCTTGGCAACCGGAGACCCGTATCCTATTACCGTGAGATCGTATTCAGTCTTCGCACGGCTCCGTATATCGCTGTACAGCGGCCTGAACATTATTCTAAAAAAGCCTCTCTGTCGAAATGGAGCTGGAGCGATTCTGTCTCTAGCTGGTCATGGTGCGGATATGAGAGTAAGCCAATTAAAGTAGAAGTTTATGCCGATGCAGAAGAAGTCGAGTTGCTGGTAAACGGGCGTTCGGTCGGAAGAGCTGAAGCGGGCGAAGGACAACGCTTTATAGCGGAATTCGACACCATCTATGAAGCGGGCGAAATTACGGCGGTGGCTTACGTTAGCGGACAAGAAACCGGCAGGATGACACTCCATTCGGCAAGCGGTGCCGTCATGCTCACAGTAGAAGCGGACCGAACAGAGATTGCCGCATCCGACAGTGACCTGGCTTTCGTAATGATTAGCCTGGAAGACGAGCAAGGTAATCTGTTTAACACCATGGACCGGAAGGTTTCTGTGATGATTGATGGGCCTGGCTTGATTCAGGGCTTTGGCAGTGCCAACCCCGCAACCGAAGAGAATTACTTAGAGAAGGAGAATACCACCTTCGACGGCAAAGCATTGGCGGTTGTGCGTCCAACCGGCGCAGGCGTCATCACCTTGACAGTCACTGCTGAAGGCTGTACTCCGCAATCCGTTACAATTAACGCACTATAGTGGAATTCGGACTTTCCATCAGGATGTGAGTTAACTCTTTGGGTACGAGATTTTTCAATGTAATATATGACTCTACTCAAAGGGAAGCTATCAGGGAGACAGCAGAATGACGAAACAAGCAATAAATCCATTTTTGCCCAGATATGAATATGTACCGGATGGTGAGCCATATGTCTTTGGTGACAGAGTTTATATATATGGCAGTCATGATAAGTTTAATGGTATAGCGTTTTTCGAGAACAATTATATATGTTGGTCTGCGGATGTAAATGACTTGGGGAACTGGAAGTACGAAGGAGTCATTTACGAGAAAACGCAAGATCCGATGTGCAATGATCCCGAGAAGCGGATGTTATATGCAGCAGACGTTCAAGTGGGACCGGATGGAAGATATTATCTTTATTATGCTTTTGATTTACTAGGAGTAATTGCCGTTGCTGTAAGTGATACTCCTGCTGGCAAGTATGAATTTTACGGACATGTCCATTATGTCGATGGCACATTGCTGGGCGATAAAGAGGGAGATACCTTTCAATTTGATCCAAGCGTATTAGTGGATGATGACGGACGTATGCATTTATACACCGGATTCTGTATGGAGCATTTTTCATGCAGTGGTTTGGGTTTCCAGACAGAATTATAAAGGGTGGTATGTTACCAAATTGGAACAGGATATGGGAAAAAGCATTGAGCAGGGGTGGCTGCCCAATCAGTATTAATACCGCTAAACTGGAAAAATGATCTGCTTTAATTTCATTTATTGTAATGAACCGTAGCTCATCGCTTCGTTCCATGCCGTTTACGAATCAATGCAAGGTTGGGCTGCGTTCGATGACAGACGCAGACGCTGAAAAAACCAAAGAGTGGAGGAATCACAAATGGCCTTTAACGAAAACTCGAAATTAAGCGAATTGCTGGCGAACAAAGCTGCGACCACGGTGCTGGAGAAGCATTTGCCCGGAATCTCGACCAATCCGATGGCGAGCATGGGGAAGGGCATGTCGCTTAAGCAACTGGCCGCCATCCCGCAAGCCAATATGCCCCAAGAGTTGATCACGGCTATCGTTTCCGATCTGACTGGCATCGGAGAAGAAGGCGTTCAAACGAAGCCTCATGAGAGAAGCCCGGAAAACGAGACTAAAACTGGTGAACTTCTTGATAGAACCGTACTGATTGGTTCCGTCGCCATCATCACTGGGGGAGGCAGTGGCATTGGTCGTGCCGCCTCGCTTCAGCTTTCCAAGGCTGGATTCAACGTTGTTGTCGTCGACTTCAATGCGGAGACGGGTGGAGAAACGTTACGCCTTGTTCGTGAACAAGGCGGTGAGGGTCTTTTTGTGCAAGCCGACGTCTCAAAAAACGAAGATGTCGAACGGTACGTGAAGGCAACCATCGACGAATACGGACGAATCGACGCTTTCTTTAATAACGCAGGAGTTCTGCAACAATTCAATTTGCTGGAGAACATCGAACTGTCCGAGTTCGAGCGAGTCATCAACGTCAACGTCCGTGGCGTCTTCCTTGGCTTGAAGCATGTGCTGAAGGTTATGGGCAAGCAGGGTTATGGCTCGATCATCAATACTGCTTCGACCGCGGGTATTCGCTCCGAACACAGTATGGCCGTCTATTCCGCAAGCAAGCATGCTGTGATTGGCTTGACGAAATCTGCAGCGATAGAATACGTAAGAAAAGGCGTTCGGGTCAACGCTATTTGCCCTGGCGGCGTCGATACGGCGCTGACACAGACAGTCCCAGCCATGATGCAAGAGAGTGGCTATATGCCGGAGGAATTCCCTTCCATGAGGATGGGACGATTCTCCGATCCGGCTGAAGTTGCCGAGATGGTCGTGTTTCTAGCCTCAGGCAAATCCAGCTATATGACCGGCTCGGTCGTCGTGGTTGACGGTGGGCTGACGTTGTAATCGCAGTTAATCCATATCACTCAGAATGAGCCAAGCTGACTTCTGGAACCCGTTCGATAGCTAGTTGAATTGTATGCGGATACCGAATGATGTTTACAAGTTGCATGAGTAGGTTCAGGGATGAAATATGTTGATTGCATGTAAGAACGCCGAATTGAACGTGGATTAAAGAATGGAAGATTTATTGGCAAGCATGACATTGAAAGAGAAGGTAGCTTAACTGTGCCCGTCTTGTGAATGACCCGGTGGATACCACCAGAACCAGGGTGTTGAATCTATACTGGATGACTTTCAATTAGAATGTTGCGGATAAATATCCCGTTCCGCTTGGATACTGTGAGATGTCGAAGAAAATAACTCGGTGAGGTAAGTGATTCATCGATTCCTCCTCGGTATCCACGCGAGCTCCAAATTCAATATGACAGCATGAGACAAGGCGACTGTGGTGCGTGAGAAGAGTTTCTTCTCTGAATCTTTTGTCGTATATTTGGATGTTAACCGAAGGAGTTGAATTTTGGATGGAACGGGAACTTACGACTAAAGAATTAATCGGTGATTCGGCAGGTTCAATTGCTTTAAGTATCATGACAGCCCTATTAGGTCTGATGACATTCTACTACACCGACATTGTTGGAGTTTCGGCTGGTGTTGTAGGTACAGCCTTGTTATTTACCAAGCTTCTAGACGCTGGCGCAGATATCGGAATGGGGGTACTTCTAGACCGAACTCGTTCTAAGCACGGTCAAGCCCGCCCTTGGCTGCTAAGAATGATCATCCCGATATTTGTATCCATTTTGCTGCTGTTCAGCGTTCCCGATCTAAGCCCAGGGGCAAAAATAACTTACGCTGTTATAACTAACATCATATTTTATATTTTTGTGTTTACTCCTACATCGATTCCTTATCAGAGCCTAATGGCTTTAACGACAAGAAGCCAGCAGGATCGAACCTTAATGGGGATATTACGAGCCTCTTCTAATTATTTCACAGGAGCCATCATCGTCATGGCTTTCATTCCGGCTGTCAATGCTCTTGGAGGAGGCAAGAAAGAATGGACGCTTTTAACAGCAATCCTGGGGTTGATCGCTTCTCTTGGAATCTTTTTGACCTTCCGTTATTCTAAAGAAAGATATAATACCCAACAATTGAAAGATGTTGGTGAGATAAAGAAAAACTATACGATGAGAAAAGGTCTTAAATTGCTTTTTACGAACAAATATTGGCTTATTATTTTTTTTATCGCACTAATCTCGAATATTAATTTTGCTGTATCCGCTTCAGCCGGGATGTATTACGCCAAGTATATCTGGGGCAATCTTAATTTGGTAGGGATCATGGGAGCGCTCTCTTTTATCCCGATGGTACTCGTTTTTGCTGTCTCCGGGCCTGTCATCAAGCGATGGGGCCAGCGAAATACTGCCATCTTTGGATTGGCAGTTGGGATCCTGGGCTCTCTCATTCGATTCATTGATCTTAACAGCATCCCGATTGGCCTGGCTGGCTCCGTACTGCAAGGGTTTGGTGTGATTCCTCTGATGATTGTGCTGGGACCGCTTATGACGAGTACGATTGAATACGGCGAATGGAAGCATGGGCAACGGATTATTGGGTTGACGAATAGTGTGAACTCCTTCGGTGGTAAAATCGGTACGGCGCTTGGAACGGCACTCATTGGCTGGTTGCTTGCTTTCGGGCATTATCAGGAGGGCGCATTAATACAGACAGATACTGCAAAATCGATGATCATCGTTATGAATATTTATTTGCCATTATTCACTTATATTTGCATGGCTATTTTGTTGTTTTTCTACTCACTAGAGAAGCAGTACGTTGGCATTCTGGATGACTTAAAGAAAAGACGGGAAGAAGTTCCTGAATAATCGTTGTGTCAAAATAGAACTAGTATTTCCCTGAACGCCCGATTTTTCAAAGCACGGATTGGGTCAACCAAATTTTCAGGAGGAAATGCAGAACGAAAATCGTGTTGTTCGGGGGGACAATATAAGGGGTGGCTAGTCTGGACAAAGATGAAACCGGGTATATGTGCTGCCCCGCTGTGACGGTCTAAAAAAAGGACAAAAACAGCTATTCTGGTGAGTCCTAAGATCCAACAGCTCTGTTTCCTTTGAGTTTCGCAAGCGACTAGTTCAAACGCTATTTTAAGGACAAGTTTGATTTGGTGATCGGGGATAAATGCCATGATATGAACTATTTTTATCAATTGTTTCGCGAGTATGATGGGATGACACACCATCATCGTAGTTGGGAAAAGAGCGGGATTTCTTCTAAAGTCGTCTCCCCAAAAGGAGCATGCAGTCTGCAATGTTATTTTGAAGGCTAGGGTGGCAATTGAACATGAAATAAATTTTTTGGGAAATCTAAATGAACCATAACGCGTTTTTTAACGCACATCACTCTCCGATCGGAGCATTCGCGAGTTTCACGTTGGGCTTTCCAGGTACAAATGGCGGTTTGGATTTGGAGCTTGGTCAATCGCCGGCAAAGAACATTTTTATTGTTATGGAGACGGAAGTACCAGGAAAGTATGAAGCGCTCCCGTTTTCGGACATAGCGAAGATGAAGCTAAGCGTTATGATATTGAACACGCCCAAATGATTCAAGACATGATGAATTTAATTGGCCGAATTTCCAAAGATCGCATCCAGCGTAAATTTAAGTTGTCTACGGATACTTGTAAAGAGGGCGACCTTACGGTTTCCATCTACTCGCCTATCGTGTCTGTGCCAGACCCGTCCCAATCTGTACTTGGCAAGCAAATGTTGGGCGGCATAAGTTGCCCTTGAAAAACTTTTTAAGTCAAGCGGCCTTACAGAATTGGCGAAGGAAGCTTGGGAACAGGCCATGAGATGTGCCCGGACGATTGTTTCCTATCAAACTGAGAACGGGTATATTCTTCTTTTACATTGGATGAATTCTTTGGACAGCTTTATAAAACGTTCATGTTCTGTCGTTAAGTTCCTTAGCTTTATTGCTTTCCGGTGTTGCTCATATAGGTGTGTTGGGATCTTTCTGTCTCTTAAGGAGTGAAGCAAGGAATTCCGACGAAACTACCAGCTAATAATATTATCTCACTGTATCTTATAGAAAAAATACTTTTATCTTACTGGATGTTATAAATATCTTCGATTATTGATATAAAAACAACCATTTCTAAGCACGTTTTAGTCTCATTTGATGTTATAACTCACACTAAAATTAGCGGAGAGGACGGAGCGTCCATACGGAGTACCCAAGTCGATCCTGCTTAAAAGCAACAAGGGGTGTCCCAAGCAGCCGTTTTATGGCTTTTGGAACACCCCTTTTTTCTATGAATAGAGTCGGAATGTTGAGTTGATTTCCCCGAAGGGCATTACTGCGTGCTTCTGTTTACCAATTCACGCGGGTTGATGCCATCGTCTATCGTTAGCGGAGTAGGGGCTCCCGTAGCGATTCGCTCCCAAGGCACCATTTTAAAGTTCTGATTTAACTTTTTGCCGTTTTGAAGATTTTCGTCATCTTGTGCAACGAAGATACCATGAGGGAAATTCTTGCCTAATCCGTAGCCAAGAACATCAATACCGTCTGTGACAGACGTACCGTCAACGGTAGGGCTCGCGCTGATCGTAAAGTTGCTTATATATGCATTGTCGCCTTGTCGTTCATAGATCGCATAGCTACTGTTTCCTTGACTGGAGGCCATGAGATACCCCTTGCCATCTTTACCGTAATACAATGTAAGTCCTTCTATGTCATCGTGAAGTCTGCGCCCATCTGCAATATCAACACGTCGCAGCGGCTCGGATGAACCGTCTGGCTCGGCACTATACTTCCAAATGGCGTAATCCTCTTCAGCGATGTAGATCGTACCATATTCATCATCAGCAACCATGCCTTCGGATTGCGTATTCAGCTTGAACTGGCGGACAAGCTTACCTGCAATTTTGCCGCTTCCGTCGTCAGTCAGCTCATATTGCTCAAATTCACCCTCTTTGCCCAACACGAGCGCGTAAAATTTATCTGTCTTGAGGCTATGGTATAAGCTGAATCCGTACACTTCTTTCATAGATGCTTTAATGGGTTTGCCAACCACGTTGGTCAGCTTTCCTGATGCACCGTCAATGGCAAAGATATCAATCGTGTTGTTGGTTCGATTGGTTGCCCCTGCAATATCAATTTTTTTGCCGCCCAATGTGAAACCGTAACGAAGATCCACGTTATTCATTTTTCCGACCTTCATGTTTTGCAGTTGCTTGCCTTCCAGATCATAGACTAAAATCCCGCCGCCTTTATTGGTTGCTAAAATTCTACTTTTCTCTGGCTCGACCGGGTTGAGCCAGATTGCAGGGTCGTCGGCTGCGTCTTCTCCATCCTCCACAGCTTCTGTTTCAGCAGAAGGGATCACTTTATAGGTGGGGACTGCATCCTTTGGATCTGCATATTTGTTGTTCTCTGCTTCAAGCGCTGTAAGAAGTTTTGTAGGAAGATATACATTTCCATTCACTATTTTAATTTCCCGGTCCGCTTTTCCGCTTAGTCCAGCTAGACGATATTGCTTCTCACCCACTGTAAAGGTCCCGACAATGCCATTTTTCAGTTTGACCAAAACAGAGTGGTCATCACTGTCCCATGTAATTGTCGCCCCCATTTTATCTGCCTGTGTCCGTATTGGTGCATACCCGGATGGCTGAATGTCTGCCGCATGGGTCAGTTCTGGTGATACCAGAACCCCCGTTAAAATGGCTAATAATGCGAGTTTAGTTGACTTCATATGTATGCCCCTTTTCTGAAGTGAAAATGATATAACCGACTCAGTATAAAGCGAGAATATCAAAAGGATACAATGAAAATGTAAAAGGAATGTAAAGGAGATGTAAGCATTCAATGGACTGGCTTCCAGTATTGTTGTCTGTAATTCTTTGGAGACATTCCGAACTTTTCTTTAAAGCATTTGGAGAAATAGCTTGCTTGGGAGAATCCTGTTTCCTCGGTAATTTGTTGGACAGACCAGTCAGTTTGCAGCAAAAGACTGCGTCCTTGATCCAGGCGATAATCCATTAAATACTCAAGTGGTGTGCGCTGGAAGGCGACCTTCATGCATCTGGCGAGATAGTTCTGATGTACGTGAAAATGGGTCTCCAAATCTTTATTAGTGATTGTATTTTTGTAATTCTGTTTTAGGTATATTTCGATCTGTTCCGCCAACTTAGAGGAGCTGTCTTTATTATTCTGATCATACTCCAAACTCTGAAAAACATTCACAAACGTCTGTTGGGCCTCCCATAGTGCCAGCTTTCTAGGTTTTAAAGTAGAGGCTAGTAAATAGTCTAATTTCGAAAATAGCTCATGCGGATTCACCACTTTTTGAATTTTGGGCAAATGAATGGTCGTATGTTCTGAATGAAAATGCAGCTCGGGAATGGGGGTGCTGGGTATAATAGGATTGGGCGAGGATTGTGCGCACCACATGCTATTGGTTTGAAAATGGAACCAGTAAAAGGAGGTTTGTTCTGTACATGCCTCAATGGGAAAATGATGTTTATCCGGTTCAAGAATGAGAGCGTAATTTTCAGTTACCTTCCACACTTCGTCCTCTTCGCCAATGTGCAGCAATCCTTCTTTAATGATTATTACGTCAAAATAACCCAGATTATACCTATTCGGGTGCCAATCCCCTTTTTGATATGTAGTAAAATTCCCCTCAATGAAATAAGGCAGCGGAGGGACAAGGAATGATAGAAAGTCTGTTTTGCTCATGGAAGCCAGCTCCTTTGTGTGTGAAATCGTATAAGTTTTAGTTAAAGATCGCGATTTTTTTTATAAATTCAGGTTGATAAAATAAGGACGTAGCAAGGGGAGCTCAGGTTAGCTTGTACGATATTATCATTACTTTATCCTTATTTTTTCAAAAATGAAAGCGTTCTATTTCCAGGAAGGGATGTTTATCCAATGAAAACGGCAAAGCCAGTTAAGCATGTCATCGTTGATGATTTATTTTGGAAAAAGTATAAGCAGGTTGTGGCGGAAGAGGTTATTCCTTATCAGTGGAAAGCATTAAATGATGAATTACCAGATACAGAACCCAGTCATGCGATTGAAAACTTTAGGATTGCAGCCGGGGAATCCAGTGGGGAGTATTATGGAACCGTTTTCCAGGACAGTGACATTGCCAAATGGCTGGAGACAGTTGCCTTTAGCTTAAGGGATCATCCGAATCCTGCGCTTGAAGAGCGGGCTGATGAAGTAATTGAATTGTTGGGAAGAGCTCAAGCTGAGGATGGGTATCTGAATACGTACTATCTGCTGAAGGAACCCAATAATCGCTGGACGAACCTAAGAGATAATCATGAGCTGTATTGTGCAGGGCATTTTATAGAAGCGGCTGTTGCTTATTATGAAACGACGGGAAAAACGAAGTTTCTTCACATTATGGAGAAATACGTAGACCTGATTCAGCAGATTTTTGGTACGGAAGAAGGGAAACGGAAAGGCTACCCGGGACATGAAGAAATTGAGCTGGCCTTGATCAAATTATACGACGTAACTGCAAAGGATCAATATCTCAAATTAGCGCAATATTTTATTGAACAGCGGGGACAGCATCCTATTTACTTTGCAGAGGAACAAGAAAAGAGAAAACATATTCAAACAGAGCCCACCTGGAATGATGATAACAACATTAATTTTGGCTTAGGCTTCGAATACCAGCAAGCACACCAACCTGTGCGGGAACAAAAAGAGGCAGTCGGCCATGCGGTGAGAGCGGTGTATCTGTATATTGCGATGGCGGACTTGGCCGCGAAAACAGGGGATGCTTCCCTGTTACAAGCCTGTGAAACGCTGTGGGATGATGTGACGAATCATAAAATGTACATCACCGCAGGGATCGGTTCTACTGTAAACGCGGAAGCGTTCACTTGCCATCACGATCTTCCCAATGACAGCATGTACTGTGAGACCTGCGCCTCTGTAGGGCTGGCCTTTTGGGCCAATCGTATGCTGCGCTTAGCGCCAGACCGGAAATATGCCGATGTTTTGGAGCGTGCGCTATACAACGGAACGATTAGTGGGATGGACCTGGACGGGAAACGGTTTTTCTACGTGAATCCGCTGGAGGTTAATCCTTTTCAAAAATCCAGAAAAGATCAGGAGCATGTAAAAACAGAACGGCAAAAATGGTTCTTCTGCGCCTGCTGTCCGCCCAATTTGGCACGAATGATTGCATCGGTTGAGGACAATATGTACACCCAAACGGATGATACGTTGTATACGCATCTGTACATTGCCAGCAAGGTGAACATGACTTTATCTGGTCATGAGGTTGAAATTACACAAACTCATCATTATCCATGGGATGCGGATCTAACCTTTTCGATCCACGTAACAGAGCCGACTTCCTTCAAATGGGCACTACGGATTCCGGGTTGGTGCAAGCAGGCAGAGGTGAAGGTGAATGGAGAAGCTATATCATTAGACCATCTGGAAAATGGCTATATCGAGATTCAGCGTACTTGGAAGGACGGAGATGTGGTAACTCTGCATTTGGCTATGCCAGTTGAACGCATTCGGAGCAATCCGCTGGTCTCCATGAACCAGCAGCAAATTGCTCTCCAACGCGGCCCAGTCGTGTTCTGTCTGGAAGAAGTAGATAATGGAGCGAATTTGGCAGGATTAAGATTGACGAAGGATAGCCTCATTACGGAAGAGTTTAGCGAAAACCTGCTGGGTGGCATTGTAAAGTTGACTATAGAGGGATACCGGGTAAAAAATTCGAACGCATTATATAGCTCGGAGCCTCCTGAATTTGTTCCTCAACAAATTACCGCCATTCCTTACTACGCCTGGTGCAATCGGGCTAAAGGGGAAATGCGTGTATGGGTTTATGAATCATAATTCATTCGCATGGGGAGAGGAAAGATCATGAGTACGAGAATTGTGAGTACGGAATCACCGGAAAAGGCAGCAAGTACCGTTCCTTTTCATCGTAAAATCAGCTATTCATTAACGGATACAGCAGGCAATCTACTATACTGTGTTATTTCCAGTTATCTATTATATTTTTATACAGATGTATTCGGTCTTTCTATCGGGATTGCCGGGACATTACTATTTATCACCCGTTTTATCGATGCCATTGATGCCCCGATTTGGGGCATCCTGATTGACCGAACCAAGTCGAAATACGGCCAGAGCAGACCCTATTTTCTATGGTTAGCTATTCCGTTCGCTGTGTTCATGGTCCTTACGTTTACGACACCCAATTGGAGTGAGTCGGGCAAAATTGCATATGCCGCCATTACGTATATCATAGCAGGTATCCTTTATACCGGAATCAGTACGCCGATTACGTCTATTCTGCCTAATCTGAGCACCAATTCTAATGAACGCGTAGTCTTGAACTCCTTCCGCATGGTCGGGGGGAATGTGGGTTTCTTCATCGCCACGACGTTTACGTTACCTTTGGTCGCTTTCTTTGGACAGGGAAATGATCAAAAAGGATTTTCCTTAACGCTCGTTTTATTTGGAATCATGGCGATTATTATGTTTTTCATAGCGTTTGCCGATTTGCGAGAAAATGCAGCAGTGAAAACGAAATCCGTTCCCATTGCTAAAAGCTTTACAGCCATCAAACGAAACTGGCCATGGATGCTCGTTGTAGCTGCCAACTTGTGCTACTGGATTGGTTTGAATATTCGTTCAGCAACGCTAATCTTTTATCTGCAGTACAATCTGGACAGTAAGGACTTAGTACCTTTAATCAATGGACTGACCTCCTTGCAGTTGATCTCGATGGTTCTGATTCCGTTTTTCGCCAGAAAATTAAGTAAAAATGCGATTATGATTATCGGATTGATATTAGCTGCGCTGGGTCAAGTCGTGATTTTAATGGGAAGTACAGACTTAACCCTCATTATTATCGGCTGGATTATTGGTGCGTTAGGATCAGGCTTTGCATGTTCTATGCCGTTTGCGATGTTGTCAGATACAGTCGATTATGGGGAATGGAAAAATGGTATTCGGGCAAGTGGTTTCCTGACCTCGATTGGAAGCGCATTCTGTATTAAAGCGGGTAGCGGAATCGGCGGATTATTGCCAGCATGGATCATGGGCAGCACCGGTTATATCGCTGGGAAAGTTCAAACCCCTACGGCGTTGTCCGGCATTCAGTTTAGCTTTATCTGGCTGCCATTTATCGTCTTCTTGATCGGAATCATTCCTATGTTTTTTTATAAAAAATTCGAAAAGAATGAAGCTTCTATTCAACAAGATTTAATTGCGAGAAGATCATAGACATTCTTTTAACAAGGGTTTAATGATATATTAAAACATTATAATGCTGCTCCAAAACCTGCTCGCTGAGCTGAGCAGGTTTTTTTGTTTTTTTCTATTCAAATGTGAGTAAAGCCATTGACAGGATTTTCTTTTGGAGTGATACTTCTATGTAGAGAAAAGTGTACAGAATCAAGAACTAGACACATCTAGCCTTGCAACTTTATACATTTTTTCGCCATGAAGGCTCTTCTTTTGAAGGGTTTTTTTCAATTTGAGAAAAAGAATGTGATGATATGAGTCAACTGAGTGTAAGGATGAGAACACATGGCTTTCTGAATAAGCACTTTTCAGGAGAGTCTATTGATTATCGACAGATTATTGCGCTGTTTATCCCGCTTCTGATTGATCAGGCTTTTATTGTGGGTCTTAATTTGGTGAACACGGCAATGATTAGCTCGTCGGGGATGGCGGCAGTCAGTGCTGTAAATATGATCGATTCTTTGAATATTTTTCTGATTAATGTGTTTGTTGCAGTGTCTACCGGGGGAACGGTTGTCGTGGCACAGTATAAGGGGAGCGGTAACGACCTCATGGTCTCTAAAGCTGCTTCCGGCACCATTTCCTCCGTTTCCTTGCTGGCCTTATGTATCAGTTTGTTTATGATGGTTTTGTACAATCCGATTTTAAGTGTTCTGTTTGGTTCGGCCTCGCCTGATGTATTAGCTAACGGTAAGGTATATCTGCTGGGAAGCTGTATGTCTTTTGTGGGGATTGCAATCGTTGAGGCAGTGTGTGGGGCGCTGAGGGGCATTGGGAAGACGAGGGCATCGCTGGCTCTTTCGCTCATCATGAACCTCTCGTATGTGCTTCTTAATGTGGTATTCATTAATGTATTGGATATGGGTGTGCTGGGCATGACGATTGCCGTCAATGTGTCCAGATATGCAGGAGCAGTATGCGCGCTGATCTATTTGGTCAGGGTAGATGATGACTTGCGTGTTCAGCTTAGAGATATGCTTTATTTTAATCTGGCTATGCTTAAAAAGATTCTGTTTATCGGGCTTCCCTTTGCAGCGGAACAGATGTTTTTTAATGGGGGCAAAATTTTAACCCAAATTTTCATTGTGAGCCTGGGGACCAATGCATTGGCGACGAATGCCATTTGCTCATCCCTAGCTAATGTGTTCCAAATCCCTGCAAATGCTTTGGCTCTTACGATTGTAACTGTGGTCGGTCAATGCATGGGGCGTCGAAATGTCGCGGATGCCCGGAAGTTTACCAAATCGTTTATTTGGCTGTCGTCTTGTTCATTTATTGTAATGGGATTAATCCTGATGCCTTTGTTTGAGCCGATGGTGGGGCTGTTTCATCCGCCTGCCGAAATCGTAGATGACATTTTTGTTGTCATACTGATTAATACGTTGGCCCAGATTCCGCTCTGGTCCATAGCCTTTATCACACCCTCTGCGCTTAGAGCAGCAGGTGATTCGAAATTTACGTCCCTCACCTCGATGCTGTCCATGTGGTTATGTCGGGTGGTGCTTGGATATATTTTGGGCATAGTGTTCAACCTGGGGATTGTTGGAGTCTGGTTGGCTATGGATATTGAATGGGGCGTGCGGGGGATCGTCTTCCTTTGGCGCTTCCGCGGCAACAAATGGGTCCAGCATCGTTTGATCGACTGAATAGGTCCACTACTATAAAATTGACTTCTGGATGAAGGGATTTTATGGCAGTGGATTTTTTTCTATTCCTATACTTCGTTCAGACCCCTTACCCTATCCTGATTCCTATATTGCCTAACTGCGCTCCCTGCTGCATACGGTGGAAGGCTTGCGGTGTGTCTTGTAGAGGAAATACGCTATCTATAATCGGATGGAGTGCATGGCGCTCCATAAACTGAAGCATAGCTGCGAATTCTTCGCCACTGCCCATAGAGGTGCCGATGATGCTGATTTGAGGGAAAAATATAGACCGCAGCGGAATCTCTACTCGATCTCCTGAGCTTGCGCCAAATGTAACGATCCGACCGTTCGGCTTGAGGATATCAAAATATTTATCGAATGTAGCAGGACCGATACTGTCAAGAACCAGATCCACAGTGTCTCCGTTCATACTTTCTTTCCATTCACTATGGCTGTCGAATGCATGATTAGCGCCATGGGCGAGGGCAGCCTGACTCTTGGCTTCGCTGCGTGATGTGACGGTGACCCGTGCACCTGCCGCTAAAGCCATAAGCATGGCATACGTGGCTACACCACCGCCAATACCGGGAATGAGGACGTGCTCACCCTGCTGTAACTGGCCTCTTGTGAAGAGCGCGCGATAAGCGGTCAAAGCAGACAAAGGCAGTACCCCTGCTTCTTCCCATGAAAGGTATGCTGGCTTGCTGACGGCATTTTGGACGGGGATGATAACCGATTCAGCGAATGTCCCGTCCGAAGGTCCGCCCAGAATGGCTGGAACCAAGGGAACATGATGCGTATTCTCCCATCCGATACAGGGATTGATAATTACATCAGTGCCTACCAGCGAGGTTGGGACACTAGCACCCACAGCCTCAATCACACCTGCTCCATCCGATCCGAGAATGAGTGGAGCATCGTTGGCAGCTCGATCTGCCATGAGGAATAGGTCCCGATGGTTCAAGCCTGCGGCTTTGAGTTTTACTCTCACCTCATCGTGCCCTGGCTGTCTGTCCGTAACGTCTGTATACATCAGACCCTCAGGGCCATTTTTGCTGGCATGTATTATGGCTTTCATTTTAAAACCTCCCGTGGTGCGAATTTAGATGCAATTGCATGTATATTGAATTGTACAGAGCGGCAAGCATCCGGTAAAATGAACAAAATCGAACGTGAGTATCACAAATGATCATACCAAGCAGGTGACGTATACATGGAAAGCAGTGATTTGAAAATTTTTCGGGCCGTCGCTCGCGAGGGCAGTATCACGAAGGCTGCGCAAGCCTTGAACTATGTACAGTCCAATGTGACCTCGCGGATTCAGCAGCTTGAGGCACAATTGAACGTACCGCTATTTCGCCGATCTAACCGGGGAATGGCGCTAACGCCAGCAGGAGAGAATCTGCTGGAATATGCGGATACCATACTGACCTTGCTGGACGAGGCTGAAAAGTCCACTCAATATTCAGACCAGCCTGCGGGACCTTTGCGACTGGGGTCGATTGAGACGGCGGCGGTTACGCATCTGACTTCTTTATTGACGGAATATCACGCTCAATATCCTGATGTCCATCTATCGCTTATGACAGGCAGCACCCATGATCTCGTACAAAAGGTATTAAATTACGAATTAGATGGAGCGTTCGTCTATGGCCCCGTCGATGATCCGCATATAGAGTATGTTGCAGCTTTTGAGGAGGAGTTGGTGCTCATCTCGGAACCAGGGAAAAAGGACATGGACGAGCTGCTTGCCAAGCCTATGCTGTTTTTCGACGTAGGGTGCACGCATCGTACAAGAGCGGAAAGCTTTCTGAGCGAAGCAGGTGTGGCTGCGTATCAGGTTATGGAGTTTGGGACATTGGAAGTCATTTTGGGTGGTGTAGCCTCTGGTCTGGGGGTGTCCATGTTGCCACAATCGTCGATTGCAAAGGCAAAGGAGGCAGGAAGTATTGTTTCTCATCGTTTGCCCAAGAAATATCGCAAATTAGAGGTGTGGTTTGTTCATCGGCGGGATTCGGTTTACTCCAGTGCACTGTCAGGCTTGCTTCACTGGATGAAAAAGGATGCTATACTTAACCGGGATTAAATTGACAACAGAGGTGTATCATTTGGAGGAACATGGTGTAACGAACAATCCATCTACAGTCGCTCCGGGACCATATGCGACGAATGGCGGCTATCATCGACGAGAACCGGATAGGATGGCAGTATTATCAGAAACATACGGAGCCTCTATTTTTTTCAGAAGATGGGCGGCTTGGATGGTTGACTTCATTCTTATCGTCTTTGGGTATGGAGGGCTGGTTTATTTTACAGCGAAAAAAGTATCTGAAGCGGAAACCCCAAATATGGGCATGGTAGTGATGCTTTTCCTGATTGGCTCCTTCTGCTATTATCTGTTACTGGAAGGACTTACGGGCTATACGTTGGGCAAGTTTGTACTTCGTATTCAGGTCGTGAATGAAGAAGGAAGGCCGCCAGGCATGGCTAAGTCCTTGATCCGCACCCTCATACAGCTGGTAGATACGAATCCGCTATTTTTTCTGGGACTGCCCGCGGGGTTATGTGTGCTGGTGACACCTCGGAAACAACGGATTGGAGATATGGCTGCGAATACATATGTGGTTAAGGTAAGGGATTTGGGAAAGGCCGGCAGAAAGAAAACCGGATTTTTGCAGGAGCAATCATCCTGATGACGATCATTTCGATTGTCTTTGCTGTATCTTTAATTTCTACGCTCATTACTCAAATCGTGAAGCCTGAGGTATTTACCAGTAAGGATAGCCAGTTTGCGGTTACGGCTCCGTGGAATTGGTCACGAGATAATATGATTAATGAGGAAGCGGATATTTCCATTAAAAATGAATTGACCGAAAGATATTTGATTGTATTATCTGAACCGAAAAGCGATTTTGACAGCAGTATGACTCTTCAAGAATATAAAGGAATCATTGAGGAACATTTGGTGTCAGGAATTACGGACTCTGAATTGGGGATTGCCTCCGACTTGGTGGTGAATGGATACCCAGCCATTGAGTTTACCCTAAAAGGAGAAGTAGACGGGACTCCGATCATGTATAACGTGACTACGATTGAAACGCCTTCACATTATCATCAGGTGCTTGCCTGGACCTACGCTTCCCGATACAGCAGGGCACAGCAAGAGCTACGCAAGATTAGAGACAGCTTCCGTGAAATGAACATGCTGTGAAGTGAACATGGAGCAATAACGATGAATCGAAGTTATAAGGCAGTAAGCGGAACAAGCAGACAGCTTATAGAAGCGTCTGCTTGTTGTTTTATAAGCTTCCTTTAAAAAACGAACATCAAAACGGAGTAGGCGGAATAGTAGATTTATATAGATAATTTGATCATACAATAGAATGTCTAATCACTCGCAATCCGGCGACTTTCGCCACTTTACCTTGTGGGTGGGCTTTGAATTGAATCGTCACTTCATTCTTGTGGTTCGTCACAGATAGAGGAAGCTCATAGGCGAACGTTTCGAATTTATTCATTTCCTCAGACTCCAGCTTGCCTTCCCCTAAAATCTGACCATCCGCAGTGATGTCAAAGTCACCATGAGGACGGCTCAAGTCCTTCAAATAAGTGACCGCCAATTGGATAGGCTCATCCGAAAGCACCTTCATGACAAAAGAGAACCAGCCCCCAGGCCAGGTATCGCGATATTTGCGGTTATAGATGGACCCCAGACCTACATGCTCGCCAGTAAAGGCATGATCCCGTTCAGGCTGCATTTCGGCAGGCTGCACAACGTCCACTGTAAGTCGTTCCAGCTCTAGCTGATACGCTAACGCGGTACGATATTCTGCCTCGGTTGCTGTCCATTCCTCCTGGGAAAAGAGATCCCAATAGACGGTATATGAACGATCATACATCTGATAAAACGGACGAAGCTTCAAGTCTCCGATATAGCCTAAGTCGGTCGTATGGAATGTATTGGGCTCGTTCCGGTCAGCAATCAGCTTCGTTGTTAATGAGTCGGCCGATCCGATCAGAACAGACGCAAGCAGACGTTCTTCGTTGGATTCCTGCTCAACAGGACCAAGGTCCCCAGCCAGCACTAGCGGCCCATACATAAAAGCAATTAGGCGTGGATTATCCGGCATTTCCTCGACTCTCACGGTCATAGGAATGTCATACTCGATCGTATCCCCATTGTTCCATTCCCGTTCAATTACAACGTAGCTGGTAGGACAAGCCTCTGTGACGTACTCTTCCCCGTTGATTTTAATCATCATCCCTTGCTCTGCCCAATGCGGGCATCTTAGCTTGATCGCGAAGGATTTGGGCTCCTTGCTGATGACGCGCAGCGTTCCCCGTCCATTTTGCGGAAAGAGAGTGTCTTGTTTGAGCTGTACGCCCATCTCTTCCCATGACACGGTAGAAGGGACATATTGATTGACATAGATCGTTTCTGGCGTGTGAAAATAAATCGCAGTGCCGTACATGGAGTGGCTTTCCATACCGGAACCGACACAGCATGTAAAATCCTCATATTGAGAATTAAAGGACTTGTGTCCTCCCATTTCCAGCGATACAAAATAGCACACACGTCCATCTATAGGCTGCTGTGAAGCCAGAATATGATTGAACATCGCTCGTTCATAGTAGTCGGCATAGGCTGCATAGGCGTCCCACTCGAACATATGTCTTGTTAATTTCAGCATATTGTAGGTGTTACAAGTTTCACAGGTACCTTCGCCCAAGCGGTCATTCAGCTTCCCGGGTTCACCAAAATGTTCATTATAGCTATTGCCGCCGATCACGTAGGAATGCTTGTGAACAACCCGATCCCAGAAAAAGCGAGACAGGTCCGCATATTGCGGTTTGCCCGTCATTTCAAATTGCCGTGCAGCGCCAATGATTTTGGGAATTTGCGTATTGGCATGTCGCCCTGCCAGCGTATCTTGGCTATCTGCGAGATCATTGAGCACCTCTCCGTGATAAAAGCGTTCCGCAAGGCTTAAAAAGCGTTCTTCTCCCGAATGTTCCGCCAGATCGGTCAGCACCTCGTTCATACCGCCAAACTCGCAATGCAGCACCTGCTGCACCTGATCATCGTCCAGCCCTTGAAGTACATCCTCCAGCCAGTTGCCGAGTTTGATTTCTATAGACAGGGCCTTGGGATGATGCGCCAGCAGATGTGCATCACGCAAGCCCGCAAAAAGCTTGTGCATGGTATATAGCGGCACCCAGCCGCCGTTCAGATCAAAGCCCTGGGAGCGGATATCTCCGGCTTTTACTTCCTCAAAAATCTCTTTCCCACGTGGAATGCCGGAAATGTATCCGTTTCCATGACTGTTTTGGCATATTTCCAGTTCGTCGACCACATAGTTCACGCGTTCCAACAGTCTTTCGTCGCCTGTGGAGGCAAACATCAGTGCACAGCCGGACAGGTAGTGACCGAGTGTATGTCCGCTGATGCCACGCGCTTCCCAGCCTTCATAGTGAGCCGCTTTGGGCTCCAGTCCCGCATATTCACGAAAGCGTGATAATAAACGGTCGGGTTCCAAACTCAGCAGATAGGCCGTATTCAGTTCCATCGCATGTAAAAGTGGGCCGGAATCAATTCTTACTTTATGCAAGTCAAAAGCTTTAGCTTTCAAAATCATCGCTCCTTAGCTAAGATGAAAGTGTATATTTCTCCACTACATTAGCATTGGAATCGCGGTATGTCAGTAGCTTAACCATACAATGGGTGGACAAATCCGAACATGAACCTAAAGAGGCGATAACATGACCTATCTAAAAGTAAATGTAGATGCTCCGATTCAACTGATCTCGGCAGGCGAGTTTGTTAACGAGGTACCTTGGAAGCATATGAGTCGTTCCATTGAGAATTTTGAGCTGATCCTAGGTGTCCAAGAGACGGTATATATACGGGAGGAACGGGAAGATTTTGAAGTAGGCGAGGGAGATATTCTATTGCTTTACCCCGGTCGTACGCATAAAGGATACCAGGAGTCATTGCCAGGCGTGAAATTTTATTGGTTTCATTTCGATGTTCCCACGACCCCGAATGTATTATCTAATGAAGAAATGAAGCAGGAAACAAGTGCTATGGATGGGCTTTTGCAGCGTCACGGTGTGATGCGTGATATCTATTTACCGCAATGTGTACAGGCAGACAACGGAGATCGGATTCATATTATCGTCAATCAGATTTTGCATGTAGCCAACTCACATTACCTTACGTATCACAGTGCAAATTATTTGTTCACCTCGTTACTGATCGAGATATCTGAACTGGCGCTTAGCCGCTTGCTTTCCAATCCTGTCAGTTCACAGGGGAATGTGAGTTTTAACAAAATTATCGAGTGGACTCGAATTCATGCTGAAGAGCCGTTGACTGTGACGGATTTAGCCCGAAAATTCAATTACAACAAGGATTATATCTCTCGTTTGTTCAAGCAAAATACAGGCATGCGTCCCCTGGAGTTCATTCACAGTATTCGTATCAACAAAGCCAAAGAGTTGATTTCCCGTACAGATATGAGCATTAAGCAGGTTGCCGAAGAGGCAGGATATACCGATGAGAAGTATTTTATGCGTTTGTTCAAAAAAAGAGCCCACATGACTCCTTCCCAATACCGGAATGCCTATCACAAAACTTTTATGAACAATGTCTAGTGCATTTCCGCTTGGATAGGGAAATTTTATAGATAAAACATGGAGGAAGAGTCGGCTAAAATAAACTTGTAAGCGTTTCACCTATAGATAGAAGGGAGGAGAGACATCCACCATGATTACTAGAGAACAGATTTATTTGGATGAGAAGCTGGAGACCAAATCGGCTGTGTTTGAGTTTATTGCCCAAGAGGCTGAAAAGCTGGGTGTCACCGTCCATAGGGAACAACTGGTGCAGGATTTGTGGGAGAGGGAAAAGGTATATTCGACAGGGCTTCAGGATCAGTTTGCCATACCTCATACGCAGAGCGAAGTGGTCACCAGACCAGCAGTCCTCGTGATCCGATTGGAACATAGCATTGACTGGGCCTCTCATGATGGCAAGCCTGTCCAGTATATTTTTAGTATTTTGGTGCCTAAAGGGTCCGTGGATGTATCCCATTTACAAATTATTTCCTCGCTCGCAACCCTGCTCTTAGAGGATTCCTTTAAAGAGGCGGTAGCGGGTGCCAATAGCAGCAGCGATGTGTATCATTTGCTGGAACAGTATACAGAAGGGTTGGTGTCATAATGAAAATTGTAAGCGTTACATCCTGTATCGCAGGGTTGGCTCATACTCCAATGGCGGCAAAAGCACTGGAAAAAGCGGCGGCACAGCTCGGTCACCATATTAAAGTGGAGCAGCAAGGCGCACTAGGCCAAGTGAACAAACTTACGGAGGAAGACATTGCAGCGGCGGATTTTGTACTGATTGCCTCGGATCAGACAGTGAAGGATGCAGAGCGTTTTGAAGATAAAAGAATCGTTCGCGTTAAAATCGGTCATGCGGTCAACAATGCGGAAGCGGTTCTTACCAAAGCGGTGGAGGCCATCTCTGCTCAAAAATAAGATTAGGGAGGCAACACGGACAATCAGCAGCGTAGATGATCTGAATGATATCCGATGAGCCTTTGAATAACAGTAGTATTCATGATGGGGGAGAACATGATGAAAAAATGGCTGAGTGAAGCTAAAAAGCATCTGATGACAGGTATTTCTTACCTGCTTCCGGTTATTATTGCAGGCTCCTTGATTGTTGCCGTGTGTAAAATTATCGGTCTGACAATGGGTGTCACTGACTTTGGTCCATATGCTGACAAAAGTGGATTTCTTCATATTTTATACTTAGTCGAAAATGTAGGCTGGCGCGGAATTGGACTGCTAAACATGGTTCTGGCTGGGTATATCGCCTATTCAATTGCCGACAAGCCTGCACTTGCTGCAGGGCTGATTGGCGGCGTGCTGGCACAGGAGACGAATGCGGGATTCTTGGGCGCTCTTGTTGCAGGTTTTTTCGCGGGGTATGTCACCCTCTGGGTGAAAAACAAAGTGAAAATCACAGGTCCGGCCGCAGGTTCTGTTCCGCTAATTATTTTGCCGCTCATTACGGTAGGCTTAACCGGGATTCTCATGTCCGTCATCCTAGGTGGGCCGTTGAGCGCGATTAATGAAGGACTGGTCAACTGGATTAAGCATATGAGTGAGAGCGGAACCAGCACCTTGGCGCTAGCCTTAATTTTGGGAGCCATGATTGGGTTCGATCTTGGGGGTCCCGTCAATAAAGCTGCCTGGATGGCGGGAAATGCGTTATTCCTGTCGGGTGTGTATCTACCCAATATTTTCGTAAACATTGCCATCTGTATTCCACCGCTAGGCTATGGAATTGCAACCTTAATTCTGAAACATCGCTTTTCCAAAACATATCGGGAAGCTGGAAAAGGCTCCGTGATCATGGGCATTATCGGAATTACGGAAGGGGCTATCCCGTTTACACTGCGTAACCCTGCCAAGCTGATTCCATTAAATATGATTGCCTGCGCAGCAGGTGCAGCATTGACGGCTTTGCTGGGCGCACATGTCATCATGCCTCCAATTGGCGGTTTGTATGGCGCCATCTCCGTAGGTACTCCGTTTGCATATCTGGCTGGAGGGGTTACAGGCGCATTAATCATTGTGGCAGGAACCTTGCTCGTCAATTTCCGTGAGGAAGAACAGCAGCAGGCTGAAACGAAAGAGGCCTCTGTTAAGAAAAATGGAGAAGACATTGAGCTTGTATTTGACTAAATATCACTAGATAAAGAATAGACAGCATGGAGGGAGAACGAGAATGAGCCGTACGAAAGTGCATGTCATACCACATACTCACTGGGATCGAGAATGGTATTTTACCACTTCCAGATCCAAAGTCTACTTGGTGAAGCATGTGAAAGAAGTATTGGATGCGTTGGAGAATGGGGACGGTTTTAAATACTATCTTTTGGATGCCCAAGGGTCCTTGCTTGACGATTATACCCGCTGGTGCCCGGAGGATGAAGAGCGCATTCGCCGTCTGGTAAGCGATAAACGCCTGATGACCGGGCCGTGGTATACGCAGACGGATCAATTGGTGATTTCCGGTGAATCGATGGTCCGTAATCTGTATTACGGTATGGAAACGGCGCAGAAATATGGTCATGCCATGAAGGTCGGTTATGTGCCGGATGCCTTCGGCCAGTCGGCGCAGATGCCGCAGATTTATCAGGAGTTCGGTATTCGGCATTTTCTATTCTGGCGCGGGGTAGCCGATAATACGAATCCTAAAACCGAGTTTTTGTGGAAGGGGTCGGATGGCAGTCAGGTGTTTGCGGTACAGATGCCGTTTGGCTACTACTATGGTGGGAATATTCCAGAGGAAGCGGGAGAACTTGAGGCGTATCTCGACAGCCAGATCGGTGCGCTGGAAGAAAAAGCGTCTACCCGCCATGTTTATTTTCCCAACGGCTTCGACCAAGCACCTATCCGCCTGAACTTGCCAGAATTGATTCGCACATTCAACGAGCTGGACCCGGAACGGGAATATGTGATGAATGAGCCGGAACGTTTCCTTGAAGAGATTGAAAAGGACAGCAACGACCTTCCTGTACTGAAAGGAGAGCTTATGGAAGCCAAGCATATGCGTATTCATAAGTCGATTTTTTCCACACGAGCTGACCTTAAGCAGCAAAATAACGAGATTGAACATTTAATCGTGAACACGCTGGAGCCTGTACTGTCGATCAGCCATGCACTTGGGCATGAATATCCACATTATATCGTGAAGGATATATGGAAGCTCTTGTTTGAAAATGCAGCCCACGACAGCATTGGTGGATGCAATAGTGATACGACGAATCGGGATGTGGCTTTTCGTTATAAACAGGCGCGAGATATCGCGGAGAATGTATTGGAGCTGCACAAGCGACTGATCGCGTCGAAGATTAAGCAGGAGGAGACTTTTGCCTTCACCATCTTTAATACGTTGCCTTACCCGCGCAAGGGAGTGACAGAAATTGATGCTTACTTGCCGGAAGGAAGCTTTGTCATTCGGGATACGAACGGTCAGCAGCTTTTGTATACGATTACCGAGAAAGTGGAACAAACAGACTACGTGCTCGGTCAGCATATTGATCTGAATCCGAGCAAAAAGGTGTACCTGCCTGAGCGTGTATTCCGTGCCAAGTTGTTGGTGGAGCTTCAGGAAGTACCTGCTATGGGGTACACACAAATTATATTTGATTTTAGTGCAACAGGGGATGCAACAGCAGAACGTAGCAACGGAAAACATATTGAAAATGAATTCTATAGCATAGCCGTACAGGAGAACGGGGCATTAAGCATCACGGATAAAATTTCGGGACGTGTGTACTCAGATCAGATGGTGTTCGAGGAAAACGGAGATGATGGAGATTCCTACAACTATTCTCCACCGGAACGTGATCTTACAGTTTCTTCGCTTGGTACTGATGTGGAGACGATAACATCCAAAAGTACGGTATCCGAAGAATTGTCCCTTCGGATGAAACTGAAGGTTCCGTATGATTTAAATGAGCGTTCCGCTGCTGGGACTTCAGCTGAGTTGCCACTGCAGGCATCGGTCTCCTTGCGGAAAGGTGAACGCCTGATACGTTTCTCGGTGGATGTGGACAACCGAGTGCTGAGTCACCGTCTGCGGGTGCTATTTGATACCGGGATTGCCTCTAAGCTATCTATTGCAGATCAGCCGTTCGGAGTCATTGCCCGTCCAACTACGCTGGAGGAAGTAAAGGTATGGGAACGGGAGCAGTGGACGGAAAAGCCGATCACCATTGAAGCTATGCAAAGCTATGTTGCATTAAACAATGGTTCCCATGGAGTAGCCGTGATGACTGAAGGAGTAAGGGAATATGAAATCATTGGACATGAACATGATACAATAGCGCTGACGTTATTCCGCACTTTTGGTTATATGGGCAAGGAGAATCTGCTATACCGCCCGGGTCGTGCCTCAGGAGAAAAGATCGTAGAAACGCCAGATGCACAGCTGCTCGGTGAGCTTTCATTTACGTTTGTTCTACATGTCCACGAGTCCGGGTTTGATGAGGCGGGCATTGCTCAAGCGGCCAAGGAATATTTAACACCATTGTCCAGCTACCAGCTGTCTGATTTTCTGAACGGCCGTTTAATTTTTGCCTTCCGAGACGAAGAAAGAATATTTGAGCAAAACTATAGCCTGTTATCTTTTAGCAAGGATTCCAATGTAATCTTGAGTGCATTCAAGAAAGCAGAGCATAGTGATGGTTATATCGTCCGTGTATTTAATCCTTATTTAGAGAAAAATGCGACTGCACATATCACATACAGCGAATCGGCCCATTACGAGTTGGTTTCGCTGGATGAGCGTTCGAAGGGAGAAACATTGGTTTCGTCCGATACGGAAGGTGCACAATTGCCGGAATTGCAGCATTGCAAGCTGTTAACGGTACTGGTAACCCCGGAATTGAACTAACGTGGAAGCAAAATACGGTTTATCGGAAAGGAGGTCTTATATCTACATGATTTTTCCCTACAAACGCTTGAAAAAGCTGTACCAGCTCGTCAGTGGAAATGATCAAGGCTGGTCTTGGACCACCAAAGCGCTCGCTGAGCGGCTGGAGGTAACAGAGCGGACCATCCGCGATGATCTTAAGAAGCTGGACAGTATGCTGAATGAATATGGAGCATATCTGGAATCCAAGAGGGGTAGCGGCTATACGATTAGGGTTGATGATCGTGAGAAATACCATTTTTTTGCGGATGAAAGTCAGGAAGAAACAGAAGTAAGTCAGCGGCTACCGGGGGCTCCGGAAGAGCGCATACGGTATGAGCTGTTCAAGCTGCTGAATGCGAGGGAATACGTGAAGATGGAAGATCTCGCCGATGAGCTATATATTAGCCGGGCCACGATGAATAATGATTCTAAAATCATCCGTCGGATTCTGGAGGATTATAGCCTTACTCTGCGCACCAAGCCGGGACATGGTGTAAAGGTGATTGGGGAAGAAAAGAGTATTCGTTACTGCCTGGCTGAATATGCTGACGTCCGCGATGAAGAGGGACAACGCAGCGACATGCCCTTGGAACAACAACAGCTGTTTCAAGGATTGGATCTACCGCAAATCCGGACAATTATTCTAAAGCATTTGCGGAGCGTTGGGACCAAAATGGCTGATTTGGCGCTGAAAGATCTCATCACTCATTTGGCGGTCATGGTGCTGCGAGTGAAGGAAGGACATGGTTTAGAACGCTTTGAGGCGGTGGTGGGCAGTCCGCGGGATATTGAATTGGCTAGCGCCATGCTGAGGGAGATGGAAGAGGCCTTTGGCATCACCTGTCCAGAAGGAGAGTTCGATTATGTTCTGCTGCATGTCGTCAGCAAAAAGATGGCCGAAACCGAGTGGGAGCGCCTCCAGTCCGATCGTCTCTTCTTAGCAGTGCGCGGGATGCTGACATTCGTCTACGAACGCTTTACCTATGACTTGCGTGACGATGAACGGCTGTCCAAGGATTTATTTGTACATTTGAAGCCAATGCTGACCCGGCTGGAGCATGGTATGAACATGCGTAATCCACTGCTTGGACATATTCGCAAGTATTATCCGCTTGCCTATGAAATCACAGTTGGTGCGGTAAAAGAACTACAAAAATCGTTTCCGTACGACATCAACGATAACGAAATCGGTTATTTGGCACTTCATATCGGGGCTGCATTGGAACGCAAATACAATATCCCTCATCGACGTCGTAAAACCGTGTTGCTGGTGTGCGGCTCCGGCTACGGAACCGCCCGGATTCTAGAATCCAGGCTGCGTTCGCTGTTCGCTGAGCTGGATGTATCCCGAGTGGTTTCACTTCGGGAATACGAGGAGATGTCCACCGTCGATGAGGACCTCGTCGTTTCGACCATTCACTTACAGCAGCGTAAGGATAAACCGTCCGCGGTGATTAGCCCGATTCCTTCGGAACGGGATATGGAGACAATGACGCGGATGGTACGGGCCAGCGATGAGGAGCAGGAAACTTCACTGCTACGGTATTTTGACAAGCAATGGTTTATGACCCGATCCGATCAGCCGAGCAAAGATGCCCTGATTGAAGAAATGAGTGGTATTTTAAAGCAAAAAGGAGTGGTGACTGACAAGTTTTTGCCAGCAGTCAAAGAAAGAGAGAAGCTGGGCTCTACTGCATTGGATCGAGGGATGGCCATCCCCCATCCCCTGGAGCTAAGCTCTAACCGAACGGTCGTAAGCGTGTGCTTGCTGGAAAATCCAATTCCTTGGGATGCCAACCATGAGGTTCATGTGGTATTCCTGCTTTCAATCTGCAAAGAGGACTACGAACAGGCCATGGGGATTTATGATTTGTTTGTAGAACTGATCCGCCAAGAAGAGACGCTGGAACGATTAAAGCATTGCCATTCCTTTGATGCCTTTATGCTAATCGCCCGTCAGGTGCTTGCAGTCAAGAGCAATGATTACCATTGAACCTAAAAAAGAGATCATTCGTGATCTCTTTTTTAGGTTCACACATGTAGTTTGGAAGAGTGGAGCTCGATTAATAAAGCCAGCTGATTCAACGAAAATTTATGATTAACCATATCTACAGTAAAGTCTTCGGCTGCTTTCTGATCCATTTTAAATTGAAAGCCATTGTAGCGCAAAAAAATGAGTAATGCAGTAAAAGCTGTTCGCTTGTTTGCATTGTGAAAAGGATGGTTTTGCCCTAGGGATTCGAATAATGCAGCGGCTTTGCTGAATATTGTGGGGTACGCATCTTCACTAAAAGCTGATGATTGAGGACGTAGAACAGCAGACTCAAGTAGACTGGTATCTTTGACGCCGATTTGTTCGCCTTTGCTGTATCTTTCAATCATAGCGACATTAATAGCTATAACTTCTTGAATGGTTAAGAAACGAATGCTGCTCATCTATCCTTAAGTCCTTTAAGGGTTTCGTCATATGAATCCATTACTTGAGAAAGATTTTCAAGAAAATCATCACTTAACCCTGAGGGCAGAGTTATTTTGTTCGATTTTTGTATAATGATTTGTCCGCTCTTGTGATCTACTTCAACCTGAACTGTATCTCCTTGGCCCAGTCCGAGCTGCTTAATGGCTTCTGTCATAGTAATCCCTAAGCTATTTCCGAATTTAGTAATTTTACGTTCCATTCCAATCACCTTACCCATCTCTTTATCCTCCTTATTATACTATTCAACTGTTATAACAATTATACATGGTTTCAGGGTATATAAACATATACTTTTTAATTCAACTTATATCTGCTAGAAAAATAGATTGTCAGGCTTTTATTTGGTAATCTGGGGTAAGGGTTTAAATGGTTGCAGGTTATATTATTACTTCATGAAAAGGGGCGAGCGAGATGCTACAACCACTATTAAAGGATGAACTGACTCGAATACTGGAAGGGCATTCACTGGATGAAGATTTAAAAGAAGAGATTCATCAGGAAGCTCAAGCTGCTATACAATTTCATGTGGAGCATGAGGAAAATTACGAACACATTGGAAATAGTCGGATCGCCGGCTATCCAGATCTGCCACCCACGATGGAGTGGCCGTGTGATTCAGACGGAGAATATTATACGTTTATTGCTCAAATTAATTTGGGCGAGCTACCTTTTTCACCATTTGAGGGATTGCCTCATCAGGGCATACTTTACTTTTTTCTTGGGCTGGATGAGCCCGCCTATGATATTGACCATAAAATCTTTTACTATAACGGTGACAGCAGCGCTTTGAAGAAAACCTTGCCACCGACCGGGAAGGTTGAAGTATGTGCTGAGAACAGGGGTTTCACATCTTATGCAATTTCTTTTCAGCCGATTGTTACCCTGCGGTCGGAGGGTGAACTAGGAGATGTTCTTGTAGATCAGTATGAAGAGCTGTATGAGCTTGTTTGTGAACAAAGTGACACGGTGTGGGGTCAGCATCAATCTTTTGCCGGGAACACCCTCCGGGATGCTTACCTACGCCGAAACGGGCTAGAGGGTCTTCTGTTTAACTGGCATAAGAGTGAGAGTCAGATTCATAAGGAAATCGAGCAAGCTATGCATAGGGAAAGTACGGATTATGCGGAGCATTTACGATCCGAAGTGCTGCCTCAGCTGCAAGAATATCAGACGAATCGAGAGAAGCACGATCGAGCTTCGGAAAATTGGCATGTTCTGCTCTCGGTCTCTTCTTTGGACGAGGTTGGTATGTGCTGGTGGGACGCAGGGTATTTGGAATTTTTGATCGATCAAAGAGACTTGAAGAACCTTGATTTCACGCGAACGTATGTTAATTTGGCAACGAGCTAGCTAAAGTTCTAGACTGGGAAAATAAAGTATTAAAGCGACGTTGTTTTATTAAGCTAACGGGCAGGTTAGTTTAACTCCAGAAACAAGAATAGGGAACAAGTGTTCTTTACATGTATTATATATGAGTATATAATCAAAACGAACCGGAGATCTGGTTTGCTTGATAAAACAATGTAGATTCTTCTTTAGTGTAAGAATATTATAAATAAATCAATTTTGGAGGGTCTGTATGCCATATTGTAAAGTCAAGAATGCCAATATATATTACGAGGAAATTGGTAAAGGCAAACCAATTGTAATGATCCATGGTTTTACACCAGACCATCGGTTAATGAGTGGGTGCATGGAACCGATATTTGAAGATAATCCCGATTGGCGTCGTATCTATCTTGACCTGCCTGGAATGGGACAAACAAAGGACTACGATCAAATATGTAATTCAGATGATATGCTAGAAGCAGTTATAAATTTTATTGAAACTCTTGTCCCAAACCAAGATTATCTCATAGCAGGCGAATCGTACGGTGGATATATTACAAGGGGAATAATTAATAGACATAAAGATCGTATTGGTGGAGCTGCTCTGATTTGTCCATTAATTATTCCTGAACACAAAAGAAGAATACTGCCCGAGCATTTTGTTGTTCATTGTGATCGCGAGTTTATGGGCACCTTAAGTGAAGAGCAAATAAGTGATTTTAGCGCAAATCAAGTCGTTCTCAATGAATATAATTGGAAAAGGTATTCTGAAGAGATAGTGGCAGGTTGTAAGATCGCTGACTACGATTTTCTTAGCAAGATTCAAAGAAACTATGGATTTTCTACCAATATAGATAAATTAGTTTTTGATAAACCAACAGTATTTACCCTTGGGCGACAAGATGCAGTCGTTGGTTACATAGATGCTTTTAGAATTTTAGAAAATTATCCTAGAGCAACCTTCGTCGTTTTAGATCGAGCAGGGCATAATCTTCAGATTGAACAGGCTCTATTATTTGAGTCACTTATGCGTGAGTGGCTTGAAAGAGTAACAGAGTTTGGATTTTAGTTTTATATTAATCCATGGAACTAACGGGAAACGTTGATTCAATGAAACAACGACAACCTAGGACTTTATTTTCTGCTGACAGTATGATTGGAATGATAAAATACAAAAGCCCTTCCAGCTTTAGCTTCTCATGAGGGAAGCAGCGGAAGGGCTTTTGTTATATCTACTTGTCTATACAGTGAGCGTGCTTATTTATACTCGTTGCACGGTAAATTCGAATTCCAGCTTTTGATCGGCTGTAATTTGGTATTCTTCATGTACCGGAGCTCCCCAGCTATCGTCACCGCCTACGCCCATTTGTTTACCGGCTATGGTGACAACGGTGTAATACACGTTTGGTAGCTCATACAGATGGTAGGCACTTTCCAGCTCAAACGCTGTAAACGGCGAAATATTGCATTCCACAGGTGCGGTGGCAGGAGCAGTAATGCGAATACCACGCTGAGAATCGTCGGTAATATCGACACGGCGCACGCCTGTACGGTTGCCGGATTCCTGCGGTACGACATACCCGGATACGTTATCCGCAGCTTCGTTGTGGAATACGCCTAGTCTCGCGCCAAAGGCACGGTCGATGTAATTCTCTTCCGGTCCCATCGCGTACCAGTCCAGATGGCGGTAGTCCGCCGGAACCTTGAACGAAAGAGCAAAGATCGGCAGGTTAGGCAGTCCTGAGACGCCTTCATAAGTTGATTTTACGTTCAGACTGCCATCGGCAAAGACGGTATAGGCCACTGTTACCTGTACGTCTGCATGAATACTTAGCGTGTAGCGGAACGTAACAGTCACAAGGTCTGTCTGCTCCTGCGTAACCTCGATGCCCACGCATTTGCGTGTCAGACTCGCAGCAAACCAGCCACCGGCTTCGAAGCCCAGAGCAGTTCCCCGATCATTGTCTGTGGTCGCCCGCCAGAACAATGGGGCAGGAGGCATGGCGATCATCTCACGTCCGGCGTAGCGAAGTGAATTCAGGCTGCCTGCTCCTTTGGAGAACATGATACTGAAATCTGCACCGTGAACGCCAATGTTAACATCGCCACGCACCACTCGCAAGGCACCGCCCGTAGGGATCTTTAGCGGATTTGGATCTTCCACAATGAAAATATGTTGTCCGAAGGCTACTTCATGCCCAGCCTCAGCCCAGAGCGTGGATTCTTTCAAAACTAGAGCGGTGTGAATGACGTACTCACCGGGCTTTCCGTCCGTAATGGGGAACGTCAGTGGAATATAGGCTTCGGTCTGAGCCGCCACATCTACATGAATGGCATTACGTACGATTTCTTGGCCTTCATGCAGTAGACTGTATACTAGCTCATAGTCGCCCGTTCCCTCGAACAGGTTTTCGTTGCGAATGGTCACACCTTTGGTATCCGGGATGAGCTTCAGATTTTGATATAGGAATTTGACCTCCTGCATCTTCGGCGAAACCTTCCGGTCCGCATAGACAATTCCGTCCGTACAGAAGCCATAGTCTGTAGCACGGTCGTCAAAGTCGCCGCCGATCGCGAGGTACTCGCGTCCGTAGCGATCTTTTTTCATAACAGCCTGATCAATATAATCCCATATAAAACCGCCCTGGTACAGCTCGTATTTGTTCTCCAGCTCGGTATACTTGTGCATGCCGCCTACGGAATTACCCATCGCATGCATGTATTCGCAACTGATATACGGCTTTTGCGGATTGTCGTTTAGATATTGCTCGATATCTGCGGGTTTGGCGTACATCCGGCTCTCCATATCGCTGGTATCATCGTACGTACGGTTGTGAAACACGCCTTCGTAGTGTACCAAACGGCTCGGGTCGGTGGCTCGGAAATAGTTGGCTACATTGCGCAGCACTTCACCTGCATATGACTCATTGCCGCAGGACCAAATCAGAATGGACGCATGGTTTTTGTCCCGTTCCAGCATGGAAATGGCGCGATCCATGACGATATCCTGCCACTCAGGCAGATTGGCGGGAATATTCCACGATGGCTCGACGGCGCCGAGTTTTTGCCAGGAACCGTGTGTTTCCAAGTTCATTTCATCAATTACATAGACCCCGTACTCATCGCATAGCTCATACCACAGAGTCTGATTTGGATAATGAGAGGTGCGAACAGCGTTCATATTGTTCTGCTTGAGCGTCCGGATATCCCACAGCATATCTTCACGGGAAATCGCACGTCCGGTGCGAGCGTTAAATTCATGGCGGTTCACACCTTTAAAGACGATGCGTTTGCCGTTCAAATGCATGACCTTGTTTATCAGCTCAAATTTACGGAAGCCAATTTTTTGTGGAATGACTTCCACGAGCGATCCACTGGCATCATAAATTTGAATGAACAACGTGTACAAATAAGGTTTCTCCGCGCTCCAGCGCTGCACTTGCTCCAAGGCTGCTGACAGCGAAGCTGTGCCATCAGTAAAGTTAGCTTTCAAAGAAGCTACAACATGGCCGGCAGCATCTTTCACATCGACAGTTGCATAGGCCGTTGCCGGCTTTTCCAAGGTCAATTTCAGCTCCAGAAGGCCCTGCGTGTAGGAAGCATCCAGATCCGCTTTGGCATGTAGGTCACGTACGTGAAGAGTAGGGATGGTATAGAGATATACGTCTCTGAAAATACCGGAAAAACGCCAAAAGTCCTGATCCTCCAGCCACGCTCCCGTACTTCTTTGATATACCTCTACTGCCAGCTTGTTTTCGCCTGCTTGCAGGAACGGTGTCAGTTCAAAATCAGACGGTGTAAAGCTGTCCTCGCTGTAACCGACAAATTGTCCGTTCAGCCATACATAGAAAGCCGACTCGACGCCTTGGAAAGAAATGAACACAGGCTGCGCGTCCGAAGCCATATTTTCCGGCAAAACAAAGCTTTTGATATAGCTCCCGACCGGGTTGTGGTCCTCCGGAATATGGGGTGGACGAACGTCCGAATGTCCGTCCCATGGATACATCGTATTCACGTACTGCATTTGGCCAAAGCCTTGCGTCTGAATGTGACCCGGTACCTGAATATCGCTCCAGCCGCCATACTCAAAGCCAGGGGCATAGAACTCTACCGGACGGCTGGCTGGATTCGTTGCATAGTTAAACTTCCAGCTCCCATTCAGGCTATGACGCCAAGCCATATCAGCTTGCTGCTCCGCTTCTTGAAGCGTAGCGTAATATTTGTGATCGGAATAGGCGGGCAGCCGATGTACAGCAAATTTGGTTACGTCGGTCAGCCAGTCCAGACTAGGGGTATGGATGGTCAAGGCGAACACTCCTTATTTTTAAAATGAAATGGAGATATTACACAGTAATTTGTTATTTTACCGAACCAACCATGCCCGCTACAAAGTGTTTCTGCATCAGGAAGAATACCAGTGCAGTCGGCAGTGTGGACAGGACAATGGCGATCATGATGACACCGTAATCCGGTGCATAGCTGGAGCCAAGGTTCGAGATCAACAGCGGAATCGTTTGATTCTCCGGCGTTTGCAGCACAATCAGAGGCCAGAGGTAGTTGTTCCAGCTGGACATGAATGTGATGATCGCGGCAGCGGCATAGGTTGTTTTCATCGTGGGCATATACACCCGGAAGAACAGACCCAGCTCAGATAATCCATCCATACGACCTGCTTCCAGTAGATCTTTTGGAAACATCTTGGTGCTTTGACGGAAAAAGAAGATCAGGAACGCTGTAGTTACGGTCGGAATGACGACAGAAGAGAGTGTATCAATACCGATCCACGGTATGACATTAGAAATACTGCCGAACATCCGGTAGAGCGGGATCATGATCGCCGCAAACGGAATCATCATAGACATCAGCAGGATATTGAAGACAACGTCTTTCGCTTTACTTCTGTAAATTTCAAAGCCATAACCGGCCAGTGATGCGATTAGCATAGCCAGCAGCGTAGTTGAGATGGAGACTTTTGCAGAGTTACTTAGTGCGGTAACGATGTCTACTTTTTCAAGCAAATTGTGCATGTTATCCATCAGATGGGAGCCAGGCAGAAGCTTGCCTTTGGTCACATCGACCGACAGGTTCGTGGAGCTGGATAGCATCCAGAGGAACGGGAAAATCGAAACGAACGACACAATGATCAGAAAGGCGTACGTAAATGCTCTTTTTGTTTTCATCATTTTTTCTCACCTGCCACTTTGAACTGGATAATCGACAAGATAATGATCATAATGACGATGGAATAAGATACGGTCGCCGCATAACCAAAGTCGGATGAATATTTGAAGGAGAGATTGTAAATATATTGCGAAATTGAAGATGTTGCGTTCCCTGGCCCACCCTTGGTAATATTCATAATTTCATCGAAGAGTTGGAGTGTACCAATCGTTGATGTAATCGAAGTGAACAGGATAATCGGCTTAAGCAGTGGAACTGTAATGCTGAAAAACTGTCGGATAGGGGAAGCTCCGTCAATACGGGCCGCTTCGTAGATGGAACTGTCAATGTTCTGAAGACCGGATAGGTAAAAGATCATATTATAACCAGTCCAGCGCCATGTGATCGCGATAATAATTGTAACCTTGGCCCAGAAAGGATCTGTAATCCATTGGATGGGCGTGCCAATCACGTGCAGATTCAGCAATAAGGAGTTTACCAGACCGTCAGACGAGAACAAGTACTTGAAGACAACCGAATATGCTACAAGGGATGTGATACACGGCAAGAAGATAGCTGTGCGGAAAAAGCCCTTGAATTTCAGGTTTTTATCATTCAACAATACCGAAATGAACAGAGCCAGAATGACCATCAAAGGTACCTGGAAAATTAAATAGATAAACGTATTCTTCACGGCGGTTATAAACATTTTATCGGTGAAGAGTCGCTTGTAGTTATCAATGCCGTTAAAGCTCAGATTAGACCCTGTACCTGTCTTAAAGGACAAGATAAGCGCCTGAATCATCGGATAGAAATAAAAAGCGGCGATCATGATCACTGCGATGGATATGAACAACCATCCTGTCATACCTGCTTTGAGACGTGTTGTAGTTATTTTGGGCGCGGCTGTCTTCATACCATGTCAACTCCCTGTGCAGCAATAAAACCTTGAACTCGCAAGCCCAAGGTTTTAAGTGCTTATCGTTTTATTGTTTAGCCTTGGCTAGATGGACTGTCTTATTTAAGCTGTGCTTCCGCCTGTCCTTGAGCATCTTTCAGAACTGCGTCTACATCTTTTCCGTTCAGATAGTTTTGAATTTCAACGGTCATGATATCCTCAATGGCATACGTGTGCAGGCCATAATTGACTTTTGGAACTTGCTTAGTCCATTCTGCAAATTTCTTGTATACTTTGTCGCCTCCGAAGTACGGATCTTCCACGTCATAAGCTTTACCGCTGGAAGCTGCGTTCAATGAACCGACAATTCCAATTTTGCTCAGCATATCTTGATACAGCTCTTGATCTGTTCCGAATGTCTCTTTCAGGAAATCAGCAGCGGTATCTTGACCGTCCGAGTTAAGGACATACCAGGAGCTGCCGCCGAGGCTGGAAGCATTCACGGATTCAGGTATATTTTTCAGCTTAGGGAAAGGAACAACGGCCCATTTACCCGATTGCGAAGCTTCTGCTTTGATCGAAGGTGTAATCCAGTTACCTGTAGGTACGGAAGCAACTGCACCGCTGTTGAATGCGGCCAGGAACTGACTCCAGTCGGCATTCATTTTAACAATGTTAGCGTCGAACAAGGATTTGTACGTCAAGAGCGCTTCTTTCAGAGCTGGATTACCAGCCAGGTTTGGTGTTTTACCGTCTTCTTTCAGGTACCATGAACCTGCAGTTTGGATCATACCACGGATCAGACCGAGGTCATTTGGATCTTGAGTCAGCATTTCTTTGCCTGTTTTTTGTTTTACGGCTTTACCAATTTCAATAAATTTGTCCCAATCAATATTAGTCAGGTCCGCTACTTTGTAGCCGGCTTGTTCCAGATAATCCGTTCTTACATACAGTCCCATAACACCGGAGTCGAATGGAACACCATACTGCTTGCCGTTGTAGCTAGTCGGTCCGATTTTATAATCAGCGAAGTCGGTTGCTTTGATCGTGCTGCTCATATCATGGAAAGAATCGGGATAGGCTTGCAGGAAGTTCTGTGCCCGATAATCCTCGATCAGAACCACGTTCGGCAGTCCTTTGGTAGAACCGGAGTTAAGACCGGCATTCATTTTTTGTACGATATCGTTTTGAGCATATTCAACAATGTTTACGGTTACATCTGGATGTTTGGCAACGTAGCGATCTTTTGCCAGCTTCAGGGCTGCGATATTAAAGTTCGGGTCCCAAGCCCAGACGGTGATTTCTTTTTTGCCTGAATCTGTGGTAGTCGCTGCTTTCTCGGAATTGCTGGAGCATGCGGATAGCAAGATCAAGCTTGCAATCAGCAGAAGGAAAGTCATTTTTTTCATTTTGTTCAACCCCTACTCTTTTTTTATATGTTGCTTGCTAGTTCTAAACCTCTTGAATGAAAGCGGTTACCTTATTTATAAATCTAGTGTACCATCCATACTTTGTCGGTGTTAGGAATATCTTTATATGGATTGGTCTTATTATTATGATTTATCAAAAAAGGTACCGCTTACATTTGTGTTTTGTTTTGGTTTAGGTACTTTTTTTAGGTTGAAGCTCAGTGTATAGATTTATTTAGTGGAGTCGTTGTCGTTTGATTTCAAAATCAATGGCAGTGTCATTCTTACTTTGGTGCCCTCGCCTTTTTTACTGGAGATGGTCACGCCATATTCTTCTCCATATAAAAGGGTAATGCGGTTGTGCACATTCTGGATGCCGATGCCTGTGAACAGTTGGCGCTTGCTCTTGGGATTCGGAAGTCCGTCTTGCGCCGTATGCCCGTCCAAATCCATACCGTCTCCATCATCGACCACCTCACAGATCAATGTATCCTCCGTTTTGGACACCAATATATAGATGTGTCCTACGTTTTTTTCATTAAACGCATGGAAAAAAGAGTTTTCGATAAAAGGCTGAATGATGAGCTTGGGCACATGGTACTCCAGACAATCGGGTGATACAAAATAATTCACTTGTACCCGCTGCCCGTAGCGCACATGGTTAATGAACACATAATTTTGCATGTTGGCCATTTCCTGCTCAATGGTGATCGTTTCACTCACATTGCTGATTGTATTTTGCAGTAAGGAAATGAGTGCATTGATCGTCTCGGCGGCTGTTTCCTTATTTCCTTTGAGCACCAGCATTTTGATCGAAGCCAGTGTATTGTACAGAAAATGCGGATTGATCTGCCGTTGTAGTGCAGCAAGCTCTGCGTTCCGTTGACCCTTTTGCGTCTCTAAAAGCTTACGGATATAGTCATTTAATTCATCCAGCATGTAGTTGTAAGCATGACTTAATTGTCTAACCTCATAGCTGCCCGTTACCGGGATATAATTATCAAAATTTTTCTCGCGTACGGTCGACATTTGCTTGACCAGTCGAGTCAGGGAACGAATCAGACGACGGGATATCAGAAAAACGATCACCAAAGCAATCAGTACGATAGCAATGCAGATCCATACAACGGATTTAACGTTAATAATTTGTCCAATCGCGGTTTGTCTGTCGATCATGTTCACCAGATAAAAATCAAATGAAGGGATATAGTTGGAAAGGAGGATACTTTCCTTATTCATCACATCCGCATTAATGTAGTTAAGCCCCTGTTCATTGATTTTTGTGGCATAGCCTAGCAGCTCACTGGAGCGTTGTCCGATCAGGTCCTGGCGGTTGCTCGATACAATCAGTCCCGACTTGTCCAAAATAAGCACATCATTGCCATTGCTTGTGAAATTGTTGTAGAAACGGCGAAATTCAGGTTCCCGGATAGCGATGTAGATCATGCCGTACAGGGTGCCGCTAGTCCGCTCCATAAATGGTTTGGAGGCGATAATATAGGGTGTTGGCTTTTGCGCGGTATTATTCATTTGTTGCTGAAATAATTCAGTATCCAATTGATACATAAGCTGTGCCGGTCGTGCTACACTTCGGGCTGTAATAGCATTGCTTTTAAGTTCTTCCGCAGTTACAGGCCAATAGGACGAGTCGGAGTAAAAGCTCCGGCCGTTCAGACCTGTTACAGCGACACCGACATCATAGGCATCGACGTTCGATTTAATTTGCTTCATTTGCTGTGCCATTCCGAAGTAAATTCTTGCCGAGTTAATCGAGTCAGATTGACCGCCAGTCAGATAGTTTTTGACCGTTCCATTTTCCGAAGCATGGGTTACGGCATTCACGATAGAATCATTGAAGGATTCAAAGCTGGATTGAATCTGGCTGAGTACCTTGGCATTTGTAATACTGAATGTCTCAGCAAAAAGTCGTTCAGACATCCGAATCGTCACCAAAGAGGTCAGCAAGGACACCGCAGTGATGCTGACCACCATAACAATAAAGATTTTGAAGAACAGACCTTGATATTTGATCTTATGGATGTATCTTTTCATATTCAATCTCTTTTCTGCTGGCAGATGTGGCTTACTCCCTAATAGAGATGCTCCCGGCGGTACTGACTGGGCGAGTAGCCCTTCACTTTTTTGAACACTTTGGTAAAATAGCTGGGGTCCGAATAGCCTACCGTGCTGCTAATATCCGAAATGGACATCGTCCCCGACCGTAGTAACTCCGCGGCTTTTTCGACCCGAATTTTGTTTAGATACTCGCTAAAACCCTCTGTATGGTGTGCTGTAAAATAACTGGACAAGTAGGAAGGGTTAAAATGAAAATATTGCCCAAGTGTCGTCAAATTGAGCGTTTCAGCATGATGCTCCTCAATATACTCCAGCAGTTTTTTCATGCTTGCGCTACTTCCTTGCTGCGTTTTAGCCATGATCTGTCTGTTCGCTTCCTCCAAAAAAGTCTCCAGAAGGCGCACGGCTTCATGTACATGAGGGGCATCATTAATTGTTTTGAAATAGGAATATTTCGCCGCATCCAGCTCCTTCATATCATACCCCTGATTCCCAAGCAAAATCGTAATGTTGAACACGATATTTCCGAGAAGCGATTTGAATTCAAAAGCGGTAGAGGTATAGTTGCCGGACATGGCGGCTACATAGGATCTCAAATCCTGAAAAGCTGTATCAAAATGCTCACGCTTCATCTCTTCTGTAAACTGTTTTAAGTTGAACGAGCTGTTCACCTGTATAGGCGGAGGGAGTTCGTCTTCTATTAGCAGCGCTGTTCCTGGGAAATAAAAGCGGTAACTCAGCAGTTTTGGCAGTTCATCCTGATAGACGTCACTAATCTGATTGAAGTCATCAAATAAATGGCTAACTGCCCAGCCTGTCTGTGGATCGACCCGCTTTGTCTCCTGAGCAACTTCCCTAACCGCAGCCATCCAGGCGTCTACTTCACGAGGATCAAGATTGGCTAAAAACACAGCCGCATAGACATCGGACGGCAGTTGTCGCAGTACGATGTGCTCACAGGCAGAGGACACTTGATCTGATAGCTTGGAAAATAGGTCCGAGGCAGAGATAGAGCGTCCTTTATTCTGCGGTGCTGACTGTTCCACGCCTATGAGCGCAAAACGGCTATAAGGAAATGCTTGCTTCAGCAACTCAGCGTCATAGTCCATGCTATACCCGGAGATCAGCTTTTCGATCACATGATCTATTGTAATTTGACTATTATTAGCATCTGCCTGATATTGAATGGATGGAATTTTGCGAGCGGTTCTCTGGAGTACTTGGAGCAACTCATCCGTGTCCAGCTTGGGCTTTAAAATATAGTCAGCAACCCCTTGCTGAAAGGTGGATCGCACGTAATTAAATTCACCGTAACTGCTAAGCACAATGACTTCGATATCTGGATAGTTCTGTCTGACTATGCGCGTCAGCTCCTCGCCATCCATGATTGGCATTACGATATCTGTAATGACAATATGAGGGCGCAAGGTTTCAATCAGCTCCAATGCTTCTTTCCCGTTAGAAGCCTCACCTACAATTCGAAATCCATACTGTTCCCACGATAAATGGTGTTTAATCCCTTGCCGTACCAATATCTCATCATCGACAATCAAAATGTTGCATAGCTCATTCATGGCAGCACTCTCCGTAATTATACCTATTCGAGGATTTTCCAAAAATCCTGATTCAAAAAAGACCTCCATCACGTGGACGTCATATCATCTGAGGCACATATTTGACAACGCTTCCAACTTAGCTTAAATCTAAAGCATTTAATCTTTACATGCTAACATAAACCACACGGGGATTCCAAAATAATTTAGTCCAAATGGCATATAAAACAACAAAAAAGGCAGCCGAGAAAATCTCGACAGCCTAAACGACCGGGATTACCTTATACAGTACCCCATGTCCGATCTCCCGCCAAATATTTTTCAGTCAAAATAGACAGCAGTTGAATACCAACCTCATTGTGTCCTCCCTCAGGAAGGATCAGGTCAGCGTATTTCTTGGAAGGCTCAATAAATGCCTCATGCATCGGCTTAACCGTAGTCAAATAGTGATCGTGAATCGAATGGATGGTGCGGCCGCGTTCCTCAATATCGCGAAGAACCCGACGGAGAATGCGCACATCAGGGTCAGTATCCACAAATACTTTGATGTCAAGCAGGCTGCGGAGCTTTTCGTCTGACAGCACATGCAGACCCTCCAACATAACGATGTGATTTGGCAGAAGCTCTACCGTCTCGTCCGTGGAGCGTGCATGAACCGTAAAGTCATACACTGGCGCTTGTGTCGCTTGTCCTTTTTTCAGACATTGGAGATGCTCAATAAGCAATTCGTTGTCAAAGGCAAACGGATGATCATAATTGACCAAAGCACGTTCATCATAACTCAGATGTGAATGGTCTTTATAATAGTTATCCTGAGATATGAAAGTCACTTTATTAGATCCCAGACGCTCAACGACGGCGCGTGCTACCGTCGATTTACCGGAACCTGTACCGCCGGCAATACCAATAATAAGCATGGCGTTTCACTTACCCTTCCCTAAATGTATCCCGATACAACTCAAGTATTGTAGCACAATGCACACTTTTTTTCATCACTGTTGAACTTTGTATTTCTTCCATTTCCGTATCCTGGCTCTGAATGTTTTAAACGGTGCCACCGAGTTGATGTGAATCCATCTTGCCATGGGCCAGTTCGGGTTAGTACCCGTCCAGTTGTGAACGCCTTGAGTGAAGAGCTCTTCATGGCTAAGTGTGTCGATCCAATCCAGCCACTTTTGCTCAGTCAACTTGAACATATCACGTAATTCACGTAAAGATTGGTGGGAATAGGTCTTGTAAAATGATTGATATAGTTCGCCTAGTCTATTCCATTTATAATTGGGAGCGGGCATGATGACAGTTTTTCCTTCCCGTTCGTCCCTGTCCCATGTCATGACAAGATGAAGCCATCCGAGCTGGTAGGCGATCATTTCTGCGGGTGTTTTATCTACTTCGGGGATACGAATATCCTTTTGGCTCTCGTCGATCTCCTGGAATTCACTGTCAAATCGTAAGTAGGAGGCATGAATGGCTTCTTTTAACTCCAATTTGGAAGCGTAGTCGTAGCTGGACATCTAATCGCTCCTTTAAATGATATGGATGATACTCACTCCTTTATATGTACCATTCTCAACATGACAACTGTATGTCTTATTCAAAAATAAAAAAATATCGTTTTTTGTGATTTTATGAAACATCATTTGACGTGTTCACGAAACAGGATGCAAAATTAATAGAAAAATTAAGACAAAAGATAAGTAATTAGACATATTTTAATATTTATTTAAAAGCCTATAATTATTGGAGTATAGCGCTTGGGGCCCTCATTGGTGTTGGGATATTATTCCCTTCAACAGTACGTTATATACCGTTTGGACATGTCATGTCTGATGAACGTTGCAACCTTTGCTTTAGTATTCATGAATCTAATCAAGAAGGAGATTGTTATATGAAGTCGAGTTTGTTAAAAAAATGTGCAAGTGTAATGTTAAGCAGTACGTTGGTACTGTCTTTATCATTACCGTTGCTAGGTCATGCACATGCAGATGGGAATTTACAGATAAGTGATGATTTCGAGCAAGGAGAAGCTCAAGGCTGGACCGCAGATTCGGGGAACTGGTCTGTGGTCAAGGATGGGAATGGTTCTACATACCAACAATCTAGTCGAAGCGAAAGCCATTCCGTCAAAGGTAATGCCTCATGGACGAACTATAGCGTGCAAGCAGATGTATATGTAAATGATTTTAATGGCTCTAATCGAGTCTACGTTGCAGGTAGATACACAGATTCCAACAACTTCTATGCAGCATCGTTGTACAACAAGAAAGACGGAGCTCTTGAGATTCGAAAAAAAGTCAAAGGCTCTATGAAGACACTGGCTACCAATAAAAAATACAAACTGGACACGAATACATGGTACAGAGTCAAGCTGGAACTATCCGGTTCGGAAATCAAAATGTATGTCAATGATCAACTGGAGCTGTCCGCAACAGACACCAGCCTCACTGCTGGAGCCATTGGTTTGGTAACTTCTAAAACAGCTGCCCAATTCGATAATGTGATTGTATCCGGTGCTTCTTCTGAGGGAGAACCAGGAACACCGCCTGTGAATCCGACACCAGGTACAGAGAAACCGACTCCTGGAGTGGATCATAACGCAACCTCCAAAAATAACTATAATTTGACTGGCTTTTCGTATGGTAATACAGGTGGTGGCAATATTGCGGATACAGATGCCAACTACAAAAAAGTTTATAACGCTGTAGATCTCAACGAAGCACTGAAGAAAGGCAGCAAAGTCAAAGTGATTGAGATTATGAACGATCTTGATCTCGGTTGGAATGAAATTCCTAGTGCTGCCAAAGTAATGCCTTTTAGTGCCAACAACCCTGTACAGACGCATCCTGTTCTGAAAAAGACAGGTGTGAGCAAAGTCTATATCGAAAATATGAATGGGGTTACGATTTTCTCTGCCAATGGTGCGAAAATCAAACATGCCGGCTTTGTTATCAAAAGAAGCTCCAATTTGATTTTCCGTAACCTCGAATTTGATGAACTTTGGGAGTGGGATGAAGCAACCAAAGGGAACTATGATAAGAATGACTGGGATTATGTTACCATCGAAGGTACAAGTTCCAAGGTATGGATTGACCATTGCACATTTAACAAAGCCTATGATGGTCTGGTAGATGTGAAAAAAGGTAGTAACGGAGTTACGATTTCTTGGTCTTTGTTCAAAGGAGATGACCGCAGCTCCAACAGCTGGGTAACCCAACAAGTCAACGCGATGGAAGCAGACAAGTCTTCCTATCCTATGTACGCTTATCTGAGAAGCAGTGCAGTAGGCATGAGTAAAGAAGATATCATTGATATTGCAGCAGGACAAAAGAAGGCTCATCTGATTGGTGCTACGGAAATGGCTTCCGACAATGCAGACCTAGAGGTAACGCTGCATCATAATTACTACCTGGATATTCAGGATCGTATGCCTCGTCTGCGTGCTGGTAATGCTCATGCATATAACATCGTTATGGACGATGCTGGATTGGCCAGAGCCAAAAAAAGAATCACTTCTGACATGGCTAAAGCAATTGCCGCAAAAGGATACCATTTTGACGTCGTGGGTAACGGTGCGATTTCAACAGAAAACGGTGCGGTGTTGCTAGAAAAGTCTTATTTAATTGATGTGTTTTCTCCAGTGCGTAATAATCAAAAAGATCCTAAAAAAGATGACTACACAGGAAAAATCAAGGCTGAAGACGTCATCTTCTCCGACAACGGTACCGTATTCAGAGGAGGCAGCGAAGAAGCGAATAGCCCATTAGCCCCTTATCCTGCGAAGGCCAAGAGCTTCTCGTGGAATGGATTCACAACGTTGCCATACAGCTATACTGCCGAAGACCCTGCTAACCTGGTTGCTCAATTGCAGGCCAAGGATGGAGCGGGTGCAGGCAAGCTGAACTGGTCGAGTGAAAGCTGGCTCAAAACGGTGTACAATACGTCCGTTACGAAAAATGCAATAGTGGAAGAAGATTCCGAATAGGTAGGCCATATAAAAAAGCAGCCAGGACAGATATGCTCTGTTTCTGGCTGCTTTTTTGGTTACCTACGTTAAGGCTGCGTTCGGTACGAACTTAACCAATAACGACAAACGAGGACACGCCAGCAGGTACGGTTCTAACCCGGAATAGCGTTCCATCGTCTCTAAAGGTACGCAGAATAAAAGCCTGGTTCGTAGGTGTACGGACTCTGCTGAATCGGGCAGTACCAAAACCATCGAAGCCTGCAGCTTGCACAAAGCTTCCATCTAGACGCCGGAGTATAGCAAAAAATCCAGTTGTGTTAAAAGGAACACCGTTTGTGTTAGCCCAGATGACCGTAAATCGGCGCAGGGTTTGTGTTGGACTCACATTGCGATATCTCGTAACAGGAACCTTCCTGCCCGTAGATTTCAATGTTTGTGGAGGACGAATGGCCACTTCAAATCAACTCCTTTGTTGTGATGAGATAGTAAATGCAAACAAAGGAGTTTTGGACTGTGTTATAAACTACGACTTCTTAAAAATAGGTATATATCGAACTCAAAATGGCATTCCATGTACATTATAGTTCGATTTTGGACCTCCTTATGCCCAATCGCGTCGTAGCGTAAAGAGGTCTTTTAACGCGTCTGTAGACAGCTCAGTAATCCAGCCCTCGGTACTGGTTATGATTTGGTCGCTAAGCTGCTGCTTGCTCTCCAGCATTTCATCAATGCGTTCCTCAAGCGTGCCCAGCGAGATAAATTTGTGCACCTGTACATCCTTCGTTTGCCCCATCCGGTAGGCGCGGTCTGTGGCCTGATTTTCAACAGCTGGGTTCCACCAGCGATCAAAGTGAAAGACGTGGTTGGCGGCCGTCAGATTCAGACCCACCCCCCCGGCTTTGAGCGACAAAATAAACACGGATGGCTGCTCGGCAGGGGGGAGCGTGTGAGATTGGAATTGATCAATCATTCGGTCACGCGCAGTTTTGGATGTGCTGCCGTTCAGATAGAGCACGGGCTCTTGCAGCTCCTGAGCGAGTACCCGCTGGAGCATTTGTCCCATACCAATATACTGTGTAAAAATAAGGCAGCGCTCGCCCTCCTCCCGCAGTTCCTTGACCATAGCCAGAATGCGCTCCAGCTTGGATGAACGGCTAATGACCGCTTCAAGATCGGCCTGACTATAACCGGAAGCCACGGTATCTGGGAGCGCCTCCTTGGTTAAGAGGGCAGGATGGTCACAAAGCTGCTTCAACTGGGTAAGGGCGGATAAAATGGCTCCTTTCCGCTCAATCCCTTCCAGCTTCTGCATCCGTTCCATCAACTCTTTGACAATCTGGTCATAGAGCGCGCCCTGCTCAGAGGTCAGATGAATGTAGGTTTTCATCTCATTCTTGTCAGGCAAATCAAGCTGTATAGCAGGGTCCTTCTTCTTGCGCCGCAGCATGAAGGGCTGAACCAGCTTTTGCAAATCTAACGTGCGCTGCTCGTTATGTTCCTTCTCAATAGCATTAATGAAGCGATTGCTAAAGGCGCGTGAGCTGCCCAGATAACCTGGATTGATAAAATCATAAATGGACCATAGCTCTGACAAGCGATTTTCAATAGGTGTCCCAGTCAACGCAATCCGATGACGTGCAGGAAAGCTGCGCACGGCTGTGGATTGCTTGGTTTGCGCATTTTTAATGTTCTGCGCTTCATCCAGGCAGACTGAATCCCAGGTCATGCTTTGTAGCAGCTCTTGATCCAGGGTTGCCGTAGCGAAGGAGGTCAGGATGACATCGGCCTGCTCCACTTCTTCGCGGAACAGGTCTCCCTGCTCCCGCTTGCTTCCATAGTGCAGCATCACCTTCAATGAAGGGGCGAAGCGGCTGAGTTCCTTCTGCCAGTTGCCCAGCACCGAAGTCGGGCAAATCAGCAGCGAACTGGAGCGGACGCCCGTCTCGGCGGCAATATCCTGTAGGTGCAGTAAATAAGTAATAAACTGCACTGTTTTACCGAGTCCCATATCATCGGCCAGACAGGCACCCAGTCCAAAGCGACGTAAAAAAGCAAGCCATGCATACCCGTCCCGCTGATACGTCCGCAGCTCGGCTTGCAGCCCGTCCGGCACGTCCAATGCAGGCCATTCCGACTGCCGTCCGAGCTGGCTGATCAGCTTCAGCAGATGGGCATTCAGCTCGACTTCCAGTCGGAAGCGTGCCGCATCCTCCGGCTGCTCGCCCGAGGCGTCGCCCTCAGGCTCGTCGGCGTTGCCGAGCAGGTGTAGCTGCAGGATGTCCTGAAAGGACAATCCCTGAGCACTGTCGATCCCGGCCATGGCCCGGCGGATCTGCGCCAGCAACGCGGGGTCGAGCGCGATCCATTGCCCGCGGAAGCGCACCAAGCGCTCGTTGCGAGCGACCAGCTCGGCGAATTCCGACTCGCTGAGATCGGCATCACCGATGGCAACACGCCAATCGAACTGGACAATCGAGTCCAGTCCGAACAGCGAGCTACCCTTCGTGCGCTCTCCCGCCCCTTCGCCCGGGCGTACCTTGGCCCGCAGCTTTGGCTTCTTGCGGGTAGCTGCCTCCCACCAAGCCGGGAGCAGCACCTGCCAACCGCTTTCCAGCAGACGCTGGCTGTCGGTCGTCAGGAATTGCCACGCCGCTTCGTCGGAGAGCGGGCGATTCAGCACGTCATCGCGGCTTCCGGCACGCTGCCCGGCGGGCAAAATCGAGGTCAAACGTTCTAGCCACCCGGCAGAGCGCTCACGGACATGTGCTGTCCAGGCATCGGGCCATGAGCCGGATGCGTACCCATCATCGGCGAGCTGTACAGACACCAGCAACGCCGGGTCTTGCTTGTCCTGCAACACAAGCTTGAGCTGCCAGGACGGCTCGTCGTCCTCCAGCTCTGGCTCTAGCAGTTGCAGAAGTGGCCGAAATGGCGCGGTATCGGCTTTCCAGCCGATGGCGATGAGCCAGGCCCGCGCGTCCAGACCCGCCGCCGGGCGATTGGGGGCGAAGAGAATCGGATATTCTCTTCGCAAATCGGCGGCTTCCGCTTCGGTGCCGTACCAGCGCTGAAATACGGCAGCCGAGAACGCCGCTATCAGCCCTTCCTGCTCGTCCTTCTCCAAGCGGTCGAGCAAAGCAAGCTCTGCCGGTTGGATGTTTTCCAGTGCTTCCGCATCCCACTTCCATTGCAGCTTCCCCGCCTGGAACGCTGTGAAGCTGGGCACATATGCTTTTGCCTCAATACAGTGAGCAAGTAAAGGGATCAGCCGGAGCCACGGGGCATTGGCCTCGTCCCAGACCCATTCGATATGCTTCAGAAGCTCGCGCTCTGCCAGAAAGGGAATCACCTGCTCCGAGGGCAGCAGGATAATATCCGTGTCTTGAACATGTTGAATCTCCAGCTCAGTGCCATAAAACGAAGCCTCATGCCAAGCAAACAAACGCTGCTTCAGAATTTGGCCGGAAATGCTATAGTTCATGGAGGAATCGCCATAGATCAGCGCGTCTCCATAGGTAGTTAATTGGATATGGACGGTAATCGTTTCGGTATATTGATTCATGATAACAATTTCCCTTTCCGTAATTCTTCCTGTAGCGCCCGCAGGCGGCTATGACGGCTGGTGAAGGTCGTAAAGAACAGCTCCCAGCGTGATTCCTGCTTCATTTTCTTGTACAGCTTGAACAGTCGCTTTAACAGCTTGACTGCTGCTTTATAGCTGGCCCTGTTTTTTTCTAGCACATAACGTTCTACCGCCTGATGGTAAAAGGGGAGTAGTAACTCAGGCGCGTTCTTTTCAATGGGCTGCAACACACTCACTCGAAAACTCAAAGGCTCACTGCGTATGCTTAGCTGATAGTCGATCCATGACCGCCATTTTTCGTGAGCAAGCAGCGCCTCTTCATACATTCCCCCGGCAAATGGAAGCATACCCACCAGCGTGTCCCACATGTCCTGCTCCGCTTCTGGAAGGTGCTGTAAAACCAGATCCCAATCATGTATATAATCTTGTAAATGGTCATCCCGATGACTGTGAAGCAGGGGGCCGATATGTCGCAGTCCGTCCTTGAGACGTGCCCAATCCTCGGCTTTACGCAACGCCTGTAAGAACAAAAGCAATTGACCGGAAGAAATTTTTAGTGGAAAAGCTCGTTCCGCCTCCTGAAGCAGTGCCCAGGCTTCATTATCGTGCGATTGGAAAATATGCATCCAGCTGCGAGCCAACATCCACGGAAGCCGTGCTAAAGTTGTGCCGAGCTCCTCTTCAGCCGCCTGTAAATGCTGTAATTCCTCCGTATATATGCTGGAGTCCTGCCTTTCGTGATGCACCCTGTGCACCCAGTGCAGCCATAACTGATAATACGCGTCTGAAAAATAAGTACCGTTACGCGATTCTGTCAGCATTTTTTGGCGTAAATAGGCTAAGGTTTCTGCCATACGGGCTTCTTGCATTGGTTCATCGGTCAGCTCCAGTGGACTCTCAAAATCACGCTCGATAGCTTCTTTAAGCTCATCGGCAGCAATTTGCGTGTAATACCCCATATAGGTATGAGAGGGATAGCCCGGCATGGGAGACTGAGGCACCAGCTTTTCCAGCACACGCAGATGAGCATGCAGTCCGTATAGCTGTTGCATGCCGGGTGAAAGCGGTGGCTTCACAGCATAGATCGAGGCTAAAGCGCTTTGGACATATTGGGAATTTTGTGTGTTCACACGGTTAAGGGCGATACACTGATCGAACAGATCATGCCACTCTGAAATGGGCATGTCTGGTATTTGGCTTGCAGTTTTACTGAGAGCGTTTCTTGTTGTTTCCTTGTGATCCGGTGAAAGGCTCGACCGGGAAGGAGGTACAGTACCCGTGTCAGCTTTTGCCGCCAATCGAGTGAATCCCGCCGAATGAGCGTTCACTAAAGCATGTACAGAACGTTCTTGTTCATTCGCGTAATTCAGTAGTACGGCGATCATATGCTTGCAGTTGGTGTGGACAGGGCACGTACATCTGCTGGCAGCAAAAGCGCTTAAGTGGAGATCCACCTCGTATAGCTCGCTTCCATCCACGACAGCTGCAATATGATCGGCATCAGGCATTGCGAACTCTTTTACCTTTCCTTGCTTAAAATACTGGAAACCTCGTTTGATCGTCACGTCATTAAAATGGTCAGCCACATTTTGAATAAGCTGTTGCCACTGTGTATCATCCATAAGATAGGTTGGTTTCATATGCATTAGTCTCCTAAGAGAGAATAGTTGATCGGGTAGTAGCTTAACTCTTCCATTATATCAGTTCACAAATATAAATTGAGTGGAGGGAGCAGTTGGAAAGTTTTCATACGGGTTGACATGTTTCCTTTTGAAGAGTACATTTCTATTATAAATATAAAATAAATATTACTAATATTTTAGTGTTAATGATTTTGTATAGGAATGGTTTGTAGTGAACTGTATCCGTGGAGGTATGCAATAAACTTATTGTTAAGAGGGGGAAATAATATGTCGTCTTTATATAGCTATGATATTCACCTGCCCAGCCAGCTTGATCCCGACCGTACGTATCCAACCATTTTTACACTGCATGGGAAAGGGTCCAATGAGCAGGATATGTTCGGAGTCGTGGAGCTGCTATCAGAGGAATTTATTATCATCGGCATTCGTGGAGACCTTCCCATGAGTGGAGGATTCCAATATTATGAGCTGAAAAGTCTGGGTAATCCGCTGCGTGAGCAGTTTGATCGGTCTATTGAACAGCTTCAGGCGTTCGTACAGTATGCCACAGATAAATATCCGGTTGATCCTAGTAAACGGTATTTCCTCGGCTTCAGTCAGGGAGCGATTTTGTCGATGTCACTTGCGCTTACCCTTGGCAATCAGTTGAAGGGGATTGTAGCGTTGAACGGCTATGTACCTGATTTTGTGAAAACAGAATACGCGCTGCAAAGCATAGAGGACGTGTCCGTATTTATTTCCCACGGCGAATACGATTCTGTATTTCCAGTGAGCATCGGCCATGAGACGGCGGCATATTTCCAGACCAGGACTTCTCACTCCACATTCAAAACATACCCGACGGATCACGGTGTCTCACCAGATAACCAGCGAGATGTGCTTCAGTGGCTGCGTGAGGATGCGGGGATAAGCTCGAAGATGTAACCAGCCTTGGTATTCGTTTTTTTGTTGTAATAGGATATTAGGCTGGTTGCCTTCTTGTCTTCGCGCCACTAGATCACTTTTTCTCCAACCTTCTTGCAGAATGAACTAAAAAGAACCATCTTGAGACAGATGGTTCTTTGTCGCGAATCCTTAAAAGGATTCATGAATAACTAATTCATTAAGGGAGAAACGTGTTGTTGAACGTGCAGGGGTTGCGGCTACACCAAGAGTGACAATCATGACAGGGACAAACCGCCCAGGAATATTCAGAGCTTCAGGCAGTCCTGCAGGATTAAATCCACCTATTGGACCACTATCGTAGCCTTTCGACTTGGCAGCTAACATGAGTTGCATAGCTGCGAGAGCAGCATTTTTGTTTGCTTCATCCCTAGCGAATTGAGGGCTTTGATAGCCTCTTTCGATTTGGGATAACAAGATGTCTCGCACTGCTTCCGAGATGAATTCTGACTCATAAAGACGGTTATACATTTCTCTGCCAGTTCGGTTTGCCTCAAGATCACCGAGAATGACAACAACAGCAGAAGCATCTGAAATCTGTTGCTGTCCAAAGGCGATCGGTTTGATTCGATCTTTTTGTTCTTGATTCTGGATAACCAGAAAGCGCCAGTGTTGAAGATTCCAGGCTGAAGGAGCTGTCGCGGCAAGTTCAAAAATTTCATTCAACGTTTCTTCTGGGATGATTACGTTTGTTTTATACTCTTTGGTAGCATGTCGTTCACGCAATATTTTCTCAATAACTTCTTCCGCGTTCTCAAAATTAGATGTATTATTTTGGTTCACAGTAGGTTCTTCCTTTCAAGTATCAAAGCTTATTATTTATATAGATCCAATGGTTTAGTGTTTGGATTGAGTTGCAGCGTAAGCAGCAAAAGGTGTTCCATCGTAGATCACTTGAACGGAGGAAATCTTGTTATCCTCTACGACGATGTATTCGGCAACCGTTGCATCCGGAACTGGAATAGTGTTGGAATGATATACGATCACAGCCTCCTTATTATCTCCAAATGCTGTAATGAGTGTTAGCTTGTTAATCATCCGGGCAAATCCTTCTGCAAAATTTTGGAATGATTCTCTACCTTCAAGGTTACCTAAGGGAGAGGTCGTAGTGACTTTGTCCGAAACCAGCGTCATCAGCTTTTCGATATCTTTATTTGCCATCGCTTCAAAATAAGCTTTTGCGATCACCAGTGCATTGTTGTTTTCATTTGTATTCATGTTGAATACCTCGCTTTCAGTTGGAATAATTACAATATACAAGCCTTCTACTGACAACAGTTTGTCAGTAGTTCTTCAACATACTTTCCACTTCTTTTTTGACACGACTTCGAAAGGATTCAGGTTCCAATACTTTAACATTAGATCCCCAGCTCAAAATCCAATGCAATAATTCCTCAGCATATCGAACACGGAAGTCTACATAATAGCCACTCAAAAGAAGCTCAGCATGTTCCATAAAATATATTTTTGATTCATCGACTTTATCTGCAACCTCGGGCTTAAATACGGTTCGAATGGTTACATGTCGATCATCTGCCGGACGATACGTATGCAAATTGAAGTCCCGAGGTAATTCGAAACTTTCGATCATTGTACTCACATCACTCATGCGAGATATTTTAAAATGTCGATGCTCTCCTCTGAGATCACACTGAGCCACAAGCAGCCACCCTCCTTGCACAAGAACTAATCCTAAAGGTGCGGCTGTTCGTATCGTTTCACGACTATTCTCCGATTCCGATATTCGCTTCGTATATTTAAAATGTATTTTCTTTCCCTCCATCATGGCAATACGAATCGTTTTTATATTGGATTTTTCCCTTTCACCTAATTCAGGGTCTTCAGATTGAAGTCGAAAACGAATACCACTGCGGATTCGATCAGTTTCATGACGAATGGGGTCAGGTAAGATCACTTCAATTTTTCCCCGAGAGGACTGAGCACTTTGACTATATTGATTATCAAATCGCTGTTCAATGAATTCGGCTCCAAGTAAAAGGGAGACCGCTTCCTCCACCGTAAAGCTAATCGGGGGTAGGAAATACCCTTCAATTAAAGAGTAGCCGTGTCCAGGTGCACCGATAATCGGAACGCCAGATTCACTAAGAGCCTGAATGTCTCGATAAATCGTACGTACACTGGTTTCTAACTTCTCCGCTAGTTCTTCTCCCTTTAGAACCTTCCTACGCTGTAGCTCCAATAAAATCGCTAATTGCCGTTCGGTTTTATTCAATTTCCATCCCTCCTGTGTTTCAGTTGTATTTATAAACCTAATTGTTTTTAATCACTATAAAAAAACACTACTGACACTTGTATGTCAGTAGTGTTCTCTCCATCAGAATTTGGTCTATAGAAAGTAATGATTCCCGGTTATCATCCTAGATTATTATTGCCCCGCGCTTTTTAAACGGAAAGATAATTAAAACGGTATTGAACATCAAAGGTAACAATAGTGCAGTCCTCACCGCCGGAAAATACGTCCTACCATCACCCTCCTGACACACTGTTGTCAGGAGACGAGCAGTATAGTTTTATGAGGGGTACACAGTTCCATGTGGTTTCTGTAGACGATCCAAAATCGCTGAAATGAAGGAGCTTAACTGTAATGGAGAATATAAGCAGTCATTTTCATTTTGCTTCTCCTCTTCTTGAGGGTGTAATTCGAAAAAAGAAAAATCGATTTGTTATGATGGTTGAACTGGATGGGGAGCTACACGATTGCCATTGTCCTGCTACAGGCAGTATAGGAAACATTGTCTTTCATGATATCCCATGTCTTGTTTCGCGTAGTAATGACCCTAAAAGAAAAACACAGTTCACCATTGAAGCCATTTCACTGGATCTACCATCCGTTGAATCGAAGTCATGGATTGGGATTAACCAAAATGCGGCCAATCGGTATATCGAACATTTCATTTCAAGTGGTCAATTTAAAGATATGATTGGCGATTTCCAGACAGTCATCCGGGAAACGAAGCTTGGTAATTCAAAACTGGATTTTCTGGTGGATCAAACTTATGTAGAGGTCAAAACGCCATTAACCACTTTACATGTCGAGATGGGCGATCATATTGTAATCAAAAAAAACGCTGAATTTAATTCTTTTGAACGTTTTATCAAGCACATGGGTGAACTCAGTGGAAGTTTATCTATAAATGAACGTGCGATTTTGATTGTTTGTTTAGTTTATGAAAACAATGGATTCAAAGTTGGGAATTCTGGGAAACACAGCGGTTATGTTATGCAAACCGTTCAAAATTCCATCAAAAATGGAGTTGAAATCTGGCAAGTTGATTTACAAATTAATCCCGATGCAGTTAGCCTGACGGGCTATTACAACATTACCAATCAATTTTTAACAGGCGATATTATTTCTGAAGAAATATACAAATAGCTACTGACACACTTTTGTCAATTAAACTCCAATATAGTGATGCTACTGAAGAAAATGATATTTGCTATTCACTTCACCAAGCAACCGTTAATTGTTTGTTAAAAAGAGTATACCTTTACAGACAGAAAATAGACGGTGACCTAGCGGCGGATCTCATCTGGTTTTTGGAGCAGACAAAAAAGACCGATTCATTAAGAGTCGGTCTTTATGATCCTTATAATCTTTTTTTTCTTTTTCATCCTCTGATAAAATGTGACTCCAACATGCTCAGAGAAAGCTCGGCAGTAGTGGCTACCACGATATCCGCACCTTGCATTTGCGAAGGTGTTCCTACACCGACCGCGAACATCCCGGCGCCCTTGATCGCCTGTATGCCAGCCTGTGCGTCCTCTATACCGATACAGTCGGCAGGCTGAACGCCTAGATTTGCGGCTCCGGTGAGGAAAATTTCCGGGTCAGGTTTGCCATGCCGAATGGCGGTAACATCCACCACACTGTCAAAATAGTAGGCTAGCTCCAGTCGCTCCAGGATAAACGCTGCATTTTTGCTTGCAGAGGCCAGCGCGATGCCGATTCGGGCTTCACGAAGTTCTGTCAGTAGCGCTTTAATGCCTGGAAGAATGTCCGAGGGCGTTACAGCTGAAATGAGCCGCTGATACTCCGTATTTTTCCGTGTGGCCAGTTCTTGCTTGCCTTCTTCTGAAAACTTATCGGACAGGTTACCGCGCGCCAGTATTTTGTCGAGCGATTCCGTACGGCTGATTCCTTTTAACTGTTCATTAAATTCCCGATCAAAAGGGATGCTCAGCGCTGCCGCCAAGCTGCCCCATGCCTGAAAATGATATTCGGCGGTATCTGTAATGACTCCGTCCAGATCAAAAATGACTGCTTTCATTTGGTTTCCCCCTGTCTGCCCGATTTATGAAACGCTGTTCGTCATTAACGACTGCCCACTGGTAATGTGCGTTGGCTCTCCATACAGCTCCAGCGTCAGCGGTTCTCCGTCCAACAGGGTAATGATCACTTCATTTTCTTGTACGAGAATACTTAACAAGCGACCGCGATAGTTGATTTTAAACGTATATTTGTTCCAGCCCTGTGGCAGGAAGGGGGAGAAGCTTAATGTTTCACGATACGTTCTCATCCCGGCAAATCCCTGTACAATCGCCAGCCAGCTTCCCGTCATGGAAGTGATATGAAGTCCGTCTTCGGTATCGTTATTGTAGTTATCCAGATCCAGACGGGCCGTCCGCTTATACATCTCGACTGCCTTTTCCTCCATTTTGAGTTCGGCAGCCAGCACGGCGTGAATGGACGGGGACAGACTGGATTCATGAACAGTCATTGGCTCGTAAAATGCAAAATTGCGTGCTTTTTCCTCCAGCGTGAACTGGTCTCCAAAGAAATACAGCCCTTGTAGCACATCTGCCTGCTTAATGAAGCAGGAACGAAGGATTTTATCCCATGACCATTTCTGATTTAGTGGAAGGTTGCTGGGATCAAGGGAGGATACAGGCTGCAAATCCTTATCCATAAAGGTATCGTGCTGTACGAAGACTTCCCGCTCCTCATCATAGGGATAATACATGTGAGTGATGATATCCTGCCAATGTGCAAGCTCATCAGCCGTAACTGCTAGATGCTCCGATTTTTCTGCTGAAATTTGAGGTAAGACCGATAATGTATATTTCAAAACCCATGCAGCCAGCGTGTTGGTATACCAGTTGTTATTGACGTTATTTTCGTATTCGTTCGGCCCGGTAACCCCGTGGATCATATACTGCTGCTGGCTTTTGGAAAAGTGAACCCGGTCGGCCCAGAAGCGGCTAATTTCGACCAGTACATCTATTCCATATTCCCGTAAATAGCTCAGGTCCCCCGTATAGTTGGTGTAATTGTAGATGGCATACGCAATGGCCCCGTTACGGTGAATTTCCTCAAAGGTAATCTCCCATTCGTTATGGCACTCCACACCTGTAAAAGTGACCATAGGGTATAGTGCACCCCGTAGCCCTTGCTGGGCTGCGTTATGCTTGGCACCCTCAAGTTGTTGGTAGCGGTACAGCAGCAGATTTCGGGTTACATCCGGGTCTGCGAGCGCCAGGTACATAGGTACGGCATATGCTTCTGTGTCCCAATAGGTGGCACCGCCATATTTTTCACCTGTAAAGCCTTTGGGACCAATGTTCAGACGGGCATCTTCGCCGTAGTACGTAGAGAACAGCTGAAAAATGTTAAAGCGTATTCCCTGCTGGGCCTCTGTATCTCCCTCGATTTCTACATCGGCTTTGTCCCAACGTCTGGCCCAAGCTGCGACATGCTCCTGCTTGAGCGAAGTGTAGCCTTTGTTCACAGCCTCCACGGCGATGCGTTCAGCTTGTGGAATCAGTGCATCCTTTTCCATATCCCGTGAGGTGGTAACAGCCACAATCTTTTGCAGCTGGATACTGTCGCCCGGAGCGACACTGTATTGATAGTGGCGTGCAGCGTACAAAAAGCTCTCTTCCGTCGTCTGCTGCTCCTGTCCCTCGGTCACAATACCCATGGTAGCGTTTACGGTAAAGCGCGGAATACCGAAGGGATTATCTATAGTTGTTGTGGACAGGCTGATGAATTGTTCTTGAACCTCTCGGGCCTCCTCCAACCAAAAAACCTCATCATAGTTCGTGTCTTCATTCTTCGTATTGCCGTCCAAATAGGGGACAAGCTCTATGGTTAGAGGCTGCTCGCTTATATTCGTTGCTTGGTAATCAATCAGGCATAGCTCACGAGTGGTGAGGCTCAGAAAACGCTCCGTAGTGATACGAACCTGGTCGTTCACGGTGCAGGTGCGTCGCAGGATGCCCTGTTTCATGTCCAATTCCTGCACAAAATCGCTGATGTGTGCCGTAAATAAGTCTACTTCCTCTTGGTTTACGATCAGACTGATGCCGATGAAGTTCATGGCATTGATGACCTTGCCAAAATATTCAGGATAGCCGTTTTTCCACCAGCCGACCTTTGTTTTGTCGGGGAACCATACACCGGAGATATAAGTTCCCTGATGATGATCACCTGAATAAGCTTCTTCAAAATTGCCGCGCATGCCCATATAACCGTTGCCTATGGACGTTATGCTTTCCTGTAATCGCATGTGTGTGCTATGTAGAGTGTGTGTTGTCAGCTTCCAGCTATCTACGTCAAATAATCGGTTGTAAACCATGATTGTGTACCCCTCTCGGAAAATGAGATCGTTGTTTTAACGAAACCAGTATATGAGCGAGTTCAGTATATAGTGCAACCGTTTGCCCTGTCAACGCAAAAAAACTGATTTTATGGGTTTCCACAAAATCAGTTCTTGTTCATTCCTCAGAGAATCATAGTACCTGGCTGGACTCGCGTTCCACAATTCGGTGGGGAACAATGATGTGTTTGGTCAACTCTTTGGGGTCTTCGATTTTTTCAATCAGGCTTTTGGCTGCCTGATAACCTAGAGTGAAGATATCAATATCCACGGAAGTGAGAGGGGGATTCATCAGCTCAGCCAGCATTAGATTATTGAAGCTCACCATGGATAACTGCTCTGGCATGGACACGCCGAGCTGAGAGAGCATTTTCTGTACTGCCATGGCTACAAGGTCGTCGCTAACGATCATCGCGGTAGGCGGCGGGGTAGCCTGCAATAATGTGCGCATGTCCTCTAGATTAAATGGCTCCCTGACCACGTATTCCTTGGGTAGAGGCAAGCCCGCCTCTCGCAGCGCATCCTGGTAGCCTCGGAGTCTTTCAATATTCACGATCTGTTCATGATCACCGCCAACATAAGCAATGCGCTGATGATTCAGCCCAGTCAAATAAGTGACCACATCCTTAGCAGCCTGGTAGTTATCGTTGTCTACATGGGTAGTTTCACTGACAAATTGCTGAGGCTTACCGATTACGGTGTAAGGTATTTTTTCTTGATGAAGATACTCCACGATGCTATCTTTTTGCTTGGAGTACAGAACAATATAGCCGTCAACACGTCCGGTCCGGCTCATCAGCCTCACGCGGGATAGCAATTCATCACTCGTTTTTCCTGTGACAATGGACAGTGTATAGTTGTGCTCATTCACCCATTCGCTGATCCCGCGAAGGCTTTCCGGAAAGAAGGGATTTTGAAAGATTGCCACATCCGATTCAGGCATAATAATGCCAATCGACTGTGTGACACGGTTAGCTAGACTCTGAGCTGAATAGTTGGGTTCATAGCCAAGCGCCTTCATTTCTTTACGGACACGTGCCTTGGTGGCTTCGCTGATTTTGGGGCTGTCTTGAATGACACGGGATACGGTGGAAGTAGCAACATTAGCACGTTTTGCGACATCTTTGATGGTTACTGCCATCGTCTTCGTCTCCTTTTGCTATCTCAAGCAGGAAATATTATGTTCTATCATACGATATTGCTCGAAAATCAACAAATTCGCGGCTTTTTCGAGTTTTTACATCATCATTAACCAAGATATTTACAATTAGGGTATTGCCAATAGAAAGCGATATCATTATAATAATTGTGCAACCGATTGCATAATGTTTATAGGGTACGAACAACGCTGTACATACTATAAGGGATGGAGATTGAAGGAGCATGAAAAAACTTCTATCATTTGATTTTTGGCAAAAGCTCGGGAAAGCACTGCTAGTGGTTGTTGCTGTCATGCCGGCAGCAGGGATTATGATTTCGCTCGGTAAAGTAGTGGCGATGTTGGCTGGCGATATCCATTTCTGGTTGACTGTCGGCGGGGTCATGGAGAATTTGGGTTGGGGTATTATCAATAATTTACACATTCTATTTGCAGTGGCGATTGGTGGTTCCTGGGCTAAGGAACGAGCGGGCGGGGCTTTTGCTGCCTTAATTGCCTTTATTCTCATTAATATTTCAACAGGAACGATTTTGGGTGTGTCCTCGAAAATGCTAACCCAGGAAGGTGCCACCACCCACACTCTTTTTGGTGCATCCATTCCGGTTAGTGGCTATTTTACCTCTGTCTTAGGGGCGCCTGCACTTAATATGGGTGTGTTTGTCGGTATCATCTCCGGATTTGTCGGGGCCGTGGTATTTAACAAGTACTACAATTACCGTAAGCTGCCAGACGCTTTAGCCTTTTTTAACGGTAAACGTTTTGTTCCTTTTGTCGTGATTTTATGGTCTGTCATCGTAAGTTTGATCATGTCTGCCATCTGGCCATTTGTTCAGGGGGGGATTAATCAGTTCGGTATTTGGTTGGCGACTTCGGGAGAGTCGGCTCCTTTTGTAGCGCCATTTGTCTATGGTACACTGGAAAGACTACTGATTCCTTTTGGACTTCACCATATGCTGACTGTTCCTATTAACTATACTCAACTTGGTGGCGTTTACACGACACTTACGGGTTCCGGGGCAGGAAGCGTCGTTGCCGGGCAAGACCCGCTGTGGCTGGCTTGGGCAAGTGACCTGAGTGCGCTTCGTGGTACCGATCCGACAGCCTACAATAGCTTGTTGGAAGGCGTGACGCCTGCCCGCTTCAAGGTAGGACAAATGATCGGTGGAGCAGGAATCCTTATGGGACTAGCGGTGGCTATGTATCGCCGTGTAGACAAAGATAAACGCAGCAAGTACAAGTCGATGATCTTTTCGGCAGCCGCAGCTGTCTTTTTAACAGGGGTAACGGAGCCACTGGAATTCATGTTTATGTTCGTAGCACCTGTGCTGTATGTGGTTTATGCTGTTCTTACCGGTATTGCGTTCGGAATGGCCGACATCATACATTTGCGTTTACATTCGTTTGGTATGATTGAACTGCTGACCCGATTGCCGTTGTCTATAAATGCGGGTTTGGTGCAGGATATTATTAACTTCGTGCTGACTTGTGTGGTGTTTGCGGTAGCAACCTACTTTATCGCTTATTTTATGATCGGTAAATTCAAAATGGCTACGCCGGGAAGACTGGGGAACTATACGGATGAGGAGCCTCAGGGCACTTCCGAGGTGGGGAATACGAAGACAGAAGGTGTGGCAGCTGTTTCCACTCAAAATCAACTGGCTACGGATATCATCAAGACGCTTGGGGGTGAGCAGAACATTGTCGAGGTGGACGCTTGCATGACCCGTCTGCGTGTGACGGTGAAGGATACAGATGCCGTTGGGGACGAAAAGACGTGGAAAGCGCTGGGTGCCTTGGGCTTGATAAAAGTAGATAATGGGGTGCAGGCGGTTTACGGACCGAAGGCCGATGTGCTTAAATCAGATATACAAGACATACTCAACAGGTGATTACTTTGAAGTTGTTAACCTTAAATGCACATGCTTGGATGGAAGAAAACCAGCACGATAAGCTAAAGCAACTGGCTGCTTTTATTGATGAACAGCAGTTTGATGTCATTGCTTTGCAGGAAGTGAACCAGTCCATGGAAGAGACTCCTTTGTCGCCGGACGATTTGGGCGCTTACTATAGCGCAGATCCTGAAGTTGTCATTAAGCGTGATAACTATGCTTATGTGCTGAACGGGCTATTGTCTGATAGCTATCATTGGACGTGGGCTCCCGCGCATGTTGGTTTTGCCAAATACGACGAGGGTTTGGCGATTCTGTCCAAAACACCAATTACAGCTACGGTGAACGAATATGTTTCCTCGCTACAGGATTATGACAACTACCGCTCGCGTAAAATTGTCGGCATTCAAACTGTGGTGGGCGGAGTGCAGACCTGGTTTGTAAGTGGACATTATAACTGGTGGAATGATGAAGAATCCTTCCGTGGACTATGGGATCGTACAACAAAAGTGCTAAATTCTTTTGCTCCGACTCCTGTGTTCATGATGGGTGATTTCAACAACGCGGCTGAAGTACGCGGAGAAGGATATGACTATGTACTGCAATCCGGCTGGTCGGACACCTATCCGAATGCAGCAGTACGTGATGAAGGCCACACGGTGATTAAAGCTATTGCTGGCTGGGAAAGTAATGCGGAGCCGCTCCGCATTGACTTTATCTTCTCCAATAAGGCTGCACAGGTACAATCCTCAACCGTTGTACTGAACGGAAAAACAGGACCAGTTGTATCGGATCATTTTGGGGTTGCAGTTGAGTTGGAGCTGTGATGAGAAGAAAGGAGGCCAGTTGCTTATGCAATTGGCCTTTTTCTTATAGATTTCGACTTAAATCGAATGACATATTGGATAACTATAGCGATCAACACCAAAATCAAATTGTAGTAAAAGGGAGTGTTGATGCTAAACCGTTCCATGAGTGCACCTGCGATGATCGGAGACACAATGGCCCCCAATTCGGACAAAGATACGACGTTGCCGATAAATGAGCTTCTATTTTCCTCAGGAATAACATCCCCTAGTTGCGAGTAAAAGGAATCCAGATAGCTGGCTCCTCCTATACCTCCGATGAACATCGCTAAGTATACGATCCATGGTTCTGTGAACCAAAGAAATAAGATGATTTCCACCATGATCAACAATAGACCGATGATACAAAGCATCAAGCGATCCTTAAGTAGATCAGATATTTTGCCAATAAAGGGTGCTGATATGAAGGTTGATATGCCGATAATTGTAAAAGCTAAGCTAATTTCTGCGGGACTCCAATGGAGCTTGTAGGTTGCATATACAGAGAAGTACGTTAAAAATATAGCGAATGCACTCATTTCAAGAAAATGAACGGTAGAATAAAGCAACAACTGTTTTGTTAATGTGGTTCTTCTATGCGGTTTTTGAAGGGGGGAATGTTGTTGCTGTGGCTTTAGGGGAGAATTAGCGAAAGTCATTCTTGAAACGGCAAAGAAGGATATACATGCAAAAATAGCAACGAAATAAAACGGAATGGATAAAGAAAAATAAGAAACAATAGCTCCACTCATAAGAGGCCCTAAAATCATACCGGCACCTTCACTGCTGCTGATATATCCATTGAGCGTGCCTCGATTCTCTGCGGTGCTCATATGGTTGATCGTGACTCTTACAAAGACGGTTAGCCCTATAGCTACCAAGCCTTGGAGGAGTCTCAGTATGGATAGAATGATGAAGCTTGTTGCAATCGGAAACAGGAGCATACAAGCGATTTCGGCAATGAGTAGGCTCAACCCCAAGCGTTTTGCGCCAATCTTTTCATAAATTCGTCCTGCCATGCCTCCACCAAGAAATCTTCCCACATAAAACAGAGAAAATAAAATACTCATGCCGAGTGTAGATATCCCGAATTGCTCTACATAAATAGCAAAGAGTGGAAGGATCATACTCCCACTCATGTTAGCAATAAGGCTGATCACGATCATACAGGCGATATTACGATTTAAATATAAGTGTCTCACCATAACCTCGAAACCTCTCTTTGATCTTGCATCATGGGAACCGTTATTCGGATTGCACCTGATTACGGATAAACGGCTTCAGGTCGAGTTAGCGGGTTCCCATATAGGGTACGCAAGCGAGTTCCTCGTGGTGCCTAAATCCCAATGCAATGATGGAGGTATGAAGCAGCGGATGGGGGAAATCTTGATTAGAGCGTGGTGTTGCCTTAAGCGGGAAAGCCGCCTCCTGGTGGTGGCCAAGCTCCATAAATCCGGCGTAGCAGTACGATTTCACCCAAATGATATGAATTGTGGGAAGCGATATTCCGCAGAAGTCCTGCTTTCGTTTCACCTGGGAAATGAGCTAGTGAATCATCCAGTTGCGCGGTTTCGGCAATCTGCACAGCCTGATCCACGCCCTGTAAAAATTCATTAATAACAGCCTGCCATGCCTCTTCGCTTTGCGGTCCAGTCTCTTCGGGCCAGCTTTCCATGACATTCCCCGGAAGCTGGGGCTTCCGTCCTTCCAAATGCTCCAACATAAATTGCTGCCAGTAAATCATATGCTTCAGCAGTTGGTAAATGCTGTAAGGCATTTCTGCATTTTTCTTCCCTGCCAGCTCGACGTCGATGTCTGGTAAAGCCCGAGCTACTCGAATATGTCCACGTTCCCCGACCAGTGATTTAACCAGTGCTTGACCGAATAATTGGTTTGCATCCGACATGTATCATCATCCCTTCTATGGAGAACTTGTTTCTAGCTTATTCTCATTTTACGATTATACAATTATATTTTTCAAAATGAAAATACCTACTTAGTTTGGAGTGAAACAGAAATAACTTTTAAAAAAGGGTTGATAATCATTCTCAATTTCACTAAAATAAAATTGTTTCAAGGGAAACAAAGTATCTACACTAGATATATTTTGTATATATACGGAAATGTTAAAGGGGAGCTTTTCGTATACATATATTGTTTTCTATGAAACAAAAATGGGCTATAATGAAAGGAGGAGTATGCCAAAGGAGTGACCATTTGTTCGTATGGAGAAAGCGACATCAGTTCAGCATGTTTATGATTTGCTCATTAAGATGAATCACCAGCTGGAGCAGCATCAGCAGAGAGAGAGCATGACTATTCTCGAAGAAATCCACGAGCATTTTGATGGAATTGCTTCGCTCAATCTGACGGATGTGCACGTCATTGACTGTATCGGGAGGCATGAGCCGATTAATGTTACGACATTAGCGGATCGAATTGAGCTGAGCAAGGGTACAGTTTCGAAAGTCAGCACCAAGCTGATCAAGGAAGGCTGGATTCGCAGAACCCAGCTTAACGACAACAAGAAAGAAATTTATTTTCGGTTAACCCCGTTGGGGAAAAGACTCTTTCTTGTGCATGAACGACTGCATGTTAAGGTACAGCAGCAGTTATTTGAATTTTTAAATCGTTATAGCTCGGAAGAACTGAATGTCTTGAAACGTCTGCTGTCCGATGGTGTAGATCTCTTGGAAACTATGGAGTGGCAGGACAAGAGTCTGGACTAAAGGGATATCGAATCATCAACGATGGGCACCTGTTTTATCTCCGAGTAATAGATACATGGGGAGATGCAGGTGCTTTTCTTTTAATGTCAGCAGTTTGCATAATTCGATTCCCAACGCTCGAAGGTACAATATTTAGACGGACTAACCCGTTCCGATCTATATATTGCTGATTTGTGAATACTCTTGGGATTTATGCAAAATGCTTAGTGTAATAGCCGTTTTGCTTCCATATAGAGCACCTGTACGAACTTTTTCGTATTAATGCGGGCTTGGGACAGTGAAGGCTCCACATTGTTTTGCAGCTCCAGCATTTTTTTGCGGATTTCTGTAAAATCAAAAAATTTGGATGCATAATTTTCAAATTTAGGATGCGTATAGTCGGTCAATCCGAGCGATACTATATGGCTTAGCGTCTGGAAAATAGCGCGGCGGACACGTTGCTCCGATGCTTTGATTTCCTTACTCAGCTCTACTGCTGAGGCTGAAGCCCCCAACCGTTTGGACGCCACATTGGCAAATATATCCTTCAACGGCGGGAACAGATAGGGAGATAGATTGCCTGTTTCCTCCTCATACTGGTCCAGAAATTCCAGCATGTCCAGTAGATCCATACTCCCGGCTTCCCCGATCATCCCCATTTCAGAGAGCAGAAACTGCCCGGAAGTTACGATGTTTCGGGTCGGTTCAATTGTTGCCGTTGGGTTATTCGATGTGAACATCGACAACCCTTGAAGCGTGCGCTGGATATCCGTAATCGATTGCTGCATGCGCAGACGCTCAGCCACCTTATGAATAACTGCAATAATCTCCAGTCGATTCAAAGGCTTGGCCACATAATATTCAATACCGAGCGAGTACGCCTCGCCGATCATGTTTTTGGATTCGATGCGAGAAATCATAATGATTTTGCCGCTGAATTGATCGCCGAGTGCACGCACGGTCTGAATGCCGTCACGAAGCGGCATCAGCAGGTCAATCAGCAATACATCAATCCGGTTCAACTCCAGGAGGCCGCTATTCACGTAGGTACCATCCTCTGCTTCCCCGATGACTTCCCCTAGACCTTCGTCTTCAATAATATCTGCCAGCATAGAACGAATTCCCTGATCGTCATCCACAATATAAAAACGCATCCGGGCTATCTTCCTTTCTCCGTCAGTTTCCGTAAAGGCAATGTAATTCTAAAAGTGGTCTGTAATCTATCTGTATTCTCTTCTTCATCCTGTTGCAGTTCAATCGTTCCTTCAAGGCTCTCCGCGACCTCACGCACATAAAACAATCCCATACCGGTCGACGGCTGTCCTTCCTCATCATACTTGGTCGTATACCCCGGTGTGAAGACCATTTCCCGTTTCCGCTGAGGAATACCCGGACCGTTGTCGGTAACACTAAAGGAGGCTATATCCTCTTTTCCCGGGAGACAACGAATGGAAACGTCAATCCTTCCGTTGTCCCTCATTGCTTCAACCGCATTGGCTGTCAGGTTATTAATAAGTGTCAAAACGGTATAAACATGTAGCTTGGGTAACAAAGGATCGACATCTAGGGTAAAACGAATAGACTTGTCCAGCGATTGGGCATATTTGCTGTTCGTTCGGATGATTAGCTCCCCAAGCTCTTGAGAAGCCATGTAATGGACTCCGCTTTCGGCATCAATCAGCTTGGACAAACCAGCAAAAATCCGCTGGCTGTCTTTTTTAATCTCGTGAACCTGTCCGGAAATACGAAGTGCCTGTCTGGCGTAATGTTCTCTATCCTTCAGAGATTCATCCTGCTGTAGCTCACGGTACAGCTCGTAGCTTTCACGAGTGATTTGTTCTGCATGTGATAGTGTTTTGCCTAACTGGACCGACTCCTCATACAAGTCCGATACAAGGAGTAAAATTCGCTCTGTCTGCTGCCTTTGTGCCTCTTCATGCTGAACCGATTGATTTAACCGAATCATATTATAAAACCCAAGCACGAAGAAGCTGCGGATCATAGCCATGAAAGCTACTTTGCTGATCTTAATGATGTCCCAGAAATCGCCGTCAATGCTCCACCGGACGCTAAGTTCCGACACACTTGCGGCAACCTCAATCCCTACAGAGAGGATGCCCACGCGGAGCGCGCGGTAAGGCTCAGCATTAATGTTAAGGACCTGGAAGAGCAGCCCGTAGACCATGTAATAAAAAAAGGTAGGGCCGTGCAGTGTCAGCAACTCTTCGAAGGGAAGACCGGGCTGAGTGTAATGATTGAGTAAGATGCGAAAGGCGACTACCGCTATCCCTGCAAGCACTCCTGATAATGCAGGCGGAATATGACGAATAGATAACAGAAAGAAAAAAAATACAGGCGTACCAAAGCTGAGACGGAATGTATTAGCGAACGGGTGAATATTCAGCTCACCTGCGAGCGGTACAAATACAAGCATGAGCAGGAAAAGGAGCGTATTCAACTTCATCCATATTCACCTCCTGGGTATTCAGTCAGAAAGGCAATGTGAGCTAAATTCACAGGCTCGCCGTTAAAGTTTGTGAATTTATAGAAAAAAATAAATGTGGCTGTAGATAATTGTCGTTTTTTATAGATCAGATTGTAGTATAAATAACATCATTTGAATATTAAGAACAGCATACTGCAAAAATATACAAATCAGCCAGGGGGGACACGAAGTGAAAAAGATTAATTTGACGATGCAAATCTTTATCGGTCTGGCTTTAGGTATTATTATTGGTGCCTTATTTTACGGCAATTCAGGGGTGGAAGTCTACTTAAAGCCAATCGGCGATATTTTCATCCGCTTGATCAAGATGATTGTCGTGCCTATTGTGATCTCGACGCTCATTATCGGCGTTGCCGGCGTGGGAGACATGAAAAAACTAGGTAAACTTGGCGGCAAGTCTATTCTGTACTTTGAGATTGTAACGACAATCGCCATCCTTTTCGGACTGCTTGTTGCCAACTTGGTTCGACCGGGTGACGGCGTGGATATGTCCCACCTGGCCAAGAGTGATATTCATTCCTATGTGGAGACTGCAGAGAAGTCAGGCCATAGCTTTATAGATACGATTGTGCATATTGTTCCTACCAATATTATTCAAGCTCTGGGCGAGGGAGATATGCTGGCTATTATATTCTTCTCCGTACTGTTTGGACTAGGGGTAGCGGCGATTGGTGACAAGGGCAAGCCCGTGCTGAATTTCTTTGAAGGCGTAGCCGACGCCATGTTCTGGGTAACCAATCAGGTCATGCGCCTGGCTCCGTTCGGAGTATTCGCACTGATTGGAACGACAGTGGCCAAGTTTGGATTGGCCTCGTTATGGCCATTATTGAAGCTTGTTTTGTCGGTGTACGGCTCCATGGCGCTGTTCATTGTGATTGTTTTTGGAATAATTGCCAAGCTTTGCGGTACCCGACTCTGGACCATGATTAAAATTTTGAAAAGTGAGCTGTTGCTTGCATATTCGACGGCCAGTTCGGAAAGTGTTCTGCCTAAGATCATGGAGAAGATGGAGAAGTTCGGATGTCCTAAAGGAATTACTTCCTTTGTCATTCCGATTGGGTATTCTTTTAATCTGGACGGTTCCACCCTGTATCAGGCACTGGCTGCGATTTTCATTGCCCAAATGTACGGCATTGACCTGCCAATCACGACACAAATCACGCTGGTGCTAGTTTTGATTATTTCATCCAAAGGTATTGCAGGGGTGCCAGGTGCTTCCTTTGTCGTTTTGCTCGCTACACTTGGAGCAGTGAACCTCCCGCTGGAGGGTTTGGCTTTTATCGCTGGTATTGATCGCATTCTGGATATGGCGCGTACGGTAGTCAATGTATTAGGCAACTCGCTTGCCGCTGTGGTCATGTCCAAATGGGAAGGCCAATATGATAAAGAAAAGGGCGAAGAATACGTTGCTTCAATTAAATAAGATGCGACGAACTGAATAGTTGACAGAAAGAGCACCTTTGTGAAGTATTGCGAAGGTGCTCTTTTCGTTTCCAGACTTATTAAGACCTTTCCTTTTTCGACATTTTTCGATGTTTTTTGTATGAATATATAGGTATATGGACATGAAAATGATTCTTATTACCTATGCAATTTTAGATTTATTTATAATGATTCTTAATAAAATTCCGATATTAAACTATATCGTTTTATATATTGGCTTAGAAGGGAAGAGCATATATGTTTTTTAAAAAAAATGAGACCGACTCACTTGCTCCTTTAGTAGAAGAAAGCCGCAAACTTTCACAAAGAATACAGCAGAAGGATTATTCCGCCGCAATACAAGTTTCAACCAAATCTTCCGAGGTTCAAGAAATCGCAAACAATGTAAACCAAGCGCTTGAGTCCATGAAAAAGGATGCTCAACATGTTGACATCCGTCTGAAGCTTGTTACCAAGGCTATAGAGATTGGCTTATGGGACATGGAGGTAGTTGCGGGTGATCCCGTCAATCCAAGTAATACGTTCACATGGTCAGAAGAATTTCGTGCTATGCTGGGGTATCAGAGCGAAAAGGACTTCCCCAATGTATTAAACAGCTGGGCATCCCGGTTGCACCCCGAAGATCATGACAGGTCATTGGCGGCTTTGTCAGATCATTTGCTGGATTTTACGGGAAAGACGCCTTATGACGTACAGTATCGTTTGAAGCTGAAGCATGGAGAATACCGCTGGTTCCGGGCTACCGGAACGACGATCCGCGATCAGCAGGGAGTGCCGCTTCGAATTGCGGGTGCTCTATTGGATGTGCACGACCAGAAGATTAAGTCCGAGGAGTTGCAGGCTCTAGTTACAAGATATGATCTCATCAATCGTGTTTTGGTGGAAGCTCCATATGATGTCATTCTGGCTGATGGAGACATTGAGAACCCGGATAATATATTTTGGTGGTCCCAGCAATTCCGCCACACCTTGGGCTTTAAGGATGAGCAGGACTTCCCGAGTGTACTAAGCAGTTGGAGTTCGCGTATACATCCTGACGATGCCGAGCATGCGTTTAAGGCTGTAGTTGATCATTTAAATGACTATTCAGATCGTACGCCATATGACATGGTGTGTCGCTTGCAAAGTAAAAATGGTGAATATCGCTGGTATCAAAACAGTGGAAGAAGCATACGCGATAGCAAGGGAGTGCCTATTCGTATTGCCGGGACCATTCGTGATATCACAGTGGAAAAGGAGAAGCAGGCTGTCGCGGATGAGCTTACGCTCAAAATCCAGCATCTCTCCGATTCCATTACGGAAATGGTGAACGGCGTTAACTCGGTTAGTAACCAGGCGCAGGAGCTGGCAACGGCTCAGGAGCAATCGACAGAGGCAGCGAATCAAGCCAAAGTCAGTGCAGAAGAAACCCAAAACATTTCCAACTTCATTAAAGAGATTGCGAATCAAACAAATCTGCTGGGTCTGAATGCTGCCATTGAGGCATCGCGTGCGGGCGAGCAGGGGCGGGGTTTTGCGGTAGTCGCAGATGAAGTGAGAAAACTTGCCATTCACAGTGCTGATGCAACCGGAAATATCGAGACCAGTCTGGACGAAATGAAGACACTCATCGAGCGGATTTTGCACAATATCGGTAATATGTCTATGCTGACACAGACACAAGCCGCGCTAACGCAGCAAGTGAATGCATCTACGGACGAGATTAACAGCATGTCCAAATCTTTGTTGGATTTTGCAAGAACGATGTAAGGCTTCATGTAGAAATGAGGCCGGGCCTTAGGCTCGGTCTCTTTACTGTTTTTGGAAGATGAACTATACTTTTCGAGAATAGATCTAAAAATCACCTCATAGTAACTTTATGTGGAAAAGAGGAATATACTTGAGCTTACTTAGTTCAATATTGGTCGGAATTGTAGCTCTGGAGCATGTGTACATTCTAATATTGGAAATGTTTCTGTGGACGACTCCGCGGGCGATGCGTACGTTCGGCACCTCGAAGGAGCTGGCGGAAGCAAGCAAATCCTTGGCTGCAAATCAGGGGCTGTACAACGGCTTTTTGGCAGCCGGATTGGTGTGGGGCTTGTTCTATCCGGATACTGTGATCGGGCGGCAAATCCAATTATTCTTTGTCATTTGTGTGGTAGTGGCTGCGTTGTATGGTGCATTAACTGCTAATAAGTCTATTTTATTAAAGCAAGGCCTGCCTGCCATCCTGGCACTGATCAGTTTGTGGATACTCTGAAGACACCCTTACCGGGTGTTTTTTTCTAGATTCGATCACATAATGTCTGGAATGCTAATGACAAGGGGAATAAACAGTTTTTGACCGATTGTAAATCCGACTATTCCGATTTATAATAAATTTATTACATACTAAGAGGACACGGGGGCTAGAGCGATGCGTCGTAATTTGACTGGTGTATTGGTATTAATTGTATTAATGTTGGTTGTAAGTGCATGCTCCGGCGGGAATTCTGGATCTACGTCTGAGACGAATGGGAATACGCCCGATACAGCTACCACAACAGCTGATAACGGACAGCCTAAAGATGGCGGCAGCCTGATCATTGGCGTACAAGCTGATCCGGTGGTGCTGAATCCGAACTATGCGGGTGACCGGGTAAGTCTGACGATAGACCAGGCGATATTCGCACCATTGTTTCAAGTGAACAATGGCAAAAAGACATTTTATTTGGCAGACAGTCTGACTCCTTCAGCAGACAAGCTGACTTATACACTAAAACTGAAAAAAGATCTGACTTGGCATGATGGCGAGAAGCTGACAGCTGACGATGTCGTTTTCACCATTAACAAAATTTTGGACGAGAAGCAGCACAGCTTTTTGAGAAGTAATTTTATGGTTAATGGCAAACCGGTACAGGCGAGCAAGGTTGATGATACAACGGTCGATTTTAAGCTTCCTCAGCCAGCTCCTGCTTTTGAGGCAGCACTGGTACAGGTATCCCCGATTCCGAAGCACATTTTCGAGAATGAAGCGGATATTGAGAAAAGCACGAAAAACAACTCTCCGATTGGATCAGGTCCTTTCAAATTTAAAGAGTACAAAACTGGTGAGTACGTTACACTCGAACGGTTCGATAACTATGTTGGCGGCAAGCCGCATCTGGATTCAGTAACATACCGGATTGTTAAAGATTCGAATGCTGCGAATTTGGCCCTTCAAAATGGTGAGATCAATGTAAACTATCTCGATCCGCAAAATGTAGAGACCATTAAAGCAACAGATAAGTTTGACATTTTCCCTTACAGCGAAGGTCGCTTGGCTTATCTGATGTTTAATGAAAACAGTGATACGAAGCAGTTGAACAAAAAAGAAGTACGTCAGGCGCTTTCTTATGCATTGAATCAGGATGAATTGATTCAAGTCTCCTATGGCTCCAAGGATTATGCAGATACTGCGAAATCTGCTCTGACACAGGATGTACTGTATCACACGAACGACGTTGCATTTTTCAATAATGATGTGAACAAGGCGAAGGAGCTGCTGAAATCGGCTGGAGCTGAAGGACTGAAGCTGCGCATTATCATTCCGGGCGGGAACAAGGTACAGGAAGCACAAGCGCTCTATATCCAGCAGAAGTTAAAGGACATAGGCGTTCAGCTGGACGTGAACAGCATGGATTCCTCAGCATGGTCACAAAAGTTCGTCGATACGAATGCCAAGGACTTCGATCTGGCGATCAGCGGCTATATCATGGGGTATGACCCTGATGCATATCGTATTTTGTATAGCACCGGATCGTCCTCCAATTATTCGCATTATTCAAATAAAGAAGTGGATAAGCTGCTGGAAGAGGGCGCGGGTGAGTCGGATACGACTAAACGTGGAGAAATTTATAAAAAGGTACAGGAGCTGCTGGCTGAGGATGCTGTCATCTACCCGATTGCTTACACCAAGACTATTGTAGCCTTCGACAAGCAGTATGGCGGTATTGATCAGGCTGTGTTGAAGCCGGTCGTGATTTTCGAGGATTTGTCCAAAATTTATCACAAATAAGACAGGGTTTTCAAAAATAAGCTGGGCTAACCAGCTTATTTTTTTCGAAAACAGCAAGGGGAAGGGAAACGTATGAGACAACTCATCGCCAGAAGGTTGCTGCAAGTTATACCGATGCTATTTTTTGTGTCCATCGTCTGCTTCGGCTTGATCAAGCTGGCTCCAGGTGATCCGGTTCTCTCTTTTGTTACACCGAATATGCATCTGGAAGACATTGAACGAATGAGGCATAGCTTGGGGCTGGACCAGCCCGCTTATGTGCAGTACATATTATGGCTTAAAAAGAGCCTAACGGGTGATCTCGGCTACTCGCTAATTAATCACCAGCCTGTGCTGGATCAGATTCTCGATCGTCTACCGGCTACAGCCGGGTTAATGGGCGCATCTATCATACTGGCTGTGCTGATTGCAATTCCACTCGGTTTGACGGCTGCGGCTAATCGGAATCGCTGGATCGACAAGCTCATTAATCTGATGTCGTACATCGGGATTTCTGTTCCGCTGTTTTGGCTCGGTATTTTACTTATTTATTTATTTGCGATTTATCTGCACTGGCTTCCGAGTACAGGGATGCGTACCATCGGTACGGATTCGGTGCTGGATGTGATTAAGCATGGAATTTTACCATGTTTTGTACTGGCCTTCGGCTTTCTGTCTGTGTATGTGAGGTACATCCGTTCCAGCACGATTACGCAGCTCAAGGAAGAGTATGTGCAGATTCAATACGCGTTTGGGTCTGGAAAAAGACTGGTTTTGTTTCGACATGTGCTCAAGCATGTGCTGCTGCCCATCATTACGCTGCTCGGAATGTCGGTTGCGGACCTGGTGGCTGGAGCCATTGTGACGGAGACGGTATTTTCCTGGCCGGGCATTGGCTCGCTGGGCATGACGGCGGTAAAAGGAATGGATTATCCCGTCATCATGGGGATTACTTTATTTTCCGCTCTGCTGCTGATCCTGGGTAATCTGCTTGCAGATATCTTATACAGCATTGCGGACCCGAGAATTAAATCAACGAGGTGAATTCATGAATCGGAGCAAATGGCGCAACATCGGGATCGAGCTGATGACGAGCAAAATGGGCGCCGTCGCCCTCATACTATTGATCGTATTCTCGCTGGGGGCGATTTTCGCATTTTTATCGCCGCAGGACCCGAATAAGTTGAACGTGCTGGAGCGTCTCCAACCGCCGGGAGCGGCACACTGGTTTGGGACGGATGATTATGGGCGGGACTATTTTACAAGAGCACTGTACGGTGGACGTGTATCATTGCTGGTAGGTTTTGCGTCCATGATTATTGCGACCAGTATCGGTGCAGTGGTAGGTATTGTGAGCGGATATTTTGGAGGATGGATCGACAATCTGCTTATGCGGGTTTTGGAGCTGATCATGTCGATTCCGTCTTTCTTGGTTATTTTGCTGCTGAGTGTGTTTTTGAAGCCGGGCGTCGGCAATATCATTGTTATTATCGCCCTGCTCATGTGGATGAACATTGCCCGGGTGGTTCGTGCAGAGACAATGACGTTGCGCGAACGGGAGTATGTACTATACGCCAAAGCTTCGGGACAAAGTACGTTTGGTATTATTATGAAGCACATCGTACCGAATCTGATTCCGGTAATTATCGTAGGGGCGACGAACAATATCGCTTCAGCGATTATGATGGAATCGTCACTGAGCTTCCTCGGCTTTGGTGTTCAGCTACCGAACGCTACGTGGGGCAGTATGCTGAATAATGCCCAAGGATATATTGCACAGGCCCCATATATGGCATTATTCCCGGGTCTACTTATTTTACTGACTGTGTTGAGCTTTAATGTTTTGGGAGATGTGTTGCGTGTAGGCTTTGAACCCAAATTAGTAAAACGATGATTCATAGCACAGATCCATTACAAATGGCTCCAGGAGCGACAGGAAGGAGCGAAACACAATGACGGAACATCTACTGTCCGTCGAACAGCTGGAGGTCTCCTTTTTCACTCGTGAAGGGGAAAATCAGGCAGTTCGAGGGGTTAGTTTTCATATTGATGCTGGAGAAACGGTAGGAATCGTAGGAGAATCCGGCAGCGGCAAAAGTGTTACAGCGAAAGCGATCATGTCGATGATCGCCCCGCCGGGCAAGCGGCTGAACGGCGATATCCGTTATCGGGGACAAAGTCTGACCGCCCTGACGGAAAAGCAATGGCGCAAAATACGCGGAAACCAGATTGCGATGGTCTTTCAGGACCCGATGACCTCACTGAATCCGGTCAAAAAGGTTGGCTATCACCTGGTTGAGGTGATCCGCAGACATCGAGGACTGAGCAAGGAAGCGGCTACGCAAGCAGCTGTAGAACTGCTGCGACAAGTAGGCATTACCGAGCCGGAGCGCCGAATGAACCAATACCCGCATCAATTCAGTGGCGGGATGCGCCAGCGGGTGATGATTGCCATGGCGCTCTCGTGCAGCCCGGAGCTGCTGATTGCAGATGAGCCGACTACAGCGCTGGACGTGACGATTCAGGCGCAAATCTTGGAGCTGCTCAAGACGCTGAAGCAGCAATCCGACATGTCGATTGCTCTGATCACCCATGACCTGGGCGTCGTCGCCCAGGTGTGTAGCCGTGTCATCGTCATGTACGGCGGTATGGTGATGGAGGAGGGGCGCGTGGACGATATCTTTTATCGTCCGGGCCACCCGTATACGCAGGGCCTGCTGCGTTCTGTGCCCCAGCGCACGAACGGCTTCCGCGAGCGGCTGGTGCCGATTGAGGGCACGCCGCCAGACCTGCTGAACCCGCCATCGGGCTGTCCGTTCATGGAACGGTGCCCGCATGCGTTTGCCCGCTGTGTGGAGCGGCCGCCGATGGTGGAGCTGCGCCCGGATCAGCGAGCAGCCTGCTGGTTGAACGAGCCGGACGCAGTGCCTGCTGGAGTCTACGAGACGCCCGAAGCGGGGCAAGCGGAAGGGGGGAATAACGGTGAGTGAAGCAAACGATGTATTGGGTGAGCATCAGCCCTTGGTAGAGGTACACCAGCTTAAGAAGCATTTTGTGACCGCAAAGGATTTGTTAGGGCGTAGCTCTGAGGTGCTCAAGGCGGTGGATGGCGTGAGCTTTCAAATCAAGCGTGGTGAGACGTTCGGACTGGTCGGTGAGTCAGGTAGTGGGAAATCAACGGTTGGACGCTGTCTGACAAGGTTATACGATTATACAGAAGGTACGGTACGCTTTGACGGTCAGGATATTTCCAAGCTGAACGACAAACAGCTCAAGCCGCTGCGTCGGCGCATTCAGAGCATTTTTCAGGACCCATATTCCTCTCTTAATCCGGGTATGAACGTGCTTGACCTGATCGGTGAGCCGATGGATATTCACAGATTGCATCAGGGGAGTGAGCGTAAGGATGCTGTAGTGGCTTTGCTTGAAAAGGTAGGGCTGAAGCGGGAGCATCTGTATCGCTACTCGCACGAGTTCAGCGGCGGGCAGCGCCAGCGGATTTCCATCGCTCGTGCTCTCTCCGTGAACCCCGAGTTCATCGTCTGTGACGAGCCGATTTCGGCACTGGATGTGTCCATCCAGGCGCAGGTCATTAACACGCTGGAGGATCTCCAGCAGGAGTTCGGGCTGACGTACCTGTTCATCGCCCATGACTTGTCGATGGTGCGGCATATTTCAGACCGAATCGGTGTGATGTACCATGGGCGACTGGTAGAAGTAGCTGATGCAGATGAGTTGTATGAGCAGCCCGCTCACCCTTATACGCAGGCGCTGCTGTCCTCCATCCCTGTGCCTGATCCGAGAGCAGTCGGAGAGCGGGAGGGACTGGAGGGGGGCTTGGCCCAACCAGACGGCTCATTAGTATGGGACAAGGATAACAACAATGCAACCGAGCTGAGAGAAATCAGTCCCGGCCATTATGTAGCATACCCGGTTAACCGTTAGGGTTAAGAGCGGTTGTACGATGTGCATGACCCAAAGGAGGTAAAAAACGATGACTGAATTGACGAAAAGAGTACGTATTTCCCAATGGGACGCACTCTTGCTGGAATCATTACGCTCTTTAGGCTGGTCCCAAGACGAATTAATCCGTCGGGTGCAGCAAAATGAGCTGCCAACGGACGGACCATCCGATTTTGATTATACAGAGCTTGTCACCGGGCTGGCGTCCAAAGAGCCGGAAGTGTTTGTCAGCGCGGTAACGGACGGATATCAGATCAAGTACAATACGATCCGGGGCATCCGTTCGTGGATTGCCGTTGCGTTCGGGCGGGAGCCTGAGCTGTCACTGGAGGAAGGAAGCGAAGCTGTTACATCCGAACTGACGAAGGCTGAGTATGATCGGCTGGAGGGAGTGCTGTCGTTAGGATGGTTCATCCAGGAATTACGTCCCGCGGCTGGCGAGACTTCAGGATTATACCGAATTGTACCTGCTGCACAGACGAATTAAATATTGTTTATGGAGTAACGCACTTTACCGGAAATTGAAACGAGCTGACCGTGGAGGTCAGCTCGTTTTTTTAATGCAATCCTTCTTCATCTTTTTTATTCAGCATGACCAGACTATTGTGAATGACCCGTGTCATGCAGTAAAAGAAGGCCATTCTGGTGGTTTGCATGATAGCTCCCAGCAACATGGACATCGACTCCATATGGGAAAAATGTAAGATAAGAATCCGGTTAATAATCCCTTCACCAAACCAGACAAAATATAGCGGAACAATCATCTTTTGAATATAACGGGCTTTGCGCTCCAATTCGGGGTGGAGCGCAAAGTACCTATAAATATGGGTGAATGTATTGGAGAATCCCCACAAGTTAATAAAAGGAATCATGCGAGCAATGGCTCCCACGGTACGAATCGGATAATCGGAATGCTTTTGCCGGATGGCTTTATGTACTTGAACTAGCCAGATCAGATAGGTTACAAAACACATGTAGTATAAAACAAAGCTAAAAACTGTAAATTTTTGCTCCAGCTCGTATAGATGATCGTAATAAAAATCATTTGCGTAAATATACACTAACGTAAAAATAAGGATGAGAAATTCACCCATAGTGCCCACTGCTAGTAAGGCTTGATGTACACTGCCAGCTGTCTTGGACGGGAATGCTTTGGAATCTGAATCATTCAAGATGTACTTCCTCCCAGTCTAGTTGCTTCAAATACACGATAGCATCCTCCAGTGTTTCTACGGGGATAATGCGTAGCTTGAGTCCATGCTCCTTTTGGACTCGGGCAGCTTCTGCTTCGTTGCCTTCCTCACCGTACCATTCATAATCTGCCGGTACGAAAAATAGATCAACCTTTGCAGCCTCGGCTCCCAGCAGCTTTTGCTCCAGTCCACCGACCGATCCGACATCTCCGTATTCTTCCATCGTGCCAGAGCCTGCGATTTTGTGACGTCCGCCATCTGAAAAGTCGATGTTATTGGCTTCCTCATACAGTCCGATGCCTGTCATCAGACCCAAGGAATTTCCCGAAAGATCCTGCAAATGAGTCAATAGCTCCGCATAGCGAGCATCCTCCAATTTGCTAAGATTCGAGAACGTCGCCGTAGCCTCAGCTGTGTCGCTGTCTACGCTTAATTCCGTCGCTGCATGTACGGCTTGCATGGCAGAATATTTTAGCGTGTCCGTCTCTGTGAGGTCCTTCAAATAAGAGTCCACTTCATCAGGGGCAAGGGGTTCAAATGTAATCGCTCCCCCGGATACATTTTCACTGGAATATACATTCCAACGCTCCAGGAGATTGTTAGCAATACCCGTTTGAACAGACGCAAAAAACACGCTTCCCTGAACGCCAAGATCTTTGACCGGATGCATTTCTCCTTGCAAAATATACTGTGCAGGCATAGGCCGTGTTCCAATAAAGGCAGCGATAGCCGGGATCAGCAGCAGCGCGAAGATGAGTATACGTTCTTTGTTTATGCCAAATATCTTTTTGAGGAGATATGGATTACGGCTTGGCACCTCATTCACAACCTTTCCATCTTTTCTCATACGGATATCATCGGTTAAAATGATTAGAAAGGTTACATTTTTCACCATAAATGACCGATAAGAGTATAGTGATATTCATATTTTATGGTAAATGAGGAAAGGGGATCTTTTAAATCTGATGAGTGAACAAGAAATACATGTGGGTGAACGTGGAGGTGGGACGATTGCTGCTGAACCGAACGCAGCTCCATCACGTCCACAAAGAATTGTTTTGACCTTGGTTGCAGGATTTATTTTATTGATCCTTGGTTTGTTTCTGTCGCTAATCACAGGTATATTTCCTATCAGCTATGCAGAGGTATTGGAAGTGTTGTTTTCTTCAAATCCCAATCCTATGCTTGTGGAAGTTGTATACCATACTCGTATGCCATTTGCATTGGATATGTTGTTGCTTGGGGGATGTCTGGCCGTTTCAGGAACTCTTTTACAATTACGAACAGCTAATCGATTTGCATCACCAACCTTAACCGGACTTATGCCTGGGGCAATGGTAGGGCTATGTGTTGTCCTTTTACTTGGGATGGACATAGACTCTTTTGGTAGTATGGCTCTTTGTATTGCAGGAGCGGTATTTGGGGGATTCATTGTATTTACATTGAATAAAGTCCGTTTCATTCGAGGAAGGTCTGCGGGAGTTCATTTATTCATGATTGGTTTCATTATTGATGTTGTCCTTCGTTCAGCGTCGGGATTTATTGTGTTACTTGGAGAATATGGAGAATATCAGCAAGAGTGGGCAATCTCTCAGGGAGGTTGGGGAATAAGAGAAGGATCATTCACGTTTTGGCTTGCATTGCTTACAATTCTCGTTGTGTGCTCTGTCTTTGCATTCCCCAAGCAGCTTAGTCCGCTATACATTCCCTTCGCGATTGTGTTGACCGCCGTTACTGTATGGGCATGTGGTACCATCGGATATATAGGACTTATTGTGCCTTATTTCATGCGTTGTATGATCGGAAACCGTCCACGGCTTCTCATTTTGGGCTCCGTCTTTTGGGGGGGAGGTCTGTTGATGCTAGCCAAAGTCATTTCCGCTAAAATCAACGAGCCTGTTGGGTTTCCCGTAACCCCGGTGCTGGCCTGTATCGGCATACCCTTTTTGATCTTTATGGTATGGATAGAATGGAAAAAGAAGCTCCCTGCTTGAAAGCAGTAGATTTTGAACGAGAAAACTTGTCCCAGATTACTGGACTGTTATCATAGGTGCTCTGCCAGATCATCAGACGCTCATTTTTTATGCTATATTTTATACATAAGGAAAATTTGAGAGTTGAGGTGCAGCATGACATCAATGACTATTGTCAAATCATCCGTCACACCAGAATTAATGGCTTTTCAGGCAAGCACTGAAGATCAGGCTGAGGTTCAGGAGTTAATTTTAAAGACGGCCAGATGGCTGCACAGCAAAGGCTCCACACAATGGGGACGCTTACTAAAAGGAAAAGATGATCACAACTTGGGCGGCGCTATTGCACGCGGAGAAGTGGTTATTTTCCGAGCATCAGAGGATCATAGCCTGGCAGGCGCAGTGATCTTGCAGCAGCAGCCCAGTGCATGGGACCGTAAGTTGTGGGGACTAGACGAAACGGATTCTGAAGGAGGAACCTCAGTATATCTGCATCGTTTGGTTGTGGATCGCGATAGCACTGGGAAAGGGCTAGGCCGTGAGCTGATGCAATGGATTGGACAAGGCATCCACTTCACAGGCAAGGATCGAATCCGTTTAGACTGTATTGCGGGCAATGACAAGCTTAGCGAGTTTTACACACAATGCGGTTATACGTATATAGGCGAAACGAACGGCTATAATATTTTTGAAAAGATGCTAACAGAGATGTAGAAAAATAAAATCTGAGCTGAGCAAAGGGACGTCTAAATAGATGTCCTTTTTGTTTTTTTAAGTCGTGTCATTCTATCCCGATATACGTCTAATTCCGAATTAAAGTGTTTTATAAATAAGTTTATTCATTGATTAAAACATCATAAATGAATGTTATAGGTATATATTACGTCATATATATTGAAGTTTCCTCCTGATTTGTGTTACAACTTTAAATAGACATATAGATTAATTCAGGCATGTATCTCGATAAGTGGAGGGAATGAATTTAATGCTGAAAAGAGTGTACTCATTTAACGAAGGTAAGTTGGGGATGAAAGCGCTACTAGGAGGAAAAGGCGCTAATCTCGCGGAAATGACGACACTGGGTCTCCCGATCCCTCCCGGCTTCACGGTGACCACCGAGGCGTGCCGAGCCTACTTTGCTTCAGGCGGCAAGCTTCCGGAGGGCTTATTGGGGGAGATCGTAATCGCCCTGCACGACATTGAGGAAGCGCAGTCGGCTATATTCGGAGATACGGAGCGGCCTTTGCTGGTATCTGTCCGTTCAGGCTCGGTAACCTCAATGCCCGGTATGATGGATACGATTCTGAATCTGGGTCTGAATGATGAAACCGTGCGTGGATTGGCAGAACAGTCGAGAAATGAAACCTTCGCCTATGACTGTTACCGCAGATTTATTCAAATGTTCGGCGAGGTCGTGCTAGGGATAGACTCCATCCATTTTAATCAGCTTCAGGAGCAGAGCAAGCAAACCAACGGGCGTGTCAGTGACCAAGAGGTTAGCGCAGGAGAATGGAAGGAACTGATCGCAAATTATAAAGATCTTGTCGCAGAGCGGAGTGGACAGCCGTTTCCACAGGATGTGTATCAGCAACTGCAACTGGCGGTGGAGGCTGTATTCCGCAGTTGGAACAATATGCGTGCCAAGGTTTACCGGAAGGCTTTCGGCATTCCAGATGAACAAGGAACAGCAGTGAGCATTCAGGCCATGGTGTTTGGCAATCTCGGCAACGATAGCGGAACCGGAGTGCTCTTCACTCGCAATCCCTCCACAGGTGTGAAGGAACTGTACGGTGAGTATATGGTAAATGCTCAGGGAGAGGACGTCGTGGCAGGAATAAGAACGCCTAACCCTATTCCACAACTTTTGGAAGAGCTGCCGCTAGTCTATGATCGTCTGGAAGAGCTGGCCTCATTGCTGGAGTGTCATTACCGGGATATGCAGGATATCGAATTTACGATTGAAAAAGGCAATTTGTATCTGCTACAGACGCGCAGCGGCAAAAGAACGGCGCAGGCGGCTGTAAAAATAGCTGTGGATCTGGTGGAGGAAGGGATTATCAGCAAAGAGGAGGCTATCCAGCGGATCGAACCGTCCCACATGGACCAGCTGCTGCATCGCTCCATTGATACTTCCACACCGCTGGAGGCAATTACCCAAGGTTTGCCAGCCTCGCCTGGCGCAGCGAGTGGGCGTATTGTATTCGACGCGGATACGGCAGTGAACTGGACGAAGGATGGGCAAAAAGTCATCCTGGTCAGTGTGGAGACCTCACCCGATGATGTTCACGGAATCATTGCCGCCGAAGGGGTGCTGACGAGTCGAGGTGGGATGACCAGCCATGCTGCTGTGGTTGCAAGGGGCATGGGTAAACCCTGCATTTGCGGCTGTGACGCGCTGAGCATTGATCTGAGCAGTCGGAGCGTCAGTATCGGTACCCTGACCTTTCAGGAAGGGGAGGATATTTCACTCGATTCGACCACCGGACAGGTGTACCAAGGCAGTCTGTCGCTCAATGAGCCGGTTATTACACCGGAGTTACTGAAGCTGCTGGAGATTGCGGACGGCATTCGGACGTTAAAGGTCTACACTAATGCGGATACGCCACTCGACGCAGTCAAAGCCCGTGAATTTGGAGCCGAAGGCATCGGGCTATGTCGGACGGAGCATATGTTTTTCTCTGGCAATCGTCTACCTATCGTTCAGGCGATGATTTTGGCCGATGATCAGGAGGAGCGGATTCTTCATTTGAATCGTCTGCTCCAAATGCAACAATTTGACTTTGAGGCTATGTTCAGTGCGATGGACGGTTTACCGATGACGATTCGCCTGCTGGACCCGCCGTTACATGAGTTCCTGCCGAATCTGGAACAGCTTCAGGAGCGACATCGGGAGCTTGTGCTTTCCGGCGGCCATGCGGAGGAGCTCCAGCGTCTTAAAAGCACTATCTCCAAGGTTCATGAACTACGGGAAATTAACCCTATGCTGGGTCTGCGCGGTGTTCGGCTGGGCATTCTGTTTCCAGAGATATACGACATGCAGATTGAAGCGATCTTTAAGGCCGCGGAAGCGGCACTACGCAGGGGCGTGGATGTGAGACCGGGGATTATGATTCCGCTGGTCGGTCACTCCAATGAACTCAAGCAAATGAGGGAACTGGTTGATAAGGTAGCCGTTCAGGTGCTTAGCGAGGAATTTAAGTGGTTCAAGTATCGGGTGGGCACCATGATTGAGGTTCCAAGAGCAGCCCTGCTGGCAGATAGCGTGGCCCAGTACGCGGATTTTTTCTCCTTTGGAACCAATGATCTGACGCAAATGACCTTTGGTTACAGTCGAGATGATGCTGAAGGTAAATTCCTCGGCTCCTATATGGAAAAAAACATACTGGAAACGAACCCTTTTCAGGTGTTGGATCAGGATGGCGTAGGCAAGCTGATCGAATGGGCTGTTGTCAAAGGCAGGGCAAAAAAGCCTTTTCTGGAGACAGGTATCTGCGGCGAGCATGGCGGGGATAGTGAGTCTATTCTCTTTTGTCACCGCAGCGGACTGGACTATGTCAGTTGCTCACCGTACCGGGTGCCATTTGCCCGCATTGCCGCTGCCCAAGCAGCTTTGCTTGTCAGAGCGGAGCAACCTGAGGGATCGTTGTCCGCTTTGTAGCTTATTAGCATATTCAAGGCAGCCTTGCTTCAAAGGCTGCCTTGTTCGTTTTACAGCAACATTGATATGCAGATCTCGTCGAGAACAATAAATTTTATATAGAAATGAAAATGGGGATATCGTGTCTCGCCCTCCTACATATGATGATAGGGAAAGTTTTGTAAGCGTTTCAAAAAAAGAAGACATACAACCAAGTGAAGCTACAGGAGGCGGTTAAGGTGGACAATTACATGAGCTGGATAAAGATTGGATTTTTCCTCAGCGTTCTGTTTTTGCTTGCAGCGGCATGCAGTACCTCTCCCAAAATAAAGAACACAGACGGGCAAAAAGTGCGGCTTACGATGCTGGCTTGGGGTAATCCTGCGGAGGTGAAGGTGTATCAGCGGGCGCTGGATGCATTTGAAAAGGAAAACCCATATATCGAGGTTAAGCTGGTGCCTGTGCCGGGAGACCAATATGAGCAAAAGCTGCTGACACAGCTTCAGGAAAGTCGCGGACCGGATGTGTTTTATGCGTATGAACCGACGATTGCGCGTTTGATCGGGGCGAAGCAGGTGCAGCCTTTGGGTGAGTTTTTAAATAGTGATGCGAGTGATGTGAAGGCTGAGGATTTTCCGGAAGGATTGTGGGGACCGGCAAAGCGTGACGGGGAAATCTATGGGGTCACTCCCGACTCCAACCCGATGGTCATGTATTACAACAAAAAGGTATTTAAGGAAGCAGGCGTGAAGACGCCGCAAGAATACTATGACGAAGGCAAGTGGAACTGGGATGCTTTTGAGGAGGTTACATCCAAGCTGAAGGCAGCTGGAAAGCAGGGTTATATTGCGGAAAACTGGTGGGCTCACTGGTATTCATGGGTGTGGTCGAATGGCGGTCAGATCTTTGATGAACAAGGCAAATATGTGCTGGACCACAATGAAAAGGGCAAGGAAGCCTTCAGTTTTATGTACGATATGGTGAAAAAGGGAAATGCGGTATATCTCGGCTCGCTTCCCAAAGGGCAAGGGGCTGACGCGATGTTCGTGTCCAATCAAGTCGGCATGCTGGCGGCGGGAAGATGGCTGGAGCCCTTGTTTAGTCAAAATAAAAGCCTCGACTTCGATTATATCTACTGGCCATCCAATACCGGTAAGAATGAGCCCGTCGCCATTCCGGTTGCCTATGTAGCTGTAAACAAAAATAGTCCGCATGTGCAAGAGGCCATGAAGCTGGCAGCATTCTACGTCTCTGTGAAGGGGCAGGAGGCGCGGCTGGTTGAAGGCGGGAATGCCATGGGTACACTTGCTGCGGCAGATGAGAGCATTAAGAAAAAGGCGACAATTGAGCATTCAAGCTATTTGACTGAGGGATGTAACATAGGGCATGCTCATGGATCTGCACTGGCCTATGATGCTCAGGTGCCGGGGTTGAACTCGGATATCACGGAAACCATCGACCTGATGTTCCTGGGCAAGCAGGATGCTGCGGCAACCATTGAAAAGTTGAATCAGATCATATCCAAGGCTGTCAAGTAGGCACGGGATGGGCCATGACCGGGGAGGAAGGTGACAAGATGCAGAAAAAGCATCAAGCGCTGTGGGGCTGCCTTTTCATTGGCCCCCAGCTTCTGGGTCTGTTAAGCTTTTGTTAAAAATTGTTTTCCAGGTTCTGATTAGTTACCCCTTAAAAAGTCAGAGTTTCGCCTTAAAAACAAGCAAGGAATTCGAGTCGCCCATGTAGAAGTTGTTGTTGTCGAGGGAAAAAAGATTCCAAATAAGTCGTCTCGTGCTACGCCGTATTATGAAGGAAACCCGTCTGAAGATGAATTGCCCGTCCCCGTCATAGAATCACATATCAAGCAATTCGGTAAAGCGCCGCAGGCTGTAGCCACCGACCATAAATTTTCAACACTTGTATCTTAACTGTACAAATGAAGGAAGTGGTATGCCGTGAAGGTCGTAATTTGTGAAGACGAATGTTATTGGCGCGATGCGTTAAAAGCGTCTATATCTCGGTGGGCTTTAAATAAAAATATAGAGCTGCAATGTGCTGATTTTTATTCGTCCCAGAAATTAATTCAATATCTTAATGCTCACATAGATATAGACGTAGTTTTGCTCGATATTTCGCTAAGTAGTGAAGAAGATATTGATGGGATGACTACAGCAAAGCATATCCGAAAAATGGGCAATCGGGTACCTATCATTTTTGTTACCGTTGATTCTGCTCGTGCTATTGACGGATATTTAGTGGAAGCAATGGGCTTCTTGAAAAAACCTATTGACGAGAAGCGACTTTCGCTATTTTTGGATAGAGTAGTGAAGCAAAAAAAACCGGAGCGAGTGTTCACTATCATAGCAGAGTCCACCATAAATAGTGTTCGTCAAAGTGATATAGTTTTTGTGGAAGTGAATAATCATACGATAATCTATCATACAACAAAAGAGGAAATCTATCTTAGAGGAACCTTAAACAAAGTGATGCAGTTATTAGGCTGTGAAAATTTTATCCAGATACATAGGTCGTATGTAATTGCAAAATCTAAAATCTACAGAGTAAAAATAACTTATCCATATTCCGTCGATATTTTTAATGGTCATGAGATTACCAATCTCCCTGTGAGCAGGAATTATATTACTAACCTGCTTGAGGTATATTCAGATGATGTATTGCAGTGAATATTATAAATACAGTATGCTTTCTTGAAGTCTTTTGAACGAAATGTAGCGTCGTACTGATACCCTTGGCGTAATCAGTCCTATCATCAGAAAGGCATGCCCAAATTAATGAAGGGTGCCGCGAAACAGCTAATTTACAGCTGGTTTGCAACACCCTCTTTTAGTTGTCCGGACGGAAATTTACTCGTATTTCATGCTGTTTACGACATCAACATACTATCTACGCCAGTCCATTGAAATTTCTTCTGTACTATTTAATAATCTAGACACAACAGAAGAAACGATTGACTCATATTCAAAACTACGAAAGGAGAATGCGAGTGATATAGACTTTTACGTTATGCATCTTAGAGATGATCATGTACATGACTTCCTAGAACGAAGCTTACTAATTTTTTGAAAATAAGTATCTCAATCGTGAAAGGAGTACATTATGAAATTTGTCAGAAAAAGTGTTAGTTTTATTTTGGCAATACTGCTCATGTACAGTGTTTCAGTAGTTCCCTCTTTCGCGGCAAGTGAAACAACGTCGCAAGCGGCTAAGGAAGAGACGAAGAAGGCAGAAATTCAATCCATGTCCTCGATACCGTATTCTGCAATGGATACTCAAAAATTTGAAAATCTAGATGAAATATCTCCGGACGAAGCGAAAAAGATTTCCACAGATTCAACCCAGAGCAGAACCGTTAAACCGCAAAGCGCATGGGGTATCTCTGAACCTGTATTTGTAGGAGATGGCACTCTCAGTGATTCATTTGATAGCTACGCGGTTTCTCTCACTGCAAAGCAGCTATCATTCCTAAAGCTGGATTCCAGCAATCCAAATCTGTTGGCTATTCTGTACAATGTCAATGCCAACGGCTCGTTAGGCAGTTCTACTGGATGGGGTGTTAAAGCAAACGGAGGTCAAGCATACATTAATATCCCGGCAGGTAAATATGCGATTGTAATTGGTTCTGCGACAGGTGAAGAAAAAGGCAGCTATAAATTGATGTGGAATGCTTCCAATCCATCGGGTGCCTCTGCCATTATCAATTGTACAGCTGACCTTTCCAGAGTCGTATTGTATTATGATCTTTCAACGATCCGCAGCAACGGAGATAATATCTTAACGGGACTCAATTGGGAAAACCACGAAACTTGGTATACCCCAAATGGGTATTCCGCTAGAGATATGAGCATTTCAGTAGCTGAAGTAAAGGGCGTATATTTGGGGTCGTTCTCCAGTAGTGCACCCTATTCTGCTCCAAATGCATTACTGATTGAAATCAATAAGGGGTCATGGCTGTATAGTAACAGCTATTATCGTAATGTAAAAGGAGATGTAACCCATATTATGGATTACACCGATCCTTCGGGTCTTCAAACTCCGAGAACCTTTGGAACAGGGGAAGCCGATTTTTCGTATGGTCCTAATTACATCGTTATTAATTTGGATACATTCCAGGTTTGCGAGTTCTTAAGTCCATTCAATTATTTTTATACTTCAGATGGTGGCCGCACCTATTCGCTTACCAAGCTACAAAAAATATCTTAAATCGAAATCTTCATCATTGTCTAAAAGCAAATTATTGAAGGCATCACCTTGATGGGAGTTAAGGAGTAGGGGCATTCCTCTACTCCTTTTTGTATTTTTTTCGGTACTGTAGCGGGGTGTGCCCGGTAAGATGCTTGAATACACGACCAAAGTGAGCAATGCTGTCAAAGCCCGTTTTTTCAGCAATGGAGGTTACTTTCCAGCTCGTTTCTCTCAAATACGCACGAGCCTGCTGCACCCGCACATCCTGAAGATATTCTACTAAAGTAAAACCTGTTGTCTGCTTGAAAATACGGCACAAATACGTGCTGCTAATATAAAAATGCTCAGCCAGCTGATCTAGCGACAGGCTCTCGTCATAATGAGCATGCAGGTATGCAATGACCGAGTACACGCGCTGCTGCTTTTCGCTACGTTCCGGTGCAATGGTATCGGCAGTGGCCGATTGTATGCGCCGGATGCGGATAAGGAGCTGGAGTAGCAAGCTTTGGAGATATAGTTGGCGGTAGGCATGTTCTTGGTGGTATTCATCTAGCATTTGCCGGAATAGATGCTCCAGCTCGCATTGTTCTTCCGCGGAGGGGCGAAGCAGAAAGCTTTTTTCTGGCAGAAGAAGCTGGTTCTGATCGCTGGAGGGAGAGACATTCATTGACGAGGCTGCAAATTCTTCATCAAAGTTAATCAAAATCCGTTCATGGCTACCACTACCCTTGTTACTCGTACGGTGAAAATCATGTTTGCTGATCCAAATCAGATCGCCCTTCTGGAGCGCGTATACCCGCTGATTAATGTAGTAGTAGCGCTCTCCTGCCAGCAAATAATAGATTTCGTGCGCTTGGTGGACATGGTCGGCAGACATGCTGAATGGCACCTTCCGCAGTGCTTGCTCGATGGCAAAACGGGGTGTAGCGATCATATCGATAGTCTCCTTTAATAAAAAATGCATAAGGATAATATATGTACACTTTACGGGAAAAATCATAATAAAAGCGAAGATTTCGCTCTTTCTTATACTATAAAATAAAAGCAATTCATGTAAAGGGTGTGAACCAATTGCCTAAAATCAAATATGCACTTGTGGGTACCGGAGGAAGAGCCGAATTTTTTTACGGTGAAGTTGTTACCGTTTTCAAAGATACCTCGGAGCTGATCGCGTTCTGTGACGTCAATCAGACGAGAATGGATTATGCCAATCGGCTGTTGCAGGAGAAATACGAGCATGAGCCGATTCCGACCTATAAAGCTCACGAGTTTGATCGGATGATCGCGGAGACGAAGCCAGATATCGTCATTGTCACGACCATTGACCGGGTGCATCATCGGTATATTATCCGGGCGATGGAGCTGGGCTGTGATGTCATTTCCGAGAAGCCGATGACGGTGGATGAAGATAAATGCCAAGACATTTTGGATGCCATAGACCGCACGGGACGGAAACTGCGCGTCACCTTTAACTACCGCTATGCGCCACATAATACGAAAATCCGTGAGCTGATCATGGACGGGAGGCTCGGAGAGGTGCTGTCGGTCAATTTCGAATGGCTGCTGAATACACAGCATGGCGCCGATTATTTCCGTCGGTGGCACCGGGACAAGCGCAATAGCGGCGGTTTGCTGGTGCACAAGTCGACGCATCATTTTGATCTGATGAACTTCTGGCTTGGCTCAAAACCGGAGACGGTGTATGCGATGGGGGATCTGAAATTTTACGGACGGGAAAATGCGGAGCAGCGTGGCGTGACGGAGTTTTATCAACGGGCTTACGGCAGCAAGGCAGCGGAAAATGACCCCTTTGCGCTACATCTGGACCGTAACGAACATCTAAAAAGCATGTATCTGGATGCTGAGCATGAGGATGGCTATGTGCGGGATCAAAGCGTATTTGGCGACAATATCAGCATTGAAGATACGCTGAGTGTCATGGTGAAGTATCAGAACAAGACGGTGATGAACTATTCACTGAATGCTTACATGCCTTGGGAGGGCTTTATCATCGTATTTAACGGCACAAAGGGACGGATGGAGGTTCGGGTATCCGAGCAATCCTATGTTAATTCCGGCGGCAGCAAGGCAGATGAGGGTGCACTAAAAGAGAAGACCATCACCATCTATCCCCACTTTGCAGCACCTTATGAGGTCGAAGTGGAGGAAGGCCAGGGGGGGCATGGCGGAGGAGATCCAGTTATGCTGCGTGATATTTTTGATAAGCCGGCAGAGGATCGGTTTCATCGTGCGGCCTCACATATCGACGGTGCATGGTCCATTTTAACAGGCATCGCCGCCAACCGTTCTATGCGTACAGGTCAGCCGGTGAAGGTGGAGGAACTGGTGCGCTTGTAATGAGCAGTAAATTTAATACCGAAAAGCCCCCTCTAACTAGATGAATAGAGGGGGCTTTTGGGTTGTATTTATATATAGAATGCACCTTACATCTTACGGCACTTTATTTTATTATTTATCGGCAGTCAGTTCCCGGGTTCCCAGCTGTTGTACAGGACGATGGTTATCGGGGAAAATGGCAGCAAACTGGTTGATTTGGTCTGCGGACATTTCAATAGGCTGCTCCAGCACTGTCCAATTGACATGTTCTGTGCATGGCGGGGTAGTCAGCGATCCGTTGTAACGAACGGAGTGCAGGTCTTTTGGCAGCAGCGTAGCGAGATTTATTTCTTCATCCAGAGCTGCTTCTTGGGAAATATCTTTCGGCAGTTTGGACCAGATGCGGTTGAAAGCCTTGTTTTCTTTGCCACTTTGGATAAGGACCCCTAAGACTGCTGTGCTTCCGTTGTCGCTTTGATGGACAAAATGAAGCTCCATTTCAGCATTTTTACCATCTATTTGGTGTTCGCTCGGGTGATGAAAATGAAACTGCTTTAAAGTGAATTTAGTACCGTCCAGCACGATGTTATTGTTGGCATCGGCAACACTGATTTGCACAGTGTGCCCATTATTTAAAATGGATGCTTTCGTATTGGTGTAATGAACTTGCAGAGGTTGCTGCGTTTGCGATGCTTCAAGATGGGTATGCTCTATATTGACAGGAGATTGTTCGTGGCCGTTACCACAAGCAACAAAATCTTTTTCCAGCTCTCCCCAATGCTCGGGTCCCTCTTCTCCTGCATAGGACCAGTGTGGGCCTTTCTGAACAACTGCATGAGCGTTGTTAGCCGATGAGGATGAAGTGCTGGTGGTACTAGAAATGGCGGGCTGTGAATTACATCCTGTTACCGACACGACCAAGATAATGGCAAATATGCTGAACAGGCAACCTTTCCAGTTTTTTTTCATGTTTCTTTATCCTTCTTCCAAATAGAGTATGTGAAACTTTTTACATTGTAAATTATTGTACAAAGTTCCTACAAGGGTCCAAGGACTTAGAAAGAAGCGTTTTTCGATTAAATAGTTTTAAGTTAGATTTATATTTGTCCTTTTTGGGCAAAAATTACTATAATAATGAAGTGTGCATTACAAAATAATTCCATATCTAATTAAAGGAGAGATCTACATGAAAGCAGCAATTGTTACAAAAGACAAGAAAGTCAGTGTAGAAGAGAAACCTTTACGCTCCCTGAAGCATGGGGAAGCGTTAGTCCAAGTCGAATACTGTGGAGTTTGCCACACAGATTTACATGTGAAAAATGCAGATTTCGGTGATGTCACAGGCAGAGTTCTGGGGCATGAAGGTATTGGAAAAGTCATTGAATTAGGCGAAGGAGTAACCAGTCTTAAGATTGGTGATCGCGTAAGTATTGCCTGGATGTTCGAAAGCTGCGGTCACTGCGAATATTGCCTAACCGGGCGGGAAACGCTGTGTCGTGAAGTTAAAAATGCCGGATATACGGTAGACGGTGCAATGGCAGAGCAATGTATTGTCACAGCTGACTACGCAGTCAAAGTACCAGATAGTCTTGACCCTGCTGCTGCAAGTAGTGTAACTTGCGCAGGGGTTACAACATATAAAGCAGTTAAAGTAAGTGAAATCAAACCAGGACAATGGATCGGTATCTTCGGCATTGGCGGCTTGGGTAACCTGGCTGTGCAATACGCCAAAAATGTATTCAATGCTAAAGTTGTAGCCTTTGACATCAGTGATGAAAAACTAGAACTGGCTAAACAAATTGGTGCTGACTATATCGTTAACAGCATGAAAGAAGATCCGGTCGCCCGAGCTAAGGAGCTAACAAACGGTGCTGGTCTGGATGCAACCGTGGTTACTGCTGTTGCCAAAACACCTTTCAACCAGGCCATCGACGTTGTAAAGGCTGGCGCGCGTGTTGTAGCTGTAGGTCTTCCAACTGATAAGATGGATCTGGACATTCCACGTCTGGTTCTGGACGGCATTCAAGTTATTGGCTCCTTGGTCGGCACTCGTGAAGACCTTAAAGAAGCGTTCCAGTTCGCTGCAGAAGGTAAAGTCGTCCCTCTTGTACAAAAACGTCCGATCGAAGACATTAATGAGATCTTCGAGGAGATGGAGCAGGGCAAAATCCAAGGACGCATGGTCATCGATTTCACAAATTAAAATGATGTCCAATTCGTAACCCTTGGAATTCGGAGAGAGAAGCGCCTGCTGATGTATGCAGGCGCTCTTTTTGGCTTTACAGCTTATTCAGAATGTTATCTTCCAAAACCGTAGATTTATCCCCGTATTCTTTAATAATATGTCTTTCTCCCCAAGCACAAAGAGAATCTAAAATGCCTTTCAGACTACATCCATATTCACTAAGCTCGTACTCCACTTTGGGTGGAACCTGATTATAGCTAATCCGATTGACAATGCCGTCTTCCTCTAATTCACGAAGCTGCTGAGTCAGCATTTTTTGTGTTATGGAAGGCATCATCCGTTTTAATTCGCTTGTCCGCATCTTTCCATGTGTCAAATGACACAGAATCACGCATTTCCATTTCCCGCCGATCACCTCTAACGTAGCCTCAACAGAGATGTTGTATTTTTTCTTCCCCAATGCAGATCCCCCCATGTGTATCACTTCTGTTATACATACCTTAACAGCCTGTTTTAATCAAAAAGAACTTTATCTAGGGTACTTTTTAGTACCTATATCACTAAAAAGTACGTACTGTTCATATTTGCTTGAATAACTCATAATAACATCTGCTGGTCGAAGATTTCTATAGATAGGAGTGAAAAACATGTCGCCAGAATCAAAACGAAGTATCTGGCCATTACTGGCTCTAGCCGTAAGCGCCTTTGCGATTGGAACAACCGAGTTCATCAGCGTGGGACTACTTCCCCTGATTGCTGAAGACTTGCATATATCTGTAACGATGTCTGCACTAACTGTAACGCTATATGCATTAGGGGTTACCATCGGGGCACCTGTCTTGACTTCATTAACATCAAGTGTTCCCCGTAAAACGTTGCTGCTGTGGATCATGATTATATTTATTGCAGGTAATAGCCTCGCTGCGGTCTCTAGCGGAATTGCCTTGCTGCTGATTGCACGTGTGATCTCAGCGTTCGCCCATGGGGTGTTCATGTCTATCGGTTCCACCATTGCGGCCGATCTTGTGCCGGATGATCGGCGAGCGAGTGCTATTTCCATTATGTTCTCCGGGTTGACCGTAGCCACAGTCACAGGTGTACCTTTGGGTACCTACATTGGGCAGCAATGGGGTTGGCGGGCTGCATTTATGGCGATTGTGGTCGTCGGTGTAGTGGCACTCATCGCCAATCTGATTCTGCTGCCATCTACGCTGCGCAAAGGGAACAAGACTCCTTTCCGCGAGCAGGTCAAACTGGTTACCAATGGTCGCTTGCTACTCGCATTTATCATTACAGCTTTGGGGTATGGAGGCACATTTGTGGTGTTTACTTATTTATCTCCATTACTTCACGACATAACCGGATTTCAACAAAGTACGGTAACGTTTATACTTTTGCTGTATGGAATTGCGATTGCCATCGGGAATGTTATTGGCGGAAAAGCAGCCAACCGCAAGCCGCTTTCAGCTTTGTTTTACATGTTTTTGATTCAAGCAGTGATCCTTTTTCTCCTGTTGTTCACGGCACCTTTTAAAACGGCAGGACTGATTACGATCTTCTTTATGGGATTGCTTGCGTTTATGAACGTGCCCGGGCTACAGGTATATGTAGTCATGTTGGCCGAAAGGTTTGCACCCAAAGCTGTCGATGTTGCGTCTGCTGTTAATATTGCAGCTTTCAACGCAGGGATAGCCATCGGAGCTTATGTAGGCGGGATTGTAACGGATTCACTCGGTCTCATTCATACGGCCTGGATCGGGAGCATTATGGTTTTCGTTGCGGTTCTGCTCACAGGCTGGAGTCGTATGCTCGAAAAAAGGGATACAACCACCATTACAGGTTAAAGCTTTTAAAAAATAGAGAGGAAGATACAAAATGACACAAAACTTACAAAGCACAACATTGTTAAATAATGGAGTTCACATGCCTTGGTTTGGCATTGGGGTATTTAAAGTGGAAGAAGGTTCGGAGCTGGTCGATGCTATAAAGGCTGCTGTAAAGCATGGCTACCGCAGTATAGATACAGCTGCAATCTATGCGAATGAAAGCAGTGTAGGGCAGGCTATTCAGGAAGCCCTTCAGGAAAATAATCTGTCCAGAGAAGAACTGTTCGTCACGTCCAAAGTGTGGAATGCAGATTTAGGCTATGAAGAGACACGAGCAGCTTATGAAGCCAGTCTGGACAAGCTGGGTCTGGAATATCTGGATCTATATCTGATTCATTGGCCAGTTCAAGGAAAGTATAAAGAAGCTTGGAGAGCTTTGGAATCCTTGTATAAAGAAGGACGGATTAAGGCGATTGGAGTCAGCAACTTCCAGATTCATCATTTGGAAGATCTCATGAAGGATGCTGAAATTAAGCCAATGATCAATCAGGTGGAGTTCCATCCACAATTAACCCAAGCCGAGCTGTTGCAATTCTGTCAAAAGAACGACATTCAAATGGAAGCCTGGTCTCCGTTAATGCAAGGCCAATTGCTCGATCATCCGGTACTGCAAGACATAGCGACCAAGTACGGCAAATCGGTGGCGCAAGTGATTTTACGCTGGGATGTGCAGCAGGGAGTTGTCACCATTCCCAAGTCTACCAAGGCGCATCGGATCGTCGAAAATGCCGACATTTTTGACTTCGAACTGACGCGCGAGGATATGGAACGAATTCAGGCGTTAAATGCCGATCTTCGGGTAGGTCCAGATCCGGATAACTTTGATTTTTAAAATTACGTTCATCATGATACGCCGTTTTCTTCTTCATTGAAGGGGACGGCGTTTTTGTCCATGATGGGTCTGGAGCCACAGCAATCCAATCCCGCCATATGGTATTATAGGGTTATGTGAAAAGAGACGTTTTGGAAGCATATGAATATGAAAAATCTCCGGGGGACTTCATGAATAAGACGATTGCAGATATAGCCCAAATGGCTGGTGTATCCAAGAGCACGGTATCCCGTTTTTTGAACGGCGGGTCTGTCAGCGTGGATACGAAACGTAAAATTGAAAAAGTGGTTAAAGCCACGGGGTATGTGCCCAATGCCTTTGCCCAGAGTCTTAAGGCGAAGCGGACCAACATTATCGGCACCGTTGTGCCGCGTCTGGATTCTTTTGCGACATCCCATACGCTGATGGGGATTGATGAGGAGCTGCGTTCTCAGCATTATCAGATGCTGATCTCTAATACGAGCCAGGATGTACAGCGTGAAATTGAAGCTATTTATGAGCTGGGCCGACAAAAGATTTCGGGTATCATTTTGCTGGCTGCTCAAATTACAGACGACCATCTGACCGCGATTCGTGACATCGGTATTCCGGTGTTGCTGGTGGGCCAGCAGCACGAGCAGCTTCATAGCCTTATCCATGATGACTATCGTGCAGGATATGATATCGGCACGTACGTTTTGTCACAGGGACACCGCGAAATTGCCTACGTTGGTGTTACTGAAAAGGATGTTGCCGTCGGTGTGCAGCGCAAGGAGGGCTTTAGGCAGGCTGTTCGCGATGCATTGCCTGCTGAGTCTCATACGGACGATGCGATGCGAGCAGCAGGGTATGATATCAGATACTATGAGACCGGATTTAAAATGTCCGATGCACGGATTGCTGCATCCGCCATTTTGGACCATTTCAAGCCATCGTTAATGGTGTGTGCTACGGATAATATCGCGCTGGGCGTAATCAATGCGGCTTATTCCAGAGGGATTGTCATTCCGTCGGATTTGTCGGTAACTGGCTTTGGGGGATACGATATTACGGAGGTCATTCACCCTGCCCTGACAACCGTTCAATATCCGTATATGGAGGCTGGACGTGTAGCAGCGCAAAATATTATGCGGCTGGTAGAACATAAATCGGTAGAAAAAGTGACGGTCATGAATTATTCCCTTATCGAAAGAGAAAGCGTTGACAAACGCTGAACAAGTGGATTATAATTTCTTCGAAACCGGTTCCATAGCATTCGGGCACAAATGGAATCGGTTGCAAATCCATGGATGAGTATATTTTTTTAATCGCATGGGAACCGGTTCCGATAGAATGTTTTTTTCATTGATTTGGAACCGGTTCCTGAAGCGAAAGTTTTAATAAAAATGAGGTACACCTATGAAAATGACAAGAGAACAAAAGTATCGAATGATCGAGCAGGCAGAGCCCGGTGAAATAGCCAGCTTGGAGGAGAAAGTGGAGCAATGTCACTGGCGGCAGGCGTTTCATATCCAGCCACCGACAGGTTTGCTCAATGACCCCAATGGCTTTTCATATTACCAAGGTGAATACCACTTATTTTATCAGTGGTTTCCGCTCGGAACGGATCATGGGATGAAATACTGGTATCATCTGAAATCGAAAGATTTGGTCACATGGAATAGTGCCGGCATTGGCATCGCACCTGGGGATTATTTTGATTCGCATGGGGCTTATTCGGGCAGCGCACTGGAGCATGAGGGCAAGTTATATATGCTGTATACGGGAAATGCACGAGATGAAGACTGGATCAGACATCCTTATCAATGCATGGCTGTTATGGACGAGAATGGTCACATTACTAAATGGGAGCACCCCGTTATTTCCAATGTGCCAGAAGGGTATACAGACCATTTTCGTGATCCCAAGCTATGGAAAGACGGCGATAGCTTTTACTGTGTGATTGGTGCCCAGAGAACGAATTTAACAGGCTGCGCCGTCCTCTACCGATCAACCGACCTTCGTACGTGGCAGTTTGAGGGAGAATTGTGCACAGGCCTGGAATCGTTTGGCTACATGTGGGAATGTCCAGATTATTTTGAACTGAACGAAGCGGGGGTCTTGATCTTTTCTCCTCAGGGCTTGGAGCCTTCTGGGGATGAAAATCACAATATTTATCAATCGGGCTATGTAATCGGCAAGCCGTTGGATACCGGGACAAGAAGACTGGAGCACGGTGCATTCCACGAGCTCGATAGAGGCTTTGACTTCTATGCGCCACAGACGATGATTGACCCACAGGGGCGGCGTATTATGGTGGCATGGATGGGCCTGCCGGATATCGAATATCCCACAGATCCGAACGGATGGGCTCATTGTCTGACATTACCAAGGGAGCTTACGCTTCATGAGGGCAAACTCTTGCAGCGGCCGATCCCTGAGCTAACTACGCTACGTAGAAATCGTGAGGATCGGGTAGCTGACACGTTATTCTCAGAGAGCAAAACCTATGAAGGATTTACAGGTACGGCCTATGAGCTGATCTGTGAGGTAGATCTTTTGAGCGCTAAGGTGTTTGGTATTGAATTCCGTGCGAGTGAGACTGAGAAAACGGTGATTAAATATAATGCCGTCAGCCGCAAACTAATATTGGACCGTTCGCAATCAGGTGAGCCTGTAGCCACTTCGTATGGTGAGGTACGGCAGTGTTCATGGGATAAAGATCATATCAAACTACATTTGTTTGTAGATACGTCTTCAGTTGAGATTTTCGTCAATGATGGGGAAGAGGTGTTCACCAGTCGTATTTTTCCGCATCCAGAGAGTGACGAAATACGCTTTTTTGCCGACAAGGGAGAGGCTCTCTTCCAGGCGGTAAAATGGGATTTTACATGAGTAGGCTAAAACATCAAGTGGTTCGTTAATCATCAAACATAACGGAATGAACGAGAGGATGAACATCATGGCGGAAAACAGAGAAATAGCTAAAGAAGTGATCCAGGCAATCGGTGGGCAAGAAAATATTGCATCTTTTGCTCATTGTGCGACGCGCTTGCGAATTATGGTGCATGACAAGGAGAAGATTGATCAGAAAAAAGTTGAGGAGATCGACAAGGTCAAGGGTGCTTTTTTCAATTCCGGGCAATATCAGATTATTTTTGGTACGGGTACGGTAAATCGAATTTTTGAAGAGGTCGAAAAGCTTGGCGTAACCGGTTCATCTAAAGAAGAGGTGAAGAGTCAGGCGAAAAAAGAAGGAAACGTCTTCCAACGCTCCATCCGTACCTTTGGCGATGTGTTTGTACCGATTATTCCTGTACTGGTTGCTACGGGGCTGTTCATGGGGCTACGTGGCTTGCTCACTCAGCCGCAAATTCTCTCTCTACTCGGCATGACGCCACAGGACATTTCACCCAATTTTCTATTATACACACAAGTATTAACGGATACGGCCTTTGCTTTTCTGCCAGCGTTAGTCGCATGGTCAGCCTTTAGAGTATTTGGTGGCAGTCCAGTGCTGGGTATCGTTCTTGGTCTGATGCTGGTAAACCCGGCCTTGCCCAACGCTTATAGTGTTGCGGACGGCTCAGCTCACCCGTTGACGATGTTCGGATTCATTCCTGTGGTGGGCTATCAAGGCTCAGTGTTGCCAGCTTTCTTCGTGGGCTTGATCGGAGCCAAGCTGGAGCGGGCGCTGCGCAAACGGGTGCCTGAAGCGCTAGATCTGATTCTTACACCGTTTTTAACACTGTTAATCATGATCACTTTGGGATTGTTTGCCATCGGTCCGATTTTCCATTCACTCGAAGAATGGGTGCTGCACGGAACAACGTTTGTGCTGGATTTACCTTTCGGTATTGCAGGGATTGTCATCGGTTTCTTGCATCAGATTATCGTCGTTACAGGTGTGCATCATATATTTAATTTCTTGGAGATTCAACTGCTTGAAAAGAACGGCGTAAACGCCTTTAACGCCATCATTACCTGCGCTATGGCTGCTCAAGGTGCTGCCTGTCTGGCGGTTGGACTGAAAACGAAGAATAGCAAGCTGAAAGCGTTAGCACTTCCTTCCTCGTTGTCTGCTTTTCTAGGGATTACGGAGCCGGCTATTTTCGGGGTCAACCTGAGATACATGAAGCCTTTTGTCATGGGCCTCATCGGTGGTGCGGTTGGCGGTTTTATCGCTTCAGTCTTCCATTTGGCGGCTACAGGTATGGCAGTTACGGTCATTCCGGGCACGTTGCTCTATATGAATCATCAGCTTCCGCTTTACATTTTGGCGAACTTGGCTGCTATGGTTGTAGCGTTTGTCCTGACCTGGATGTTTGGCTATAACGATAAAATGTTGGAAGAGGTCAAAACAGCGGGTTCTTCAACTTAATATCATTTCAAAATAAGCACGGATACGCATATGAATGAACTATAACGGTCGCCCTACTTTGGAGCGCTCTTGGCCCTTGTTGAAAAGGGATGCTAGAGAAGCTTCCAGGTGGGGAGACCGTTTTTTATAGACTTTATCATTACGTATCCGGTTACGTAATTTGACTTTGGCCAACAGTCGGCTCATAACGCAATGAGTTTCAGAGCATCTCAATGAAATGGACTTTGGACGTTAGTCCGTTTTCAAACGCTCAATAGACTGAAAATGTTCCCTTATGCTGAATGGTTGTCCATTTTTATCTGTCAGACTTCTGGAAGGAGACAAAATATTGTGTCAATGAGGTAAAAATTACAAATAGTATGCACACTATGAGTATTTTGCGTGTTATTATATAAATGTTGTTAAAATTTAGTATTTGGGATTCAATTATTCGTGAAAAAAATTTCTTGTAACTATGATTAGTTGTCATGCTGGTAGCCATCGGATTGACCCCAGCAAGCTCCTATGCAGATTCCTCTTCATCGGCTAAAGAATCTTCCCCACAGTCTTTTTTTCCAGCATATTCTTCAATTGCTAATTCGGATTCACTATTGAGCGGTTTGACGCTTGAAGAATATAATGAAGTTATCAAAAATGCGAAACCCATAGAATCAATTGCTGTTGAAAAAGAAAAGACTCAACTCGATCAAAAGATTTCTCCTATGTCATTGGGAGCATGGTCATTTAGTCACCATTCTCGAGACGATGGGGCTATTTACTCTAATAAGTTTTCGGTTAATAACGCAGCTATCCTGAATTTCCATGTAGTACAATGGGCAGATGGTAGTTCTTGGTCTAGCCCTGAAGTAGGTTACCTGCTCGTGAACAAAAATTATCTGGGAGAGGTTTTTGCCGTTTATGGAAGATATACAGATGAAAATAGGGATTTTTAAATTAAAGCTCCAGGTTTTGGACAATATCAGGTAATGGTACTTAACCTCAATGATTATACGATTTCAGGAAATGGATACGTTACGTTTTAATACTATTTTATTTAACGATTATTATGTTTTTTTATGAACTCGTTGTAATACTAATATTTTTTAAAATACGTAATACATCTTTTGGGAAGGGAGGTGTGTGCGTGTGAACAAGCGACTAAGAACAAGTGTTGTTGTCTTAGGTCTAACTGTTCTTATCGGAGGGGTTATAACCGTCATTCAAAGCCAAACTTTTGCTAATGAAATTAAAACTGAGGTTAAAGTAACCGGCGATTCTAAAACCAGTGTAACCAAAACTGAGACTAAGGCAACCGATGATTCTAACTGGCTCTCACCAGAGAGAAAGAAAGAACTAACGCATCTAGCTCAATCTAAACACCCCCATGTCCTGTTAACTGAGCACGGAGATTTTTATCCCGTTAAGGTCCCAAACAAGTTTCAAAGCGATCAGGTTGCAAATTTGGATAATAAGGGGGAAGAAATAACTACTAAAACAAAGCAGGTCATTTTAAGAAATTTCACCTACGAAAAAAAAGAGGAAGAAAACTAATTTTCCCAGAGAACGCTCGAAAAAATGAGCGTTCTTTTTTCTAGCTTCAAATTTAAAATTGCTTCGTATCATCTTCCCATAATCCTATTTCTGTAGTTCTAAACGATTGAGGAACGTTCATCCAGAAATTCGGACGGCGAGCAGCCTGTCAACCGTTTGAAGATTCGATGAAAATAGGAAACATCACTATATCCCACATACTCCGAAATTTCACGAATCGTTAGCCGGGACTCGGTCAGCATGTAGATGGCGGTTTTAATACGTTGTGTATGTACATGCTCACTGATCGTTTGGCGTGTTACCTCACGCAGCAGCGTCGCGGCATAATTGGGGGTTTTACGGATGGCGTCGCCAAGCTCCTCCTTGGTTACCTTTTCCCGGTAATGGTTCTGGATATACTGTTTCATATGTTCTACATGTCGCTCTCGATCGCAAGAAATGGCGCCTTTGTCCCATTCCTGATTCATATATATCATTGCCTCGGTCAGCAGACAGTCAGCCATCATGGTGTAGTAGCTTGGGTGTTCAGTCCATTGATAGTACATCGACTTGATCCGTTCATGCAGCATATCGTAGCATCCAGGTTTGATCAACAACGGCTTGTCAGTATTCAGTATAGGAAGTGTGCTGTTCGTACATGTTTTGCGGCAATGTATCACATACTTGGTATGAAAAAGCGTAGGAATGCTCTTGCCATAGTAATCCAGATGACCGGGTAAAAGCAGTGTTTCACCCTTACCGAGAATGAATTTGCAATCGTTCACCCAATATACACATTTGCCAAAGGTGACCAAAATGAACAGTAAGTCATCGTTGTCGCTATTTGCACTAGCCTTTTCATACCAGTCCACACCGTTGTCCTGCCGTATATCCACCAATGTAATCACGAAACTCACTCCCCGATGTCTTCAACATTCATTATACTGTAGTACATTCATCATACTATAGTTCATAGTCTTGGTGCACGGGTACAGGTAGAATAGAGCCATATAAGTTTAATGTAGATAGAGAAGCAAAGTGGAATAGAAAACCATACAGTAAAGACATTCAGGAGGATGACATTACTATGCTTAAAACTAAAATTATTTGTACTATGGGACCTGCCTGTGACTCCATTCATTTGTTAAAAGAAATGATTCAGGCTGGTATGACTGTAGCCCGCTTGAATATGGCTCACGGTGAACTGGAAGATCACGTTAAACGTATCGAAAATGTGCGGCAGGCTGCGAAGGAAATGAATACCTTTATACCTGTCATGATGGATATTAAAGGACCAGAAATACGGATTGGCAAGCTGAGAGAGGCATCTTGTCTGTTGAAACCAGGTAGCCAGCTCATTCTGACCACAGAAGAGATTCTAGGGGACGAGCATCGTATTTCAGTGAATTACCCGGATATGCCGAAGGACATCAAACCAGGCGACCGCATTCTCATTGACGACGGTTTGGTTGATCTGACTGTAACCTCCATCGAGGGTACGGAAATGATTTGTAATATTGTAAGCGGCGGTATTTTGAAGCCGAGAAAAGGTGTAAACCTGCCAGGGATTCATACAACCCTTCCAGGCGTGACGGAGCGAGATGTGAGGCACATCCAATTTGGGGTGGAGCAGCGCGTTGAGCTTATTGCGGCTTCTTTTGTGCGTAAAGGCGACGATATCCGTGAAATCCGTGAGATTTTGAAGGGGCATCATGCTGAGCATGTACAAATTTATTCCAAAATTGAAAATGCTGAAGGCATGGAAAACCTCGATGATATTATCGAAGCTTCCGATGGCATTATGGTAGCCCGTGGCGATCTGGGCGTCGAAGTGCCGATTCAAGATGTGCCTGTGATGCAAAAAGAAATGATAGACAAGTGTAATCTGGTCGGCAAGCCCGTTATCGTAGCTACCCACATGCTGGAATCCATGCAGGTGAACCCGCGTCCGACGAGAGCTGAAGTTAGTGACGTGTTTAATGCTGTTATGCAAGGAGCCGATGTTGTTATGCTGTCGGGCGAATCTGCTGCAGGTAAATATCCTGTCGAGTCTGTACGGACTATGGCCGCTGTAGCTGCCAGAGCAGAATCACAATTCGATTATCAGGAGCAGTTCGATAAGCGCAGAGCACGTCAAAGCACCAACATTACGGAAGTGATTAGTCAGGGAGCGGTGAGTTCGTCCCTGGAACTGGATGCGAAAGCGATTATTACGTCGACTGCCAGCGGATTCACGGCACGTATGGTATCCAAATATCGTCCGAAGGCACCTATTATTGCGGTTACTCCGAATAATACGGTATTCGCTAAAATTTGCCTGTTATCCGGTGTATTCCCGATCAAAGGGGATAAAGTAGCTACAACGGATGAAATGTTTGAATCCTCCATCCGTAACGCCCTGAATGCAGGATATATCCATAAAGGGGATACTGTAGTTCTGTCGGCAGGTGTTCCTGTCGCTGAGGCAGGTACTACGAACTTGATCCGAGTATATCAAGTGTAAGTTAAAAAAAATATAGACAAGCCAAAAGGCGCTGGCCCTCCATGGGTTCAGCGCCTTTTTGACATGAATTCGGAAGCATCTCTGAGGGGTCATGGACTACGGCGTAAAGCGGGCCAAGTGTGTCACTGCTTACAGCCCGAACACACTTTTAGCAACGACCTGTGTCAATTCTGCCTTATGGGCTTCGTATTGCTCAGGCGTAATGCTCTTATTGGCCAGTCGTTGATCCAACTGCTCCGTTAACTGAGCTACCTGTAAATCAACAACAGCCTGTGCGTCCTGTTTATTGGATTGTGCAATATCTGCCAAGGTTTGACCGTTATATAGCGCATCATACAATTGCTCATCCGAGGATGCGCCCAGTGTTTTCAAAAGTTCATCATCCTTGGAAGCTTCATTATCCTGTACCTGAGGGGCTCTCTCTGGAGCCAGTGTAGCAGCATTAGCCCGACTTCCCCAAGTAGAAGACTGCCCAATAGATAACGCCAGCAACAGTGTACAAATGACCATAATTCGTTTTCGATTCATAAGTGTAAATCTCCTTTGTGTTTCATTCAATTTCTGCCAGGGTGGAGCCTTATATGGATATCCAACGGGAGTAATGTTTATGCCTTTAGCCGATCCGGCTTTATGTAATTACCAGATTCTAATATACATCATACACACCCAATCTTAGCGCCAGCTTAATACTCGTTTAAAATAAACTAAAAGAGGAGGATGTAAACAGGTAACAGCAAAAAAAATTCATCGATGCTCGTAGGAGGGCTCGTACGATGGATGTGATCTATCCTTCGGTCCCTATTTTTTTCTTTGACCAGATTTTTCGTATCCCATGCATACAGAGCAGCAGCAGAGGCAGAAAAAGGCCCATAGATAAGGAAAAAGGTGTCCATATTTTTGCATCCCAGGATTGCTGGTATGGGACATTTGGGTATATGATCACCGACATGACGATCAGGATCATTCCGATAGGGAAGATCAGCGGACGATCATCTTTTAGATTAAAGATTTGGCTAATGGCTATCATAATCGATTGCATATACAGAGCCAGCCTGAAAAAGAGCGAAATAAACCACATAGCGGCCATGATCGCTTCAATACGCTGAAGAAAATTTCCAATGTTTATTTTTTGGGCTAATGAATAGCTCGGATACATACTTCTTGCTGTTAATTCATGGCCGAAAACCAAAACGGCCAATACAATGACCACAACCAAAATCAACCCGCCAATCAGTCCCCCTGTTAAAAAAGCCCTGCGCGCTTGATCGGGCTGATCGACAAACGGAAAAATCATGAGAAAAACAATATGGGTCAGAAACGCAATACTAATAAAGGACAAGGCGGCAGACCAAACAGGTCCGCCTCCCTTCTCCAGCATCGGTTGGGCGTTCTCCAGTTTGATATTGGATACGACTAAAATGACAAAAGCTGTATACAGCAAAATGAACAAGGGAAACAATAGTTCAGCAGAACGGGCTACCGTTTCCAGTCCCAGGCGCACGCCCATCAATACAATGAGCGCAAAGAGGATGTTGACCGCTTGCATCGGCGTTTCCGGCATCATTTGAGTAGTCAAAAAATTCCCCGAATCATACAACACCGCAGCAGGACCCCCCAGAAAAAACATAACCATAAACAGCAGAGCAACAGACTTCCCCAACCACTTGCCCAAAAGGGTCTCCATGATTTCAATCAGGGTCATCTGTGGATACAGGATGGTAATCGTGTTGTACAGCCATATCAACAGCAGCCCGGAGCCCACTCCGACGAGTGCTGCGATCCATGCATCCTGTTTAGCAGTGGCGGCCATAACGGAAGGGATGACGAGGATTGCAGTGCCGATTGTAAATAATATCGTTAAGATCAACAATTGCCGTGTGGAGATTTTAACTTGCTTAGGCACCATCTTCACCTCTATCTTCACGTTTATCATCCGGCTTGTTATTCTTCTTTGTCCCCAACCTTTTCAGGGCATGTATACTGAGCAGCAGTAAGGGAAGAAACAACCCGATTGATAGTGAATAAGGAACCCACGTCTTTGTATCATAGATTTGTTGATATGGGACATTGGGATACACGATGACGGACATGATGACTAAAATCATCCCGAGAGGAAGCACCAGTTGCCGGTCGTTTTTCAAACGAAAGATTTGGGCTATTGCTGTCACAGTAGTGTGCATGTACAGCGTGATTCTGAAAAAGAGTGAAATAAACCACATGGTAGCCATAATTGCTTCGATACGCTGTAAAAAATTGCCGATGCTAATTTTTTTGGCTAACGCATAGCTAGGATAAATATTTCTTGCCGTTAAATCAGGACCTAATACAAAAACTGCCAGTGCAACCACCACGACCAACATTAATCCGCCAATCAGGCTGCCTATGAAAAAAGCTTTACGGGTTTGATCGGAACGATTTACAGAAGCCGGGAAGATCATGAGCAGAATAATATGAGGTATAAACACAGTGCTAACAAAGGACAGGGCAGCAGGCCAAATAGGTCCCAATCCCGCCTCTAATACAGGTTGAATGTTTTCTAATTTAATATTGGACACCACTAAACCTGTAAAAGAAATATAAAGAAGAGTAAATAACGGAAACATCAGTTCGGCAGAACGGACCAGCACTTCCAGCCCCAGCCGAACAGCCAACAATATAATAAGCGCAAAAAGGATATTTACCGCTAGAATTGGTGTTTCTGGTATCATTTGAGTAGTCATAAAATTCCCTAAATAAAATAAAACGGGAGCGGGAGCATTGATGAAAAGTGTGGTGAAAAACAGAAGACCGACGGCTTTGCCTAACCATTTTCCGAGCAGGGTTTCCATAATCCCAATCAGAGTCATCTCTGGATACAGAGCTGCAATCTTGCTGTACAAATACAAGACAAGGAGCCCGGCCCCGACCCCGACGAGCGCGGCAATCCACGCATCTTGTTTGGCTACCAACGCCATGCCTGAAGGAATGATGAGGATTGCACTCCCGATCGTAAATAGAGCCGTTAATATCATAATTTGGCGTGCTGAGATTTTGATCTGTCCGGGCACCTATTTCACCTCGTCTTATTTTATTAGACCGATATGGGTCAGGAAATCACTGAAAGGTCTATATACCGCTGTTATCCAATCCAGAGGAGTTGGAATAAGCCAGTTTAATGCCTTGGCGCAGCAAATTCCGACGGCAAAAAGGAGAAGGATGGAGAATAACCAAAGCTCTTTTTTTAACCCCTTTTTCCACATGTAGGGGACCTCGATCAAGCTGATTGCAGCAGCGGTTAGTAATATGCCCAGAACTTTCACCATATGAGATAGCATCTTGGGAAACACCTTCTTTTGTAGGGTAAGGTTCTATACAGGAGCCAGATCCCCCGCCGTATCTGACAAGGGATTTACTCCTTAATATCATTCAAAAATGAGCTGCCAATCGTGCCCAAGCGCCGAATCTTGAAATTGACCTTGATATTTACGGGTAATTCTGCAAAGTGCTCATAATCCCAATTTTTTTTAATGGATTTCCAGGTTCTCGGGTCAGCGCGGTGAATGGCTTCACCGAATCCGAAAATGTCAGCTTTGTATGATTTTTGAGCTTTTCTGACAGCCATTTTCATAATCTCTTCTATCTTTTCTTCCTCTTTCTTCTCAATGTCATAAATCGTCCCCACCTGGGTCAGATCCAGGTCATTACACTCGACTTCTCCCACGTTGGCCTCAACCTGCATTTTTATATTGACCTGGGGCTCCCCCCTATAAACGTTCCCTTTTATAGTTGTTTGGGTACGAATGATTTCCGAAACGACTTTGCCGCCTCTGGGGCAAGCTACAAAGCCGACAGAGCTCTGCACTTTGCCGCGGATGAAATTGTAGCCTCTACTTTCAGTTTCATTTAACCACCCGATTAATCGATCTTTTCTAAATACAGCAAGTCCGGAATACTGTAATCGGGCGGATGGGGCGATCTCTTGCACATTGCCGCTTGTTTCTCCCGTTTCTTTATTGCCAACGATTCGGAGTCCTGTCAAGACAGGCTGCATTCCTTCACTGGTGAGTGCTGATACCAATTCATCCAAAGTTACTGTCGTACTGGGTGACCAGTTTTTTTGTGATGTTTCCAGAGAGGAGAAAAGGTCGTTTGCGGGAATCGGATCTAAAGGTGTCATGATTTTTAACGTATCCTCCGCACTAGTGCCCTTGGACACTACAATATAAAAATCGGTTCGGAACTGATGATATCTGGAGAGTAAATCTAAAGATTTCGCCATTCCTTCGGTGGCCATCGATTCACCGATTACACATATACGCAGATGAGAAAAATACATTCTCCGGGGGCTAATCGTTGTTATTTTTCGGATCGCTTCAAATATGGTATCCGCTTCTTCTGTATACAAGGTGGCTGGAGCACCACCGCCTGCTCCTTTTTTGGCCGATGCTTTTCCAGGGTCCACCACTTGGAGAGAGACCCGGAATTGATCTCCTTGTTTATCAATCCCCATACCAACGGCGATGGCAAGTTCATTCAACTCCCTGCGATTCCAACAGCCCGTCAGAAGTAAAACGAGTGCAAGAATCAGGCACAGAATCGCTATCTTCCGCTTCATGATTATCCACTCCTTTCCGACTGTTTCTCTTTTCTTTTATTCCCTTGATTTGCGAGGTGGAGCGCTGTTTCGACGTTTGACATTCTTCTGATCGACTAACCGTGGACGTGAAGTCATCATCCAGTGAGGAAACCGAAATATGGTGTCTTTGGTGTCCGTCGGTATTAGAGGTGCAAAAGGAGTCATATAGGGAACACCGAACGAACGAAGGCTGCACATATGCAGGACCAGGGCAATGCCTCCAACGATAATCCCGAACAGCCCAAAGGAAGCGGCAAGTCCCATCAAGGGGAACCGCAGCATACGAAAAGCGATGGACATATTATAGGCAGGGAGAACAAAGCTTGAAATCGCCGTAATCGATACGACAATAACCATTGCTGCAGATATGATGCCCGCCTCGACGGCAGCTTGCCCGATGACGAGTGTGCCTACGATAGAGACGGCTGCCCCGATGTACTTCGGCATACGAACTCCAGCTTCCCGCAATATTTCAAAAGTTAATTCCATCATGAGTGCTTCGATAAAGGCGGGGAAGGGAACGGCCTCCCGCTGTGCTGCCAGACCGATCAGCAGTGAGGTCGGCAGCATTTCCTGATGAAACGTAGTGATGGCAATATATAGGGACGGACCTAACAGGGAGATAAAAACTCCGGTGTAACGAAGAACCCGGATGAAGCTGCTGATGTCCGCACGCTGATAATAATCCTCCGCCGCATGCAGGAAGGAAACAAACAGCGCAGGTACGACAAGCACAAACGGGGTCCCATCCACCAGGATCGCGATTTTTCCTTCCAACAGCTCGGCGGCGATGACGTCTGGACGTTCGGAGTTATATACTGTTGGAAAAGGGGTGAAAGTTTCGTCCTGGATTAACTCCTCGATATAACCGCTTTCGAGAATGCCGTCTACATCAATGCGATTCAATCGCTCATGCACTTCCTCGACCAATTTAGGGTTCACGATCCCTTTGATATACATGACAGCGACTTCGGTCTGGGTTACACGACCGATTTGTTTGGTTTCCAGCCACAAATTCGGATCTTTAATCTTACGCCGAATCAATGCCGTATTCGTGCGCAGTGTCTCAGAAAATCCTTCCCGCGGCCCACGGACGACATTTTCCGAGGCAGGCTCGGTGACACCGCGATCCTTCCATCCACGTGCGCTGGCTACTATTCCCTGTGTCTCACCGTCAATCAAAATGACAGCATCCCCGGACAACAGCGCGTTATATAAGGTTTCAAAGTCGATAATCTCCCGGATGCTTCCAATGGTTAGGGCATAATCTTTCAATACTTGCATGACACTAGAGGAGTTCTGGAGCCTGCACTCTACGTCTCTGGACAAGCTACTATCCAGCATCATCGATTCCATAATGAAGTCGGAGACTATATTTTTGTCCGCCAAACCGTCCGTATAGAGAATTGCAATGAGCTGGTCACCATCTTTGCCGATACGAACTTCTCTTATGATGATGTCAGTGCTGTTACCGAGTGCTTGTCTGATTTGCTGAAGATTGCTTCCGATATTCGCACTGAGCTGCTCTCCTGAATGCTCAGACTTACTTTCGCTGTGCTGGACTGGCGGCTTTTTAACTTTGTTAGGGGGGGTTCTTTTCCGAAAACGCATGAACGTTCTCCCTCTCTTTGAGGATACTTTTTAATCCAGTATGGACGCAGGGGTCTCCAGATAAACTTACTGCTGAAATTTCGATGGGGGAGATACAGATATGAAAAAAACCTCCTTCACAAAAGTGAAAGAGGTTTTAGACATCTACAACCATTACAATTTAGGGTTTTTCCCATACTTATTGTCGCCAGGCTGACTGTCTTGGCATGTGAATACAATCAAAATAATTGACCCTACCAGAGGAATCAGAGCGATTAGAATCCACCATCCGCTTCTGCCTGTATCATGCAGTCTACGGGCCAGGACGGCCAAGGATGGCAGCAGGACAGCCAAAGAATAAATGTAAGTCAATATCGGTGATAAGCCAACAAGACTATCGATCAGACTGATTACAAAGCTAACGATTACACTAAATAGGATAAACATCCAATACTCTGTACGTCTTGCTCTACCTTGGAATCCTACATAGTTTTTTAATGCATTTAAATACCATTGCATATATTTTTCACCTCCTTATAAAATCTAAACGGTTCTTTACAGTATCCGTAAAATTGTCCTTTTAGGTATATCGGCAGGAAACATATAAAATTTTACTTGTAAAATTATAACTTTAAACTAGAAATTTACGCAATACATTTATTAATGTTAATAATTCGATGAATAATTTATAAAAATATAAAATTACATATTGAATTTTCCATATCCATTGAATAATATAGAGGTACGGTTAACCGCTAGGTTTGAAACGTCCTTCTTAACAGAAGGTGCTTTTATTTTCAAATCAAGTGAAAGCGCTTTAATGATGAATAGGAGGGATGAGCAACATTAAATTCGAGGCTGAAGAAGTTAATACAAACATAATCCTGACCGCTTTCTCAATATTTTTTTATGTTATCAGGGATGTTCAAAACGAGAGGAGATTGATTTATGAAGCAATCATTTGTTCGTAAAGTAACGGCAGCTTCACTGGCAGGTGCACTGTTGTTGCCTGCTTCTTTGGTAGGCGCCGAGCAAACACTCAATTCAGATACAGATGGAATTCAAAATGTGGGGCAAACTTCCCTTCAAGCTCAAGACCTAGAAAACTTTTCAATTCAAAGTAAAAAGGCTGTCTCTTTCAAGGAGACTTCCGTACATGATCCATCCATCCTGAAAGTGAAAGACACATTTTACATTTTCGGCTCACATCTGGCGGCTGCCAAGTCCAAAGACCTCATGAATTGGGATACGATTGCTACAGGAGTGGCGAATGGTAATGCATTGATTCCCAACGTCAAAGAAGAATTAAAGGAAGCACTGGATTGGGCACAGACAGACACCCTGTGGGCAGCTGATGTCATTCAACTGGCAGATGGCAGGTTCTATATGTATTATAACGCTTGCAAGGGTGACTCACCGCGTTCAGCAATGGGCCTAGCAGTTGCTGATAAAATTGAAGGGCCTTATAAGAATAAAGGCATTTTTCTAAAATCCGGCATGTGGGACCAACCGAGTGAGGATGGGACGATCTATGACGCAACCAAGCATCCAAATGCCGTAGACCCGGACACCTTTTATGATAAGAACGGCAAACTGTGGATGGTTTATGGCTCTTACTCAGGAGGCATCTTCATTATGCAGATGGATGAAAAAACAGGGAAGCCGCTCCCTGGTCAAGGCTACGGTAAAAAGCTGACAGGCGGTAATCATGCTCGTATGGAAGGGCCGTACATACAATACAGTCCGCAAACGGACTACTATTACTTGTTCCTGTCCTATGGTGGATTGTCAGCGGATGGCGGATACAACCTGCGGGTGGCTCGGTCCAAAACACCGGATGGTCCTTTCTACGATGCTGAAGGCAATGATATGATCAAGGTCAAGGCGAATCCTGATAAACCACTTTTTGATGACGCTTCCATTGAACCATACGGTGTCAAACTGATAGGTAATTACCTGATTCCAAGAGAAATTGGTGATCCGGGTACTGGACTGGGTGCAGGTTATGTGTCACCCGGACACAACTCGGCTTATTATGATCCCAAGACGAAAAAGCATTTTGTCATTTTCCATTCCCGTTTCCCGGGGAGAGGCGAACAGTTTGAAGTGCGGGTACATGAAATGTTCATGAACGCTGACGGTTGGCCTGTGGTTGCTCCTTATCGTTATTCGGGAGATGAAGATTCACTGAAAAAGCTGTCAGAAAAGGATGTCCTCGGTCAATATTCGTATGTAAATCACGGGAAGGAAATTTCGGCAAATATTAAGCAAGCCGTTAACGTCAGTCTGGATAGTGGCGGCAAGCTGTCTGGTGGAGTGAACGGTACATGGAAGTTGGGGGCAGGCAATCAGCTGGAAATTACAGCAGAGGGCACGAATTACAAAGGTGTATTCCTGCGGCACCGTGATCCAGACACAGGTGCCAAGACGCTTGCTTTTACCGCGTTGTCCTCCAAGGGTGTTGCGGTATGGGGTTCGCTAAAGCCTGACCTGAAGGCCAGCAAGATTGTAGCTGCTGTGCAGAAGGATCTGAGCCTGGGCGATACGAGCAATGTTCTTTATAATCTGACGCTACCTACTCAAGCAGCACAAGATACCACTATTTCATGGGAATCCACCCACCCGGAGAATATTTCTGTGACAGGTGAAGTATACCGTCCAGAAGCCGGCTCTCAGCCTGTAACAGTTACATTGACAGCGACCATCAAAAAGGACAAAGCCACAGCTAAGAAAAACTTTACAGCCATTGTTCCCGGGCAGGCCCGAGGTCCTCAGCTCGCACGCTATTCGTGGAGTGAAGATCAAGGAACTTCGGTTGTCGACAGCACATACAATCAATTCGATGGTAAGACCTATGGTGGTGCTGCATGGGATAAAGACGGGAAGCTTGGCGGTGCGCTTGTCCTAAACGGTAAGGATGGTTACGTGCAACTACCAAATACAGTAACAGATGCGAAGGATTTTACCTTTTCCGCTTGGGTGAACTGGAAGGGCGGTGCAGCTTGGCAACGGATTTTTGACTTCGGCAACGGCCAAGCCCGGCATATGTTTCTTACCCCTTCCCAAGGAAACGGTGTGCTCCAGTTTACAATCCATGAGGGTACGGATCAAAGCTTGCTTTCCAAATCATCATTACCTCTAAACCAGTGGACGCATGTAGCGGTTACACTGAAAGGGAATACAGGAAAGCTGTATGTAAATGGTGAGGAAGTAGCCGTTAATGACAGCATTACCTTTAATCCCAATGAGTTGCTGACGAGCGAGGCTTATCTCGGCAAAAGCCGCTTTGCCGCCGATGCTTACTTCAATGGCAGCCTGGATGAAGTTCAAATGTATAACAAAGCGCTGACAGCAGAGGAAATTAAAGCACTGGCAGAATTGTAATTCAAAATGAGCAAATAAACGCAGGAGATGAGCTTTTAGTAAGAAGTTCGTCTCCTGCACAATGTTTTGTATATTTATTTCTTGATTGCTGGTATAATAGGAAGCAACTGCGGATATAATGTTTTAAGTAGGCGTTAATGACTCACTCCCGCCGAATGAACACAGCTTTGAAGCAGCAATAGAAGACATAAGCACTCTGCATAAATTAAATTCACCAGTGCTTGCGTTTTCAATACACTTATGGTAATATGAGTATATTGAAATTGTGACCTGAGATTCACATATTGTAGAGGGTTATTGTTTTAGGTTGAAATAACCTTGTGCAATATGTGAATTTTTATTTGTCAAAAATAAAGGTCATATAAATACATTTTGGAGGTAATTCCATGCAAACAGGTACAGTTAAATGGTTTAACGCAGAAAAAGGTTTCGGTTTCATCGAGGTTGAAGGTGGAAGCGACGTATTCGTACATTTCTCCGCAATCCAAGGCGAAGGTTTCAAATCTTTGGACGAAGGCCAACGCGTAGAATTCAACGTAGTTGAAGGAAACCGTGGACCACAAGCTGAGAACGTTGTAAAACTGTAATTTAAAATTACAGCCTACTTCAGATGCCCCGAACATAGCGTTTGGGGCATTTGTTTTTATCTGTTCACAAGACCGTTTTTGAACTGATTACATCTTATCGCTTTATAAATCATGAAGAAAGAGGGATGTTTATGTACAATTCACGGAAAAAGCCAATGGATGAGATTCCTGAGGAAATTACAACTGTCTGGAATTGCGCCAGCGATACATGTAACGGCTGGATGCGGGATAACTTCGCTTTTTCTGTCGAGCCGACATGCCCCATTTGCGGTTCTGCCATGGTGAAGGGCGAGAAAAAGCTGGCTGTTTTAAATAATACGAGCTTTAATCATACCAAACAATCCTAAACGGATAAATGTTTGTAGTGAAAGATGCCCCATAGCCATTAACGGCGCTGAGGCGTCTTTTTTGTTTTTTATAAATATGAATTATACATAAGAATGAACAGGTTTTCAATTATGGTGTGGAGGATGGGGCTAGTATGCTCAGTAAGATAGAATTAAATTCGGGTAGCGCTTCGTAAAATACACCGTGCCCGCTTCGTTCGAAAGGAATAAGCTTTGATCCGGCAATTCCTTTTTGAGTTTGGACAGCCAGGGGGAAAGGACAGACCCGATCCAGCTTGCCGTGTAGAATCCAAGTAGGCACGTGTATACATGGTAGGTCAGCGCGCAAATCAGAGTCACGCAGTGAATACAAAGTACAAGCCATGCTATGAACTGTAGCCGCGAAACCCTGATCACGTAACCAATCGCGTAAGCTCTGGCTAACGGGATTGGCAAACAACATCTCGCCAAAAGAAGTTACCAGTTGTGGACGATCTGTATAGGCTTGTTTGATGAGTTTATCTACCTCTGTGACAGGAGTACCGTAAGGGAAGTCGCTGGTTGGGGTGAATCGGGGCGTAGCTGCTCCGATCAAGATCAACTGATTGACGCCAAATCCCCGGTGCCTGCTCATGTAGCGTGTGACCACAGCTCCCCCCATCGAAAAACCGATCAGCCGTACCTGGTTTAACTGAAGCGCCTGCATAACAGCCAGCAGATCGTCCGCCAATCGATCATAATTGTATCCATGCCATGGTCGATCAGACTTGCCGAACCCCCTAAGATCAACCTGAATACAGCGATACCCGTAAGCAGGCAACAAGGCGGCCTGATATTCGTACATTCGGTGATCCAGCGGCCAGCCGTGAACCATCAGAACAGGGATGCCTTCTCCAATATCCTCGACATACAGCTTCACGCCGCGTTCCACCTCAATATAATATCCCATCGTGTTCACCCCTTTAGAAATCACGAAATTTCATTCTCTCTCACATATATGTAGCCAGGGCTTAGCTCATTCGAAAAAGGGATGAGACTGTCACGATATAAGCATATATTATGTTAAAAAATGTATGTCATCCTAGATAGGGATGGGATATAATTATGGAATGAAACAGCATCGGGAGAGTGGAACAATGACACCATCAAAAACATTAAAATGGATTACAGGCGGATTGGAGCTGTTTTTAGCTATTCCCGTTTTGGGCGGGCTGCTCGTCGTAAATTCCGCGTATACTATATTGTTCTTTATGCTGATTTTCCACATTGTTACGTTGGGGCTATCGGTGACGAATAGAGAGTCTTATTATGGATCTATTTTAGGGATCGTGACCTCGGTTATTGGATGGATTCCGATTGTGGGCTGGTTGATGCATTTGATCTCAGGCATATTTTTGATGATTACCGCAGCCCAGCAGCCGCGTGATCAGTATCGTAATCGCAATCCTTATGATGATTATCGCTACTAGGGGATGTGTGGCGATACAAAGATGAAAGATCCTGTTGAACAGGGTCTTTTTTTATTTATGAAATCTCCCCATGATTATGGTGTTGTAGTATTTGCCATCTGAAAGAACCTTATCGTTTTTTAATAACCCTTCGATCTCAAATCCATGTTTTTTATAGAGCTCAATGGCTTTATCATTCGTTTCCAAAACTTGTAGAGTTATTTTCTTGATGCCATTGGAGTCAGCCCAAGAAATAGATTTTTTTAAAAGATACGTCCCGATCCCATAACCCCAAAAATCCTTTAGTACGCATACGCCAAATTCAACTTTATGAGAGAATCTGCTCAGAACATGGCCCTCACATCTTGAAAAGCCGACGATTTTATCATGAACTACCGCAACTAAAAATAGGTTTCTGTTATTCTCTGTATCTGATTCAATGAGCTGTTCAAAACCGGATGTACTTATAAACGCTTCTCCCTTCTCTCTGTCTAAATTTTCAGTCTCTCCATCAATCAGCAAACGGATTTCAGACAAATTCTTCGCATCTTGAATCATGGCAGATCTGATCGTATAGCTCATTCCTCGTATATCAAATTCCTGTTTATTTATTTTCATTACATTCTCCTTATTATGAATTTTAGTGAAAAATGACCTCTGGATCATGTTAGTCTACCACATATTATCTTGTTTACATGACAAATAAGCCTGTCTCCTTATGTTGTATCGCAGCAGGGGACAGGCTTATTGATTTCTCTATCCGTACAGGGAAGCCGGATAGAGATTTATTATACATGGGTGGCTTTAGCTATTTCTGCTTAGCAGAGGCTTTAGCTGCATTGGTTTTAGCAGGAGCCTTGGCTGCATCTCCTTGGGCAGGAGCTTTACCTGCATCCGCTTTACCGCCATCTACTGGTGGTTTGGAGGGTTTTACGCCATTCACCATATCTGTCATCATTTTTTTTAGATTAGAGACACGTTGGTTATATTCAGTTGCTGTAATCTTGCCGTTTTGTTTTTCCGTAGCCAGTTTCGCTTTCATATCTGAAACCATCACATCAATAACGGAATTTACGCTCACGCCTTGTGCTTTGGCGATCGTAGCAAGGGATTTACCTGCTTTCAACTGTGTATCCAACTGACTGGAGGACAATTTCAATAATTTCAGGAGAGCTTTGTTCTCAGCATAGTTTCCTCCTGCGATTTTAGGGCCGTTAGCATCGCCGGGGTTACCCTTAGGTGTCTGTGCTTTGTCTGCGATGGGAGCCTTCTCAGGTGTAGTTGAAGCAGCATGGGCTGCGCTTGTGGAGTACAGTGCCCCGCCTCCTAAAAATGCCAAGGCCATCGTTCCGGCCAAAATTGCTTTCTTGGTGCTCTTCATCTTCATTTTCCACCTTTCGGTTATGGTTTGTTTGGTACGTGATACATCATAAGGGATCAACTTGAATGCTATCTGAGTGCAAGCTGAGCATTTACTGAATGAAATTTGGAGAGCGAGACTAACATTTTAGTAAGATGGTACTTGTATTACGTGTATTAAGTGATATAATACACTACAGGCACAATAGATGCAGCCGATTAGGGGGAAACACCCATGGAAGAACAACGGGTTGGCTCGTTCCGATTTTTAATTGACTTCAGCCAGCCATTATATGAACAAATATTAAATCAAGTACGAAGCTCCATTGCTAAAGGGGAGATCGAAATGGGAAGTAAAATGCCATCTGTTCGTGATCTGGCGCAGGAATTACGCATGAATCCAAATACTGTGATGCGGGCGTATCAGGAGCTGGAGCGGGACGGATTGACTGAGAAGCGGCGCGGGTTAGGCACTTATGTTACTTCGTCCAGTGAACGGATTGCCAGCTTTAGGGAACAATTGGCCATAACATATATAGAGCAGTTTCTCGGACAGATGAGCAGCCTGGGGTTATCGTGGGAAGATGTACAGCAGTATATAAGAAGCAAACAGGACGGAAATGACGAGGGAGGAGGCGAAGGGGCATGACGGAATCTATTGTGGTTGCGAGTCATCTGACGAAGCAATATGAAAGTAAAAAAGCGCTGGACCACTTGGATGTCGTCATTCCGGCGGGACGCATTGTAGGGGTGCTTGGACCCAATGGCTGTGGGAAGTCCAGCTTTTTTCGAGCAATCACCGGATTAATTCGGCCAGATGGGGGCGAGCTTCAGGTGTTGGGGCAAAAGCCGGGTTGGGAAACCAATCGTGGTATATCCTACCTGCCTGACCGGGCTCGCTGGTACCCCAATCATACGGTGCAGCAGACACTGGAGTGGGGGGAATCCTTTTTGCCTGGCTTCAATATAAAAGATGCCTATAAACTTGCTGATCATATGGACGTGGAGTTGGAGTTGAAAATGGCCGGGTTGAGTCGCGGACAGGAGGCACGTGTGCTACTGATTTTATGTCTGGCGCGTGAGGTTCCACTCATGATCCTGGATGAACCGTTTGCGGGCATTGATGTCCTCTCCAGAGAAGCGATCGTGGCCGGGATTATTGATTATTTGGAGGGTCGCCAGCAGTCTATACTCATTAGCACGCATGATATTCAGGAAGTGGAAGGCTTGTTTGACTACACGGTCATGATGGACCGCGGACGGGTTATATGGTCTGGTGATTCGGACGATCTGCGTGCAGAGCATGGCTCGCTGAATCAGGTGTTCCGCAATTTGTACAAAAAGGAGTGGAAGGCGTGAATTCATCAGGGCTGTTCAAAGATTTGATACGCCATGAATTTCGAAATAAAGGAAGCTGGAGAAAGCAGAGCCGCAATCGACTACCGAGATCGTGGAGACTTGTGTATTTCTCATTATTTCTAATTGCGGCGTTCGTTATTTCCTTGTATTTCGCGCTTCATAACCAACTCGAATTGACAAGGCTGTGGTATGTCACCCTGGGTTTGCCGTACATGATCATTTTCATGGGTGTGGGAAGTCTGAGAAGAGAATGGGAGAATGACACCTACGGATGGTGGCTGACTCTGCCCTATCCGCGTATGTGGCTGATTAGCGCCAAATGGATTGCTGCTATTTTACAAGCCGTGGTCGTGACCTTGTCCCTGTTTGCGGTAGGTTCTCTGTACGCGCTGTTCATCTCATCCACCATCCAGCCTTATACGTTTGCGGATGCAGCGTCCTTTATTATAGCTGGATTGAACTGGTTTGTGATGATTATCGCCTTCACACCGTTGGTTATTGCGCTGGGTCTGCTGACGGCCAGTACCAAATACAGCACCTTGCGGCCGATTAGCCCGATACTCTGGATTCTTTTAATGGGTGGCGGGAGTGTCTTTTATTGGTCAGGCGATCAGGGGCTTTATGAGCAGTTTGACCATGTTCAAACAGGACAATGGTTTTCTTTTACCTGGCATTTCCCGATTGCGGTGTTGATCAGTTGGGTTGCTGCATATGTATTAATCCGCTTGAGCGCTTATCTACTGGAGAAAAAACTGTCGATTTAGGCTAGCGTATCTATAGGATCTATGAGGAAGGAGTTTCACCATGACGACGATATTTATATATGCATTGTTGGCTGTTTTGGTGGGGCTGATGATCTGGTTGAGAACCAAAAGACGAGGGGGGCCGGTAAAAGGAAACGGAATCCGGATTCTGCTCCCCTTGTTTATCGCATTCCCGCTTATGATGATGTCTGTGTACCAATTAATGCATATTCCCGGTCAAACGTATGCGCCCCCCGCCTTTTGGGAACTGCTGGTTGCCGGGCTATTAGGGGCTCTGTTTGGCTATGTTATTTTGCTGCATACGGCGTATGAAAGACGGGATGACGGTCGTATTTATCCCAAGCCGAACCAATATTTTAAATATATTATTATCGCTATTATCTTGATTCGCGTTGTTTTGACCCAGTACCTCAGTAGTCTGGGTGCGACTGAAATTAGCATGCTGGCAATTACGATGGCGCTGGTGTATATCTCAATCTGGCGAATTGGAAGCTTTATCAAGTTTCGGAGAACGTTATCCGTATAACAATAGCAATGGGGTTAACAGCGGCTTACTATTCAAAAAGCGTTTATTCGCTTGATGATAGGAGCCGCTTTTTTTGAGTTTCGGCATTAGCAAATTATCATACATTGTTATTGCTCCCCATATCCTTTATTCTAAGGCTTGTGGCTTGCATTGTAGCAGTACAATTATAAATTTTTGAAAGGAGGGTTATTGAGGTTTCAAAAGATTTAAATGGGGTTTAAAGTTAGATAGGCGGGGAAAAGTTGCTTTTTGCGATTAGGTGTAACTATATAAGTTACATAAAAGAAAATTGTCTTCCATATTTTATTTTATAGGTTGAGAGGGGTTCACATTCATGAAAAAACATACGGTTACTGCTGCACTCGCTGGTTTGCTTGTTCTGTCTTCTGCTGTACCGGCTTTAGCAGCCGAGGTAAAACCTACTACGGGTATTCAGGTTTGGGTAGATGGCAAGAAGGAGGCTTACAAAATTGCGCCTATCGTGAGAAATAAGCAGGTCTTAATTCCCTTGAGACAATTGGCCTCCAGTTTGGGAATTCCAATGGATGCCAAGCATATTACGTTCAATACGGCGCGACAAAGCACGACTATCCGATATGATCAGGCGACGGTTGTACTGGTGTCAGGCAGTCCGGAAGCGCAAATCAACGGGATTAAGGTACCGCTATCCACCTCGACCCTATTGACCAAGCAAGGGGTAACTTATGTACCGGTTGATGTCGTCAAAGAAGCATGGGGCAAGCAAGTGATTTGGGACCCGGCTAGCCAAACGGTGCAAATCGGGGTGAGTAATAAGGATAAGGTCGTTGAAATCGTGAAAAGCTTTGAAACCGGAGATACGAAAGCGGCCGAGACCTGGATCAGCAAAGATCAGTACATTCAGCACAATCTGAGCTTTGCCAGCGGAAGAGATGCCTTGCTGCAAGGAATTAGCCAATTGAAGCAAGCTGGTACAAAGGTTGAAATCCATCGTGTGCTTCAGGATGGGAATTTTGTAGCTGTTCATTATAAAACGACAATTGCAGGTAAATCAAGCATTGTCTTTGATATTTTCCGCTTCGATAGCAATGGTAAAATCGTTGAGCATTGGGACAATATTCAGGACTCGGCTCCAGCTAATCCAAGCGGACGTACAATGATTGACGGAACAACACAGATCACGGATCTCAACCAAACTGAGACGAACAAAACACTGATCCGCAAGTTTGTGGATGATGTCCTGGTTGGCAAAAATCGTGCTGCATTGGAAAGCTACTATAACGGTGATCATTACATTCAGCATAACCCTCTTTTTGGTGACGGTGTATCCAATTTGAAGCAAGCATTTTCCGCAGCGGGAAGCCAAGGAGCTTCTTTTGGATATGGTCAGGTTCACATGGTTATTGGAGAAGGCAACTTCGTGCTGGTTGTGAGTGAATTGACATCATCTAAGGGAACTTCAGCCGCTGTCTATGATCTGTTCCGGGTAGAGAACGGTAAGGTAGCAGAACATTGGGACGTAGTTCAGGAGGTTCCAGCTAAAACAGAGTGGAAAAATACAAACGGTAAGTTTTAAAAAAAGTGAGTTTGGGGTATGGCCTGATTGGCACGCTTTCCCAACCGTCCTGTTCCTGTTAAAATGATGCAAACATATAACAGGGGGTTGAACGATGGAAGGCTTGAAGCAGCGTGTGGGCTGCCTGCATGCACATCACTCGAACATAGCCTATGTGGAACGAGCTTTTGCTTCTTATGAGGTGGAGCTGATACATTTTGTGGACCCTGGGCTTATGCGCCGGATCTCGTCAGACCCGCATTTTTCTGCGGACGATGCCAGTCGCAAGGTAGAAGAGCAACTAAGTTGGATTGCCCAAAGCGACATAGACGTTATTTTGATAACGTGCACGAATTATATCGTTTTGGCAGAAAAGGCTCAATTGACCATGTCTACACCAGTAATTGCGCTGGATGAGCCCTTTTTTCATGAGATATGCGATGATTTGCTGCCACGGACCTTGGTATTCACGAATCCGGCTACTGTAGAGGGAACGATGAAGCGTCTTTATCATACGGCTGCTCTGTTAGGCAAACCAGATATCTCTTCTTGGATGGAGATTAAGGTGGTGGAGGACGCTTTTCAACTGATTATGCAGGGACGTGAAGACGAGTATAAGGAATTGCTGGTCCGTTCGCTGTATGAGCTGAGGAAGGCTGATCCAAGCAGAGGTCTGGCTGTAGCACAGTTGTCTATGGTTGATGCTGCGTTACAGGTGGAGCTGGAGACGGGGGAAATGATTGACAATCCCTTACGGTCGTTGACGAATTTAATTGAGGATTTGTTAGGTTAAAAAAGTATAACTAAAAGAACTTCCAACCCGTGTTCTGGGACTATGGAAGTTCTTTTTTTGAGGCTGGCGAGCGGGTTACTTCTGCGTTGTTCATCACAGATTCTGTTGATCTGGGGTGATGAATGCTGCGCCTGCCGATTCTCTTTGGACAAGCGTAACGTATAAACGTTCATGCTCCACGTCTTCCCCAGCAATGATTTTGAGAACTTGTTCGGCAGCTACAGCACCCCATTTACGTTTGGAATAGTCAATCGTTGTCAGACGAGGCTGAATATATTGCGCCAGCTCGATATTATCAAAGCCGACGATATGAATATCCTTGCCAATTGTCAGTTCTGATTGAGCCATTCGATTGTAAAAGCCCACTGCCATTTCATCATTGAGACAAAATACGGCTACAGGTTCCGAACCCGGGCCATCTTGTTGCCGCAAAATGATTTCAGCCGCCTGTTCGCCACCCGATTTCTCAAAATCGCCGTCAATTTCGATCATTTCAGCGACGCCGTTACGCTCAATGGTCTGCTTGACCGCCTGCATCCGTTGCCATGAATCGTAAGAACCTTCTGGTCCGGTAACCACATATAGCTTACGGTGTCCCAATTCCAATAAATGTTCGATTGCGAGAGCGGCGCCCGCTTTGTTATCCAGCAGCACCTGGTTAATGTTAGGATGATTCAGTTCACGGTCCAACACGACAATTTTATGTCCTCGCTCGGCGTAGTTCAGTAGCTCCTGACTATCAAACGTCTGATCCAGCACAATGGCGCCGTCGATCATGCGTTCCGGTAGCATTCGGTGAGATTGCTTACCGCTGCATACGATGAGATCATAACCCTTGCGGTTCAAAATTTCCTTGATGCCGTACAGTAAATCTCCATAAACGTCTCCACGAAAATCAGTCAGGAAAACGCCAATAATTTTGGTCTGCCTTTTCTTGAGATTACGTGCGGCGGCATTGGGCACATAGTTAAGCTCTTTGGCAATCGCTAAAATACGTGCGCAAGTTTCTTCTGTTACCTTATCGCTACCATTCAAGGCATATGAAACGGTAGATATGGAAACGCCCGCCTGTTTGGCGATATCTTTAATGCTGACCACATCGTCACCTCCTTGTCGTCCGTCTTATAATTGCTATTGTATATTCATTATTAACCACATATCTATTCCAAATGTCGTAGTTCTACACATAAGCAGCAAAGGGCGATCCCGCAAGATCGCCATCCCTTTGTTGCCTATACCAGATTTAGCATCAAAAACTCTTTATAAAATAATCTCCAGACGGTGTACACCGTCATGTTCTGCTAAGGCCTGCTCGAAAATCTCACGTTTGATGCGCAAGGCACCAGAGCGGTAGCGATTATCATCGGCTGGCACGCTTTCCAGTGGTGTCCCGTTCAATACTGCACGGCCTTGCTCACTACCAGTACGCTCTTGCAGCATGCGGTAGACGAAGGTAATTGGTTTTCCTGCAAAGGAAAATTCAAATTCCAATCCGTCGAGATGATCCGGCAGTACAGGGTCCAGGATCAGGTCTTCGCCCGATTGACGAATACCAAGGACATTCGATATGAGCTGATTCATGTAGATTCCCGGACCGCTGGAATAGATTCTCCAGCCGCCTTTGACGGGGATGGCTCCTTCACGCAGTTCACCAAACCGCTCCTGTGCTTCATAGCGGGTGTTAAATTTACCGTCCGAGCTACTGAAATAGGCGTTGCTTTGGCGCCATTCGGCATTCGGTACGGACGCACGGATGCCGACCGGGTTGATGAGCTTCAAGCTGTGCCAAGCGTCATCCTTGCGTCCCAACTTGGCCATCGCTTCCGCAAAGCGGATATGGGCATGCACATATTGCAGCCCGACCTCACGTCCAAAGTTGGCCGCTTGCTCTGCACGCTTGAAGTGCGAGCTCACACCGCCATCATACTGTGCAGGGCGGTTCATCAGACGCACACCATCCGGGCAGAGGAACTGCTCACGGATGAGCTGCTCATGAGCCAATGCTTGTTCAGGCGTGAGCAGCTGGCTGATCATGCTGCGTGTCATTGGCAGCAACCGATAATGGATTCCTGTCTCGGTGTCAGACGGATGGAGCATCAGCTTAGGTTGGCCGGGCTCTTCCATATACACGAAGCCCGGAATAATTCCGCTCTCCAGCATGTAGCGGTTAAAGTCTTTACGGATGCCATTAGCCATTTGATGTAGATCTTGTGCAATCTTGTCGGCTTCGCTTACTACACCCGCGGGGGCCTGCTCCAAAGCAGCAGCAAAGTTACTAATAACTTGGTAGGTGAGTGCAACCGTCCAGCTGCTCGCCATGTATTGCTTCAGCTGAGCATTGGCTGGCTGGAGGGTATCATCCCAATCGCCGTCGCCATAGGCCGACAAATACGTATCATGAAGGAAATTCTCCCGAATATATTCGATTTCCTTCAGGGCATGTTCCATGAGAGTCGCGGTCTGCTTGGTATAATCGAAAGTATGCCGATGGGTGTAAGGTACATTTTCTCCCAGAATACTGTAATCACGGGTAGCGGTCAAATAGTCGCCCAGTACCTTGAGCGGCCAGACGATAATATCCCCATGGCTTTCTTCTTGCTGCACGTGAGTATAGTTGTCAAACATAAACCATTGCGGCCAGTTTCCGCTGTCCTCGTACTGATGGCTGAAAACAGTCAGCAGAATGGAACGAACCTCGTCGAACTTTTGCGTAGCTGAGAAATATTCCACAGGCCCCTGACACACATCACGTGTTCCCCAGGCTGCACCGCCGTATTGCTCCAGACCGTGAGGCACAGAGTAGTGAACGAGCATATTGTGGGTGTACCACCAAGCCACTGCGTTCACACGGAATAGCTCACTCGTTTCATGTTGACCCAGCGACAGATGGAAACCGTTCATAAGCTCGGCAAAATATTCCCGATAGCGCTCGCGCTCATCTTCAAAGGAAGCGTGACGCTCTTTGTGCGCTGATTCTTGCCCGGCTGAAAGCCCATTCAGCCAACCCTGCACGGTGCAGGTCCATTCGCTGCTGTCACCCAGCTCCAGCACGACTAGGGACGCATCAGCGGAAGCTGTACCCTGTAGCAGTACGTGAGCGTCGCTCACCTGCTGTAATGGAGCGCCCTCGACGTGCATTCGGTACAGCAGGTCTGGATAGGCTTCGGCACTCAGGGAAGCAGAGTCTGCCCGGAAGAGCAGGGCGTCACCTTCATGTTCCATATGAAACGGAAGCTCATATTCGTTCACATGCATAGACATTTGCTGAGTGATGAGGAACGGATAGGTTTTGCCGCTTGCCGCACGCATATGAAGCCGTACTTCTGGGCTATCAGCATTCGTATGGTTTGTAATAATGAATGTATCGTCAGCCGTTTTGTAGTACCAGCGCACATAATTAAAGCCAATCTCGAACAGGGAAGGCATCGTGAGCAGGCGGTATTTCCCTTGGATTCCGACATAGATACGCTGACCGGATGTCTTGGGAATATTGAGCGCATTACGCGCGTTGGTGATCATTTTGTTGAAGTTTGTATTGCCGATCACGAGCTGGGAATTGAACACCCCGTACATATAGGAGGTGGTTGTAATGGTTTCTTCCTTGCCTCCTGAGTAATGCCCGCCCATTAAAATGTGCCCATGGGGACGCTCTACACGAAGCTCTTTGGATTTGAGTACGACATGCTCATAGCTGTCCGTGAAAAAGGAAAGTAGTTCATCGCCATCCCGTTCTTCTTCCTGCCGTTTCGGGAAAAGTTGATTCACTTCGGCAGCGGTTAAGTCCAGCGTGCGCAGCGGCTCACCGATGGTTTGAGCTGGAGCCACACGCCCTGCCTGAAGATCACTTGCCGCGTGTGCCGGTATACTGGTCTCGGAAGCGTCCGCTAGAACGGTAGCTACTTCGTCACGTGCCTTTGTCACCAGCTCCTGATACTCCAGCTTTGTCACTGCGGCTGGATGATTGGGCTGGAACAGACCGTAAAAAGTAAAGCGAGCTTCCCCTGCAAGTTTCACCCGCTCAGATTGCAACGCGGTATAGGCGAATTCGTATTGGTACACTTCATTGGCGAGCGAGTCACGATGGAGTGCTTCCGGCTCATTCGTTTCTTTGTACGAAAGTCCAAAGAACTGAAATCCGTCAGTCGAGTAACCAACAGTGCGGGTTAACGAGCCTTGTTGAATGTATGGGAACGCCTGACTTTGAGGCTGGTTTTGACGTGAGCAAACGGTGTAGCCTCTTTGTTCATCATGGTAGACGGTGTGGTCAATATATTGAGACAAATAAGCTTCATTACTGCGCACAGCGGCGGTATCGGCAATGCCAATATCCTGACCGTACACGACATCTGCTTCCACGTCATCGCCCTGTAGGGTTACATCCCAGAACCATACTCCCAGGCGGCTTAGCGTGAAGGTCACCTGATAGCCTACACCAGCGGTGAAACCCTCCCAAATAATCTGCTGATCCGTTTGTCGGATGACTCCCGGTGAGCGAATTCCAAGCAGGGGAGTGATACTTACACCGGACGGACGGTACAATCTCAAGTACAGATTGTTCAAGGAACCGTCGACTGAATTGGTCAACAGTTGGTTGATCATCGTTGAGCCGTGGGCGATCTTATACACATCACCGCTGCTCAAGAAGGTAAAAGACAGGTCGCCAGCTCGCAGCAAAATATTTTGATCCAGACTTGTATTCATCAAAGGGAACGCCTCACTTTCCTGTTTATTTCATTAACCGAAAACGGCTTTCACTAGTATCTCGGCTGTTAGGTCCTGTAAAGACGGCAAATTCACCGCTGTCACTACTGAAGCTCAAATCTGCATGATGATAGCGCAGCTGAGGCTCGGTCAATGCAAATTCAACTTCCCGGCTTTCTCCTGGGGCAAGAAGGACTTTGCAGAAATCTTTCAGTTCTTTCATTGGACGAACCGTATCACCGCTGATATCACGAATATAGAACTGGACGGTTTCCTCGACCGGACGTGTTCCTGTGTTCGTTACCTGCACTTTAATGGTCAGTTCCTGACCAGGTATAAGGGTATCGCCGGAAAGCTGTACGCTGTCATAGGCTACATCGGTGTAACTCAGTCCATAGCCGAACGGGAATAAAGGTTCGTTTGGTACGTCTAGATATTGGGACACGTAGCGTTCTTTTGTATTCGGATCTAACTGCGGGCGTCCCGTATTAAAATGATTGTAGTACACGGGCACCTGTCCGACCGATTGCGGGAATGACATGGTCAGGCGACCCGTAGGTTCGGCATCACCGTACAACAATTCGGCAATCGCCGCGCCGCCTTCACCACCAGGGAACCAGGCTTCCAATACGGCGTCTGCTTCTTCAATGACACCGTGCAGATCCAACGGACGACCATTAAATAATACGGCTACCATAGGCTTGTTCAGCGTCTTCAGGCGCTTCACTAGTTCCAACTGGGCTTGTGGCAGGCGAATATTGGAACGGCTGCCTGCTTCACCACTCATATCGGAGCGCTCACCAAGCGCCAACACGATAACCTCTGCTTGGCTGGCTGCTTGCAGAGCTTCCGCATATTGCTCCTCAGTTATATCGTCGATAGAGCAACCTGCCGCAACCGTGAGCAGCGAGGAGGATATTTTCGATTGGAATCCGTCAACAACGCGAATAGCTTCCTCCTGTGAACCACTCCACGACCAAGAGCCCAGGATATCACCGCTCTCTGCAAAAGGTCCGATCAACGCAATATGTTGATTGCGATTCAATGGAAGAACGGAATCATTTTTGAGCAACACGCAAGATTTAATAGCTAATTCTTTGGCAACCGTACGGTGAGCTTCGCAGAACACAACTTCACGTTCACGCTCAGGGTCTGCGCCGCGTAGCGGATTTTCGAACAAGCCCAGCTTTTGCTTGAGCTTCAATATACGCATCACGGCTTCATCAATGAGCGCTTCATCCAGTTGTCCGCTGCGAACCAGCTCAGGCAGATGCCCGTTATAGCAGGAGGTCATCATTTCAATATCTACGCCAGCCAGCAGTGCTTTCTTCGCTGCCTCGCGCTCATCCTCGGCGATGCCGTGAGGGATAAGCTCCTTGATGGCGGCCCAATCCGAGATGAGCACACCATCAAAGCCCCATTCATCACGAAGCAAATCACGCATCAGGCGCTTATTGCCCGTTGCGGCTACGCCTTCTACGGTATTGAAGGACGTCATCACCATTTCGCAGCCTTCATCTAAAGCAGCTTTGTAGGAGGGGAGATAATACTCTCGCAGTTGCCAGGCGGATACATCTACAGTGTTGTAATCCCGTCCGCCTTCGCCAGCTCCATATGCGGCAAAATGCTTCACGCATGCGGCCACCCGGTCGGTATCGTTCGTCAGATCTTTACCCTGAAACCCGCGCACAAACGCACGAGCAAATTCGCTGTTGAGGTAAGGGTCTTCCCCTGTAGATTCCATCACACGGCCCCAGCGCGGGTCACGCACCAGATCGACCATAGGAGCGAATGTGACGTGAACACCGGATACAGCCGCCTCGCGGGCTGCAATGGTAGCGCTCTCTTCTGCAAGTTGCATATCCCATGAGCAACCAATGGCCAGCGGGATAGGGAAAATCGTTTTGAAGCCGTGTACAATATCTGCCATAATTAAAAGCGGAATACCCAGACGATTTTTACTCAAATGAGCCTGCTGAACACGAATCGCTTCCTTGGCCCCTGCGATACCAAGCACGGAACCGACGTTATGGACATTTTCCTCTGTGATGCCGAGAGAAGCCATGGGGCCAGTAATTTGACTATCCGTTCCCGCTTCTTCAAAGAAGGCACCCACAAGCTGTAGCAGTTGATCGACTTTTTCTTCAAGCGTCATGTTTTCTAAATAGGAATTCAGTTGTTGTTCCATCATAATCCTCCATAAGCTGTATTGTTGGTGGACAGCTCTTTTTTTTCAGATTCATGAGATTTTTTGGATAAAATTGATTCAAAAAAGTGCTGAACAGGCTAATAGCTAGTATAGAAGCATAATATTCTGTCGTATTATTAATCGAAACGTTTCTATTGTTGAACTCAGTTGGATTATATACGCTTTCAAATGGAGAGTCAAATCCAATTCAGGGGGTTTTCATAGGCTAAATAACGTAATAAAGATGATATAAACGAAAAAAAGTCGGGATTCTGAGCGAATAAAATATAATATTCCTATTGAATACGGTTTCAATTTGTTCTATAATGACTATCGAAACGTTTCTATTGACGGGTATGGTCCTTGTGCTTTGAACATAAGTGTTATAGCGGTATGCTTTAATCGCTATGTATTTACATGCATCAGGATTTTGCAAGATTCGATTCCAGTCGCTCCAAAATGCAATATATAGATGAACGAGACCATTTCGTTCTATATATTGTTCATTGGAAGTCGCTAATTGTATTTTCGCAAAATCCTCGTATTTGAATCCGTTATCATATTGCATGATCGGTAAACCGATCATCTCGGGAGGAATTCGTATGATGAAAAGAACGTTGGGGATCATTTTGGCAAGCACCTTATTACTGGGGGGCGCGCTGGTAGGTTGTTCGTCCAAGGATGATTCGTCCGGTAAAGATGCGAACGGCAAGACGACCATCACCATGTGGGGCATGGGAGCGGAAGGAAAGCTGCTGCCTGAAATTGTAAAAGATTTTGAGAAAGAAAATCCAGATATTCACGTCGATGTACAGGCGTTACCTTGGGATAACGCTCACGATAAATTGCTAACGGCTGTTGCCTCGAAGTCTGGTCCGGATGTGGTCCAATTGGGCACGTCATGGGTACCGGAGCTTGCGTCTGCGGGTGCATTGACGGATATTACCCCTTATATCAGCAAGTATCCTGAACTGGAATCGAAGAATTTCTTCGAGGGTGCTGTAGGTACGACAAAATTTGAAGGGAAACCGGTCGGTGTGCCTTGGTACACTGAAACGAGAGTTTTGTTCTATCGTTCCGACCTACTGAAACAAGTCGGATATAATGAAGCACCTAAAACGTGGGAAGAGCTTTCCGATGCTGCCCAAAAGCTGGCGGCTCGGGGCAAAGGCAAATATGGTATCTCCTTTAGTGCAAAGGAGCAGTCTATGGGCTTTATGTTTGCTCTCCAGAACGGTTCCAAACTGGTTGACGAGCAGGGCAATCCGTTGTTCAACCAACCACCGTTTGTAGATGCTGTGAAGTATTTGAATACTTTTTTCCAAAACGGCTCTAACGCAGTGGATATTGGAATTGACTCTGTTCAAGGTTTACAAGGTGATGGTATCGTTCCAATGTTTATCAGCGGTCCTTTTATGATTAAAGAAATCAAGAGCAAGGCACCAGAACTGGAAGGTAAATGGAATATAGCGGAGCTTCCTGGCAAAGTAAACAACCTGTCCGTTTTGGGTGGAGCGAACCTTTCAATTATGCAATTCAGCAAGCACCCAGAGGAGTCGGCCAAATTCATGGCTTACATGAGTAAACCAGAAACGCAGCTGAAATGGATGGAACTGTCCAGTAACTTGCCTGCGGCTACTAAATCGTGGGAAGACGCCAAGCTTAAGAGTGATCCGATGCTTCAAACGATTCGTAAACAGCTGGATCATTCCGCAGCATTACCGCAACTGGCAGCATGGGAAGAGGTTTCTCAACAATTCATCAAGAGCTTTGAGCGTGTTTACCGTGGTCAAGCCGACGTACAGAAGGAAATGGATGACTTTAATCAGCAGGCTGCAAGTATTATGAAAAAATAATGATCCATATCCGCCATTGTCAAAGGGAGTGAAGGCATGAAAGGAAGCTCGCAGAAGCTTGCGCCATACTTGTTTATCGGTCCCTCCATCATCCTGTTGACGCTGTTTTCGCTGTTGCCGATTCTACTGGCGCTCGTAATCAGCTTCACGGATATGGATCTGTCAGGACTCGTTAATTATGAAAGTATTCGCTTTATAGGATTGGAAAATTACACGAACGTGCTTTTGGACCCTTCCTTTATAAAGTCCCTTGGTAATACCCTGTTCTTCGTCATCATCGGTGTTCCGTTGGTGCTGATATTTTCGCTTAGCATCGCGATTCTGATTAACATGGGTAAATCACGTGCTTTCAAAGTATTCCGCGTTGTGTTCTATCTACCGTCCGTAACGAATGTGGTTGCGGTCGCAGTCGTTTGGAGCTATCTATATAATCCGACGCTTGGATTATTCAACTATGTACTTGGTTTAATGAATTTAGGTCCCGTCCCATGGCTGACCGATCCAACAGTAGCGAAGGTTTCGTTGATTGTGTTGGCAGTTTGGCGGGGCATCGGCTTAAACATGATTATTTTTATTGCGGCTATTAAAGGGATTCCGGGTTCTTATTATGAAGCGGCTCAGCTTGACGGTGCCAATACATGGCAGCAAATTCGTTATATTACGCTTCCGCAGCTTCGTTACGCTATTTTCTTCGTGTCCATCACGACGATGATTGGCTGGCTGCAATTTTTCGAGGAACCGTTTGTCATGACTAAAGGGAAACCGCTCGATGGCACGCTGACAGCATCCCTGTTCATTTACAATAACGGCTTCCAATTTAGTAAATTCGGGTATGCCGCGGCGGGATCGTTCATTCTGTTCTTCGCGATCATCGCGGTGACGCTGATTCAGTTCCGTTTGCAAAATAAAGCGGAGTCCTGATAGAGAGAGGTGATGAACGTGAAAACAGCTGTTCAGCAAGCCCGCGCCAATACGCGCAGTGGTGAAAAAACATTTCAATGGTTCGTGGCGATTCTCCTGACCGTGGGAGGTCTGTTGATGGTGCTGCCTTTTGCGTGGATGATATTATCCTCCTTTAAGACAGAGGGTGAGGTAACCAAAATTCCTCCGACCATCTGGCCGCAGCATTTTACACTGGATAATTTTAAATTACTATTCGATAGCATGGCTTTTGGAACCTATCTGACGAATACGCTGATCATTGTTTTAGCTTCCTTCTTCGGATTATTCCTGAATGCCATGGCAGGTTATGGCTTTGCCAAATTCCAATTTAAAGGCAAAGGGTTTCTATTCTACCTGGTACTGGCAACGATGATGATTCCAGGTCAAGTGACGATGATTCCCGTCTACTTGATCCTGAACCAGATGGGATTGACCAATTCCATGCTGGGGATTGTCCTTCCTGGATTGGTAGGCGCGTTCGCGATCTTCCTGTTCCGGCAGTTTATGTCCGATATCCCGGAAGAATTGCTGGAGGCGACACGTCTCGATGGAGCAGGGGAGTTCCGTACTTTTCTGCAAATCGTATTGCCTATCTCGACACCAATTCTGGCAGTACAGGCCATTTTAACCTTTATTGGTGGATGGAATAGCTTCCTGTGGCCGCTCATTATTGCGAACGATGAGAAGCTGTACACCTTGTCCGTCGGGCTGTCACTGCTCAAGGGGCAGAACGAAAGTCAATTTGCTCTTCAAATGGCAGGCTCGACCTTCATGGTCGTTCCGATCATGATTATCTTCATTGTTTTCCAAAAGTATATTATTGAGAACTACACGATTTCGGGGATTAAGTAATAGTGTAGTATGAATACAAGTCATAGTCACAAGAACGAACAGCGGAGCTTCTCTTTGGGAGAGGGGCTCCGCTGTTTTTGCTGTACATAGATATATTTATATATGAGTTAGACAATATTGATGGGACAATGTACGAAGTTTTCTTTTCAGTCTATAGATTCGAGTCGTTGTAGCCGTAACCGAAATATTATATTTGGTAGCGAGCAAGGGCACAGACAGTTGTCGACAAAAGTAGTCTTCATAGAGTGTATATTCATTGTTGGAAAGCTGCATTAGAATATTAACGATAACCGTATCCACATCTCCCAATCTACGATTTTCCCACTCCTCCTCTACCGAATTTGAAAAACTACAGATTTTCTCACATTCAAGCGTAGTTTCATGCTTTTTTTGTGTATAGTAGCACCTAAATGATTTATATATAAGATTTTTAGCCGTAAGGTACAGCCAACCCTTTACATTGGGGTGATGTTTGAGCTTGAGCAATTGCTGTCTTGCCGCTACAAAAGTATCTTGTGTACATTCTTCTGCCATAAATGTAAAGCAAGACTGATTCTTGATTAAATGCATACAGAAACGATATACCTCACTCAGATAAAGTTCACAAATTTTTCTGTAAAAGCATCTGGAACTACCTCTGCACTGATCCTCTTTGCAACAGTCGATAACCATCGTAGTCGGCATTGTTCAAGCCCCCTTTGGACGGATAAAAAATAAATGATTTTTGTATGTGCCAATCATATACATTAATTCCAATTTTCAAGAATGACATAAATCATATTTAATCTCGTAAATGTGGAATTACTAGAACAGTTAAAAGATATTTTAAAGTGATTTTGATTCTGATACGGAATTAGTTAATAGGGGGAGAGGGTGCACCTGGTGAAAGGGGGGGAAGGATGAAAGAATCCATAGTATATAAACGTTTGGCAGCAACATTTAGACCTTATCTGAAGACGGTCACTATCATTTTGATATGTCTCATCCTATCAGCGGGCTTGAATATATTATTGCCTTTAACAAGCAAGATTATTGTGGATCAAGGTCTCCTGAAAGGGAATATGCAGGCTGTAATCCTGTACACTTCTGCTGCGTTTTTAATCGTTTGCTTGGATAAGCTGCTGAATGTGTGTAAAGAAACCTTTCGGGCAGGCTTAAGCGCACAGGTTACCTTTTCATTATTTGAAAAGGCGTATCTGCATCTGACAAGAGTACGAATGAGTTATTTTAACCGAACCAATGAAGCGGAGCTGCTGAACCAAATTGGCACGGATGTAGGCAATGTATCGAGGATCACAGATAGTGGAGTATTTTTTGTCATTATGCAGGCGTTCAGCATGATTGGTGGTTTATGTGGTTTGCTGCTCATTAACTGGAAAATGACTGTAATCGTGCTGTGCTTTTTACCCATCAAATATGTTGTGGTGAAGTATTTTGTGAAGCGTAGAAAAAAACTGGTGGGGGATTTAATTGAAGGCAGTAGTGATTTTGCTCAGTGGTTTGGGGAATCTGTCGGGGGCATGAAGGAGCAGCGAATGTTTGGTCTTATTCCACATAAGCATCAGCAGTTCTCATCCAAGCAGCGTCGAATTGTAGAATCAGAACGAAAATTATCACTTCTGGACGCCTGGAATATCGCTTCGGAATCTATTTTAATTCAGCTTCTAATGATGTTTTTGTACGTTGTGGGTGCTAATCTTATTTTTCGTTTACAGCTTACTGTAGGTGGGATTTTTGCCTTTGTTTCTTACAGTGCTTATGTTACCACTCCTGTTTTCGCTATTTTAAACATTGGCTACATGCTGGCTGAAGTCGTTCCCTCCGCCATTCGATATTATCAGTTCTTGGATTGGGCAGAGGAAGAAACATCTAATTCAGTCACTCCAGCGTCTTTACTAACTGAGCCGCCATTCGAAGATCACATTGCATTTCATAATGTTTCTTTTTCCTATACCAAGGACGAACCCGTACTGCCCCACGTGAGCTTTAGGATTGCCCGAGGGGAAAAAGTAGCTATCATTGGAGCAAATGGGGCAGGGAAGTCTACGTTGCTGGATCTGATTATGAGATTCAGCCAGCCTGATCAAGGGATAATCACTTATGACGGCATTGACATCCAAAGCTATGAGATAGATGAGTATCGAAGTCAAATAGCTTTGGTCAGTCAGCAGGTGTATTTATTTGATACTACTATTTTTGGCAATATCCGCATAGGCACAGAAGTCACTAATGATGCAATAGAGGCCATTATCGCGGAGGTTGGTCTGGAAGAATTGGTTCAGAACTCGGCAGATGACTTCCCTATAGGCTCGAATGGCTCCAGATTGTCGGGTGGGCAAAGACAGAAAATTGCTATGGCCCGGGCATTGATCAGGGAAGCGCCCTTGTTTATTCTCGACGAGGTGACCTCCAATCTAGACACAGCAGCTAGGCTAAATGTTCAGCAATTGTTGAAGACCCGGTTGCGTGAAAAGACCGTAATCATCGTTACACATCGCAGCGAGATACTAGCGCATGTTGATAGAGTTATTTTGTTGGAGAACGGCGAACCAGCCCAAATAGGATCACACTCCCATTTTATGACCTGTCATGCAGAATACAGAGGATGGGTATTAGGGGAAGAAGAGGTCCCCATAAAATGATGAAAAAAACAAACGCTTTCATAGTGTGATTTAACACCATGTACGGAATTAGTATAGGTGAACACCTTTTTAAATCATATCATGAATGGGAGGAGTAGTTTAACATGCGTAAGCTTGTGAAAAGAAGCACGAATGTAGGCGACACGATTGAGGCATTTGGCTGTGGTTGTTCCTGTTATTGTCCTTGCTCCTGTTATTGCGCAGGCAGTTTGACTCGAAGCTCCAATACTCAGCGTGAAAGTGACGGTTCTTATCGCAGAGATAACGGAACTGGAATTGGTAATTATTAAGCTTGTATCTGTATGGAGGAGCCTGGGCATTCCAGGCTTCTGTCCACATCAAAACAGAGTAGGTGTGAATCATGAACATGTGCCAACCCTTTATATACACATTTCAGACGAGACTCCACCATTATGTATATGATGTAAATACCAATTTAATTTTGAGGATTAAAGAGGAGGCTTACCATTTCCTGAATTCGCATTCCAGCTTCGACCTGGATCAGATGGAGGCTACACCGGAATTGCAGCACTATATCCGTGACTTGTTGGATAACGGATTTTTATCTTCACAGCGTCCGCAGATTATGAATCATCCCAAGACAAAGCACCTGGAGCATATGCTTCAGCATCAGCTGAAGACCCTCACCTTACAGGTAACTCAAAATTGCAATCTTAGATGCTCTTACTGCGTTTATTCAGGAGGATATGACAATCGAGGTCATACCAGTCTGATGATGGATTTTGAGACAGCGCGCAAGTGTATTGATTTTGTCATTGATAGGTCAGTAGACAGTGACCGTTTGGATTTTGGTTTTTATGGGGGAGAGCCGCTTATTAATTTTCCGTTGGTCAAGAAGTGTGTGGAATATATCAAGGAGCAGGTAGCGTATAGAGATGTAGGCTTTCATTTGACGACCAATGGTACGCTGCTTAATGACGATATTTTGGCCTTTCTGGATGAACATCGTTTTGTGCTTACGATCAGTCTGGACGGAGATCAAGAGAATCATGACAGAAACAGACGATTTGCTGTTAACGGGCGGGGCACCTTCGATACGATTATTGCCAATGTGGATAAAATTAAGAGAAATTACCCGGACCTCTTTGAATGGATTAATTTTAATGTGGTGCTGGATACCCGTAATGATTTTGGTTGTATCAATGATTTTTATACGAATTATGAAACCTTCGAAAGCCTGTACAGTGTAAGGTCGTCCTACATTAACGATGCTTATGTGAAGGATGAAATTTTGTACAGAAATGAATTTATTGAGCAGAGAGGCTATGAGGTAGTTAAAATGATGCTTTCCAAGTTTGGAAGAGTAGATGAAAATCATGTCTCCAAGCTGATTAAGGACTATTATATTCAGATGTATTTCCGTATGTTTCATTATAGAAAGCCTTCTGCGGGAATGCCGATAGAAGCGCATCATGGTGGACCCTGTGTGCCTGGTGTACAGCGATTGTTTGCGGATGTGCATGGAAATCTCTATCCATGTGAACGGGTCAGTGAGCAGTCGGAGGTGGTGCAGATTGGAAAGGTGGACACAGGCTTTGAAGTGGATAAAATCAGCCAGATTTTGAATGTAGGGACAATCACGGAGGATGCATGTAAAAACTGTTGGAATTTCCGTTTTTGTACGCTGTGTGTTGCTGTAGCAGATGATTTGCATACCTTGTCCAAAGAAAAGAAGCTAAGTCATTGTTCGGTAGTCAAAAATGATATTAGGCACACCTTACTTGATTATTGCATGATGAATGAGCTGGGCTATGATTTCTCCGAGGATACGATTCTCGATTTTGAAAAAGCATGAGGGGTGTCTCCATGACCAATAAATTAATCATTTTTCCGTTTGATTATGAAACGATAGCCCTGGTTAGGAACTTGAATCTATTAGGAAGTTATGAGGAAGTTGTACTTATTTCTTTTCAAGGGTCGGGTATGATCGGGAAAGATGCCTGTGTAACGGACAAGGGGGAAGTGACAGGCTTCATAGTGAAGCCAGAGTCTTGTTTGGAGCAAGAAATGGAGCGTTGTGATGCCATATTACTGGTGAAATCCAATTTCAAGCTGGATGTAGCTGAGGTGTATCTTCCCGTGATCCAGAAGGCTGGACAACTTGGCAAAAAAGTCATGTGTAATTTCACTTTGCCAGACTCATGTATGGAATTCATCGAACCCTGTGAGGAGCAAGCTGACAAGCTGATTTTAAAAAATACATTTGATGTACGTACGAAAGATATTTTACCGCCTGACCCGGGCTCTGTTATTCATGATTTTTTTACACCGGTTCTGTTTGTATTAGGGCTGAACGAGCGAACGCATAAGCTTAATTTGCAGCTTAACCTTCGGCAGAAGCTTGAAGCACAAGGATATCGGGTGTCGCAAATCACATCTAATGGATGCGGGGAGCTGATTGGTGCACATTCTTTTCCACAGTTTATGTTTGAGAGCGGTATGACGGAAACCCAGAAGATTATCATGTTTAATCGGTATTTGAAAAAAATAGAGCAGAGCGAAAAGCCTGATCTAATACTCGTGGGCATTCCAGGTGGGATTGTTCCCTTTAACAATACGTTCACGAATTATTTTGGAGTAACCTCATTTTTGGTATCCCGCGCTGTTAGAGCGGATGGCCTAATCTGTTGTCTTCACTATGATGAATACAATATAAAATATTTGGAGCATGTGAAACAGTACATGGAAAACCGTTTTTCCTCTTCATTATTAGGATATGCCATATGTAACAATGTATTCGACAGTTACTCTTCTTCCACAGTCAATATGCAATATGCATCTGTTGATCATCGTTTCGTGGAAGAGAAAAAGCAGGAGTTTTCCAATTATTCCGTGCCTGTACTCCATCTGTCCAACGATGAAGATATGAATAGGCTGACGCAGGATATTTTACATTATTTTTCGGTTGATCATCACGTAGTTCAGTTGTAATGGAGGGAAGAACATGAACTTTACTCAGGATGTAACGGGAACAGGAATGAAACTGGAAAATATATTTTGGAAGCTTTTTAAAATAAAAGCGGGTGAGATAAATAAAGAGGCTACATTACTGGGTCCTGATATGGGGTTGTTCCCCAGAGATCTGGTATATCTATTATTTGAAGTGGAAAAAAGCTTTGCTATCCTAATTCCGGAAGAGCGTATAGTGGGAGGGGGGTTGCTTACATATAACAGCTTGTATGAGACGATAAAGGACTGCTTAACAGTGGAAAAGGAATGAAGGATTTGTGAAAATGATGATAAAACATACAAAAACATACAAAAAAATCCGATATACCTCTAGAATCACTTATTTCAGGATTTTTGAAAAATCCTCATTTAGAAGAGAATTGGAGGTTTTAGGATGAATGTATCATTTACATCATCTCACCAATCGCCGTTCCGCACCGCAGATAACAACCGACTTGAACTACGGCATTCCCTTTCCGCTCAGGCTGAAAGGAAGGGTATAGGCAAGCCACAAAACAAGGTTATTCAACAATTGACAGAGCAAAAGCAAAGTTTGATGGAGAGGCGTTCGGACTATTTAAGTAATGCTCTCAAGCGTGGTCTCGGTCCGGAAGCTGTAAAAGCTGAAATGGAAGAGATAGATAAGCAGATTCAGCAAATTGACGAGAACATTCAAAAGCAGTCACTGGAAGAGCAAAAAAAGGCTTTAGGCATGGATGAGGAAAGTAAAAAAGAAGCTCAGAAAGGCAAAAAGGAAGAATATACGCCTAAGACTGCTGAGGAGCAGCAGCAAAGATTGATCACCTATACAATGCATAGTATTGTATCTGCAAACAATGAGTTGAAGAGTGCCAAAATAGCCAAAACGGCACAAATTACATTGGGAAGCGAGGCTAAGGGGTGGGAAAACGCTAACCCTGCAAAATCAGCGGCTTTGCGTGAAAAGGCAGAAGGACTTAATGGAGAAATCATGGAAATCGCTGCGAATATTAATGAGCGTATCAGCGAAGCAGTGAATAACGAACCGATGATTACAGATCGGGTTGAACCTAAGGATGAGCAGGAGGCGAATGCAGAGGCTGGCAGGGTGTGGACTGAACAAGAGCTCAATGCCTATCTAGACTCGGCTAAAGACGGGGCGAAGACTGCAGGCACGAAGGTAAATATTGCAGTCTGATCCGGCTATCATGTACATGGTTCGCTAAATTAGGAGGGTGCTTTCAGACGAACGCTATCGTTCGCAGAGGCACCCTCCGCTTACTCTAATGGAACGGAACAGAGCCGTGAGATTCATTTCACAATCCGAAGAGACAGGGGGAGAAAAAATGAATGGCAAGATCCATGTAGCCATTATTGACGACGGGGTTAATGCTGGCTTTTTAAACACCCAATTATTATATAACGTCGAAATAGCTCATGGAGACGTAGAAGATGGACGCACCTTAAATCACGGTACGATATGTGCAGCTATTGTACAAACGTATTTTCCAGATGCGATCATCAGTAGTGTAAAAATAATGAACCATAGAAAAGGAAATGCAGCTCAGCTTTGTGCTGCGCTGGATTGGTGTGTAAAGCATGGTGTACAGGTAGCCAATATCAGCCTGGGAAGTATAAATTATCGAGATCGAGGCATGCTACGGGAAGCTGTAAATAATGCAGCTATGGCGGGATTAATTATGGTATGTGCAGCACAAAATGGAGGACTTCTTACTTATCCGGCTTCCTTTGCCAATGTGATTGGTGTGCGCTGCGATCATAGCGGTATACTCACAGCAGGACAATATACATATGATGCTGAGAAAGCATTCTCAAGTGGTATCGATTTTACCGCTTTTGCCAAGCATGAGCTGATAGGTGCAGCTGGAGAGGCTGTACAATGTCCCAACAGCAATAGCTATGCCACTCCATTCGTTACAGCACAGGTATGTAAAGTTTTGCAGAAGTCCAAGCGTGTTCCTTCCATAGAAAAGCTAAAACATATTTTACATAAGTATAGTTATCATCCGCTACAGGATACCATAATCCCCGTAATGCGTTACGGACATCCGGATTGGATACGGCGCGCCTATGTGTTTATAGAGGATTGTGCAATTAGTTCGAAAGCACCCTATTATTTTCAGACCCAATGTGAAGCTCAACTCCCTGGCGACAAAATTGCTGCGATCTTCGAACAAGCCATCCTGCGGGAGCGAGAACAACAGGACACAGCGCTCGAAGGTGGACAACGGGTATACGGCCTTACAGATACGATTGTCTTGCTAGGGGAAATGGAGCCAGTGAGTTTGCAGGAAGTGGAGCAATTGGCTTCACGTTATGGAAAAAATGTCGTCTATATTTCTAAAAATCAACGACATATCCCCGCACTGAATTTTTCGTCTTGCTATTTGCGCTGGTGGCAGCAAGAGGGGGGGCTCTTTATGACGCGGGAGAAGGCAATCGCAATAGAGGATTCTCGCATTCCGCTTATTTGTATTTATTATGACAAGGGCATTGACATTATTTATTTTTTGCATGAGTTGAGAGGGGAATTTGCCCGGGATGGATATCAAAGCTGGATCGCGGTGGACCAGTCCGCGGCAGTGTTGCATGATATGGAGTATACGCTCCCTTCGGATGCAAGCAATGGATTACAGGAACTGTTATATAATGCGGGTACAATGGCATATAACGCTTATACGGATATTGCTATTTTGTGTGTAGAGGCTACGAATATTACGCATTGCACCAAAGAACGAGTTTTATTAGACGTTGATATTGAGCTTTCTATCCTGGTGAAAGCGGAAACTGAACGCATTTATATATCTATACGGACAGAGCAGGGATATTTGAAAGAAGGGGTCCTCTCGAATTTAAACGTGGGTGATATAGGTGGTATTTATACATATTTAGAACAACTGTTGGTAGACTGATATTCACTATTTAAAACAGACTGCAAGATATGGCAGTAGGCACTACTTTGAACGCATCAGTAATCCGTTATTACTATTTAGCAAAGTGGTTATTCACTCAATAAGTTTGTTTATAAAACGAAATATTTTGAAGTACGTAACCAATTGCTTATCGTTTATCATTAATGTTAATAAATATATTAAGTATTTAATAATAATATTGACTATAATAAATATGGTGTGTTATATTAAAACCGTAAATAAAACGGCTTCTTAGTCTTGGTGGTACAACGGATTTTATTTTCGCATTCAGAGAGGATGGTTTAGGTGGCAGCAGCTGTAAAAGCAAAGATGATTGTAGACAAATCTTTTCGTATTGCTGAAGTCGATAAACGCATTTATGGCTCTTTTGTAGAGCATCTCGGGCGTGCCGTATATGGCGGCATTTACGAGCCTACTCATTCAACTAGTGATGAAAGCGGTTTCCGAAATGATGTTAAAGAGTTGGTAAAACAGCTTGATGTTCCTATTATACGCTATCCGGGAGGCAACTTTGTATCCGGTTACAATTGGGAGGACGGTGTCGGCCCTGTCGCGTCCAGACCTAGACAGTTGGAGCTGGCTTGGAGAACGGTCGAGCCGAATGAAGTGGGTACGAATGAATTTTTCAAGTGGGCCAAGGATGTAGGTTCCGAAGTCATGATGGCGGTTAATCTGGGTACGCGCGGAATTGATGCTGCGCGTAATCTGGTGGAATATTGCAACCACACAGGTGGCTCCTATTGGAGTGATCTACGTCGTAGTCACGGTGTAGAGCAACCACATAAGATTAAAACCTGGTGTCTTGGTAACGAGATGGATGGCCCATGGCAAATTGGCCACAAGACAGCAGAAGAATATGGTCGTCTGGCTGTAGAATCTGCAAAAGCCATGAAGCTGATCGATCCTGACATTGAGCTTGTATCCTGTGGCAGCTCCAGTTCTACGATGCCAACGTTCCCGGAATGGGAAGCAACCACGCTGGATCATACCTATGAGGTAGCCGACTATATTTCCTTGCACCAATACTACGGAAATCATGACAATGATACGGCTAATTATCTGGCACGCTCTATGGATATGGATCATTTTATTCATACGGTCATTTCGACTTGTGACTATATCAAAGCAAAGAAACGCAGCAAGAAAAAAATGATGCTCAGCTTTGACGAATGGAACGTGTGGTATCACTCCAATGATGCGGACAAAAAAATTGATCCGTGGTCTGTGGCACCACCGCAGCTTGAGGATATCTATAACTTTGAGGATGCATTGTTGGTGGGCAGCATGTTGATTACGTTCCTGCGCCACGCGGATCGTGTGAAAATGGCTTGCCTCGCCCAACTGGTCAATGTTATTGCGCCAATCATGACCGAGAATAACGGAAAGGCGTGGAAACAAACGATTTTCTATCCGTATCTGCATGCCTCCCGTTATGGTCGTGGGGTATCGCTGATGCCTGTCGTAGATTCGGAAAAATACGATTCCAAGGACTTCACAGACATTCCTTATCTGGACAGCGCTGTAGTTTATGATGAAGAGGGAGACGCACTGACTGTCTTTGCAGTGAACCGTCATTTGTCTGAATCGCTGGAGTTGACAGTAGATGTACGCAGTTTTGAAGGCTACCGCATTGTCGAGCATACTGTATTGGAGCATGATGATCTTAAAGCGACCAACAGTCCAGCCGGTGAAAAAGTTACGCCTCACAACGGCGGCAACGCCAAGCTTGAAGACGGAATTGTAAAAGCTCATTTGGGCAAAGCATCGTGGAACGTTATCCGTCTTGCTAAGTCCCATTAATTCTCTTCTGTAAAAGGTAGAGCTTCGACTGTATCTAAATAAGCTCGCATTCTCTCTTGTAAGAGTATTACAAGAGCGGCAATGCGAGCTTTTTGCGTAAAATGAGCCATTTGTCCCTCCATAGATATAGGTTTCTAAGAGAAGGGTAGATTTTAAATAAATATTATGTTTATTACTAAATTTAACTAGACAAAGATGACCTTTATTCACTAAGTGCTCGTACTCCGTACATTTTTATGAAGTTAATTAGACCCAGTTCCAGACTTCCTAGGTGAAAAAAGACCCTGTTATATCGTTGTCAACGTATTGATATCTGAAATGCAGGGTGTGTAATCCGACTTAAATCCACGTTATACTTTAAAAGATAGTCTATTTAAATCCAAATGGTGGTTGTAGCATTTCGAGAAAGGAATGATCTGTATGAGTCAGACAGACCAATATCGTTTTCAAGTGAACTTGGGCGGTATGATTGATATTTTGGCCAATCATTTATATAGCAGTCCACGAGTGTTTATACGTGAGGTTCTGCAAAATGCAACAGATGCGATCACGGCTCGCAAGGAGCTGCGGAAGGTTGTTGCTGAAAGTAAAGTACTGAAAGAAGACAAGGCTCTTGGAGATACAGCTTCTGAGAGTAACGACTATGAAGGTAAAGTCATCGTGGAGTTATCTGGTTCTGGGGAGCATCAGGTATTGATGATTCAGGATAACGGCATTGGATTGTCAGAAGAAGACATTCACCGTTTTTTGTCGATTATCGGTCAGTCTTCCAAGAAGGGAGCCGATTTGCTGGCTTCTGAGACTTCGTTTATCGGACGCTTTGGGATTGGGTTACTATCCTGCTTTATGGTGAGCGATGAAATTGTAGTGCTGACCCGCTCGGTGAAGGAAGGCATCTCCATGGAATGGAGAGGGAAGCCGGATGGGACGTATACGATTCGTCGATTGGAAACCGAGCTGCCTGTAGGGACGCAAATTTATTTGCGCTGCAAGCCGGGAAGTGAGTTTTATTATGAGCCAGCGCATGTAGAGGAGTCTTTAATCTATTATGGTGCGTTGCTGCCGTATCCGGTCATGCTGTCTGTAGACGGGGACACCAAGCGCGTCAATCTTCCATCGACGAGCTGGATGCAGGATCCCGAACAATTGCGGAGTCGCCGTAGTGAGGTGCTGGATTTAGGCTATCGCCTGATGGGCGAGCGCTTCAGTGATTTTATACCGTTGCGGACGGCATCGGGCAGAACAGGCGGGATTGCATTCATTTTGCCTCGCAGTGTTAATCTGAACAGCAAGCGGCTGCATCGGGTGTACCTGAAGCATATGCTGGTGTCGGACAAGGCGGAAAATGTTTTGCCGGAATGGGCATTCTTCATTAAAAGCCTAATTTGGACAGATGAGTTGCAACCAACGGCATCACGTGAGTATTTTTATGAAAATGAACAGCTTGACGATGTTCGTTCTGAACTGGGGACCTGTATTCGGGAAGAACTGCTACGCATGGCGCAGTATGAGCCAGACCGCTTGCAGCACTGGATTCGTTTGCATGAGCTGTCTATGAAGGCGCTCGCCGTGGAGGATGATGAATTTTTGCGGATAATGTACCGTTGGTTTTCCTTCGAAAGTACATTTGGGCGGCGTGAGCTGAGTGAACTGATCCGAGAGGCGGACGGACGTCCACTGCATTACACATCGACAGTAGATGAGTATCGTCAGATTACGCATGTGGCGGCGGCGCAATCCATGTTGGTGATCAATGGCGGCTATATTTATGATTCAGACATTTTGGAAAAGCTGCATTGGATTGACTCTAACCTACAAACAGAGCGTCTTAGCCCTGAGGAAGTATCTCTTTCATTTACCGGGCTAACACAGGAAGAACGCGAGAATTATTACGGTGTGCTACGTGTCATGGATGCTGCTTTGCAGCCGATGCGTTGCCGCGCTGAGTTGAAGCGTTTTGAGCCTGCGAGTTTGCCAGTGTTGTATACCATTTCTCAGGATGCACTGACCTTGCGCTCCATGGAAAACACGGTTGAGGAGACAACCTCACTTTTTTCCAATGTGCTTGATAGTCTGAAAGCAGGAGTCCAGCAGAATTCGGGTTATTCCACCTTATACTTTAATCTGAACAACCCAGTGGTGGCGCGGATTCTTGAAGCTACCGATACGCAGATGGTCACGGCTGCTACAGAAATGATGTATGTGAATGCGCTTATGATGGGGCACTACCCGATGAACCGCAGTGAGTTGGGACTGATGAATCGGAGTGTACTACATTTTATCAATTGGGGATTAGGGAACGGACAAAATTCGTAATTGCGTAATTATAGGGGGAGCCAAATGGAAGATACGATATATGATTTGATGGAGCAGGCGCAGGATCTGCCCGGAGGGGCGGCAAAGCTGGCGCTTCTGGAAGAAGCAGTTCGCTTGGCAGATACTTCCGGATTGAAGGAACTCGCTTATGAAATCCGGGGAGAGATTGTAGACTGCGCTATTTTTAACGGATATCCATTGAAGTCGCTGATTGCTTTTTCGTGGCAGTTGGGCCAATTTGATCAAAATCCAGAGGAATACGACGCAGATGAGCTGTTGTGGAATTACAAATGGATACTCGGGAAGGTGTGCAGCTTTTCCAATATATCGAAGACTCAAATAGAAGATCTGGCGGAGGATATGCGCAGACGTTATGCCGAATACGGGTATAATGAGCGTCCATATTACTATTATAAGTTCCGCATCGCGATGGACATGGGTGAACTGGATGAAGCACGGCGGTATCTGGATACCTTCCGCTTGATTGAGTCGGACAGTATGAGTGATTGTGAGGCCTGTGAGCAGAGCCAGATGGTACGGTTCTATTACTTGACTGGAGAAAACGAGCAGGCGCTTGCCGTGGCAAAACCGATTTTGTCGGGACGGATGAAATGTGCAGAAGTACCACATGTGACGCTCTCGCAGGTGCTGTTGCCGCTTTATCGTCAAGGCGAGGTTGATCAGGCAAAGGACAATCATCGCAAAGGCTATCGCCTAATTCGGGATGACCGCGACTTCCTGAAAACGATAGCGGAGCATATCGAATATCTGGCGGTTGCTGATCCGATTCAAGGAATCGAAGTGGTAGAGCGTCATCTACATATGGCGCTAGACTATGAGAGCGGGCTGGAGCAGATGTATTTTTACGCGACGATGGTGAGTCTGCTACAAAAGTTGGATACTTCGGGAGAAAAACGATTGATCCGGTTGCCGGCTTCCTTGGAATGGGGTAAAGAGGATCGCACATTGACAGAAATCATTGCGTATTTTAGGCCACTGGCAGAGTCAGCGGCGGCTGATTTTGATCGACGGAACGGGAATACGTTTTATTCCGATTGGATCGGGAAAATTGTTCAAACGGCATAGAAGAAGTGTTAGCTGTGACGAATATTTTATACAGCCCAAACAATGAGCAGGTATAATGTTCCTGTGAAATGACAGGAGGGGTTATGTTGTGACTGTAACCGAAAAGGTGATTAATTTCGCACACCGCGGAGCTTCAGGTGTATGTCCTGAGAATACGATGGCGGCATTCCGCCACGCCTTGGAACTGGGAGCAACAGGTATAGAAACGGATGTGCAGCGTACCCAAGATGGGCATCTGGTGCTGATTCACGATGAGTCGCTGGAGCGTACGACAGGTTGCTCACTGGATGTAAGGGATATTACGCTGGAAGAATTAAATAAACTGGATGCGGGCGGTTGGTTTGATGAGAAATTCCGAGGTGAGCGGGTCCCGATGTTGGATGAGCTACTGGAACTAGCCCAGTCCTCGAATACAATTATTAATTTGGAGTTGAAAAACAGCATTTATCTCTATCCGGGTATGGAGGAAGAGGTCATTGCTGCCGTGAAGCGTTTTGGGTTGGAACAGCGTGTAATCATATCCAGCTTCAATCACGAATCGCTGGCGCTCTGTGCGCAGCTTGCTCCTGAAATCAAGACGGGGGCGCTGTATATCGAAATTATGGTTCGTCCATCCGAGTATGCAACCCAATTCGGGGTAACAGCACTCCATGCCTACAAACAAGTTGTTACGCCAGAAGCTGTATCAGAGGCTTTGGCATTAGGCGTCGTATACCACCCATGGACGGTGAATGAGCCAGAAGAAATGAAGCGTCTGCTGGAGGCCGGGGTGAACGGCATCATCACGGACTATCCTGACCGGTTGGCGCACTTATTGGCTGTTCGCTCTTCCTAAGTCGAAGACACATTGGAACTGTGACTAAGGGTTTGCAAGGATATGACTGTGGCTATTTATTGAAGCAAAATAGACTCTCCTGTACGCACTCGTTTTTACGAGGCGAGGGAGAGTCTTTTTTGCCCTAAGCCGAAGAGCGTATCATCCACGATGACCTTGATTCCTTTCTACTTGATGCCGAGCCGCATACGATAGCTGAACAGGATGTCTAGTGTTCTGCCCTGAAAATGATTCTCTACCAGCTTCACGAAGCGGGCTATATCGACGTCAAGCGCTCGATTGCCAAGTTTGAAGAGACTTTGAATACCCCCTTGGCTTAGAGCGAGCCCTGTATAACGAGCTGCGTCACACTGCTCACGGTTATGGAAGACAATCTCCCGGGTATATCGGAATTGTCCGCTGCGGTGCAGATTAGCTAAATGCTGATCCTTGCTCCATTTATGAGCTTGTTGCTCTACTGGGGCTTCCTGTTCCAAAAGGGTATCCGCTTTGGTGATAAGCTCTGTATAAGCTTGCTCTATCTGCCATTGCAGCACCGGAGGCCAGTCACAGTCAAAGGCCGCGAACACGCCGCCCTGAGCCAAGACCCTGCCCGCTTCCTGAAGCGTGCTCTCGGGGTCCATCCAGTGAAAGGATTGAGAGCAGGTGATGACGTCTACAGTTCCGTCCTCAAAGGGCAGGTTGTTGGAGAACCCGCTTTTGAAGGAAATGGTTCCTGCCCTTGTCGTTCCTGCCGTCTCCAGCTTGTGCTGCGCTTTTCCTCTCATGTCCGGGTTAGGCTCGATACCGACGATTTGCCGAGCGGCGTTTTCCCATATGAAAGTTGAAAGTCCTGTACCGCAGCCAATATCGGCAACTAGCTCTACGTTTCGCTCCAGATAGCGGCTGATGATTTCCACGACGAGTGACGGTGCTTCCGGGCGGTGCTGATCGTAGTTGTCGGCAAAACCGTTGAAACGATCCACATTACTTTGCAGATTTCCTTCAGGGATCATGGGTTCTTTTCCTCCTTAGTATCGACCGGGCGGCCGTGTAGACTCAAATGCTGCTGTACTCCTATAGTGTACAATTTTACATGTTCATCCATCTACTCTCGTGATTTCACAGCACCCGTCGGATTTCGGAGGGAGGAAATCCCCCTATTTTATCATTGAAGCAAGCGCCCACTCGCGCATCATGGAGTCAAGCATTGGACGCAAATCTTCGCGTTGCATACCCATGTGGAGCACGGCTTCCAGATATCCAGCTTTATCTCCAATATCATAACGTGTGCCTTCCAGTTCTAATGCGAGCAGTTGGTTCTGCAACGCTACTTGATGAAGAGCATCCGTCAATTGGTATTCACCGCCCGCTCCAGTGGACAGGTTTTCCAATATAGAGAAAATGGAAGGCTCTAATACATACCGACCAATGACTGCCTGCCGCGAAGGGGCATCTGCCGGAGATGGTTTTTCAACAAGTCCGCCGACTTCGTGAATGAGACCGTTCTGGTGAGTGGAGTCAATAATGCCGTATTTACTCACATCTTGTTCTTCCACTGTGCGCACGCCGACCACTTGCTTGCCAGTCGCTTCGTAAACATCCATCATTTGACGAATCGCCGGGGTGGAGGAATTCATAATATCATCGCCCAGCAACACGGCAAAGGGCTCATCGCCAATGAACTGACGAGCGCAGCTTACCGCGTGTCCCAAGCCGAGGGGTTCTTTTTGACGGATATAGTGAATGACTGCTTTACCCCCGATGCTTTGAACTTCACGTAGGAGATCATATTTACCTTTGCTCTCCAGTACCTGCTCCAATTCCACAGACTTGTCAAAATGATCCTCGATGGCTTTTTTATTACGCCCCGTTACGATAATGATGCTCTCAATTCCGGACTTGATGGCTTCTTCTACGATATATTGAATAGCCGGCTTGTCTACGATGGGAAGCATCTCTTTCGGTAAAGCTTTCGTAGCTGGTAGAAAACGGGTTCCTAATCCGGCGGCTGGAATAACAGCTTTTGTAATTTTTCTCATAGAAACTCACTTTCCTTTCGGGATGGGGAACCGAATACCCAGTATCGGCTCCCGATATAATTGATGATCATTCCGGCTGCGGTCGCGATCAGCTTGCCTAAAGCAAGCGGCAACTCGGTTCCAGTGTGAAGCACTTGCAGTAATAAGGAGGTTATCCCCAATACGATGAGGTTAATGATGATGAATTTAGGTAATTGACCCTTATTAGTGTTGTTTGATAGTTGTTTGTTGAATGTCCATTTGCTGTTCAAAATATAACTGTTAGCTGTGCCGCAGCTGTACGAAATGACCTGCGCTACAATGACCGGCACTCCGCCCCAAGCCAGCAGCATAAAAATGATATAATCTACACCCGTATTCACCAGACCTACGATGCCAAATCGGATCATAGGAAGCAGCTGGGCCATGCGACTTTTCATGGGTTAGGCTCCATGACCGGATTTGGGTCCGGTATATACCGCACTGTTGCCGCGCACTGTGCGTCCTGTCGAAATCAGGCTCTCACGGGCTCCTTTCATGTACAGGGAGTCACGGGGTTCAGGGACTTTCATAGCATGCGTCGGACCGTTTTCGTATTGTCCACCCAGATGCTCACGGACAATGTAAAGCGGACGTGCTTTGGTTTCGTCATAAATGCGTCCAACATATTCACCCATAATACCGAGAATGATCAGGATCACCCCGTCGAAGATCAGGCTGATGCTGATCATAGACGACCAGCCCTTCATCACATAGGAGTCGGTGAAAAAGTTGAGAAACAGTACGTACATCAGATACAGGAAGCCGGACATGGATAGAAGTGCACCGATATACCCTGCCAGCTTGAGCGGTTTAATCGAAAAGGATGTGATCCCGTCCAGACTGAGCTTGATCATTCGTTTCAACGGATATTTGGTTTCGCCTGCGAGCCGCTCGTCGCGCTCATATTCTACAGCAGTTTGTTTGAAACCGATCCAGCTGACCAGTCCACGAACGAATCGGTTATTTTCCGGTAGCCGTTTCAATTCTTCTATGACCTTGCGATCCATTAGGCGGAAGTCCCCGGTGTCGACCGGGATATTAATATCCGTTGATGCTTTAAGTACACGGTAGAAGAGGCTGGCAGACCATTTCTTGAAGCGAGTCTCGCCATTGCGTTTGAGTCGTTTGGCGTAGACCACTTCATAGCCTTCCTTCCACTTGTTAGCCATCTCAACAATCAGTTCCGGCGGGTCCTGGAGGTCGGCGTCAATGACGACGACCGCCTCCCCCACCGCATAATCCATCCCGGCAGTAATCGCTAGCTGATGACCAAAATTGCGAGAGAAATCAATCAATACAATGGTGTCATCTCTGAGACTGAATTCCTTGATCAATTGGACGCTGCGGTCCGAACTTCCATCATTTACGAAGATCAGCTCGTAGGGCTCACCCATCGAGCCCATAACTTGTTTCAGCCTCCGGTAGGTTTCCGTAATAACGGCTTCCTCGTTGTACATCGGAATAACTATGGAATAACGGATGGGTTCACTCATTCGTAGTTCCTCCTCATTTATAATGTGATTTCGTATAAAGTACCGCTTCCGCCACGTTCGTCTCCGCCAGGGCCACCTTGACCATCCTGGGCGTTCGCATTGCTGTTCGTGGTGTCGCTTCCGCTCTCGGTTGCTTTAACGTCTGTACTTGTTTCGCCTGTTGTTGTTTTCCATTCATCTGTAGGAATCACTTTGCCGTGTTCTTTGATCCATGCAGTGACTTCAGAGTTACCGCCGTCTGGTCCGCCACCTCCACCAGAAATCATGAAGTACTTCACTTGGCCGCTTTCGACCAGCGCCTTGATTTTATCGACGGTATAGACTGGATCGGAAGATACAAAACCGTTCATAATAATTACTTTTTGTCCGGCCTCGACCAGGTAAGGAGCAGCCGTTGAATAATTACTTGCTGCGAAAAGGTAGGTTTCACCTGTGTTATTTTTTTGCAAGTAGCTCAACGTTTTTTGATCTAAACTTTGGCTACCGTTGGGTCCCCCCATTCCTCTGGAACGGGTAGAAGATTTTTGTTCCGTGTCTGTACTTGTTTGTGTGCTTGAAGTATTTCCATCAGGACTGGAATTCTCTGCATTATTGGTCTGGTTATTCGTTTGAGTTCCTTCGGCTTGTTGTCCATTGGCGCTCTGACCTCTATTGCGATCATTGCCGCCCGGCATTCCGCCACCACCACCGCCAAATTGAGTGGGTCCGGCTTGTGGAATCATGCTGTTCCCCCCGTAGATGATCGGTGTCAATGCCCAGTATGCAGGACCGATAAACATAGCGAGTACACTTGCAATGATGGCGAATCTTGTGAACTTCTCAGATTTCATTCGTGCTACTATCAGCAGCACCGTGCCGATGATCCCTAGGATCAATACCGCGATGGACCAGCCGCTGCCAATGGTATCGTTGTAATTTTGCAAAACAAACCAGCTAAATACCGAGGTTGCCAATACTGCTGCGGGTAACAGCCAGGAGAGCCAGTTGGAACGCTCACGATACTGCTTCCACAATTCTACGAATCCTGCTCCAAAGAGCGCTGCAATTGGTGGCGCGAGCATAATCAGGTAATAATGATGAAAGAATCCTGCTACGCTGAAAAACGCAGCTACGGGAATCAACCAGGCCAGCCAGAAGATGACCTCTTTGTGTTTTTGTGTGATATTACGACGTCGAATGCTTGCAAGCAGACCGATGGAAGCAATCAATGCGAATGGAAGCAGCCAGCTGGCTTGACCTGACAGGGAAGATTGGAACAACCGCAAAGGTCCTTTTTCGCCAGTGCCGAACATGCCGCCACCGGAATTTCCTCCCGGTCCACCGCCTGGACCACCCTGGCCACCTTGCCCGTCTCCAGGACCACCTTGTCCGTTGCCGCCAAATCCACCCGGCGGCATTTGACCACCTGCACCGAATCCGCCTGCTGCCATGTTGTTGGCACCAGAGTCATCCGTAGTGGTAGTGCTGTCCGATGTTGTAGTCGTCTGAGCTTGATCTGTGTTCGTATCGCTGCTATTCGTTGTAGCGTTATTGTTCCGATCCGTGCGTTCACCGCCACGATTGCCACCTGTACCCTGATCTCCTGTCAGACGGGACAGGCCGTTATAACCAAAGGCCAAATTCAGCACAGAGTTCGTACCGCTACTCCCCATATAAGGGCGTTCATCTGCCGGAGTGGAGTCCACTACGACTGCCCAGGAGAGCGATACGATCAGGAGGACAACTGCTGATCCTACCAGTGTTACTGCTTTTCGCTTCCAGTTAAACTTGGAGGCCAGCAGATAGAACAGACCCAATGCCGGAACGATCATATAGGCTTGCAACATTTTTTCGTTAAAGGCAATGCCTACGACTGCGAAAGCAGCAAGGATCAGCCCGGTTTTGCTATTTCTAATGCCTCTGAACAATAGCCATGTTGCGAGCAACAGTGTGAAAACCAACATAGCATCGATGTTATTCGTGCGGCTAACCGCTACGGCTATCGGTGTCGTTGCCATAGCGAAGGCGGCCAATCGTGCGGCCATCGTACCAAAGCTCGGTTTGACGAGTAAGTAAACGAGCAAGACTGATCCGACCTGAGCCAGCGCCTGTGGCAAGATAACGCTCCATCCGTGAAGCCCGAATATATAGGCGCTCAGTGTCTGAATCCAGAAAACCACAGGCGGTTTGTCTACCGTTACCGATCCAGCAGAATCAAGTGAGGCGAAAAAGAAGTTGTGAAAGCTCTGTAGCATGCTTGCTACGGCCGTCGTGTAATAGGTGTTTACATATTTGTCTTGCCAGATGTTGTATCCGTTCAAAAATGCGGATATCAGCATAATGATGATCAGGGGGATGTCCGCCCTGGTCTTAAACCATTTCTTAATCATGTTCATTCCACTCCCTGTGAAAATTCTTTGTATTTATTCCGTTGTTCTAGCCGCTATCTTCAGGACTGCGGAATGACCAGTCGCTTCTGATCTTGGCCCGGTGAACTACCGGCTTGCTATTATCATGCCATACGTACCTTAATGGGTTCTGAGCGCTCCCTGAACGTTAGCTGAAAGCTGAGCAGAGGTACTTTTTTTGCGACAGGATTCAGGTATATTAGATACAGGTAAAAATGAACTGACTTTTTTATGAGAAAAATGCGGCAACATGAAAGGGAAGATTAATAATGAATCCAATACACGGAGTTAAAATTATGCTGGCAGATGATGAGCCTCATATTTTGCAATTTTTAGAGCTTGGACTGATTAATGAAGGATATGAAGTCAGAACCGCCGAGAACGGGAGTAAAGCGATCGATTTGGCAAGAGAGTTTCGTCCGCATGTAGCGGTGCTGGATGTGATGATGCCGGAAATGAACGGTTTTGAGGTGTGCCAAAGTCTCAAGGAGACGGAGGATAACATCGCGGTCATTATGCTGACCGCCAAGGATGATGTAGACGATCGGGTAAAGGGATTAAAACTCGGCGCGGATGATTATGTCGTAAAGCCCTTCAGTTTTAATGAGCTGCTGGCTCGCATTGAAGCGCGCTTGCGCAATCAGTTCCCCGATCTGCTGGGGGAAGTGGTTCACGGCCCCTTTCAAGTGGATGATCGACGCAAGGAAATTCGTTATCAGAGTCAGGTGCTGGAGCTGTCGCCTACCGAATATGAACTATTGAAGTTTCTGGTGCTTAATCACGGGATTGTGCTGAGTAAAAGTCGTATTCTGGACCGGGTATGGGGGTACGATTTTGGAGGCGAGGATAATATTGTTGAGGTGTACATTCGCTCCTTACGTGAAAAACTCAAAGACAAGGAGCACCGGGTCATTCGTACGCTGCGCGGTGTGGGCTACCGGGTGGATCTGATATGAAGGCGGGCGGGAAAAGTCGGAGAAAATATGCACTTCGTTCTCTCCGGTCCCAGCTTTTGGCTAGAACGTTACTCATTTTGGCTTTGCTGCTCGTATTGATTGGTTTTCTACAATATTTTCTGATGAAAGATTTTCTGTATCGCAGTCGGGCAGAAGCTATGGATACGCAGTTAAATTCAATTCCTGCCGATTTATTGATTAAGGATTCGCAGGAGCAGAGTGGGGTAACCGCTCCCCAAGAACAAACCAATCGGAGGAATAATCGACCGGGGCCGTTTTTGTTTTGGCCGGATATGTCGCTCGCTTCTATAGATACAGACGGCACTTTCCAGAGCTTGTCCAACGAAAACGGACTTAAGCCGCCACGTCTCACCACTGAGCAATATCATGCAATGCAGCAGAGCAAACGCATGCGCCACGGCTATCAATTAATCACGGATGCTCAGGGGAAAGAGCAACTGGTTGTATTCCGTCCGCTCGGTCCACCTGACCGTTCGTCCGGTTTACTTCAAATGGGCGTATCCACGACTTCTATGCAAGAGCAATTGATTAACCAGCTCCGCACCTTTATTTTATTGTCTCTGATTGCGCTTGCGATTGGGTTGGCGCTTATGCTTCCTGTGCTGCGCCGCACGTTGGTGCCCCTTTCCAGGATGGTCGAGGCAGTCAAACGTATTGATGCGGGCAATCTGGCCGAACGCTTTGACGCAGAGCAAGGGCAGTATGAGGTGGATCGTTTGGCGGTTTCATTTAACGGGATGCTGGAACGGCTGGAGCATTCTTTTGCTGCCGAACGGGAATTGCAGATGCAGATGAGACGATTTATTGCGGATGCTTCCCATGAACTGCGCACCCCGCTAACGTCTATTCACGGCTTCTTGGAAGTGCTGCTTCGTGGGGCAGCATCTAATCCGAAGCAGCTTCAGTCGGCACTAGAAAGTATGTATGGTGAATCCAAGCGGATGAATAAACTTGTCTCTGATTTACTATTGTTGGCTAAACTGGATCGAACACCGGAGTTGAAGCTGGAAGACATATCACTAGATGCGTTGCTGCTGGAAATGAAACCGCAGCTCCTTATGCTGGCAGGTACACGTAAAGTGGTTTTTGATATGACGGCAGGTATACGGGTATTGGCAGAGGGGGATAAAATCAAGCAGGTAGTGCTCAACTTGTTTCACAATGCTGTTCAGCATACCGATATGGAAATAGGTGTGATCCAGGTAAACCTGTCTGCAGGTAAGAAGTTGGTGGATATCCAAATTCGTGATAACGGACCAGGCATGAGTAAAGAACAGCTGGAGCGGATATTTGAGCGTTTTTATCGTGGAGATGAATCGCGTACACGTAGCTCAGGCGGGGCGGGCCTTGGTCTGGCCATTACACAGTCTATCGTAGAAGCACACGGCGGGAACATTACGGCCGAAAGCACACCGGGAACGGGAAGTGTATTCAAAGTAACGTTACCTTTAGCGGGAACAGTATAGTATTTAAGATTATGGAGTAACATAAAAATAGCCCCCCGAACCGCAGCTTTGGTTATAACACGGCTCGGGAGGCTTTTCTATTGTTAGTTAATCAGCGAAGCTTTCTGTAAAAGCACATGCAGCACCTTGGCAGATGCCTCACGGGTTGTAGGTGCATTCGGCTGGAAGTAGGAGGAGCCTTTAATCGCTTCTCCGTTGATGATACCTGCTGCACTTACTTTTTCAATACTGTCCTTGGCATAGCCTGCAAAGGATGAAGCATCATGGTACGGTGTACGTGCAGGGCCATCGACTGCTGCTTTGATTTGAAGCAGATCTACAGCTTTACCCAGCACGACAGCAATTTCTTGACGACTGATATTAGCGTTCGGATCAAACTTGTCGCTGCTGCGACCCGTAATCAAACCAGCTTCATAAGCGGCTGCTACATCGCCGGAGTACCAACTACCTGCCGGGATATCACTGAATGGTGCAGCAGTACCCGGTGTCAGGCCGAGTGCTCGGGTTACCAGGGCTGCAAATTCTGCACGTGTCACTTTCTTCTTCGGTGAGAAAGTCGTGTCGGTCGTGCCATTGATCAGCAACTTGTTCGCCAGCGATTGAATTTCGGATTGGGCATACGACGATGAAATATCTTCAAAGCTAACGGGACGTGTCGCCGCTGCATACGTCGAGAAGCCCGGTCGGCTTACCTTGACGACGGTAGATCCATCAGCCTGCTTGGTGAAGACGGATGGAACGGGATAGACATTTCCGTTTGCCGTATAAAGTACACCGGCTGTATTGGAATCAATTTGACCAGGTACGGTAAAGGATCTGCTTATGAACTGTCCTGGAGCAACTTTGAGCGATTGACTCTTGCCACCAGTGACAACATTAGCTTCAAACCCTACCGGGGTGCCGATCACATTGGAGCCTTTCAGCTTACTTGTAAAAGTGCCACTCGCCTCTCTCTGGCTGCTGATTATCACTTCAATGCCTGCACCAGCAGGAACATTTTTCAGAGCGGATACTGGCAAAGCCAGAGAAGAGCCTGTATTGCTTACAATCAAGCTGCTTCCTGCTGCAGCCTTGCCCAACGTTACCAGTTGTGTGGAAGTGAGCGATGCTTTCGTCGTTTGGCCTGCTTGGCTAGTAGCCGACAGTACAATAGCTGTCGGGCTGGAACCTGCTGCTGTCACGGCAGCCTGTAAATCTGCCTCGGTTACTGTCAGCGACTGTACATTATTGTTCAATGCAACGGCTGTAGTGACAGTTTTAACAGCCTGCCCTTGTTTCACAACGCTTTGAAGTGAAGGTGCAGATGTAGAGACAGGAGTGGATGTGTTCGTTGCAGCAGAAGGTGTAGTATTGCTTCTGCCGCCACCTCCACCACCGCTGCCTCCAACACTACCGCTGGATGCGGCGCTATTATCCACACGGATAGCTTTAGTGGCGGTGAAGAGTTTAGGACCGTCGGTATTGCGTACGACTTCGCCGTCTTTATTCAGTTCTGGAGAACTGACTTCCAGCTTGTATACGCCGTCCTTCAAATGCTGAATAACGGGCTGACCGTTAGCATCCAGAACAGGTTTTCCATTGTCATCTAATTCGACGTAACTTCCGTCAATATCCTTGAAGGAATATGCGCCTTGTTTGAGGCGAGCGTTGGCTCCTTGTTCTTTTGAAGTCGTAATGCCGTCAATAAGACCAATTAATTTATCATCAACGCCGTATACATAAAGCGCTATCTGGTTGGTTTTATCTGTGGTCAGGCGGAATGCCAAATCTGTTGAGCGTTGAGCACCTGTACGACTCGGATAAATAATCGGGTTGGTGACACTCAAGTCCTGCAAGCCGAAGCCAGTTGTAGGATTTTCTTTGCCCACATGAACGACGAACGGCAGATGAAGTGTTGGCAGTCCGGCGCTTTTCAGAATAACTTCCCCTTCATATACACCTGTGGTTGCACCTGAATTTGGTTGTACAGACAGGAAGAACGGTTGCGATTTACCCGGTTCTGCCGAGATTGCTCCATTCGCGCCCACACCTTGCAACTGAACGGCAATGTTGCTCACGTCAGGTGTAGCAATCGGCTTAGTTGGATCAGAAGTTACATTATCATGTAAAACGGTGCTGGCTTCATATTGCACAGTGTTAGCCGACAAGTTTTTGAGTTGAAGCTGAATCTGCTTCGCATCACTACCAGGTCGTAACACCCCGAAGCTGGCGGAAGGATTGTAATTCACAACCTCCTGCCGATTAAAGTTTTTGTCGAGAATCGTAATCTTTTCGACGGTTTCCAGCAGGGCTGGCGTCTGAATCGCATTAGCGATGTTTACAAGGCCTGCACCTTGGGAATACACATCATATTGGATTTTATCCTCATCAAAGAGTGTAACCGAAGTGTTTGCCAGAGCAGCGCGGATATCAAACGGTGTCCAGTTTGGATGCTGTTGTTTCAGCAGCACAGCAAGTCCAGCCACATGCGGAGACGCCATACTTGTACCGTTGCTGCGTTTGTAGGCTTGCTCATAAGATGCATCCGGATAGAACTTGGCGAAGGCAGGGTAGGTTGATAAAATGCCCACACCCGGTGCGCTCACATCCGGCTTGATGCTGAGCAGTTCATCTCCGTTCGGTCCACGGGAGCTGAAACCGGCCATCGTATCGCCTGCATTATCTGTACGAATATAATCTGCCCCAAAGGAGACGGAGAACTTCTCTCCAGCATTGTCCACAAGTTGTTTAGCCAGCGCGCGCCCTTCCTTACCTTTCATGTCAAAGGTCGGAATAAAGTCAAAGCTGTCACCCAAATTGGAATTTACGTAGTCATTACGACCTGAAATACTTTCCCCTAAATCAGCTTTGGTGATGTCACCCGCTTTCGTATTCCCATTAAAAACGATAACAGCCTTCGCACCGTTTTTTTTCGCATTTGCGATTTTATCCACGAATGCCAAGTTGCCGCGTGAAACGAGGACGATTTTTCCTGCTACGTCTTTCCCTTCAAAATCATCAAGTTGTCCCAGATTCGCATATACGAGCTCATAAGGGGCAGTTCCCAAAATGGAGGCAAAGTCTTCTCTGCCTGTCTCCCAGCCCATCAAATTAAAATCATAATGTACATAAGCATCATCAGTTACGGTCTTTTTCAATTCACCGTTAGCCTCCCAATAGGAGTCACGGGTGACCGAAGCTGTACCCGAGAAGCTTTTGCTCGGCGAAGTGGCTGCACCGACGGAAATCGCCAACTGTGATGTTGCGGGAGAACCCATGGAATAAAAATAGGGGCCTTCCTGTGCCGCATTACCATTCGCTATGACCGCGACTACGCCGGAAAGTACAGCATTATTAATAGCAATGGAGTCGGGGGAGTTCGGGTCCTTTTCGGAATCCGAGCCCAGCGACAGGTTAATGACGTTCATACCATCTTTGACAGCGCGTTCAATGCCATCAATGACCTGTGCGGAGGAACCGGAGGAGCGTCCCGTCTTGGTATTGCGTCCAAGCACTTTATACACGTATAAGTCCGATTTATAGGCAATACCCTTTTGCACAATATCCGAGGATTTATTTGCGGCTTTACCGGCAATTGTGCCGGAGACGTGAGTACCATGTGTCGTTCCGCTAAAACCTGTGCCGTATGGGTCATTTTCTTTTTCAAGGAACGGTTCCTCGTAAGGGTCGTTGTCTTGTTCAAAAGAGTCATATCCGCCTTTATAGGCTTCTTTCAAATCCGGATGCTCATAATCGATACCAGTATCAATAACCCCGACCTTGATTCCCTCGCCATTCAATCCTTTGGCCCAGGCTTCAGGAACACCAATCTGGTCCAGCGGTGCGTTATCATAAGTGGCTTCACTGGCTGTAAGTGTTGGCGGGTCCTGTACGGGGATGGAATAATACGTTTTGTTTTCATGAATGGATTTTACACCTGGCAGTTTAGCCAGTTCTGGAATCTTATTGGCTGGTAGTGTGACCTCCAAGCCGTTAAGCACCGTGTTGTACTGGTAATTCACCTGAAGAGAAATACCATGCTCAGCGGCTTGGTCTACGAACGTAGTTTGCTCGGTGGCAATCGCGGATTCCGCTTTTTGCTCAGATTGAGCTGTGAAAGCTTGGAAGCCTGAACGTGCCGCATACTTGTCCACGGCTAAGGGCTCACCATCAAGCTGTACGATGACTCTGACCTGGCGGGAAGAATCTGTGCTTAGCTCTGGCGAAATGAAGGCCGGAGCCGCCTCAATAGTCAATGCTTGCTGAGCTTCCAAAAATGAGTTGATTTGCAGATCTGCGGTAGCAGCAGAACTGACAGACGGCAGAGACAAGCTTACCGTCAAGGCAAGAGCGAGTGATACGACAGGTATTTTTTGCAAAATGATCGGCTTTTTCAAAGATTTCCCTCTTTTCAATCAAAATATGATATGTCTACATACTAGGATTTGAAGCCACTGCCGTTGTTCTCACGCCTCCCTTAATATCTAAAATAATAGAATTGACCACTGGTGACTAACTTGCCAGTTTTGAGGCATATCTTACCATATTGGTGGGATATATTACTATATGTTTTTTATATTTTTAGAAAAAATAAGGGTAACATCACATATAGATTCCATGGAAATGTTATGAATTTACTAGATTATTTTTGAAAACAATCGAAGGGGAATGGGAGAATGCGAGATTTAATGATATAATCTGCATTGGAATTGTTGAGGTTTCACAATCATGTAAAATGCCTAAGGCAAAGGAGTCGATTATGTTGGCAAAAACATTGATTTTTGGGCATAAAAATCCGGATACGGATACCATTTGCTCAGCTATTGCTTATGCAGACTTAAAAACCAAACTGGGTGCGGACGTAGAGCCGGTTCGTCTGGGCGAGGTGAACGGGGAAACGCAGTATGCACTGGATTATTTCAAAGTGAGCGCGCCACGTCTAGTTGAGCAGGTTGCTGCTGAAACGGACAACGTCATTCTGGTCGATCATAATGAGCGCCAGCAAAGCGCCGCTGATATTGACAAAGTACGTGTAACTGAAGTCATCGACCATCACCGGATCGCTAACTTTGAAACAAGCCAGCCGTTATACTTCCGCGCTGAGCCAGTGGGTTGCACAGCCACCATTTTGAACAAGCTCTACAAGGAAAATGGTGTAGCGATTCCGAAAGAAATCGCAGGTCTAATGTTGTCCGCGATTATTTCCGATTCCCTGTTGTTCAAATCCCCAACCTGCACGGATCAAGACGTAGCTGCTGCTCGTGAACTGGCTGAAATTGCTGGTGTGGATGCAGATCGTTACGGATTTGACTTGCTTAAAGCGGGGGCTGATTTGAGTGGTCACACCATTGAACAGTTAGTAAGTCTGGATGCCAAAGAATTTCAGATGAATGGTCGCAAAGTGGAAATTGCTCAAGTGAACGCAGTAGACGTCAACGATGTGCTATCGCGTCAAGCTGACCTAGAAGTTGCATTATCCCAAACCATTGAGGCCAAAAATCTCGATCTGTTCCTGTTCGTTGTAACAGACATTGTGAACAGTGATTCCATTGGTATTGCCCTGGGAAGCCAAGCACAAGCGGTTGAGAAAGCCTATAATGTACAGTTGGATGACAACAAGGCTGTTCTAAAAGGCGTTGTATCGCGAAAATCGCAAATTGTGCCTGTATTGACTGACGCTTTTAACAGTTTGTAAGGATAAAAAATAAGCCTCCTGAACCCCTGCATAATGGCAGTGGAAGCAGGAGGCTTATTTCTATTTCTTCAGTTCTGCCAGGACGTCTCCGATGCGGAATTCAAATGCCAATTTCAACTGATCGCTCATCAGGTGCCAGGCGTTTTCAGCTACAGCGAGATCGCCGCTATGGGTAAATGCATGTGCGGCACCCATGTATTTTTTATACGTCACGGGCACATCTGCTTCAATCAGCCGTTTGGCGTACAACTCGGCTTCGTCAGCCAAGGAGTCCAACTCCGCGGTTATGATCAAAGCAGGAGGGAGATTATGTAGTGATTCTGCAAAAATGGGGGAAACTAACGGATTCCGCGCCTCATCTGGTGAGTGCAGATAACTTTCATTAAAGATTTTTGCTACTCGTGGCGGAATCGCTTTCTCGAATTGGGGCTTCAATTTGGGATCTGTAGCAATATCTAATGGTGGGTAATCCAGTACCTGATATACAATCGGAAATTCCTTGCGATCCCGGGCCATAAGACACAGCGCTGCCGCTAGATTACCACCTGCACTGTGTCCCCCGACCGCAATGCGTTGAGGATCTACGTTGAGCACATCAGGATGCTCGTACAACCATTGGGTTACATCATAGCTTTCCTGTAGCGGGATAGGGAATTTATGCTCCGGGGCCAAGCGATAATCGACATTAACGACAACGCAATTCGCACGTTCAGTAATGACCGGACACCAGGGATCATCCATTTCGGCGCTGCCCATTACAAAGCCGCTGCCATGGAAATTTACAAATACAGGGAGTGGATCAGCAGACCGGTGAGAAGGTTCATATACAATCACCCTAGAGTCACCAACAGAGGTGGGAATGATCCTTTCTTTCCGATGTACTTTGGGAGAATGCGAAGGTTTGAAATCGGACGCAGCTACCATTCTGCCAGCCGATATGCGGGCAAGTTTGACGAACAGTTTTTGTCTCAGTCTTCGCACCATTTTTCTCTCTCCTCTCTGGAGTCGGTTAGACGCGAACCTTTGACATCTTCAAACGCAGAACGTACGCGTGACAAATAGGTTTGGAACTGACAGATTTCCGACTCACTAAAGTCTGACATCAGACGTGAAGCCAGCCCTACGAAAAAGGGGTCCATCTGTTGAATTTTACTTCTTCCTTTATCGTTCAGGGACACGAACACTCCCCGCTTGTCATTGGGATCGTCATATTTATTAATGAATCCCTCTTGTTCGAGAGAAATAACCATAGAACTGATTGCTGCCCGGCTTACCCCCATCTTTTCAGCCAAAGCAGAAGGAGATGACATTTCATCTCTTTGCGCTGAAAGTACACAAAGCGCGATATATTGCCCGTAGGACAGACCAAATTCACGCGAACGTTTTTCCATGTTTTTACGTATTTCATACGTTATGGAAAATAAATCTACCAAAACACCAATCGGTTTATTGCCACCTGGAAAGAGATTATAGGCCAGTTGACGAATTTCGGAGTCCAAAAAAAAGAACATGCGATCCACCTCGATGTAGTTAATTAGTTAACTGTAATTTAATTAACCACTGGTTGCAATGATTTATACAAACTTTGTTCCGCATTTTTTTGAAAATATATCTGTAAAACGTCACATCCAGGGGCCGATACACTGATCGGGGCCCTGATTCACAAAGGCTTGTATGGAGGGCTGACGCAGGGTACGTCCTTCTTGCCACCGCCATTCACTATATTGAACCTTGGCGGTATACATGGGTTTCACCCAAAATGCGTCTTGATGCCGATCCGGTTTATTGCTAAAAGGTCGCTCCGATATGGTATGTGGTAGCAGGCGCTCGGTAAGCTGACGCCAATCTTCCCGAGTCAGCTTACCCGTCCCCACATGCCCGATATAGCGCAGCATTCCTTGTTTATCATATTGGCCCAGCAACACAGCATTGATAATGCCTCCGTTTAGGGTATAGCCACCGATAACGGCAATGATATCGCCATAATTTTTGACCTTGAGCCATCGTCCGTCCTTTCCGCCCAATGTGTACGGACTATCTAGCTTTTTACACACAATGCCTTCCATTCCTTGGCTGCACATGACCTGAAATAGAGCTTGTCCATCAGGATGAGCGGGAGCCAGTTGAATCCGTTCATTCGGTATGATGATCTGATGCAGCAGTTCAAGCCTTTCCTGTAACGGTTTAAGATGAACCCACTCCCCGTTCAGATAAACAATATCAAACAACATGTAAGTAGCGGGTACAGCTTCATAGGCTGACTGAACTCGATCCGTCCGACGAATCAGATCCCGTCGCATAATTTCATGGAACGATGGCTTACCGTCGGCACCGAGTGCGATCATTTCCCCGTCCAATATGACCGAATCAGCCTTACAGTAGGAGGGGAAGAGAGCAAGCTCCGGGTATAAAAGCGTTCGCTCATGCTGCTTGCGGTTGAACAGACGCGTACCGCCCTGGTCGTGATACGTCATAATTCTCGTACCGTCCCATTTTATTTCGTAACGCCAAAGGCCCGGATCTACAGGTACTTTTTCGCTCAGTTCCGGTTCAAACGGGATGACAGGTTTTAATTCCGTACGCAACGCAGCACCTCCCTTGCCTTAATTGGAATAAATATAGTGTCGACGATAGATCCTATTTTATGTATCAGGATTTTGAAAAATTCGATTCCAGTCGCTCCGAAGTGCAAGATATAGACGAACTAAACCATTTCGATCTATATCTTGTTCATTGGAAGTCGCTTATGGGATTTTTGCAAAATCCTCGTATGTAATGTTTCGCTGATTCCTAAATAGGGGAATGATAAGGATATCTAGCGTCGGCATGAAGTGATTGCAGTAATACGTTAGCATGGAGTTGTAACGGGATTTTCTTCAGTCAGAAAGGAGATTGGTTTCATGAGACAAATTCGCGAGGAGGACCATGCAGTAGTCATGGTGGATGATGGACAGGTAGTTGCAGAAGTAGGCTATAAATCCATAGATGACCACTCATTGGTCATTGACCATACATTTGTATCCGAGCAGTTACGGGGTCAAAAAATCGGCAAGGAGCTCATCGACCGAGTGGTTGATATGGCAAGGAATCAGCATAAAAAGGTTATTCCTGCTTGCTCGTACGCGCTTGCTCTGTTCAAGCGCCATCAGGAATACAGTGACGTATGGCAGCAATGAATATGGATCATCAAGGCTGTTTAATTGCATAACCGACACAACACCGGAGCGGGTAATCAGACCTTCCCGGTGTTTTTTTGTGTGCATAAAGCTTGTAAAATCAATGCATTCTACCGTTGATATAGGGAAGTAAAGGGCTATTTTCAAATGTTGAAGCATATTTTCTGACAGATGGCTGTGAAATTGTTCATACTGTTGTCACTTCACAGGCTGTCCATGAGTTCTATATAATATATTATGGTTATGACTACAACAGTAACGAAAACCTGAATTTAACGAAGGAGACGCTCATGATGAATAAAGCGAGTGAGGACAAGCAGTACGTTCCAACGAGCAATCGTAATTTTACAGCCTTGATTATCACCGTTTCCATTATAGCCAACGTGATTATTTTGCTGCTGTTCTTTTCGCCGATCGGATACCAGGGTAGTGTGAGTTTTGATCTCACTATTTTCCCAAGGCTGAATGCGATTTTTAACAGCTTCACATTTATTTTTCTGGTGGCTGCACTGGTTGCTATTTTCAAAAAGAACATTAAGCTTCATAAAACCTTTGTTTTGCTGGCCTTCGCCAGTACCGTTTTATTTTTATTTTCCTATCTGACCTTTCACTACATTTCGCCGGAAACTGCAAAATATGGTGGGGTGGGTATCCTTCGGCCGATCTACTTTACGCTGTTGATTTCGCATAGCATACTGGCTGCGATTATTGTACCGCTGGCACTGTTCACGGTTGTATGGGGATGGACGATGCAGGTAGCAAAACATCGTAAGATTGCGCGCTGGACGATGCCAATTTGGCTATATGTGAGCTTGACCGGGGTACTGGTGTACGTGTTCATGGCCCCATACTATTAATAGATGTGAACCCTTTGCGGGTTGATTTAGGAAAATGGCGTCTCTGCTGAAGAGGCGTCTTTTTTGTATCCAATAAAAGAAAAATTATTCCTTCTAAATTTATTTTATTGAAAAAACGTTCCTTCTTTAGCGGTATTTCTGCTATAATTTGCCTTAATCAACTAAGAACAAGGGGGTCACCATGTGACAAAGAAAGCGAAAGGCAGGTTACGGTTGCTTGTATCTATGCTGGCGCTGGTTGTACTGCTGAGCAGCTGCGGTGGTGGAGGATCAAAGTCGGAAAAGGTTGACGGAGGGAAAGTAACACTGCAATTTTGGACCATTGCACTACAACCTACATTTACCCCGTATTTCAATCGGGTGATTGCCGATTATGAGCAGAAGAACCCCAATGTCAAAATTGACTGGAAGGATTACCCTTATGATGCAGTGACCAACAAGCTGTTGACAAGTATCGCTAGTAACAGCAGTCCGGATGTAGTCAATCTCAATACAGAATTTGCTAGCCAAATGGGCTCCAAGGGTGCTGTTGTTGATATGAATGAGCATTTGTCGCCCGAGGAAAAGGCTGCTTATTTCGAGGGTATTTATAATTCCACAGTCATTAACGGTAAAGCTTATGCGCTACCCTGGTATACCGGTACAGAAGTGCTTTACATGAATACAAAGCTGGTCAAAGCCGCCGGATTGGACCCTGCTCATCCGCCCAAAACCCGGGAGGAATTGTCTGATTGGGGCCGTCAAATCAATAGAAAAATTGGCAAAGCAGGCTATGCTCAGCAGCTTGTATCCAAGCTTTTCGCTGTGGACGGCATTCCTATTCTAAATAAAGAAAAGACAGCAGCGGCGTTCAATACACCAGAAGCAGTCACTATGATTGATAATCTAAAAAAACAGATGGAAGATGGCGTTGTACTCAAGGAAGACGCTGACTTCTCACAACAAGTGAAATATTATGCCGGCGAGCAGGTTGCTTTCGAGCTGGCAGGCCCAACGTTCATCAATTTTATCAAAACGGCAGCGCCGGATGTTTATAAGAACACAATTGCTGTTCCTGTCCCAACCGGTAAAGCTGATGTGCGGCTCTCCAACTCCATGGACCTGGTCGTACCTGCTAAGTCTGCACATGTGGACGAAGCAGTGAAATTTGCTGTTTTCTTGACAAACGCAGAGAGTCAAACAGCTTTTTCTAAAGCGGCGAATACACTACCTTCCACGAAAGACTCCATTAAAGATCCATATTTTACTCAGTCTGACAAATCATTAGAAGCACAAGCCAAGGTAGTATCCGCGCAAAGCTTGGATAAGGCGACAGATTATATGGTCGGTGTGCCTAATGCCAAAGATGTGAACAGTGCCATCGCGCGAGCTTTGCAAAATATTGTATTGAACGGCACGGATACGAAGCAGACGCTTACTGCCCTAGAGCAGGAAGTGAACGATATTTTAAAGCAATAGGTTTGACAGGGGAGTAAGTGAATACTCCCCTGTTCATTTATCAAAATCAGGTGGTGATGCAGCATGATCAAATGGTTAAGGTCGGAGTCCTTTACGGCCTGGGCCTTTATGACGCCAGGACTGTTATTGCTTGCCGTCTTTGTATTTTGGCCTATTATTTACAGCATCCCGCTGGCATTGACAGACTACTCTGTCATATCAGATACCCATTTTGTCGGCTTGGATAATTTTGAAGCGGCGTTTAAGGACCGTAACTTTCTTATTTCAATTTGGAACTCATTGTTGTACGTGCTCATTGTCCCCTTTCTCCAAATTTTCTCCATCCTGATGGCTGTGCTTGTGAACAGCCGTATCCCGGGAATTAAAATATTTCGTACGTCCTACTACATCCCTGTTGTGACTTCGATGGTAGCTGTAGCCTTAATTTGGAGCTGGCTATTGGGCAATAACAGCGTAGTGAACTACTTGCTCATGCAGGTCGGCTTGATTAGCAAAGACATACACTGGTTATCGGACAGCAACTTGGCCTTGTATGTACTGATGTTCATCACAATGTGGAAGGGACTCGGGTATTATATGATGCTCTATCTGGCTGGATTACAAAATATTCCTCAAGATCTGTACGAAGCCGCTAGAGTCGACGGAGCAAGCCGATGGCGTCTGATTGTTCATATTACTCTTCCACTGTTAAGACCTTACGTTTTGTTCTGTACCCTTATATCACTCATGTCAGCTATTCGTGTATTTGATGAAGTATATGTACTAACCAAGGGTGGACCGGGAACGGCCACGTTGACATCCAGCTTGTATATTTTTCAAAAGGGCATGGAGCAGTTCAATTTTGGATATGCTTCTGCGCTTGGCTTAATTGTCGGTGCAATGATTGCCGTACTTAGTATTATCGTATTCCGATTCAATAGGAAAGGCGGTGTCAATCCCTATTGATGAATCTAAAGGATGACAAAATGCTACGCTCATCTCTTCCTAAAAAGGAAAGCAGCCGCATCATGCGCAGTCTTGCTCGAATGCTGAGAATGACGGTCATCTACGTGCTTCTAGTGCTACTCGCCCTCTTTTTAATGGGACCGTTCCTATGGCTGCTCAGCGTATCCCTCATGCCAGGTCGTAACATTTTTTCAACGCCGCCCGCTATTTTTCCGACCTTTATCGATTTCGACAACTATGTTCAGGTGTGGCAGTTCATGAATTTTCCAAAGTATATGCTGAATACGGTCATCATTACGGTGTTGGGCGTTGTGCTCAATGTGGTACTCGCCAGTCTGACGGGATATCCCTTGGCTGTATTTCGTTTTAAGGGTAAAAATCTGGTGTTTACGCTGCTGATTGCCACGATGATTATTCCTTCCTACACCGCATTTATTGTGCATTATCTGACCATTCAAGGGCTCCATCTGGGCAATACATATTTGGGTGTGGTGTTGCCCGGGGCAGTCTCCGTGTTCAACATTTTTCTAATGCGACAGACGTTTATTCATATCCCCACTGATGTGCGTGATTCCGGTAAAATGGACGGCGCTTCGGAGTTTCGAATTTGGTGGCAGCTGGTGCTTCCGCTGGTCAAGCCGGCGCTCGCTGTAATTTCTCTGTTGGAGGCGATGTCGTTCTGGAACAGCTTTCTGTGGCCTATCGTTATTTTAAACGATACGGAGCTATATCCGCTGGCAGCTGCGCTCACGTATCTCAACGGTCAATTTGCCTATAACTTCGGTTGGATTGCTGCAGGCACAATGATTTCGGTACTGCCGATCATTATATTGTTCCTGTTTACACAGCGCTACTATATGGAAGGTTTGGCGGGAGCGGTAAAAGGATAAGCCAGTAGTCATGGCTACGAAGAGCCTGTGAATGGAAGGAGATGATTGCGATGAAATTGTCCAAAGGAATGGGGCCTCATTCGGGTGTAGGGTTATCACCGCAGGAGATACAATATTATTTTCGTGATGTGTATGACAGCGGGGAAAGGCTGGTTATCTCCGAACCGCGTCTGATCTGTGAACTGTCCTCTCGCTTTGCAATGAATCAGGAGTATGAAGGTGTGCTGGACCCCGAGGGACCGATCAAGCTTATTGTGCCTCCAGGACCGGGTGTACCGACTGAAACACGGGGAAGCGTGCAGTTGGTGCTCGAATATGACGGAACGCTTGCTGCAGACGGATATCGGTTGGACATTCAGAAGGACGGGCGGATTGAAGTCCATGCTTCCAATAAAAGAGGGCTCAAATACGGCATGGATGCCCTGCATCTCCTGCTTCAAGTGGAACAGGAGCGATGTACTCTGCCGGTGATGTCTATTCGGGATGAGCCTTCCTTCCCGGTCAGAGGAATTATTGAAGGCTTCTATGGGAAACCGTGGAGTTTCGCGGATCGGATGGATGCTGTCCGTTTTATGGCTGCGCATCGGATGAACACGTTCATGTATGCCCCCAAGGATGATCCATATCATCGTGAGCTATGGAGAGAGTCGTACCCTGAGGATACGTTTGCCCAGATCCGCGAATTAAAGGAAGCCTGCGAACGGCATGAGATTGATTTTCATTACTGTATCAGTCCAGGGAACGACCTAAGCTTTGGCAGCGATGAAGATTTCCTTAAATTGACGGAAAAGCTAGCGGACGTGATTGCGATTGGCGTACGTCATTTTTCTGTATTAATGGATGATATTGATTATGTACTCAAAGGGGAAAATCGACATTTGCTGGGCCGCTCGGGTCACGCTCATGTCTTTTTGACGAACAAGGTTCACACATGGCTGGCTGAACGGCTGCCTGAGTTTACACTGACAGTCTGTCCTTCGGAATATTGGTCGTATTGGGATACCGAATACAAAAAGGACTTCCGTGAGCGGCTGCATCCGGAGATTAAGGTGTTCTGGACGGGGTACTTTGTTTTTGCCCCACAGATTAGTCGCGAGCACGCCGCTGATAATCATGCGTTCTTCGGACATGAGCTGTGGCTGTGGGATAACATCCCGGTGAATGATTGTGACCATGATCGGTTATTCCTTGATCCGCTGCGCGGACGGTATTCCGGGCTACCAGACTGTGGACATACCGGTATGGTGGCCAACCCGATGAATCAGTGGGAATGCTCCAAAGTAACGCTCATTACGATGTCCCACTATATGTGGAACAGTGAACGGTATATGCCTGAGCTATCTTGGCAATGGGCTGCGCGGGAGTTAGCGGGAGAGCGTGCGGATGAACTGATGTTTTTCTGTCGTCAAAACAGAAACAGCCGACTGGGCGGCAGCGCGTATGAGGACGTGGATCTTGCTTTGCAAATGCGCGATATCCCTGCGCTGGATATGTACTTTGAGCGGCTGCTTCAGACCGTGAGCGTCCTACGGAACGTGCCTGCCGATGATCTAGCGGCAGGGTTCGTGTCCCAGGCCGCACCGTGGCTGGAACGTGCCGAGCTGGACGCAGGCCTGTGGCATGTGCTGCGCCAAGCTGCGCTCAGTGGCGAGCGACAGGACGATGCACATTCAAGGGGAAGCAGCATGCCGAGCGAAGTAGTTGACGGGCAAGATCCGTCGCCTCTGACGGACGAAATCGCAGGAGAACTGCGATGCGGTATCACTGCTTGCTTAGAAGCGGAGGCTCGGCTGGGTAGCAATCCGGCGATCCGTGCTGCCGCGCAGTGGGGTTATGTCGATCAGGACGAACAAGGCAAATATCGACTGATCTTGTGAGTGTTTGCGATGGATTATGAAACCAAGGCAGCATAGCTGCCCTGAAAATAATCATTTGCCGTTAGGATAACGGTAATTTTCAGGAGAGGTGGAACGTACGGTGAAGTCAAGCACCCGATTACTTTTTATACCGCTGGATGAGCGGCCCTGTAATTATCAATTTCCTTATTTACTGGCACAGGGTACAGACTTGGAAATGGAGCGACCCCCATTAGAATGGATGGGACAAAAGAAAACCCCTGGCGATACGACCCGACTATGGGCATGGCTCGAAGAACGCGCGGCTACTGCTGATGGAGCCATTGTTGCGATGGATACGTTGCTGTACGGAGGAATCGTACCTTCTCGACTACACGGTATGTCGAGCGAGCAGGTCAGAGATAGAGTGAATCGGCTTCGCAGGCTAAAGCAACTATATCCGCAACTGACTCTGTATGCATTTCAACTAATTATGCGTTGTCCGCAATACTCTTTGGCTGATGAAGAACCGGATTACTATGCCGATTGGGGGCGTGAGATATTCCGAAAGGGCTTCATTGAGCATCGTCAGGAGCTGGGGATCGCTACCGCTGAAGAGTTGCTCGAATTAGCTGATATAAACGAGCGTTTGCCAATGGAAATACTGGATGATTACTTGGGGCGTCGCCATGTGAATTTGGAGGCTAATGAAGTTGCACTGGATCTCGTAGCAGAAGGTATCATTGATTTTATGATCATCCCACAGGATGATTCGGCTCCCTACGGCTATACCGCCAAGGATCAGCAGCGGCTAAGAAGTCGTATTTCTGAGCTTGGGCTGGATTTGAATGTATACATGTACCCGGGGGCAGATGAAGTGGGTTGTACGTTGCTGGCTCGTTGGGTTAACAAGATGAATAATGTAGTCCCACTGGTGTATCCCCGATTGTCTGCTTTGCAGGGGGCATTCGTAGTTCCGCTTTTTGAAGATCGATATTTTTACGAAACCTTAAAATATCAGATTATGGCGGCAGGTGGGCTGATAGCTTCCTCTGCAACGGAGGCTGATTTGATTTTGTTGGCTAACACACCCGGTGACACGATGGCAGAGGCTTCATCCCAGCAGCGTGCAATGACCGGATATGATGTACATCGGAATGTAGTAGAGCTGGTTGAGTACGGTTCTTATATGCTGCAATATGCAGGTCAAAATGTTGCAGTTGCTGATGTGGGCTACGCCAACGGCGCAGATCTCAAGCTACTTAGACTATTAAAGCAAAAAGGACTGCTTTTTAAGCTGGCAGGTTATGCAGGCTGGAATACCAGTTCTAACACGCTGGGCACCGTCATTGCTCAGTCCATGCTGTATACCCACTATGGCTCTACGGAGGAACATTTGGATTTTCTGTCGCTGCGCTACGCGGAGGATGCCTGTTATTGCGCTGTGGTACGTACGGCTATGAATAACGGGATTGTGGAGCAGATGGGTTTTACCAAGTTTATGCTCGATGGACCGAGAGGCTCGGTAGCTGCGGTTATTCGCGGACGGCTGGAGCAGGCACTCAATGAATATGTGAACGGGCCGGAAGGCCGCGTGGAAATTACAGATTGCTACATGCCGTGGAACCGCACCTTTGAAGTCGGATTAACCGTACGGCATCATGCCGAGAAGAGAGGGTGATTCCTATGGGAATGGAAGGTGTATTATCCAAAGTTCAGCACGGACTGATCGTATCCTGTCAGGCGCTACCAGGAGAACCGTTACATGGAGCAGATTCTATGGTCAAAATGGCGCGTGCCGCACAGCAGGGTGGAGCTGTAGCGATTCGCGCCAATGGCGCATCGGATGTATGTGCGATTAAACAGGCGATTTCTCTACCAGTGATTGGCTTGATTAAGCGGGATTATGATGATTCTGATATTTACATTACGCCCACCCTTCGTGAAATGGAGGAACTGGTGGAGGCAGGGGCGGATATCATTGCGCTGGATGCCACATTACGACCGCGCCCAGCGGGATGTAAGCTGAAGAGGCTCCTAGATTATGCCCATGAGCAGGGAGTCACTTCCATGGCAGACATATCGACACTGGAGGAGGCGCTTCATGCGGCCTCCCTTGGCGCAGACTGCGTATCCACCACGTTATCCGGGTATACGCCGTACTCTACTCAGATTGAGGGTCCTGATCTGGAGCTGGTTCGGAGAGCGTCGGAACTGGTTCCTGTTCCTTTAATTGCAGAGGGCAAAATCTATGATCCAGCGCAGGTTGAGGAAGCATTCCGAATGGGAGCACATGCAGTGGTTGTAGGCTCGGCGATTACCAGACCCCAATTGATTACGCAGCGGTTTGCCGATGCCGCAAGGAAGGCAGTGAAATGCATCTATGGAGATGAACGACCGAATTAACACGTATTATCCTTCATTAACGAAATCGGAGCAGAAAGTCGCCTTATGCGTACTGGAGCATCCCGCAGATATCATATATTTCTCCGTGACGGAGCTGGCGGATTTTGCAGGTACAGGCGAAACGACGGTGATGCGCTTTTGTCGGAAAATTGGGTTCAAAGGTTATCAGGATTTCCGACTGTCCCTGGCACAAAACCAGACTTATCGTAAAACCGATATGGGCGAGGAGAACATCGACCCAGATAACGAACAAGATATTACGCGTACGGTGTATCACAACATGCTCGATATTTTGCACTCCAGTATGGGACTGCTGGACCATTCAGAGCTTGGTCGTGCGATTGCGTGTCTCGATCAAGCGGGCTATGTTCAATTTTTCGGCGTAGGCGCTTCGGGAATTTCCGCGCAGGATGCTAAAAATCGTTTCTTACGGATTGGGCGCCGCGCCGAGGCTGTGGCAGACGGACATATTCAGTCGATGATGGCGGTGTCCATGAACCCGGGTGATGTGGCTATCGGCATTAGTGTATCAGGAAGTACGCTGGATACGAACGATATGCTGCATAAAGCCAAGCAAAACGGTGCAACTGTTATCGCAATTACGAATTATGCCAAATCACCCATTACCTCCATTGCAGATATCGTGTTGCTGACCGCGGGCAAGGAAGCGCCGATAGAAGGTGGCTCAATCGGCGCTAAAATCTCACAACTATTCGTGATTGACCTCATCTGCGAAGGGCTTGCTCGCAAGCACACGAGTCACACCAAACGGATGAAGGAAAAAACAGCGAGGGCCGTTATTGAACGAAGCTATTGAGATTTTTCAGTTGTGAATTGAAAACTGTGCGCTCTGACAGTTCAATGACTTGTGTTTGTGGTGCATATGAATGGCTATTTCATGTATTGCTACTAAATAGAAGGTTTGTAAAAAGAGCTAGTAAGCTTTTATGTGGGGCAACAAGGAGGTTGGTGTGGTGGCAGCTGCTGTGAACAGAGTCATTGGAATCGACATTGGGGGCACATCGGTGAAGGCCGCCATAGTGGCACGGGACGGATCGGTGCTTGATGAAATCCGGCTGGATACGGACGCTTCCCGTGGACGTGAATGGGTGTTGTCGCGGGTGTCAGAATCTGTGCTCGGACTGTTGCGTTCTTTTGGAGATACCAGCATCGGTGCCCATATAGATGTAGGCGCTCTAGGCATTGCTACTGCTGGCCGAGTAAATGTGGAGAGCGGCGAAGTTGTGTATGCCACAGATAACCTACCTGGCTGGCAAGGTACATCCTTGGTAACGTGGGCTAGAGAAAAACTGGCTTTACGAGCGGTTGCTGATAATGATGCGAACGCCGCTTTACTTGGAGAAGCGTGGCAGGGAGCGGGGAAAGGCAAGCGACGCTTGGTGATGCTCACGTTGGGAACAGGTGTCGGAGGTGCATATATGGAAAATGGCCACTTGTGCAGAGGGACTCATTGGAGTGGCGGTGATTGGGGGCACAGTATTCTATTCCCGGGGGGACACCCCTGCAATTGTGGAAAAAAAGGGTGCGCCGAGCAATATGTATCGGGGAGCGCCCTGTTACGTCGAGGTAGGGAACACGTCGGTAAATTGTACCGCTCAGGGAACGAGATTGTGAAAGAGGCTGCTTACGGTAACCAGGAAGCAATCCAAGTGCTGGATGATTACACCGCAGATTTAGCTGTGCTTCTATCTAATATCTCGGTGCCTCTTGATCCTGAGGCGATCATTGTAGGCGGAGGAGTAGCGGACGCGGGAGAGGTCTGGTGGCCCATGCTGGAAAAGCATCTGCACCAACTTGGAGTTCAAACGGAAGTAAGTCGGGCATTGTTGGGCAATCGCGCTGGAATCATCGGCGCTGCACGGCTTGCATTCGAAATGACCGGGTCCTAGTACAAGAATGAAAGGGGAACGAACCATGACGCAAAAACGGCTTGATACCGACATTGTTGTGATTGGCGGAGGTCTGGGGGGGACATCGGCAGCTCTCGCGGCGGCGAAGGCTGGCATGAGAGTCATCGTGACAGAGGAGACGGACTGGTTAGGGGGGCAGTTAACTTCACAGGCGGTTCCCCCAGATGAGCATCGATGGATCGAACAATTTGGATGCACAGCAACATACCGTGAGTTCCGTAATCGTGTGCGTGACTATTACCGTCAGAACTATCCGTTAACCGAAGAAGCAAGGAATAATCCCATTCTCAACCCTGGGAACGGTTGGGTAAGCCGTCTGGCCCATGAACCACGGGTAGCGCTGCGGGTGCTTGAAGATATGCTCGCTCCCTATTTGAATACGGGGCGCGTTCATGTATACTATCACACCGTGCCTATTGCGGTTCAGACGGATGGGGACTGTATTACTTCTGTAACTGTCCGTACCTCGAATAGCTCTGATCATAAGTGTGGATTTAGAGTGCTGCACGGAACGTTTTATCTGGATGCGACAGAGTGTGGTGATCTCCTTCCAATGGCGGGCGTGGAGCATACGAGTGGAGCGGAGTCGCGGGCTGCTACGGGTGAACCTCATGCACTGGAGTGTGCTAACCCTTTTGATATGCAATCTATCACACATGTGGCTGCCGTAGACTATATTCCCCAGGAAAGCTTCATTATAGAGCGCCCGCAACAATATGATTTCTGGAGAAATTATATTCCTTCCTTTTCCCGTTTTCCGATTTTGAGCTGGTTTGCTACTGACGCGGATGATACCAGTAAACTAAAACAGTTCACATTGTTTCCTAACGATCAGGGCATTGTATCCTTATGGGATTATCGTCGTATTGTAGATTCCTCGATATGGAGCGAACCGCTAAATGATGGTGAGGTAACTCTTTTAAACTGGGCGCAAAATGATTATTACCTAGGGCCATTGATCGGTGTCACCGCTCAGGAGCAGGCAAAACATCGAGAAGGAGCGCGTGAGTTGACTCGTTCATTAATATATTGGCTTCAAACCGAAGCGCCCCGATTAGATGGAGGGTTCGGCTATCCGGGAATTCGACCACGGGGTGATATTCTCGGCACATCTGACGGTCTGGCTAAAACGGCTTATATTCGCGAGTCACGCCGAATTCAGGCCAAGTATATGATATCTGAGTTTGATGTAAGTCGTGAGCTTCGGGGGGAAGAGGGGCCAAAGCGATATACAGACAGTGTAGGTGTAGGTAGCTATCATTTGGATCTTCATCCAACTACGGTATCTCAGCGAACATTCTACATCCCTAACTATCCCTATGAAATTCCATTGGGCTCACTTATTCCGGTGAGAGTGCGCAATTTACTTCCTGCCTGCAAAAATATAGGGATGACCCAAATAGCCAATGGCTGCTATCGATTGCATCCTACAGAATGGAATATAGGAGAATCAGCGGGAAGCCTGGCGGCTTACTGTGTCTCCAACGAAGTATATCCCATTGAAGTGAGCCGATCAGCAGAGCATCTTGGATGTTTTCAAAATGTTCTTCTTCGCCAAGGTGTGGAACTGCACTGGCCTGCAGAGGTATTCGAGCCAGAGGGAGTCATCAGCTAATGAAGGGGCAACTAGCCCCTCGACTGATTTAAATGAGCTGAAAGATGAACGGATTTATTCTAAAATAAAAAAACAAAAAAAGTGCTTGCTAAGTTGCTTGGCTTTATGATATATTATTTGAGCTGACAACAAAACAGCAGTTTCAAAAGCGAAAAGCTTGGGTGAAACGATCTTCGAAAAAAAGAAAAAAAATAACCCTTGCATTTTTGAAACGAACATGATATGATCTTATAGCTGCTGAAAAACGCGGCGAAAGAGAAATGTTTGATCTTTGAAAACTGAACAACGAGTGAGTAAAACGATTTTGTTCGCAAAATCAAACAAGAGATATTTTTA
>NZ_JBBOYK010000006.1:0-238184 GCF_038008045.1 Paenibacillus sp. FSL P2-0173
TTGGTTTATAAAAAGAGCGATAAGCTCATTTTGAAACTGACGAGATAAAATATCTCTTGTTTGCTTCCATTTTATACAGCCCGATGGCATGTACCAAAATTTCAGCGTTGGATTTTGTAAACAAAATCCGTACTCACTCGTTGTTCAGTTTTCAAAGATCAAATCAACAGCCGTTTAACTGGCTGGGTATATAATTTATCACGTGTATACCTATCAGGCAAGTTGTAATATTTCCCAGTTTGCTAATTTGTATTTCTACCCGTTGTAGTTTTTATTAAAACACTCCAACACACGGTAATTTACCTGGAGCAACCAATGCTCTCTTATCTCCTACTTAAACTGCAAAGTTGATCAGGTATAAACGTCATAAATCAGAAAAGCAGGTGCTCTTTATGTATTGGAGAGCCGCTGCTTTCGCTTTTTTAGATAAAATACTGAAATGTTCGCTTAGCTTAAAGCTGTAGCAAAATCCTGTATCAAAAGTTCAGCAGGCTCATGCCCTACAGCCAGGCGGATAAGCGATTCAGGCATGTGTTGTTTTTTTAGACTCTGCTTATTGAAGCCGTAGTTTGGTGAGATCACCTGGCTCTCCATAGACCCCCAAGATACACCGATCCGGATCAGTCGCAGTTTATTGATCACTCTACATATATCCTCATAAGTCGAATCCTTTAGTTCAAAACTGAATAATCCAGCATACCCTTTGAGCTGTCTACATGCCAGCTTATGTTGTGGATGAGAAGGAAGTCCGGGATGATTCACTTTGGAAATGGACGGATGATCTGATAGAAAACGAGCAACCAACAGAGCATTCCTTTGATGGGCTTCCATACGGAGCGGGAGTGTTCTTAGACCCCGAATGAGTAGCCAGGCTTCAAAAGGAGCTAACGAGCCGCCAATCAACTCATACTCTTCAGCATACATACGGTTTATTATCTCTTTAGAAGCGATCACTGCCCCTGCAATTAAATCATTATGACCACCCAAGTACTTGGATGCGGAGTGAACAACGATATCTACGCCCCATTCCAATGGTTTTTGGAAAAGGGGTGTAGCCCATGAATTATCTATGATTGTACGTATACCCTTTGCTTTGGAAAGCGAAGTTACCTCCTGAATATTTACCATATCGAATGTGAATGAGGTAGGAGACTCCATAAGAATAGCACGGGTCTGCGATTTGATGGCATCAGCAACTGCTTCCGTAGAAGTCGAATGTACTATTGTATAGTCTATATGGAACCTCTTTAAATATTGGGCTAGGCTGACGGAGGTTTCATATATGTGTCCGACCAGAATCAGATGGTCCCCTGCGGATAAGCTACACATTAGAGAGGCACTGATAGCAGCCATTCCGGAAGCAAAGCACTTGCAATCCGCCCCACCTTCCAGCGCAGCAATCATTTGCTCTGCAATCTGAACGGTAGGATTGGTTCCCCTCGAATAGACATAATGCTCCTTTTCATTATTAGCCGCTTCAGCATAATCTTCGTAAGTATCAAAGAAAAATGGAGCAGTCTCATAAATAGGAGGAGCAGCAGCCTTAGCAAAATACCCTAGTTCGTCCTCAAATCGGAGACAGATAAGCTGATCATCCGAGAAACTCAAACCTGATCACCACTTTCTAAAAAATTTCAAACCTATAAGAGGTAGTCTCCTCAATCCGGGACTCAAATATTCTATACGTCAAACTCTTCTAGACCCTATGCTGGTTGATTTGCGAAATTCGGATAATTATGAGGCTTCCAAATGTCTTTCACTAAATATCCAATTCATAAAAATAGCGTATATTTTTGGGGTGCAGGGCAAAGATATGCTTTATCAATAAAGAGGGGGTTCACTTGTGTTGACACGTTGGATTAGAAATGTTCTGAAACCTGGAAAAAGGTACACACAGGATATCGAAAAATCTAAACAGCAGGCCTCTTCAGAACCCATAAATCCATCATTAGCACATACTCTATCAATACTTAAATTAAAACTCGGACAAAGCTCTGATTTTATCATTCGTGATTTTTCCGAAAGTCCTGTCCATGCTGGACATCTCGCCGTTTGTTATATCGAGGGGCTGATTGACCAAAACTTGCTTTCCGATTTAATGGAGGGCTTAATTACAGAGCCGGTCTTCGCAGCTTCTTTTAAGCTTGAAGAAAATACCGCAGTTTCGCTAATAAAGAGAACAATCCCGTCAGGAAATATTCAAATGATACACTCGCAAAATGAAATTTATCAATCCATCCTCTCCGGTAATGCTGTCATTGCTATCGATGGAAGTACATATGCCCTGACAGTTTCCATCGCCGGCGGAGTAAGACGAGCTATTCAGGAACCCAGTACTCAAACCGTAGTTCGGGGTCCTAAAGAAGGATTTACGGAGGATGTCTCAACCAACATCACACTGATTAGAAGAAAATTGCGGACACCTGACCTTAAGTTTGAAAGTCATATTATTGGGCGATATACACAAACTAAAGTTATATTAGCTTACATTGAAGGTGTCGCTAATCCAGAAGTCGTGCATGAAATTACTAAACGGCTTCAATCCATTGATACAGACAGTATACTTGAAAGTGGCTACATAGAAGAATTCATACAGGATGAACCACTTAGTCTCTTTCCCACCATGCTGAACTCAGAGCGTCCGGATACAGTCGCAGGAAGCCTTTTAGACGGACAAGTAGCTGTTCTGATTGATGGGACGCCATTTGCTCTGATTGCACCTGTAACCTTCTTTAATTTCTTTCAGACGGCTGAAGACTACTACCAGAGATATGACATTTCATCTTTTTTAAGGGCTCTTCGTGTGGTATCTTTTTTAATCACTTTGTTGCTCCCTTCTCTATTTATAGCCCTGACGACTTTTCAACAGGAAATGATCCCTACCACGCTGTTAATTACACTGATGGCTCAACGGGAAGGAACTCCTTTTCCCGCATTATTGGAAGCATTAATGATGGAATTGATGTTTGAAGTAATTCGTGAAGCCGGTGTGCGAATGCCTAGGGTCATCGGGCCAGCCGTTTCCATCGTAGGAGCTCTAGTTATCGGGCAGGCAGCGGTGCAAGCCGGACTGGTCTCAGGTGCAATGGTAATCGTTGTTGCCTTCACAGCTATATCGAACTTTGTGATCCCATATGTCACCTTGGCTTCAGCAGTCCGATTGTTGCGGTTTGCTCTTATGCTAATAGCGGGGGCTCTGGGCTTATTCGGTATTCTGATAGCACTTATCCCCCTTTTAGTTCATCTTGTATCACTCAAATCATTTGGAGTTGATTATTTTATGCCCTACAGCCCCTCCTTTAAGTCCAATATGAAGGATCTTGTCATTAGAGTACCGTGGTGGGCTATGAAAACAAGACCAAATGGAAAATCAGCTTCCAACAAAACCAGACAGGCAACTCACCAATACCCTGCCATTTCAGATGAAATTAGAAATGATGACAAGTCTGATACCGAAAAATAGGAGAGATCAATGGTGAGCCAATTTAGAGTTAGTTACGTTCTGTGTATTGCAGGATTATTACTTACAGGGTGCGTGGATCGAACAGAATTGAATGAATTAGGCATCACAACAGCAACTGGAATTGATGGACATCAAGGCGACTGGATCAATACTTATCAAATCATCATTCCATCAGCTATGACGACTGGCTCAGGTGGTTCTTCCACGGGGGCATCGCAAAGCGCTGTACATACTTTTTCTACACATGGAAAAACACTAAGAGAGACCGTTACGAAGAGTAGTCTGGAATACCCACGTAAATTGTATTTTGCTCAAAATAATGTAATCGTTATTGGAAAAAAAGCAGCAGAACAAGGCATTGAAGAAATTATTGATATTTACCTCCGTAACCTTGATTCACGGGAAACTGTAAAAGTATTTATTGCCAACGGAGAGGCTCGTGATTATTTAAAAAAGCTTGTACCACCAGAGAAAATTCCCGGTCAAGCTTTAGAAAATATTATAGAAAAAAACAGAAGATATGGATCGATTTATCCATCCGTATCTATGTATGAATTTATTTCGAAAATTAGCTCCGATAGTGGTGCAGCCGGAGTTCCAGAAATATCTCTTGAGGGCTCCGAGCCGGAGAAACTAGATTCTGTTGATGTGTTCAAGGAAACATCCGCTAAAAGTAAACTTAAGTTGTCGGGCCTAAGCATTTTCCGGAAAGACAAAAGAGTCGGACACCTAAATGAAAAGGAAAGTATAGGGGTTTCATGGTTAAACAACCAGATTAAAAACACCACTATAAACTATGTGGATGGGAATGCTACGGCTGCTTTCCTCATCCGGAAGGCCAAGGTTAAGATTACGCCAATAAAGAACTTAAATCATTTTTACCTAAACGTTGACGTTAAAACTACCGGAGATCTTTTGTCAGCCTCTTCGCAAAGAGAAATGAAAAATATGCAAAGTATAGACCAATTGCAGAAGCAAGCAGCAGAAATTATCGAGTTGCAAATCCGGGAAGGCTGGAAAGCCTTACAGCAAAATAATATCGACCTTATTGGTATTGGGAATAAAATTCATCAGAAGAACCCAAAAGACTGGAAAAAAATAAAGGAAACGTGGCCTAAGGAGTTAGCAAACATGGATATAAAAATAAATGTAAAAATGAAACTTGCACGTCCAGGATTATTTGGAGAGTCTTTTAACGAGCTATTGAAATGAATGGAATAAACAGGCAGAGGTGAATTGAAGCAATGCGTCAAAATTCAATCCGAGTATCAGAGCTGATCATTTGTATGTCTTTGTTTGAAGTTGGAAGTACAACTTTGTTTTTAATGGGAGCTGAAGCAAAGCAAGATGCTTGGTTAGTCATGTTGATAGGCGCCTTAGCAGGACTACTTCTGTTAATGCTCCATCTTGCTATCCATCATCAAGACCCTGAATTAGATTTGTTCATGTTGTTTCGCCGTTACATAGGAAAATATGTGGGTACAACGATTAACCTGCTTTTTGTGATGTACTTCACATATGAAGCTTCTCGGAGCTTACGCGATTTAGGCGAGGTGACAGTCCTGGCTTTGCTACGCCAAACCCCCTTGTGGCTCATCATGTTGATCACAATCATGGTTGTATCCAATACGATTCGTTACGGATACAAAGTATTGTTCCTATTTTCCTTATTCCTTTTCCCTTTTTTTGTACTTGGATATACTATAATTACTATACTAATTCCGGCAACCGGTCTCTTTCACTTTGAAAATTCTCTTCCGATTCTAGAGGAAGGATGGAAACCCATTTTTAAAGCCGCTATTCCTGAGCTTATCTCCTTTCCATTCGGACAGATTGTATTATTTCTTGTATTTTATCCGCTTGTACATAAAGACCGGAATCTCACAAAAACTGTGATCTTTGCCTATAGTATTACCGCCCTTTCTCTGATATTTATCAATCAATTGAATATTTTTGTTCTCGGACCTAAGATCGCCGTAGATAGTACACTTCCTCTGTTGGAAGCCGTTCAGTTGATTGAATTGGCGGATGTGTTCGAACGAATGGATGCCCTTTTCACCTTGCTTCTTTTTCTTGGATTGATCATCAAAATGTCCTTATTTTTTAATGGCGCCGTGATAGGACTTGAAAAAATAACTGGAGTCGGATTTAAAAAGTGGATTTCCCCCCTTGCAGCACTTATTTATGGGCTTTCTTCTTTGTCCCCTAACTTTACTCATCACATGGTAATCGGTCGAAAAATTGTAATTAATACTTGGTTCCCTATTTTTCAGATTGTACTCCCTTTGTTTCTGTTTACAGTTATTATTATTAAAAGAAGAAAAAAGACAAATAAACAGTCCTCTTCATGAGAAGATGGTAGTTCAATACCCCAAAGTTCTGCCTCTATCTCAGTAGCTACACCATACACGGTAAGAAGCGCAGAACTGTAGTAGCCTATCATTCAAATTTTATGATGCTTTTTCTCTTTCATCGGCACGATGTGAAGTGTTCCATCCTCGCTAAACTCTGCGTAGGCGATTTCGTCGATACTATCATATCCCTGCTCGCGCACCTTTACTTTAATCTCTTCAATATCGATTGACTTCCCACGCATAGATTCGTTCAGGAGCTTTCCTTTATCAATGACTGTAACAGAAAAAAGGTCAGACTGTGCATCTATTCCCATATCCTGAGCGGCGGGTGGCTCGTATTCGGGTTTGCGCATGACTGACAATGAACCATTCGTTTCTAACGTGGCGTACCAGACCTCACGAAGAGAAAAAATATTTTGCTGGCGTAGCATGGAGAGCAGCTGGGTAAATTCTATATCATATTTTTCAAGCATCTCTTGATTGACCTGGCCCTTATCCACGAGTAGCACTGTTCGACCTTCTGCCATATATCCAAATTTCACAAAACGGGTCGTCGCCTTTTCAAAAAAGTAGGCCAGCGCGCACCATAGTGCCAAAGCAAATAAAAGCTGCCCAATGGTCACCTTATCGTCATATAACGTATTTCCCACAATTTCGCTTAACACCAATGATGTTAGGAAATCGAGTGGTGTTAACTGACTGAGTGTTTTTCGACCTGTAATAAAAGTAATGATCCACAAGCCAAAAAAGCTGATGATCAATTTGACACCAATCGTAACAAATACCTCCATAAATAGGCCTCCCGGAAGAAGTTGTTTTCCTTATGTGTTATTTACACCTGTCTACCTCAGCATAAACAGAGGGTTATTCCTAAAATGTCCGATTAAAAAAGCCCGCTACCAACTAGAGGCAGCGAACTTTAATTATGGCTAGTATATAATCTTAATCTTTCAGATGTTTATCAAAAAACTTCTTAACAACGTCCAATATATGTGGCTGGGTAAAGGCAATATGCCAGCCCCCATAATTTTGTACATAGTAACATCATTGCCCGCTAGCATGGACTCTGGAGACATGATTATCTACTTTTCACAAGAAGCTGAATCGCTTCTTTAACCAGCTTATCCGTGTCTCCTCCTGCCTCTTGCTCTTCCAATATACATCGTTGCAGATTCTCTGCTACAATTTGGGCAATCGCTTTATCTGATGCGTTACGTACGGCAGATAACTGGCTAACGACGTCTTTGCACGATTTACCTTCATCCATTAAACGAAGTACCCCACGTACCTGTCCCTCAATCCTCCTCAGGCGCGTTTTCAGTTCATCACTGTAATTGTAATCCATAAGTAATGCACTCCTTTTTTGACTTACCATATACACGTATAGGTATATTATAAACCAAAAAAATAAATAGGATACCCTAAATAAATAGATTCACCTTCCCCTGCGAAGCATCCCCCAAGTAGGCGGCTACTCCAGCATATTCCAAACCGTCGATTAGCTCTTCTTGCTGCAGTCCTAACAAATCCATGGTCATGGTACAGGCGACGAGCTTGATCCCCTGCTCTCGTGCCAACTCTATAAGCTGCGGCAAGGAAAGCGCATTGTGCTTTTTCATGACATGCTTGATCATCTGTGGACCGAGTCCGGCAAAATTCATTTTGGATAGTGCAAGCTTTTTGGGTCCACGAGGCATGATCCAGCCAAAGGCTTTTTCGAGCATTCCCTTATTGGTGCTCACGATTTCATCCTTGCGCAGCGTATTTAGCCCCCAAAAAGTAAAGAAAATAGTTACTTCATGATCATATGCTGCCGCTCCATTCGCAATAATGAATGCAGCAATCGCCTTATCCAGCTCCCCGCTGAATAATACAATCGTTGTTTTGGACTGAACATGTTCTTGATTATTTGTATAAATTCCTGCTGTCGTACTCATATGGATTCGCTTCCCTTAGTTTCTCCAGCCCATTCGGATATGCCTGAAAGCACAGATTTGACTTTTTTAGCGCCTTTGGAAACTAAGAACTGACAAGCCATTTCACTGCGTGCTCCAGCTTGGCAAATCACTGCGATCTCTTCTTCCAAGTTCAGCTCAGAAAGTCTGTTCTCCAGTTCGCCAAGAGGGATGTGCTTAGATCCAGGGATATGTTTAAGCGCAAATTCAGCGGGTTCACGAACATCAAGCAAAATGAAGTTCTCTTTTCCAGAACATTTTGCTTGTAGCTCTTCATGGCTTATCGTAGAAGAAAATATTTGCTCCTTCTTCACTTCAGCCGGATTTGCTTTGCGTAAATAATGTCGCATTACATCTCCTTCTTGGAGGGTGCCCAAATATTGATGTCCGGTGTTTTTAGCCCAGCTCTGAAAATCGGCTAATGAACCTTTGTCAGTCGCCTGAACCTCTATAATCTTTCCGGGAACGAGCTCATTCATAGCCTTTTTTGTTTTTACAATAGGCATAGGACAAGCTAGCCCTTTGCAATCAAGAATATGATCTGCTTGGATATTGTTAGTTGATGACATTCTATAACCTCCGTCTTTTTTTTGAGGGGACTTAGTTTAGTTAAACCTCTTTATACATATACCCCTATGGGTATTAGAATAACGAGACTCGCTTCTCTTGTCAACTTATTTGGCCGTTTTTTCTCAGAAGCAAATGAAATCATGTCTTGAACAAAATAAAATTAAAAGCAAAAAAAGCCGCGCAAAAACGCGACTCTAATGCATAAACCAAAATTAATCGTCTTTTTTCATCAGTTCTGGTAGATCCAGCGACATCGAAATATTACACAGCATACCTCTGGAGAGAAAAAGCATCGTTCTTTCCATTGCTTGTTCAATACCTGCCCGTCGGAAAGCATCATAAACCGTCGTATGAATTTCACGGAATCCTTGCTGCATCACGCTTACAACCTCATCCTCGCGGATCGTCTGCGCCTGCATTTGCAAAAGTGTTTCATTGCGGTATTCCATCATAATTTGCGAATAGGCTGCAATTAGCTCTTGCTCGAGCTGTTCAGATGAGGCCGAATGAATAACTCTGTGAAAAGAGTCTATGATACGTGCAAATGAAACCTTCAAGGCTTCAACAAGCAACGCTTCCTTGGTAGCGAAAAAACGAAAGACATAGGGCTGAGAAATATTGGCCCGTTCCGCAACTTTGGCTGTTGTAGCTCGGTAGTAGCCCATCTCTGCAAACACTTCAATGGCAGCAGATATGATTTCCTTTTGGCGATTTATAGATGTTGACGTAGCTTTAGCCATATTTTTTTCATCCTTTAATTTAGCACAGTTTTCTGATTAGTGATTAATCAATTACAAATCAGTATAAACGACATAACCTAAAAATGCAATGAGTTTGAACAAAGTCGCCTCCGCAATTCTGACGGAAACGACTCTGTTATATACATCCAATTATGGCGTCTTAGAGTTAAAATATAATCGGATATAATTGACCTTTTGCGTTTTGGTTTGATAGGAAAATACTAAATAATAACTAAGTCCTGATGTGTTATTGATCGTATAATTAGCTTCTGCTGTGTCAGGTATGTCTCTAGAGGTGTCAACGGTTTCCGTAGGTTGGCCCAATTCGTCAACAACTTGTTTGATAAGCAACTTCTTATAGTCTGGATCGGAAGATGTGATTTCTGTAACTTTATCGCTTCCATCCAGCACGATGTCTGTATGATACTTAGCGTAGCTTCTCATAGGACCTGTAGAACCTGACTCAGATTTCCCCCACAGCTCAAATAACAGATCGCTGCTAGTTCCCAAGCCAAGACCTTTAGGCAAATTCGGTAAGGTCCCCTGCTTGGCTGCGCTGAATAAAGCGGCTGCGGAGCTGTGTTTACTGTGAGATGAAGCTGTACTACTGGCAGGTTCTTGATGGGTAGAGGTTGTGCCTTGCCCATTAGTATTGGGATCCGTGTTTTGATCTGTAGAACTAGCAGGCGGTGTGACTGTTTCTGCTTTAGTAGGAGCAGTTGATTTTGCTTCCCCGCTATTGCTGCATCCTGTCATCACAGCAAAACCTATAGCCAAGAAAGCACTAGTGGTGATTAGCTTGCAAGCCAATTTTTTACGATCATAAGATTGATGTGTATGCTTCATTATAAGATCACTCTTTCCTTGTTCATGGGTACAAAGCAAGTGTAACCGAACCTCGTTTCCAGAATACCTCTACTTGTATCCAACTTGTAAACAAGGACATTGATGATTTTCTAACATACCCTATTTACGACCGTAAGCTCCCAGCTGTTGTTTAGAAAAGGAGTAAGGAGAGTCACTCTTCTTCAACCATATATTTCCTTTAATGATGAAGATGTATACAGCAAAAACAAAGTAGATCGTACCCGCAATCCAGTCTATTGCCGTTGGGATGTCTCGCTGTACTATTTCATGAATATACCAGATTCCGACTGGAACATGCAGGAGAAGTGCCGTAAACAAGCCAGGATTATATAAGGTTTTTGCTTTAATATTGACAACGATACCGTGCCAAACGACCTGAAAGAATCCCATAAAAATTGGTGCGAGTCCAAGCCAGACTACTTGCGGGAACCATACGGGGAGCAGATAAAACACGTAGGCAATTGCTACATTGATAATCATCGCTGATTGAGTGTTTAAGGGGTAATGATCCGGTGTATCACTTTTAAACATAACATTGTTAAATAAACCAGCAAAATATCCAGGCCAGCGGTACTCCTCAAATTGATGAAATAATATAGCTACAAAACTCAACCATAACATGCCTGTTATATCCGAAAGGATAGCTGGATTCATAAGTAAAACAATACATACAACCACACCGATTATAGCCCCTGCATCTTGCCAATATTTTCTTAAAAAATTCATATTAGTCACCCCTATGATTTATTTTGATCAAAATATCTTTCGAACAGCAGATTTAATTGTTCCTCTATTGAAGGTATTTCCACAACTGCCCCTGATTCAAGAATCGGACTCATCAGTGCAGGCAGAAAAATAGCTCCAAATATTTGCAGCATCATCGCTAACAAGCGCTCCGGCTGTTGCTCACCTGTCAGCTCCTTGATCGTGCTCTGAACCTTTGGAAATCCCATGATGTTTAAAAACCTTCCGTATTCCTGTTGAGATGTAAAGGGCGTGCTGCCCATGGCAATAATTCGCGAAAGAAGCTCTGGATATTGACGAATGACCTGTAGATAGTTAAGTAAAAATTGTTTCAGTCTATCTTGGGGGGGCATCGCTGTATTGTCCAAAATAGAAAAGGTGTGCTGAAAGCCATTTAATATCACTTCAATAGCTTCACTGAGCAGATTTTCCTTGGAGCCAAAATAATAATTAACTAAAGAAATATTAGTAGCAGATAGGTCGGCAATTTTTCTGATTGTAACCGCTTCAAAACCTTCCTTTTGAATAAATTCCAGCGTAGCGTCTAAGATTTTTTCTTTGGTTTGTTGTTTTTTGTCTGGGTGATTCATGTTTTTCCTCCTCCTGTTTCGTCCAATCATAACGGATGAATGAAATGGGACGATTTTATGTAAATGACTTTTCAAACAATAATTAAAACGTTGTTTAAATTACTGTTTGAACTCAGTTTAGCACTTTATATTTCACAAAACAAGGAGCAATTTGAGATTTAGGGAATAGAAAAACCCGCATAACGAATGAGATCGTTTGCGGGTCGATTGAATGGAGATTGAGAAAAGGCCTAAATGGCCCAATTTCCTTTGCGGAACACGGCTTCTTTACTTCCGTCTTGCAGTTCGCCGTCAATATCCAGCTCAGCTGAGCCGATCATGAAGTCAACATGAGTCAGGCTGACATTGGCACCGTTCTGGAGCAGCTCCTCCCGGTTCATTTGTGTCCCATTTTCCATATTAAATGGATACGCACTGCCTAGAGCCAAGTGGCAGGAGGCATTTTCGTCGATACCTGTATTGTAAAAAATGCGATTGAGATTGGAAATCGGTGAATCGTGCGGCACCAGTGCAACTTCTCCCAAATAGCTGGCCCCTTCATCCGTAGTGAGCAAATGAGTCAAATGCTGCTCGCCGGATTCTGCTGTATATTCAGTGACTTTACCGTCCTTAAAGGTAAACGTTATGCGATCCACCAGTTGTCCATTTAAATTGAGTGGCATGGTACTTGTGACATGACCATTTACACCTGTACGCTTAGGCATCGTGAACACTTCTTCTGTCGGCATATTCGCGACAAAATAATCTCCGTGCTCGTTCTCACCACCACCGCTGCGCCAAATATGACCGTCAGCCAGTTCAATTCTCAAATCTGTTCCTGGTGCACGATAATGGAGGCTTTTATACTTTTTATGATTCAGCTTGTCTTGTACCTGTTCAAGGTTTTTCAAATGTTTCTGCCAATTCTGAATAGGATCAGAGCCATCTACACGGTTCATTTGGAAGATTGTATCCCACATGACACGTATACGATCCTCTTCTGCTACATCTGCAAATACTTTATCGGCCCAAGCCTTCGTCGGCGCTTTAATCAAACACCAGCTAATTTTATGATTTCGGGTATATTTGGAAAAACCTTCTCTCGCCGTAGCTGCCGCCTTAGTCGCACGAGATACCTTTTGTGGATCAATGCCTTGATATAAATCCGGGTTCGGCACTTTAATCGTTAGTGTGGCTCCACCCTCTTCGGCAAATTTCTCCATCATTTCTGCCTTCCAAGTAGGGTAGTAATCAAAGCTGGCTTCGTCACCATGTTCAAAACGACTACGTGTAATGGAATCATCCTCGAACTCTACCTGTACATATTTAGCGCCTGCTTCATAGGCTTTGCTGACAATCAGGCGTGTAAACTCAACAGTTTCCAGTGGTGCAGTTACCAAAAACACCTGTCCGGGCTGAATGTTAACCCCTACTCTTACGACCAGTTCTGCGTATTGCTCCAACAATGATTCAAACGTACTCATTTTTCCACGCTCCTGTTCCGTTTTGATTATATTGAATGATTTCATCACTACAGTACGGATTGCTTCTCCAGTTCACGCAGCTCCACTCTTCGTATTTTGCCCGAGCTAGTTTTAGGAAGCTCTTGAATAAACTCTATTTTTCGTGGATATTTATAAGGCGCCGTCCATGTTTTCACATGATGTTGCAGTTCCTTCACTAACGCCGGTGATCCTTCTACCCCAGCTTTGAGTACGACAAAAGCCTTTACAACATGTCCACGGATTTCGTCAGGGCTGGCTACGGCAGCACATTCCTGCACGGAGTCATGCTTCATAAGCGCTTCCTCTACTTCAAAAGGACCAATGGTATAGCCAGAACTGATAATGATATCATCCCCACGTCCTTCGAACCAGAAATATCCATCCTCATCTTTGCGAGCCCGGTCTCCCGTAACAAAATAATCTCCGTGGACACTAGCTAATTTGCGTTCTGGATCATGGTAATACGTATGGAATAATGCCGGCAGATCAGCGCGTACCGCAATATCGCCCACTTGCCCCGGAGCCAGCGGAATGCCCTCCTCGTCTACGACCTCAACGAGTCCCGGTGCAATAGATTTGCCCATCGAGCCTGTGCGCAGAGGTGCATCCTTTAAATTACCAATAATTAATGTGCTCTCTGTTTGACCGTAGCCGTCACGAATCGTAATGTTGAACTGCTCCTGAAACTTATTAATGACCTCCTGATTGAGAGGCTCTCCCGCAGAAACTGCGCTGCGCAATTGGGATAGATCATATTGATCCAAACCATCCGTTTTCGCCATAATCCGGTATTCTGTCGGCGTACAGCACAACACTTGGATTCCGTACTGCTGCATGAACTGCAAATACCGACCTGGACGAAACGGACCATTATATACGAATCCGGTCGCTCCATTTCCTAGTACGGATAAAAACGGACTCCAAATCCACTTTTGCCATCCCGGTGCAGCTGTAGCCCATACTATATCTGAAGCTTGAATATCCAACCATGGTGATGTTATCCGCAGATGAGCATATCCCCAGCCATGGCTATGTACAACACCTTTAGGATTTCCTGTGGTGCCGGAAGTATAGGCCAGAATGGCCATGTCGTCACGGTGCGTCTTCACAGCTTCAAAAGTATCTTCCTGTCCATCCATCAGCTCATTCAGCACGAGCCAGCCAGATACATCTGCCGTGTCGTCCCCGGAGACCACGATGCGATAATCCAGAGCAGGCAAATCATCATTTATTTTGTCCACTTCGCTTGTTACTCCGGTCCAGGCAATGACTGCGCGCGCTTCTGAATGGCGAAGACGAAATGCAATATCCTTGGCACGTAGCATTTCTGAAGATGGAATGACAGCAAGCCCCAGCTTCAAGCAGGCCAGATAAATTACATACGCAATAATACGCCGTGGTACTACGACCAGAACTCTGTCACCTTTGTTAAATCCCAGATTTGCGAGTCCTCCAGCCAGTCGATTAGCCTTTTTCAACAGCTCTCCGTAGGTGATTTCTTCGTATTCTCCTGTCTCACTCAGCCACTTGAGTGCGGTTTTACCAGCATCATGGTGTTCCATTTCCGAAGTCATATTGTAATATTCAGGCGCAAGCCATTGTTGTTGATCTGTCAAATTATACCTTCCCCTTTATACATAAGATGAGATCCACTTTCTTACTGTAGTATAACACGTCTTAGTACCAGGTTCTAATACCAGAATCATTTTTTTGGAAAAAAATAAATTTGGTAAAGCGAACGACAAAAAGAAAGAGCCTAATTACAGGCTCTTTTTCTTCACTACTATCGTGATTTACAACTGGAGTTCTACCACTGTAGAAGTCGCTTCCTGACCGTTTACGAGCAGTGCAATCCGGTGCGCTCCCGCATAATGGCGACGAGTGGTCAGGTCTGCAAAACGGTGTGTCCGTGTACCTGTAAGATGGGTTCCTCCAGGGACCGTTTTGTCAGATAGCAAAAACAGTTTACGTGAGACTTGTCCTCTCGCCTTCACAAAGTCGATGCCGTACTCGATGCGGACTCGTACCGGGTCACCTTCACGAAGCTGAAGCGCGTAGCTCAACTCACAGCTATCACCGAGCCTTAGCAAGGCAGGGTCTGTGCTGAAAGAGGCTTCAGTGACTAACGGCGCCCCGTCTGTTTCATCCGCATAGCCGAACATTGCCATCACTTCGGGGATGGATTTGCGAATCAGGGTCCGACAGCCATGACGCACAATCCAGTCGGTGTCAGGATGTGTTCCTTTCCACCGTTGAGCCGTAGCAATGACCACATCAGGATGATCCTTGGCAATATCGTTCAGGTTGTTAGCTACACTTTTACGTACATACAGCGATGGATCGGCCTTCAGTAATTCCAATACGGCCAAAACTGGAACAGGATCGCGTTTAAACACAGGCAACGCCTGTCCCCAGGGTAGCCGTGGACGACAGCCTTCGCTGGCAAGTCGGCGGACGTGTTCACTTTGTTGTCCGGCCCAGGTCGTCATCTGCCGCATCATCCGTTCCGGTTCACGCAGAAGGAAGGGTCTCACGGCGAACTCCGCAGAGGACTTAGAGGTGAATCGCTCCAGTGCCTTCATGGACAGTTCCCAATGCTCTTCTCCCTGCCCATACACCTCCACAAAATCGGGGAAAAACAAGTATGGAAAACCACTGCAATGCTCGTCTATAGCAAAAAGAATATCCAGAGCTTCTTCATATTTACTGGGCAAAAATGCCCCTAATGTTAACGAAATACGTCGTATTCGTTCTTTTAGCTCCAGTTCATCCCATTTTTCATCCATCACTTGATGGATGAATCCGTTGGTATCGAACGGCCTGTACGCAGACTGTACTTTTTCACCGAATAGTTGAAGAAAATTCTCCGTGTACATATTTTTTAAGGGCTCGGCCATTATATATCTCCTTTTGTATGAGGTTGAGAGAATTGTAGCAAGGCATACTAAAAATGCCAAGTCCTATGGTTAGGACCTGACATTTTTACATTAATACAAGAAATCGATTTACTTATAATTCGTGTTGGGCAAACCAATTGGTAATACGTTGCAATCGTTCCACGCGAAGCTGCGGGTGCCCTTTTCGTGAAAGCTCGTGACTTGAAGCTGGGAAACGGACAAATTGTGTAGGTTTCCCCAAGCGACGTAATGCTGTAAACAGCTGCTCTCCCTGCTCTATAGGACATCGCAGATCCTGCTCCCCGTGCAATATGAGCAGCGGTGTATTGATTTGCTGCACATAAGCCAGCGGAGATTGCTTCCATAAGAGCTCGCAATCGTCCCACGGATTCCCGCCGACTTCATCTTCAGTAAACGAGTACCCTATGTCACTCACTCCATACATGGACAGCCAGTTAGATATGGAGCGCTGGGTCACAGCTGCGCGGAAACGATCGGTATGGCCGACAATCCAGTTTGTCATAAAGCCACCATAGCTGCCTCCTGTTACACCCAGCCTTTCCGGATGAATGAATGGAAATTGACGTATAGCCTCGTCCACTGCGCTCAGCAGATCGGTGTAATCGCGTCCGCCGTAATCTCCAAGGACGACATTGGTGAAAGACTGTCCATACCCTCGGCTTCCTCCCGGATTCGTGTAGATGACTGTATACCCCTGAGCGGCCAGCAACTGAAATTCATGAAAAAAAGAATTGGAATACATGGCATGAGGACCACCGTGAATCTCCAAAATAGCAGGATAGGATACCCCCTCCTTAAACCCAGCAGGCTTCATCACCCATCCCTGCACCCGTCGTCCATCCTCAACCTCAGTCCAGAAGCTCTCAGGCACACTGATCTCAATCTCATCAAACAGAGAGTCATTCACTCGTGTCAGCCGTTCCTCAGTTCCTGAATGGATCGCAACCCGGAACAAATCGCCTGGTAAAGAAACATCGGTGGAAGCCGCAATGATATGCCGCTCATCCGAAGTAAGCTCGAATTGGTAAATTTCCCGTTCTCCTTGCGTTAAAATTTTAAAAGTTCCATCAAGCGTAAACTGATATACGTGTACATTTCCTTCAAGGGTTACCAGCGTATACAGGGATTGACCGTCGGCACTGAAGCGTGGTGGTCCTATATGAAGATGTGAACGCATGTCGCTCATACCCGCATTACCGAGGTGAGCGTCAAGCGTCTCACTAACGCATACTGCCGTCCCCCCCCTGGAAGGAACCGTGTACAGTCGGGTCTGAGTAGCGCCTTTGGCATGTCGATCATGACCGTAAAAGGCAATCGTTGAACCGTCAGGAGAATAAGCAGCACTCTCGATGTGCAGTTCAGAATGGGTCAGCTTAAGCGGTGCTGCTGCATCACCATTTGAAGTTGCAGGAGCTATCGTAAACAAATCATTCTGCTTACGTAAATCCGTATCCTCTTTCGAATGCTCTGCTATTCTGGCGACGAATAAAATACGTTGACCATCCGGTGACCACACAGGCTCCGCCACATCATAAGCGCCGGAAGTCAGTTGAACTGTGTGCCCCGAAGTCACATCAGTTACATACAAGTGATCACGAGTATCATCCCACAGTCCATATCCGTCGGATTTAGCTTTCGTTCGATTAACGACTCGTCCCTTAAGTTGTGCCTCCTGAGTTCCTCCATCGGATGTAGGGCTTGACGGGTTCTCGGCCGTTTTAGCTACAAACGATATGCAAGTCCCATCAGGAGACCAGGCTAATGAACGAACATTGTTCTCTACGTGTGTAAGCTGTCGTGCCTCCCCTCCGCGTTCTGGAATAATCCACACCTGGCGCTTGCCGTCTGTTGTACGGAGAAAAGCTAGTTGTGATCCATCTGGTGACCAGACAGGCGTTTCATCTTTCGGTCCGTATGTAAAGGGTAATGCGCTAGCGCCTTCGGACGATAATAGCCAAATTCCTGAGTTATAATCTGTCCACTCTTTATTAATATACTGTTCTACGTAAGCGATTTCACCACTAATAGGATGAATAGCTGGATCGCTAACCCAGTGAAGTCGATATAAATCCTCGGCTGTTATACAGCGCTTGGTCGTACTAGATTGTGAGTCGCTCAAAAAAATTCCTCCTTTATATCATTAGATTCCACATCTTTAAATTTTAATTAATCCGATTAATTTTATGTGATTTAAATGAATATACAATTACGTTACTCTTTTTATTTATCTCTGTCAATTTGTCTAAAACTAAAAAGACCCTCTCTCAGTCGCTATCGACCCGAAAACACCGCTACTTCGGTTGCTTTCATGAGAGAGGGTAACGTTATTCATCAATCACAATTGGAAAATAGGAGAAATGGAGGGAGCCCCATTAGGAATAGCAGCCAGTGATCCATTTTCTTTGTGTAGGTTCGGCACCTGCTGCCAAATAGTGCTGGGAATCTCTCGCCGCAGCACAGGAATGATATCCTCGGCAAACCGATGCAGCTGTTCAAGCTGCTCCTGCTCTCCCAGCCCATCCACGCTTATGCTGAGTACCTGATGGCCGAACGCAGTATAATAGTTCCGTATTTTTTCAAGAACGCTGTCCGCAGAACCAATCAGAACTGGACCGTTGCGGATATTGTCCTCCAAATTTGTAAACGGGGATTGATTATGTTGAGCCGCCGTCGTCGAGTGGTAAGCATCATAATACGGGCGATAGCGTCTGATCGCTTCCTCGTCTGTATCCGCCAGATACAAGCTCCCGGCTCCGGCACCAATTACGGCTTGAGCAGGATCATGACCGTAATAAGCGAGCCGTTCACGGTAATGATCAATTAAGCCTTTATACTTGGCCTGAGGATGGAAAGAATTTGAGGAAAATAACGGCTCTCCATATTGTGCAGCCAGCTCCGTCGATAATGTACTGGAGGCACTTCCATGCCATATCGGAATTTGCTGTTGATATGGGCGTGGCTGTGTCGTGACCTGATACAGCGGGGGCCGATAGTTGCCCTTCCACGTAACCTCTTCCTCGCTCCATAGCCGTTTGAGCAGACGATAGCGTTCTGCTAACGATTCCCACTGCTCTTCCTCCGTAATTCCAAACAACGGATAATGGCGTGGATCATTGCCTTTTCCGATAATCAGTTCTAATCTTCCGCCCGATAAATGATCCAATGTCGCATAATCCTCAGCTACGCGTACCGGGTCAAGAATACTAAGCACCGTTACCATCGTCAGCAGACGAATCCGTTCAGTTCTCGCTGCTATAGCGGTCAGAACGAGTGGAGGTGAAGACGACAAAAAAGGCGTACCATGCCGTTCCCCCACACCATACGCATCAAAACCAAGCTCCTCTGCGAGCACAGCCTGCTTAATTACATTTTGGAATTTTTGCTGCGAACTCCAGGCTTCTCCGGTAATCGCATTAGGCAGATTAGCCATTAGGCTGAACAATACAAACTTCATTCGCTCCTGCCCCCTTTCTGCGAACGAATCGGCTTCTTCCGTTCCCTATGATCGCGTCTAATTTCGGTTAGCTGTCTCGGCTTCATTTTTTTCACGAATGTAGGTGGAGAATAATTCAGGATTCACCACTTTACGCAGTAAATGCATCGTCCCGTCCCCTGTTCCATGGTCAAAAGCATGGATACGTTCATACCCCCAACGCTCATACATGGATAGCAAATAGGGATGCTTTTCCGCAGTCGCCAGTGTCACAGCAGGAGCACCGACCTTGTCACGAATAATCGTTTGCTCTACCCAATTCAGCAGTTTTTTCCCATATCCTTTGCCCTGGGCAGCCGGGTCTACAGCAAACCACATCACAAACGGTAGATCGGTTATAAAATTAAGGGCTCTATTTTTGAGATGGCTAACGGTAGCCTGAATGACACCGTCTACTTCCAGCACATAGCAATCATTATTTTTAATGTTTTCTTGAATGAGAGCAACATCTGCCTGAGCGGCAGGCCATCGAAGCTCCAACTGCCGAATTGTTTCATACGCCTCATACGTCACATACTGCAATCTTTCTGCATCCTCTTGGAGTGCCAGACGATAGATTTCACTCATACTAACCCGCCTTCCTATAGTATTATTATAATGCTCGTGAATCACCAAAATAATTAATCCTATCTACTTAATCAGATATAAAAATTAACATAACTGTAGCATGCTCAACATCCAGCGACAAATTAATTTTTTCTATAACTCCATTTAAAATAACAATAGCCCCTAGAAAGATGGGAATTCGTTAATTAAAGTCAACGCAAAAAAGCCCGAAAATCGGGCTTTTTTACTTTCTAGACGAATAAAATGCTGGCCATATCTCCGGCATTCAAAACACACCATGTATGCTGTATTACTCCGCAGGGGCAGTAAAGCTGCGTTTGGCAAACTCGCTGTCCAGCATATAAAAGGCGTTGCTGTCTCTTTCAATGCGCTTAAGCTTCTGGATAACACTGTCGAACAGAGCTTCCTCTTCGACTTGCTCATCAATAAACCATTTCAGGAAATGGATCGTTGCATGCTCGCGTCCATCGAGGGCCAAGTCAGCCAGATGATAAAATTTTTGCGTGTTTTGCTGCTCATGCTTGTAGCCATGCTCAAATACGTCCAGCATGGAATCGTAGCTGTTTTTTGGCTCCGGCAATGCAGCCAATGTGGCGCGTCCTCTACGGTCATTAATGTATTTATACAGTTTCATGGCATGAAACCGTTCCTCCTCAGCTTGTACCAGGAAGAAGTTTGCAAACCCATCCAGACTTTCACTGGAGCAATAAGCAGCCATCGCCAGATATACGTGAGCGGAGTAAAATTCAAAGTTCATTTGCTCATTCAGAGCCTGTGCCAAATTGTCATTCATGTCTCAGGTCACCTCGGTCATGTATGTAATAATGTAACGATCATAGTGTACCACGAATCCGATCACAAAAAAACGGACGGAAGTGAATTAAATGATCTCACATTCCGCCCGTAATCTCTACAATTAGTTTACAATCAAGGCTCCAGACCCCAGACACGTTTGTCATTTATATACAATGGTGCTTTGCCCCAATCCGTATAAGATGTCTTGGTTGGATCATAGGAAAAATCATCACTTTCGTTATAGTTGCTCCAGTCCGTCTTGTTCATGCGAATCTGAATGTCCCCTGTGTTTTCCCCTGCTGCCAGACTTCCCGCACCAGCTCCAAAGGAGATTTCCAGATAATAATCTGCGCCTGTAACGGCCTTATCCAGTTTCACAAAACGTCCCTGAACGTTACTACTGCCCAACTGTGCATAGTCACAATGGAATTCCTGTGACTTGTCGCCATCTACGGTGTAGTAGTATCGCAGCTTGACATTTTTCAGATCAACTGCCTCTTTACCCTTGTTTACAACACGGAACAGTGGCCGAATCTGGTTATCTCCCGGGTTGGTGTCGCCCACGCGGTATTGGGCAATCACATCTCCCGTTGCTGGAATGGGTGCTGCCGTAGGCTTGGCACTGACCTCGGCAGAATCCGGGCTGGTTCCTAAAGAATTTGTTGCACTTGCCACATAATAATAAGTGGTTTCATTCACCACTCCTGTATCCTTGTAAGTGCTGTCTGTTACCGTTGCTACTGTGGTATAAGGGCCACCACTGGTTGTCGAGCGCTTGACTGTATAGCTATCGGCACCCGTCGCTTTGCTCCAGGTCAGTGTAACCTGAGCATCCCCCGCGTTTGCCTTCACATTTGCCGGAGCTTTGGGAGCTGTAGGCTCGGTTGGTCCACTACCGTTAATGAGACGGTCATACTCGGCATAAGCCGTTGCCATATCAACTTGGGACCAGAAACGGTGATACGTAAATTCTGGAGCGCCTTTATCCCATTTTTTGGTCTGCTTGTTCCAAGAAGTCGTGTATTTATCTTTAAGATAGGACCATTGCGGATCTTTGGTGATATTAGGGCGGATATCGCTGTAGCTGGAATACGTACCATTACCACCTTTAGACGGATCAGACGGTGTAGCGTCGGTGCCAGGGATCGTGTTGCCTTGCCCAGTCTTACCACTCCAGCCGCTCGGGATATACACTTCTTTGGTAAAATAACGATAATAATCCTCGCGCGCTTCCTTCGTTGTAATGCCTATACCATCGTTATAACCCCATGCAGCATCAAGCAAAGCTTTAGACAGATCCTTAGCTTCCTTGCCTAACTCGGAATAGTCTCCTTTTTCAGCTTTCGTTCCAGCAGCAAAGAAAGTAAGTGCTTTAACATAGCTGCCCAGCACTCCGGCATCCTGCCCCGGATTCTTTGTTACCACATGGAGATTGGTATTCCCTTTATGATTGGCAAATCCGCTCCAGGTTTCAGGCTTTCCGCTCCATTCCAGATTGCTCGGTAGCCAGAACTCACCTTTAGCCACTGTAGTAGCCACTTTCGGATTCTTGCCACTCAGAATACGCTTGCCTTGAGCGTCCAAATAGTATCCCTGTGCATCAGTCACAGGCCGTTCGTTGGCAAATACATAGCTCTTGGACCACGCTATCCAGTTTTCCGTCACTTGTTTAGCCATTTTAAACTGCTCGGACGAAGTATCCCCTTTCTTGGCTAAAATGTAGTACAGCTCGGCAACCCGCTCGACAGGCCAAGCCTGCATCCCGAACCAGTTGTTCGACGGTGGATCGTTATATACAGGAGCCCCTGTATAAGCCATGCCATAAAAGGTACTTGTGCCAGATGGATAAGCCTTGTAGGCACCATCCCAGCTATTCGTCGCTCCGCCTGCAATGGCCCCCTCATCGGATTGCAGCCAAGTATAAAACTCCAGTTGGCGCTTCAGCGAGGTCGCCCAGTCCTGTCCCGCCGTTGGTGAATTCGGTATTAATCCACCATCTTGATCGGACAACGCATACGCTGCGACGACATTTTGGTAGCCCTGATGTGCATGGCTGGCACCAATACGCCAAGCCCAGTTGCCGCTTTGGCCAAGTCCGCCGCCCCAGGCTGTATACCATGCCATCAGATAAAGACTGGCATCCTTGCCCGTACCAGCAATTGGACTTCCATTGGAAGCGCTTCCGGTTTTCTGGAAGTATTTATCGTACATGCCGTAACGCAAAAAGTCTCCCATCTTTTTGGCTTTATCCAAATATACGGAGTTGTCATATCCTAATTCCTTAGCCCAGTACATTGCTTGAACTGCCCGTGCATCTGCATCGGTGGCATTCGTGTAACGCCATTGCTGTGCAGGGGCATTATTTTCCTTGGTAAACAAGCTCATAAAGCCTTCATTAGGCTTGCCAAACTTTTGATTGTCTTGCGATGGGTGTGGTACAGCCTCCCAGACCGATTCCTGTTCCCCGCGCTGGAAGGTGTTTACATAGGCTGCTGTATGCGACGGATTCAGAAGATTTCCGAAGCCGTACCAATTATCCACGTCCAACAACCAGTGCATCAGATAAGTCTGGTTGTTGCCATAGGTTGCCTTCAGCTCAGAGTCCAGTGGATCCTTGCCACCACCATACTGTCCACTCAGACGGCTTGGGTATTGATCCGGCTGTGAGTATTCTGCGGCATAGGTGGCGGGGCTGTTCGGGTTGTAGTTACTCATTGTCGGCTGCTCTTCCTTACCGTCGCCTTCATTAACAGGAATGATATATTTCTCCATGTTGTCCCATGCGGATTCCAAATGCCCCCAATCCCCGGTATAATGACCATACAGCACTTCCAGCCACATCCAGTAGCTGTACGCTTCCGAAGTCGTTAAGTGTCCGTAATCTGGAGCCTCGCTCATAAGCGTTTCAACGGAATGATAAGGGATGCCTTCTTTTGAAAAGTATCCGCTAGCCGGATCCTTCAGCTGTTTATACAATTGTAAAAAGCGTGTCGATTCCGGTGTTGCGGCTGATGCACGGTCGGGTCCTGCCTGAAATAAGCCCAAGGTTAACGGAAGTACCAAAATGGCTGACATGACCATAGAGACAGATTTCCTGAACACTGATTTTCTGCTGATCACTTTTGCATTCATCCTCTCCATTATCAATTTTGGCTTTACACAAGATTTTATTCCGAAAAACGACAGCACAAAAAGACAGCATCATCACCTCACTTTCCCATAAAAAAGGTGGAGGACACGCTGTCTATTGCTCCAAATGCTTCGCATTGGCCCTGGAAAAAATATACCACACTAGGCGCCAAATGAGAGTCGAAAAATTCTATAAGTTTAGAGATTCACAAGGAAAATTGACGAAATCGATTGGAATCGGTACTATTTCACAGGGAGGCGTTAAAACATGAAAATTTTGCTATTGCTTGGTTGTATCGTGATGTTTTTAGCCGTAGCTCTGGGAGCGTTCGGCGCACACGCATTGAAAAAGAGACTTTCCGTAGACATGATGAGCATATTCCAGACAGGAATTCAATATCAAATCGCTCACGGACTGGGTTTGCTGCTGCTTGGAGTTCTTGCTGACAGCCTTGTCCATTCTTCTCTCATCGTTACCGCAGGCTGGGTTATGCTGGTGGGTATTCTCCTGTTCTCCGGCAGTCTGTATGCCCTTAGTATATCTGGTGTGAAAAAGCTTGGGGCAATCACCCCCATTGGCGGGTTGGCTTTTTTGGCAAGCTGGGTCATTGTGATCGTGGCGGTTGTGCAAGGTTAAACAAGGATAAAGGAACAGAGACTTGGAAAAGGAGGCGCTTCCAAGTCTCTCGAATTATTGACGTAGCATTCCTGAGTATATGAAAGAATACATTATTTCGTCTGCACTTGTTGCGCCTTCTGAGCGGCTATCCGATGACCTTCGATATAACGTCTGGATTCTGCCATCTCATGCTCCTGAGCAGCTTCCATAATAATATGAACCCCCGGCTTGTACTGCTCCAGCAGTTCCATGTAGAGGGCATAGTTCATGTCACCAAAACCTGGCGGTACCGTCTCAATTTCACCTGACGATGACAACCGCCGGTCTTTGGCATGTGCTGCGATAATCCGAGGGCCCAGCAGTTGGAAAGCTTCGCGGATGATCTCATCCTGCTGCGCCAGATTTTCCGTTTTCAGCAGATTACCAGGATCAATCACAACACCGATGTGTGAAGAAGGTACTTCCTCCAGAAAGGCAGCCAACTCTACGGCAGTTCCGACCAAGTGATCGTTTGCAGCTTCCAATCCTACGAATACGCCCCACTTCTCCGCTTCATCTGCTAATTCACGCACTACTTCCCTTACAACTCTCCAGTCACGTTCCGTATAGGCGGTACCATCCTCATTACGTCCGACTTCGGCTGCAACCATTGGTGCTCCTAACAGACCCGCATATCGGATCAGCTCTTTGAAGCGCTCTACATTTTCACGCAGCAATTCCTCATCCTGTATAAAAAAATGTAAATAGCACCCGAGCACCGATATGGATACACCATGCTTACGAAATTCTTCTGCGATAGACAGTGCCAATCCCGGATTGAACTTACCCGGTTTATTAAAATCCACATCACTGATCGCTCTCCACGGAGCCAGCTGAACATGAGTAAAGCCCGCTGCGCCTACCTTTGCAGCCAATTCACGATAAGGCAACTTGCCAAACAAATGTGCCAATACACCTACTGTCACTAAAAATCACCTCTTATTTTTATTGTTGTATGCTACTTGTTACCGTACTCTGCTCCAAGGTCTCATTGATGATGTGCGTAATCCGTTCCACTTCATCATGAATAAAAAAGTGTCCTCCCTCAAAGGTAAACATACGAAATTGCTGTTCCGTATGGTGTGCCCATGCCTCCGCATCTTGTAAGGTCACCGTGTTATCGGTCATTCCCGTCAAAGCGGTGATAGGACAATGTAAAGGTGCGGCTTTAGCCATGTACCTATACAACTCGACAGCTTTGAAATCCGCTCTTAACACCGGCATAAAATAGTCGTATAATTCCCGATTGTCAAAAATCGCTTCCGAAAGCTGACCGTACCGCTGCAAATGCGTCCTGAACTGATCTGCGGGCAGATCGTGTAACCACGGGGAATTTCTTGGGACATGCGGTGCCCGTCCACCCGAAACGAACAGATGAGCAGGCTTGCCATATCCACCGTCCACCAGCTTGTAGTACAGCTCGAATGAGATCATCGTCCCCATACTGTGGCCGTATATGGCATAAGGATCGCCAGGGGCTATCTCTTCGCTGATCTTGTGCAACAGATCCTCGCTCATCTCCTCAATGCTTTCCTTTAGCGGTTCCCCAGAACGAATACCTCTGCCCGCTAATTCCAGTGGAACAAGCTTAATCTGCGGAAGCAGCAACTTTTTCCATTTGAAGCTGACCGACGCCGATCCGCCTGCATACGGGATGAAAAATAATGTGATAGGTGCCATTCTTGCAACCTCCTGCCTTGCTAAGTTCTAACTTTTTCATTTTAGCATAAAAAGGTATATTTACCCATTTTAAATATTTTGCAAATTCCAGAAGAAAGGTTGAGAAAATCAAGCACATTTTATATAAGGCAGGAAGTGTCTTTCTAAAGAAAGAACGGCTCTATGTTTGAATATAATCATGTGTTGGGTCTTTTATTTTTTCAAATCGAAAGGAGTTCTGCGCCATGAAGTACGGTTTTTTCGATGATGTCAATCAAGAATATGTCATCCACACCCCTCAAACCCCTTATCCCTGGATTAATTATTTAGGTAATGAACGATTTTTTGGACTGATCTCCAATACAAGTGGCGGCTATGCATTTTACCGGGATGCTCGCTTACGTCGCTTAACACGTTACCGGTACAACAATATTCCTGTCGATAACGGTGGTCGTTATTTTTATATTTATGATGATGGGGATTATTGGACTCCAGGTTGGATGCCAGTCAAACGGGAGCTGGAGCAGTATGAATGCCGCCATGGACTTGGCTATACCTCAATTATGGGAGAACGCAGCGGTATTCGGGCCACCCAGCTGGCTTTTGTGCCCCTTTCCTTTGACGGCGAGGTCCATCAGGTAAAGCTTCAGAACACATCGTTACAAACCAAAAAGATCAAACTCTTTTCATTCGTGGAATTTTGTCTGTGGAACGCCTATGACGATATGACCAATTATCAGCGCAACTTGAACACCGGCGAGGTTGAAATACAAGACTCTGTCATTTATCACAAAACGGAATACCGTGAACGTCGCAATCACTATGCTTTTTTCTCTGCTAATCGTCCGTTAGCGGGTTATGATACAGACCGTGAAGCTTTTCTGGGGCTCTACAACGGATTAGATCAGCCTCAATCGGTCGCCGTTGGGCAAGCCTCGAACTCTATTGCCAGCGGATGGTCCCCTGTCGGATCACATTGCATTGAGGTAACGCTGGAGCCAGGCGAAGAAACAAGCTGTAACTTTATACTCGGTTATGTGGAAAATCCCGAGGAAGAAAAATGGGAGTCGCCCGGTGTTATTAATAAAAAACAAGCACATGCCATGATTAAGCAGTTTGCGGATGAAGCTGATGTAGAACGAGCGTTGAGTGAGCTGCGGACCTATTGGAATAATCTGCTGTCCAAGTATACCCTTCAAAGCCACGACGACAAGCTGAACCGAATGGTAAACATATGGAACCCTTATCAGTGTATGGTTACGTTCAATATGTCGCGTTCCGCCTCGTATTTTGAATCTGGTATCGGGCGTGGAATGGGCTTCCGGGATTCGAATCAGGACTTGCTCGGCTTCGTCCACCAAATACCGGAGCGGGCAAGAGAACGGATTATCGACATCGCCTCTACTCAATTTGAAAACGGCGGAGCTTATCATCAGTACCAACCGTTAACCAAAAAAGGAAATCACGAGGTTGGCGGTGGCTTTAACGACGATCCGTTGTGGCTTATTGTCGGTACCGCAGCGTACATCAAAGAAACGGGAGACTTTGGCATACTGGATGAACAAGTGCCCTTTGACGGAAATGTAGAGCGTACGGCTACGCTGTTTGAACATTTGAAGCGTTCTTTTTACCACGTTGTGGGTAATCTGGGCCCGCATGGTCTTCCACTCATTGGCCGGGCTGACTGGAACGACTGTCTGAATCTCAACTGTTTTTCTGCTACACCAGATGAGTCCTATCAGACAACTCAGAATCTGGAGGGTCGAATAGCCGAATCCGTGTTCATCGCCGGACTATTTGTATATACGGGACCGGATTTTATTGAGCTTTGCAAGCGCAGAGGACTGGATGAAGAAGCAGCAACCGCTCAGGCATATGTGGATCGTATGCGAACAGCCACATTGGAGCATGGTTTTGACGGAGAATGGTTCTTACGTGCTTATGACCATTATGGAGACAAAATAGGAAGCAAGGATTGTGAGGAAGGCCAAATTTTCATTGAACCTCAAGGTTTCTGTGTCATGGCAGGAATTGGCGTTGAAGAAGGTCTAGCTCAAAAAGCTCTCGATTCTACACGTGATCGGTTAGAAACTCCCTACGGCATTGTGCTGCAAAATCCACCGTATTCTCGCTACTACATCAATCTGGGCGAAATCTCATCTTACCCTCCCGGGTATAAGGAAAATGCCGGTATTTTCTGTCACAATAACCCTTGGATTATGATGGCGGAAGCCGTAATAGGACGTGGGGATCGCGCTTTCGAGCTATATAGCAAAATTGCCCCCGCCTATCTAGAGGACATTAGCGACATTCACCGCACCGAGCCGTATGTGTACGCTCAAATGATTGCGGGCAAGGATGCTGTTCGTGCAGGCGAAGCCAAAAATTCCTGGCTGACGGGTACAGCGGCATGGAACTTTATAGCTATTACTCAATCCATTCTCGGTATTCAGCCCGAATGGGATGGTCTGCGTATTGATCCGTGCATTCCTACAGCCTGGGACGAATTCACAGTCACCCGTGTCTTCCGCGGTGATACCTACGTGATTCATATCACGAATCCACAGCATGTCTCCAAGGGTGTAGTCACAGTTACCTTAGATGGCACCGTCCTTACGAATAATATTCTGCCGGTTGCAGGGGACGGGGCTATCCATCAAGTAAAAGTGTTGCTAGGCTAACAAGTTCATGGCCTTCAAAAAAATTAGCTTCAACTTCATCACATAGTATCTTATAATACGAGAATGGCTAAAGATACATTAAGTGTGGTGACATCATGAACAAGACAAAACGGCTTACTCAAACCATGGATTACAAAACAAAGCAAGCCCGCTGGGTACGCAAAATGTTATTACTGTATTGGATGATTATAGCTGTACATTTTATCGTCCAGCTGGGCAGCTACTTATTTCTTGATTACTCCGCTTCGCCTTATGAATTTTACGTCGGAACCCTTATTGTTCCCACGCTAATCATGAGTGGTTCCAACTTACTGGCAGAGTTGGCTCATTTTAAATTTAACAGGTATTCTTTTGTGATCCTGTTTATGGCAAGTACCGTCATTTGCTGGATGATTATTCGCCTAAACTATGATATCCGGATTATTACAGCGTTGTGCTTGTTGCCTATTTTCTCTTCTATCCTGTTCTTCAATCGCCGCTTAATATGGCTTTCCTTTGTATTACAAGTAGTCGTCTTTTTTCTGTTGCTGGCAGTGGATGCATCATTTCGTACCTATTTGTCAGACTTTGATATCGTGGCGATTCCAACCTTTTTGATTATGTCCACCTTTATTGCTCTCATTATTCAGGCCAGCGGCCGCGATTTGTTAGTGGATTTGTATAAAACAAAGCGCGCGCAACAGGAATTAATGATCAGTAACGCGATTATCAGCAAAATGTCAATGACTGATGGTTTGACAAAGCTGTACAATCATTTGTCCTTTCAAAACTTTTATGAAAAAGCACTCGAATATGCCGAACAAGGCGCGATCATCCATCTGGCGTTAGTGGATATTGATAATTTCAAAAAGATCAATGATACTTACGGACACCAGTTCGGAGATAAAATTTTGGAAGGCATCTCGCAAATCATTACAGAACAGATTACCGCAAATGACATTCCGGCTCGCTATGGCGGTGAGGAATTTGCTATTTTGATGTTCGAGCATACTTTCGAAGAAGCTTATCAGATCGTCGAAAACATCCGTCGTGAAGTGGAGAAAATGACCTTTCAGGAGAAATTGCAACTCGTTTCTGTAACCGTAAGCATTGGACTGAAAAGCTATACAGAGGAAATGAACAAAGATAAAGATGTATTTTTTCAGCAAGCAGATGACTATCTGTATCAAGCTAAGCGCTCCGGGAAAAACAAAATTGTTGCTCTTAATCATATCGCTTAATGTAAAAACACTTCATTTGATGAGACTCCGGCATGAGCTTGCCGGAGTCTTTTGAATATAGAGCTTAAAATTTAATAGAGTTGACAATCCCATAAGTTGAAACTAAAATAGTTACATATGTATTGGTTATTTACTAACAATAAATAAGTTCGAAGGAGATGGTTTTTTAAATGTCAACCCTCGTTATTGTCGTTCACCCTGATCTTGCGGAATCTCGCATTAACAAAAGATGGGTGCAAGAACTCAAGAAACAATCCGGCGTGACCGTTCACAACCTGTATGAAGTATATCCTGATGAGCAAATCAATGTCGCCCAGGAGCAGGAACTGCTAGAGCAGCATGACCGTATCGTTCTGCAATTCCCTTTTTACTGGTACAGCACTCCTTCCCTACTGAAAAAATGGCTGGATAAGGTTCTAACCTACGGCTGGGCTTATGGAAGCGAAGGTGGCAAGCTACAGGGCAAAGAGTTGTTGATCGCCTTGTCTGCTGCCAGCGTTGAGGAAAATTACCAACATGACGGACGGAACAGGTATACGATCGAAGAGCTGTTGAGACCTCTGGAAGCTACAGGCCATATGATTGGTGTCAAATTGCTCCCTTATTTCGTACAATATGGTGCTGCAGTTTTGACCGATGAGCAACTAGAGCAATCCGCACAAAAATACGCACAAACGGTTATTTCTTAATTTTTTACTAGAAAGCCCCTTGGACGGCGCCTGCCACACCTGCTTTACAGCAGACGGCAGCTCCAGCCAAGGGGCTTTACTGATCGATTTACATCGTAACCAACGTGCTGGTTACCTGTGCCATACTTTCTTTAATAATGTCGCAGCCCTTACGCAAGTTTTCCAAGCTTATCGTTAACGCTGGCATGATTTTAATTACCGTATCGTTACGCCCAGCACGTTCAATAATGAGTCCCCTACTAAAGCAGAGAGTCGCTACCTCCTTGGCGAACGCTTCTCCCAGATGGGATACATCAATTCCCCAGATTAGTCCCATGCCGCGAATTTCAATTAGAGGATCTATCGATTGGATATGTTCACGCAAGAACTGCTGAACAAAAGCCTCTTTTTCCTTCACTTGTGCTTCCAGCTCTACCGTATCTCTGAACTCCAGCGCAGCCTTTGCCCCGACAAAAGCAAGCTGATTTCCACGGAAGGTGCCGTTATGCTCACCTGGACTCCATATATCCAATTCTGGCTTGAGTAGCAACAGAGACATTGGCAAACCGTATCCACTGATCGATTTGGACAAAACAACCATATCAGGAACAATTCCCGCCCGCTCGAATGAGAAGAACGAACCAACTCGACCGCAACCGACTTGAATATCGTCAACAATGAGCAAAATATCATGGTCATCGCACAGCTGTCGCAAATCACGCAGCCATTCGGTATCTGCAATATGAATACCGCCTTCAGCCTGTACCGTTTCCAAAATGATCGCGGCAGGCTTTTCCACACCCGAGTGAGTGTCTGTTAAAAGCTGCTCCATATACAAAATGGTATCCATTCCGTTAAATGTGCTGTTATAAGGTATGAAGGTAACATTGTTCAGGGGGACCCCTGCGCTCTCTCGCATGGAGTTGTTGCTGGTAATAGATAAACTACCCAGCGACATTCCGTGGAACGCGCCCATAAAAGCGAAAATACCATTTCTGTTTTTCACCTTGCGTGCAAGTTTCAGTGCTGCTTCCACCGCATTGGTTCCGGTCGGTCCGCAAAATTGCAGCTTATAATTCAAGCCCTTGGGCTGGAGAATACGCTCTGAAAAAGACTCAATAAACTCTTGCTTAGCTGTCGTGTACATATCCAGACCATGCATAATCCGATCGGAACTTAAATAATCCAATATCCGGTTTTTCATAAAATCATTATTATGCCCATAGTTCAAAGCCCCTGCCCCAGCAAAAAAGTCAATATAACCCTTGCCTGCCTCCGTGTACAGTACATCGTTTTTAGCTTTGTTGAAAACAACTGGAAAACTTCTGCAATAGGATCTTACATTGGACTCCAGCGCTTCGAATGTGTTCATGATCTCTCGTCCTCCCGCTGACCTGATTTTAAAAAATACAAGCATGGAAAGCAAAAAAATGTAAATATGTAATCTAAATGAGTAGACAGTCTGAATTCACACTGGGATATCCACACCAAAGAATCATAAGTATGATCACAAGAACAATTAAAGTACGAAAATTAAATACAGAGATAGCACATGAGAGTATGTTAGTAGAAGATTAAATAGTGGGTTTTTCTAAGAGGCCTATCAGAGGATGTCAACTCCTATGTAATAAAATACCATAATTTTCATTTAAGTCAATGCATGTTTCTGATGTGTTTTGTTAAATTTTTGTAATTTATCATCAATGGCTTGTAGTATATTGTTAAAAGAAAACGAAAAATGTCGTATTATAGTAATAAATCTCAAAAATAGTACATTTCCATATCAAATAGATATACATCTGGACTAATTGTCCACAGGATTGTCACAACAAACCTGATCTTTTGACAGACTGTCCAAAGGAGTTTACTCTATCAACAGGACCTGCCAAAAACTTGTTGTAAACATTGCAGTTATCCTAACTATTGGGCTCGAATTTGATAGAAAGATAAGGAAATATGATCATGTCTAATGTTTTAATTATTGAAGATGACAATATGTTGGGAGAGACCCTTTCCTTGTATTTAACAGGAGAAGACTACAACGTTACTCGAGTGGAACAAGCGTCTGAGGGTATTGCCCGGCTTGAGATCGTACAGCCCGATATTATTTTGCTGGATCTGCTGCTTCCAGATTTGGATGGGGTAAATCCCTGCCCACTCATACGCAAGCATACGGACGTGCCCATCATCGTGATTTCTACAGAAAACAACATATCAGAGCGTATTCGTACACTTACGTTGGGAGCAGATGATTATATTTGCAAGCCTTTTAGTATGCAAGAGCTAAAAGCACGGATTGAGGCTCTTTTCCGTCGTATTGAAATCACGCGCTTGCAAGGAAGAGGCAGAGCACCTGAACCTGAAACCGGCATTACTTTGGATCTAGCGAGAAGAATGATTACCGTTAACGGACAGAATGTGGAGACAACATATTCAGAATTTGAGCTCATGAAGCTTTTTTATTTGAACCGGGGAATTGTATTCAGCAGGTATGCTTTGATTCAGGCTCTCCGTGGCACAGACTCCTTTATTAATGAAAGGGCTGTGGACGTACATATTAACCATTTACGCAGAAAAATCGAAAAAGACCCTAAGAAACCGCAATTAATCAAGACCATCTGGGGAATCGGCTACAAATTTATGCAATAACACGGTCAGCTCCAGGGAAGTGATGACTTGATTTGGTTAATATCCTTCTGAACCGTGCTCAGATGCTTTTTCCAGTCTGGATACAGTGCTCCTGTTGAGGTTTCATTGCTGCGCTTCAATGCCTTTTCCAGCTCTATTACCTTTACCAGCAACTCAGGCGCGCACAGGTTCCCCGTTCCTCCCTTAAGTGAGTGGATTAATCGAAGAGCAGAAGATAACTGCCCATTGTCCATTTTTCTCACAACTCTTTTATCGAGATACTGGTATTCCTGTATCCATTTATAAAGGGCAAATTGAAAAATATACACCTTGCCATCCATGCCTGCTATCGACTGCTCAGCGTGAATACCATGTAAATCTTGCAGCCACGCTAAATTAATCCAGCTAGTTAATACTCTAGCAGCGGTCAGTTCATGGACAGGCTTGAACAACACGGCATTAATACCAGCACGAAGACAAACTTCCTGTTCATGCTGCACAGCATCAGCGGTAAAAGCGATAATGGGAAGCCTGTTAAAAGCTTTGTTTCTCCGAATATGCCTCGCCGTCTCAAAACCATCCATCTCTGGCATATGCAAATCAAGCAGCACCATATCCCAGTAACGCAGTTCCAGTAACGCTATTAGTTCTCTTCCGTTCGTGACCATCGTTACCTCAAAGTTACGCTCTGCTAAAAACTCGGTAATCACCACCTGGTTAATTTCGTTATCCTCTGCTATGAGAATTTGATACTTCTGTGTTGTATCCCCTATCTCATTGTGGCAACTCATCGTCGCATGAGTCTCCAGAGTATTACCATCTGCTGGAACTGACTGTTCCTTCTTCCAGCAGAGAACCTCCAGCAGAGCGTTTCGGGTAACGGGCTTGGACAAAAAGGCATCCACACTATGATTCATGTCCCCTGCAGCTATTGTTTCCATCTGAAACACGGTTGTAAGTCCAATAATCTGAGTTATCTGCCTATCCAGCATTTGAAGCCACTGCCTCCGGGAGTCCAGTTCTCTCAAACCTTCCATCCCCATATCGATGATAACATAATCAAAATGCTCACCCTTTTGAAAAGCGTCCACACTTTCTTGGAAGGATGAATTAGTGAATGTTTTTAATCCCAAGTCTTGCAGTAGTTCGTTCAAGCTGTATCTCACCAGTTCATGCTGCGCAACAATTAAGGCTTTGCCTTTGATTTGTTTTTCTATTCGTGTGCTTCCTGCATTCAATTCCCCAGTTTCCAGCTCGACATTAAAGTAAAATTGACTGTACTCTCCTAATCGACTTTTCACCTCTACTTTCCCGCCCATAGCTTCAGCCAAATGCTTGCTAATGGCCAAACCCAGCCCAGAGCCCCCATATCTGCGGCTGGTTGATGTACTCGCCTGGATAAAAGGGACGAATAGCTTGTCTATACACGTCTCGGAAATTCCTATGCCCGTATCTTCTACCATAAAAGAAACGCCTACTCGCCCTTCCTGCTGACTTAGCATTTTTACCTGTAACAATACATGTCCCTGATTCGTAAACTTGATGGCGTTGGTCAGAAGATTTGAAAGCACCTGCTCCATTCGAAGCGGGTCTCCCTTAAAGCTTTTCGGTAACGCCGGGTCCGTTATAAATACGACCTCTATTTCCTTATCTTCAAGTAAAGTTCCAACGGTATCTGCGAGATGCCGAAGCATTTTTTCCGGCTCGAATTCTACCTTTTCCAGTTCCAGACTGCCGGCTTCCATTTTGGAAAAGTCCAATACGTTACTGAGCATGGATGAAAGGGTACGAGAGGAAGCGAGAAGCTTGTGGAGGTAATCTCTTTGAACGGCAGTCAGTTCAGTCTTATTTAACAGCTTTGACAGACCGATGATTCCATTCAGCGGGGTGCGAATTTCGTGACTCATATGAGCCAAAAAAGTGCTTTTCGCACGGTTAGCCTCGTCCATCTCCTTTCGCTTCTGCTCAGAGGCTTTATACTCTGTAATATCCAACACGTGACCGATAACATGCCTGGTATTCCCGTCCTCCCTAACCGGATGTAAGGTAATGAGAGCCGAATATTCCCAAAACTCCAATTCAAATACGGTCCGATCACCGAACCAGGCCTGTTTGTAGTATTGACTTAGCTGCTCCATCGTTTCAGAGGAAAGCTCCAAAATGTCCCCGAGACGCTTCACATGCTCCCTTTTATTGTAGTTGACTTGTAGATTCAGACCCACGCGCTCCAGCAATTCACCTTCAAGCAGCCTATAATAAAATTCATCACCACTTTTCTCCAGCCTAAAGGTAAAGCCAGGTTGAACCCGAAGTAAATTCAGCAGATCACGATCTTTGTCTAACAAACGTTGTCCATATGAATACTTAGTGGTGGTTAAAGCGTGCACAAACAGCGTCATGAACATTAGACCCATCCCCAGCTCCAGTACGCAGGTCAGCAGTGTTTTATCACTTATGCCAAAATATAAGAACAGAATTCCTGCCACTCCATAAAAAACACCTGTAATCGCCTGACGAACAAGCTGCCGCTGAAAAATCAAAACTAACAATAATATCAAGATAGCATATAGCACTAAATCTCGAACCAAGTGTTCGCCCCCTTATAATCTTCCATGTTTTGTGAGATATCGAAAATATAAAAAAACTCAGGACAGATTCCTTATGCCATAAGGCTTAAAGAACTGTCCCGAGCATTCATTGTACTATACATTCCATAGGGTTCAAGTTCATTTTAATATTTGAAACGACTGATCATTACCTTCAAATCAGCAGCCATCGTTGAAAGCAACTGTGCAGAAGCTGATATTTCCTCCATGGAAGCCAGTTGCTCTTGTGAGGAGGCAGCAACTTCCTCAGATGTGGCGGCATTACCAGTTGCAATCGTCGCCAGCTCGTTGGCTGTCGCTGCAATTTCTTGTACACTGGCTGATATTTGCTGTGCAATCGCAGCGACCTCCTCTACCTGAGGCGTTGTCTCTCGAATGCCTTCCATCGCATGACCCAGCTTGACAATGGTTGCTTTGGAAATCTGCAGTCCATCCTGCACCTCAGTCGTGACCCTGTCCATCGTCTTCACTGTTGTTTCGGTTTCATGCTGAATTTCGGCAATCAAGGTGGCAATCTGTGTGGCGGATGTCTGAGACTGCTCTGCCAGCTTACGCACCTCATCAGCAACGACGGCAAAGCCTTTTCCATGATCACCCGCTCTGGCTGCCTCAATAGCTGCATTCAATGCCAGCAGGTTTGTCTGATTGGAGATATCACCGATAACTTTCGTAATTTCACCGATTTCATGAGAGCGGGCTTGCAAGGTTTGAATCATCTGGTTGGAACGCTCTACTGATTGATGAATGGAATTCATTTGCTCGCCTGTCTGCTCAACAGACTTTCGTCCTTCCTCGGCTTGCAAGGCAGATCGTTTGGCCAAATCAGCTACCAAAATCGATCGTTCAGCAATTTGGGTGATCCCTTGTGCAATTTCATCCAGGGCCACCGAATTATTTTCCAGCCCTGTAGTCTGCTTCTCTGCACCACTGGCAATTTCTTGCACAGCCTGGGACACCTGCTCACTTGCAGCACTGGTTTGTTCCGCGCTTATTGTGAGTTCATTCGAAGAAATTGCGACATGATCTGCACTGTTCCCTACGTTCTGAATGACAGATCGCAGGTTATTCTGCATATTTTGAAAAGCCACTCCTAATTCTCCGATCTCGTCCTCGCTCTTTACTTGAATGTCCTGTGTTAGATCTCCGGCGCTCACATTTACCGCTTGTTCTTTTAACTTTAAAATCGGTTTGATGATGGAACGAATCAGGAAATAAACAATGATAATACCAATCACAAGACAACCGACGATGGTTAGTAAAGTGCTGATCAAAATCGGGCCTGCTGCTTCATCGACTTCAGACAAATACAGCGTTCCGCCTATCTTCCAGCCAGTCAGCTTGTTAGTTGCATAGTTCATATATTTGGACTGGCCTTCATACTTATACTCGTATTCACCAGTATCGCTCTGAAACATGCGTGATTCAATATCTGTAATTTTGGTGCCTGCTTCCTTCGTCGGATGTACAATGTAGGTATGGTTGCTGTCCAGCAATATGGCATAACCTTCATGACCTACTTTAATATTGTTCAACGTCTCTTTAATACCACTAATTTTCAGGTCAATGCCAATAACACCCGATCCATCTGACGTTGCCCGGGACACCGTAACCGTCATTTGCTTCGAGCTTGCCGAAAGATAGGGAGAACTAATCGCTGTCTTTGCTTGCTCTTTTATCGCTTCATCGTACCAAGGTCTGACCCGTGGATCATAATTGTCCGGTAATTGCTTCTGTGGATAGGTTATAAATTTACCATCCTTCGTACCATAAGAGATGGATTCTGCTTCAGGATGAAGTGCAGCATATTGCTTAAAAAACTCTTCCAGTTTGGCCGCTTGTTCCTCCGTCTCTACCCGATTGCCTTTTAGTCTTTCTGCAAAATATTCTGCGTCATGTACCTTGGGTTCGATAGTACTATCAATAATAAAATTAGTGCGGATGATAGCCTGCTCGGCACTTTCTTCAATCTGGTTTCGAATCTGCTGACTGGCGCTCACAAACGACAAAGCCCCCACGATCATGGACGGTAAAATCAGAAAGGCAATAAAGGCGACCATTAGCTTCGTTTTAAAATTTTTGCTGAGCATCCTTGCGACTAGCCACTTTTTTCCTGATAACTTCTTCATTAATAAACATCTCCATTTCATTACCTAGATTTCCTAACCTATGGTGAACCTCTTCGTCTTGCCGATGATGACAATCACCCGACAGACTCTCTTTCACATTTTTCACATCTGCTGCTAAAACGCTTGGACATAAAAGATATAAACACGCTAGTCAAATAGGTATATGTACTTATTTTCGAAAACAGCAAGGCTGGTCGGAACCGGTTCTTTGATATAATATACCTAAAAAATATTAAAAAAAATGCGTAGCACATGTTAAGAAAATATTAGTTTCATTTCACTATACCTACCTCTTAACATGAAAATAATCCCCTTGAAGGTAGCAAACATAGGGTCATTTTCGATAATCACCATATGCTTACTACCCCCAAGGGGATTAGGTTTGATCGCTTTATTCAGTTCAATCCAACAACACCTTCAGATCTTCAAGCCTGGTAACAGGTGCCTGACAGGTAAAATGCTCACACACATATACGGCTGGTTTGCCTTCCACAAGATCGTAATCACGGATATAAGAAACCGTCTCTGCAATCTCCGACTGTCCTTCATCCTTCAAAATAACGACCGTATTCGGCCTGAACCCAGCTCGAACTGCCTGAATGAACTGTACGGTCTGCAGATCGTCCCTATGACCTACAATCACAATCTCCTTCGTCGTTCCCGTCGCATACAACAACGCGCTGAGTAACGCGGAGTGGCCTGACGGGTAATGAGCAACCATACCGCCAAAAGCCTTAAACTGCTTGGCTGCATAGTTCTCTAATTGAGATTCACCCGTTAGCCGCGCAAGCCTCACAAAATTATAGGCCGCGATGCTGTTACCCGACGGAATCGCACCGTCATAGATTTCTTTAGGCTTGGCAATTAGCTGCTCACTATCTGACCCATAAAAGAATAATCCGTCCCGTTCCTCATCCCAGAACAAATCGATCATATTTTGATTGAGCGTCAACGCCCGTTGCAGATACTCTATATCGAAGGTCGCCTGGTATAACTCGATCAAGCCCCACACATAAAAAGCATAATCATCTACATAACCGGGATAAGCTGCTTCTCCGTCCCGATAACGTGCCAACAGCCGTCCGTTCTCCTGTCTCAAATGGTTCCACAAAAACGTCTCAGCCTTCCGAGCTTGCTCTGTATATCTCGTGTCTCCAAAAGCTTGTCCCGCCTTCGCCAGAGCAGCAATCATCAACCCGTTCCACGAGGTCAAAATCTTGTCATCCTTGTGAGGATGAACACGTTGCTCTCTGGCAGCAAACAGCTTGGCGCGTAGCTCACTAACCCGCTGCTCCAGTTCCTGCTCAGTCAAGTCATGCTTGATCCCATAGGCTTCCAGATTGATATCAATCAGGTTTGGAATGTTGTGGCCTTCAAAATTTCCGTAAGGTGTAATTCCATACAAATCGTTGAAAAAGGCGGCATCCTCATCGCCTAGTACAGCCCTTACCTCAGAGTCGTCCCAGACGTAGAATCTCCCCTCTTCTCCTTCGGAATCCGCATCCTCCGCCGAATAAAAGGCACCATCTGCATCCGTCATGTCTCTTGCGATATATGTAAAGATTTGTTCTGTAATCCGTCGGTACAGTTCCTTGCCTGTCACCTGCCAAGCCTCTGTATACGCGATGGCCAACAGAGCATTGTCATACAGCATTTTTTCAAAATGCGGCACCAACCATTTCTCGTCCACGGAGTATCGTGAGAACCCCATGCCTATATGGTCGTAGATTCCGCCCCGGGACATCGCATCCAGCGTCTTCTCTGCCATTTCCAGTGCCTGTTGATTTCCCGTATGCTGTGCATATCGCAGCAAAAAAGACAGGTTATGCGGAGAAGGAAACTTAGGAGCTTCCCCGAAGCCGCCATATTCCTTATCGAAGGTGTGGCTGAATTCATGGAAAGCTTTATTCAAACTCTGTTCATCCAGTTCACCGCGATAACCTGCAAGCAAGTCCTGCCGCTCATGCTCGGTAAGCACCTGCTCACTCAGCTCCACCAGCTCTTCGGGCTGTTCTTTCCACCGGGTACCCACCTTGTCCAGCAGCTCCAACAGTCCGACACGGCCAAATTTCTGCTCCTTGGGCAAATACGTCCCCGCAAAAAAAGGCTTCTGATCCGGCGTCATCAATATCGTCAGTGGCCAGCCTCCATGCCCCGTCATCGTCTGGCAGATGGACATATAGATATGATCCACATCTGGACGTTCTTCACGATCCACCTTAATGGATACGTAATCCCTGTTTAATACCTCAGCTACTTCTTCATCCTCGAAAGATTCTCTCCCCATTACATGGCACCAATGGCAAGTTGACTTAAGCCCCACTAGGAATAGCCTACTGACAAAAATACAGGTTTACCCTCCCGAGAGGCTTTTTGAAAGGCTTCGGGGCCCCAAGCCATCCAATCCACTGGGTTATATGCATGCTGCAGTAGATAGGGAGACTTTTCATTTATTAAGCGGTTAGCCTTCCGTTCCTTGCCTTCAATAAACTCTCTCATCGTTAAACCTCCCAAAGACTTATATTCTTTCTTACACTTTCAATATAACCATTTCATAAGAAAACTAAAAGACCTCAAACGAGGTCTTTTGGATTGAATTTATAGAATAACTCATTGTATACCTTGTTGGCTGCTTTAATCGCTTCTTCCGAAGGATGGTTTAGAACAGTGGCTGTTATGTTATACCCCTGACTCCGGTACTTCACAACCTTTTGTCCTTCTTTATTATAACTTATTTCAGGAGTGGAGTTGTCCTCGTCCTCTTGATGTGCTATTTCTCTAGCTCCCACTTGCCCCTCCTCCTTCAACAATTATCTTTAAATCAAGTGCAAGCTTGTAAAATGCTCTCCACCTAATTTTGCTGTATGTCGGTTCGCTGATCGGCGGTTGAAATACGAAGCTGTACACCCGCTGATCTGTAATGTAATCATGCTCCGTGGTCATGTAACGCTCCTCGATAAGAAAACGTTCCAAGCGAGGCATACGCTTTACAGCTCGTTCTACCCGCTCACAATATTCCTTGCGAAATGCAGCCGAATCTACATTATGAATAGCAATGTTAGCTGTCTGATCGCTAGTAACATTCGTCGGGCTGCTGCGCGGCATGTCGCTATATGCCGCTGTCGTGCTTGCCTCACGTTCTTCAACACTGAGGTACTTATATATCCTGTATTTCTCAAGAGCCGCCTCCACAGCAGCCTGTGTTCGCTTCCGGTCGATCTCCGGTAAAAAACTCTGTTGACCCACCTTGTAATCACCTCATGCTCTGTATTAAATCAAATCCCCCGACCGAAGCCGGGGAGTGTATAAGTGCGGTCTACTTAGAAAGGCAAATCGTCGTCGGGGTTATCTCCACCTGCAGCACTTGCGGCAATCTCGGCAGCCGCTGCGGCCTCTTCATCATCCAGCTGCAATTCAGCTTGGTTTGGATCGTCTTCCCGACTAACGTCCACTGTACCATCCTTGGCGATGGTCCCTTTAACACCCTCCCGATATTCCGCCTGCTGCTCACGGAATTCGTCTATATCCATTTGGGACTCAGTAATGGTTAGTTCCACATCGGAGCCAGCCAGTTTGTAAAATTCAAATGTCTGAGCGGCAGAAGAGTCGCCTTTCACCTCAAAATCCAGAATGGTCTTTTTAGAGTCCTTGGAGGACTTCTTGAATTCGGCTGTTAGCTCCACATCTTCCAAACCTTTAATGCTCAAGACAACTACTTCCCGGGTGAGTTGATTCAGCTCTGGACGATGCTCGTCGTCACCTTTTACATAGAACTGCACAAGTTCCTTTTTAGAGTCTTTTGTCTGTTTATTGAAATGAGCTTTAATAGTTACGTTCATGGGTGGTTACCCCTCTCAGTTGTTTTATTTATAGAAAACGAACAGTATCGACAACGCCAATATAGATGCAACACAGATACAGGCCATGTTACGGGCGAGCTCTTTATTACGGTCCCCTTCCGCTACTGTTCCGAGGAAAGAGATTACTAGAATTGAGCCCAGCAGGATCTTAAACCACATATTTGACGGTCACCCTTTCGGCTTGCTCTTGTGAGCATATTTATTATTAGGGTCCGGCTTTACCACGCCCATCATAGCCAGTTCATGGACTACTCGCAGCTTTGACAATCCCGTAAGCTTGGCGATGCGCGAACGAGGTACACCAGCACGGTCCAATCTGCGAATCTCCTTGACTGTCTCTTTTGGTAAAGGTGCCTGTAAGCTATTTAATAGTAGATCCGGCCCAATTGAAGGTGCATCGTAACCATATGGACCAGGAACTTTAGGACCGCGCTGCTCTTTGATCTGACCTCCTGAGCGGTGCTTACGTTTGATCATTGTAATCAATCCCCTCAGAATATTAGATTTGGCTGTACCGTAGCCGTCCGGTGCTTCGCAATCTCCACATATTGCTGTCCCATTTCGATAATGGTTGCCTCCCGGTTGTTTTCGAGAGCTACCTTTAATGTCGTCCCGGATCCTCCGAATGGATCAAGTACGTTTCCGCCCACCGGAGCACCTGCGAGTATGCAGGGGTCAATCAACTTTTCTGGAAACACTGCAAAGTGTGCTTCTTCAAATTGAGCTGTGGCCACCGTCCAAACTGATCGTTTGTTTCGGGATCCGTAATATTCCTTATCCTCCCTGTCCTCCCTGTGCTGTTTGGACTGACCAGGAACATTGCCTTCATTGACCTTCCGTTTGAAACTGTACGACTTGCCCACTGCCTTCATGTGGCCATTTGTCTTAGCCCCGCCGTTTGCCCGATCACTGCCGCGCTGCCCCTCGAGATCCTGAGACAGTCGAGCGAGACTTGATTCCGCCATATGCTCTTTAATTGCTTCGTGGTCATAGTAGTAACGTTCTGACTTTGACAGCAGGAACATGTATTCATGGGCTTTTGTAGGTCGATCCGTGACGCTCTCCGGCATTGGATTCGGCTTGCTCCAAATATTGTCCATACGCAGATACCAGCCATCCGCTTGGAGCGCAAAAGCCACACGCCAAGGAATCCCTATCAGGTCCTTTGGTTTTAAGCCGTTTGGCATTGACCTACCTGGCCTCACACGGTCAATGTCCCCCTGCTTATCGGATAGGTAATGTTTGCCGTGGTATCGGGCATTAAAACCCTCATCTCTCCTTGGTCCGGCACCAGCGTAGCTATCTCCATAATTGAGCCATAGCGTACCGTCATCTCGTAGCAACCGCCAAACCTCTCGAAACACCGCCACACTATGAGCAACAAACATTTCTGGCGTGGGCTCCAGACCAAGGCATCCAGTCCATGCTGGCACGGTTACAGGAGGTAAGCCCGGCATAGGTGTATATGTCACCTCGGGCCAGTCGCTGGCAGGCAGACCATAATCCCTCAATCCCCAATACGGGGGACTGGTTACGCATGTATGGAAGTATCCGGCTGGCAGCGTGGGCATTACCTCAATGTTATTTCCTTTGATGATCATGTCTTGCCTCACTCCTCCGTGATATGTGGTGTATTCGGCCTCATCAAACATGGTCCGACATAGTGACTCTTATAAATGGAATCTATCTATCTACCATATAGGGAATCTCAAAATGAAAGGAGAGAAACCCGTATGGTAAATCAAGTGTTAAAGTATCAAGTTGCTGTGTATTCATTCCTCAATCGACACCGTTTTTTCAAGATGATTTGGGACAATCAGGTCGCAATCACATCTGCACTCCCAGCAATTATTTCAAAATTCACGATGTAAGCCCGTTTGGGCTTATTACATAAATATGGAGCTTGTATCTTGGACTACATTGAGAAAGTAAGCTGTCCAGGCTCCTGCTCCGCGTACCGTTCCAGCACCAAATTATTACCGGACCCCGTGCAAAGCTCCGGCAGATTCGCCCGTACAAGTGCCTCGGCAAATGGAGGCGGTACAGCATTACCGCAGCGTGCTACCTGAGCAGATTTGGAGTATCGTTTACCGTCTGCATCCGTGTCGATGATGTAGGTACTTGGGAAGCCCTGAGCTGCAAATAATTCATGTGGCTCAAGCATCCGCATGCCTATATCGACAATTTGGTAATCCACCCCGTGGATCGTCACCAGTCCGAACCTATCTTTGGTGGTGATGGTGTGCAATGGTCCATCCATTGTCTGCCCGTTGTCAGCCGACCCATAATACTTAAGAAGGAATGCCCGCACCTCACCGAAGTGATTCCCGCCGGCTGTTATAGTCTGAATCGGTTCCTCTACCGGCTGCCCGATGTTCGTTCCCTTCATCTTTACAAGGTGGCTAGTCACAAGAGCGCTCTTACCCCCGCCTCCGGCTGTAACGGTACCGATAGCCTCATGCATTGAGCTGCCAACCGATTCGCCAAAATGTCGGGCGATATGCGCAGTTACCAAGGCATTATGATCCACGGTGGTTACTGTAGAGAGTGGGTCTTCCACTCCGTTCCCCGCTCCGGTGTATCCGCCTCCGTAATGCTTAATGAGGCATGCAGCAGCAACAGCAAATTTATTTCCCCCAGCCGTAACCGTACCAACTGGCTTTTCCAAGTCCAGCACACGCCGTCCTTCTGGATCTCCATAACCCATCTGTATAAGAGTTGGACTCACCAACATATGGTGACCGCCTGTTGTGACCGTACGTAGGGGTTCCGTAGGCGCATTACCGGGGTGGCCCGTCGTATTCACGCCAAGTACAGGTGTTACGAGTAAGTGCTCCGCCTTTGTCGTAACCGTTGTGAGCGGATCAGTTACCTGGTATTGCAGCCGGTCAGCCCCAAATCCGGTTTGTCCGATCCGGGCAATATACGGGGTGACTACTCCCCAACCGTTTTTAGCAGTGATGGTTTTAAGTGGATCATCTATGGAATCGCAATAATGGTGGTTGCTTCCGGCAAAATTGACGCGCATCACAAACGGCTGTGGATTGTTCAGAACAAACCGCTGAATACCTCGGGCTATTCGACGCAATGTGTTTTCCGCTAATGGCTTTTTCCGCTCGAATATTGAAGGACAAGGCCGGGACCAGTCTATAATCTCCGCAGCCGTTCGCCATGGCTTCCGTATGCCCGCCTTGACCTCGGGACTGTCTGGCGCCCCATGTGTTGGCTCGGGCCAGACAATCGGACGACCATCTCGCCGCGCTATAAGAAACAACCGCTTGCGAATCGTTGGCGCTCCGTAGTCACACGCCCGCAGTTCCTTCCACTCGACGCGGTATCCCTGCCGTTTGAGGGCATTAACGAAACTATTGAATGTGCGGCCCTTCCGGTCAGGGTCTGGATATCCGTCCTTTAGCAGCGGCCCCCATGTCTTAAATTCCTCCACATTTTCTAACATGATCACCCGGGGCTTTACAGTAGCAGCCCAGCGGACAGCTACCCAAGCCAGTCCACGTATACCCTTTTCTACTGGCTTACCGCCCTTAGCCTTGCTGAAATGCTTACAATCCGGTGACAGCCACGCCAGCCCAACCGGGCGCCCCGCTGCAACCTCTCTCGGGTCCACATCCCAAACTGATTCGCAAAAATGCTCAGTATCAGGATGATTGGCCCGATGCATGGCGATAGCTGCAGGGTCGTGGTTGATGGCTATGTCCACGCTTCGTCCGGTCGCCAACTCTATTCCTGTGGAGGCACCCCCACCACCCGCAAAATTGTCTACTATAATCTCCTGCATTCCGTGTCCTTTCTGGCTCTAATGAGCACATGCGTTCCGTATTTTAGGCGCAGCTACCCGCCGCAGGACCCAATAGCCCCGGGTGTTATGCCTTATTTAAGATGGATTCTATGACTTCGATTTGGTATGGTTCGTTGTCCAGCAGCGGCATGTATTCGCGCATTCTATAGAGGTTGAGAGCGATTCGAGCTATGATATATGCATCCACCACGTTGTCGCTTTTGTGGGTGTAGCCGAAATGCAATTTTGCTGCATCTGCCATTGCTTTTTTCTTCGCCTTCCCCTGCAGACGCTTCTTACTTCCTGCTTCCCCCTCCCAGCCAGTTACAGCTACATACTTTTTAACGGAATTCGGCATTACCAGATTGAAACTCAAGCCTTTCCGATGAATAATGGTCCGTAAATTTCCATGTATCATCCCGGTTGTAAGCCCTCTTTGGGTGCCAGGAACGGCATCCTCTTTGACAATTTCGTCCCTAGGCTGGAGCAGTTGGTAAAGCTGATTTTGTAGAGAGACAAGCTGAGGAACAGTTATTCCACCCTTTATTTTAGGACCTTTTCCTTGAATGTCCGTCTGTACCAGCACATTCCCGTCAATGTCCAAAGCAACAAGCCCCGTTGTCGTCGCTGGATCAATTCCAACGAATCTCATAGCCGGATCTATCTCCAAAAGAGTCATCGCTTCGCCGCCTCCCAGTTTCGCTGCCGCCCATACTCTGTAATCTTATATAGGTGGTCCTGGTTGGCCCGGGCAATCACATTTTGCAGGACCTTGGTAGCTTCTCCAGGCGGTAGAGTCTCACGCGCCTGTTGTCGGATCAACCCTATCGTCACCTGCAGCACATCGAACAGTTCTGAAAGAGTCCGGCGTTGGTCGTACTCCTTGGACTCCACTTCCTCGATCAGCTCATTAACTTCCTCTTGAAGCTTGACTCGCATGTCTCCAGGCTGGTAGCCCTGAATCGGATAGTCCAGCACTGGAATTACGATGGCTATAAATTGTTCACTCATGGCTGGTCACCTCGTTCTCGAATACGTCTCGTTCAGTGATATCCATAGCCATCGTGTATTCACCTTGTTTAATAATTTGTGGATCTGCTAAGTCCACCAGAAAATAAGTCCCGTTAAGACTGATTTGTTGACTCTCGGGAAAAATATCAATTTCTTTAACTATCATCAACGCTTGGTCAACCTGAGATTCGAACATAAACCGTTGTTCCTCTGTCAGCTTGATTGTTACGGGTTGCATGTGTATCCTCTCCCTATTTAATTAGTCCAACCATCCTGATAGATTCGGCATAGCTTTTGGCGGCTCTGGTGGCGTTTCTGGAGCCTGTTCCGGTTCGGTAGGTGTGTTGGTCGGTTCCACTTCTTTCACAGTGTTGGAGGCTTGCTGCCCAGTCTGTGAAGGCATTTCCTGATACGTCCATCCGAGTATCTTGTATTGCTCTTTCAGGCCAGGAAACTTGGCTACCAACTCCCCACGCCGATACTCTTTGACCTTTGCAGATACAAGATCATATTGCTTTCTCAAATTCGTTTTAGTAGATTCATCAATCAAAGGGTCATCCAGCATCGGAGCCTTTGAAACGAGCCATTCCAGCGACTTCTGATAGCCTGCTTCATCTACGATTTGCCCCATGTTCTCTCACCTTCTTTTCAAGCTCATATTTATCGTCCTTCGTGAGATTCATGAAGCGGCTTGTTTTCCGATTGAACATCATTTGTATTGTTCCGGTACCGATCTTCCGGCCTTTGGCTACAATCAGCTCCATGACCCCTTTCAGAACCGTGTCCGGGTAATAGTAGTCGTCCCGGTAAAGGAAGATAATCACGTCCGCGTCAAACTCAATGTTTCCGCTATCCCGTAGGTCTGACATCATCGGACGTTTGTCCTGCCGATCCTCACATTTCCGTCCGACAGAAGAGATTACTACCACTGGGATACCCAGTACCCGAGCCATCTTTTTGAACTGTGACGAAACATAGGATACACGCTCAGACGTACTCGAGAATTTCCGTTCTGACTCAATTAATTGAAGATAGTCAACATAAATGATTAGGCGCGGATTCCGCTTTTTGAGTGCCTTCGCTTGGCGCCAAATGTATTCGATTGTCATGCCCGGTGTGTCGTCGATGTAGATTGGTAACGACTCTAAAATCTCAAGCGCCTTACTGTAGCTGTCCCAATCGTTTTCCGTTAGGCGACCCGTTCGTATCTTTTTGCTGTCGATGCCACCTAGAGCGCATATGTGGCGTTCTGACACATCTTTGGAGGGCATTTCAGCCGAGAATATAGCAGCAGTAGTTCCACCCTCAGCAGCCGCTATAGAGTCATTAACAATGTAGGCTGTTTTTCCGATACTGGGCCGTGCCGCTACGATGGTCACATCTCCAGGCTGGTGACCGCTCCCCATCTCATTCAAGTCGTCGGATGCTGTTTTGGTTCCCGTAATCCCCGCCCTCGAACCACGGTCCAGAATTTCTAGGTGGTGACCGTCCAGCACTTCCGCCATTCGAAGCATGTTGTTCTCGGCCTGTCCCTTTTGGAGTTGGTTAAGCTCATCCATTCGTTCCTGTACAGACGTTACGTCAATTACTCCCGCAGCCGATGCTTCTTCGAAAGCCCTAGCGGCTTCCCGTTGTACATACGCCTCTCGAACAATGGACTGATAGGCTTGGTAGTTATGAACCGCAGGAACTGCATCACGAAGCTGCATGAGGTAGCTCACTCAGCCGATCTTCGCAATATTCCCGCCCCAGTGTTGGACCATCAACAGCGGGTCAAATGGGTCAGGATTTCCGGTGAACTGTTCATAAGCAAATCGAAGCGTTGTAAGGATCAGCCCGTGTCTTTCATCAGCCCCAAAATCTTCGGGAGTCAGGTAACAATCATCTAGCAGTTCGGGTTTGTTCAGGATTGACCCGAGGACTGCGCGTTCAGCGTCAAGACTCATGGTTCAGCCTCATTCGAGCGTTCAAGCGCTCCAGTCGTTCCCGAATGTGGTCAGGCATAGGCACGGCTTGTTGGTTATATTCTTCAAGGGCCAAGGCTTCCGCCTGTTCTTCTGCCCGTTGTAGCTCGTAGAAAGAGGGCTGCGTATCCTCTTCAGTACAAATGTCAGAAATGGTAGGAGCAAACTTGCTTGTGCGTATATGCTTGCCCAGACGCTCCTTTGCAACCTCATAGGGAATATCCGCAAGCATTTGATGCCATAGCTTGGTCACAGGAACCGTTATTTCAAAGTAGGGATACGCCGTCTTGATTACCGCTAGGAAGCTGGCTGTTTCCGTTTGCTTCACGCGCTGCTCCCTCCTCGTAGAACTGGTTTAAAATAGACATTTCCTCTTGGTTGCGTTGCTGTTTGGTTTTAACAGGAGCTTTCGCCTGGTCCTTCTTTATCCAAACACGCAGAGTTTTGTTATGGTCCTTTTTGTGTTGGCTCTTCTTTTTGTTACTTTGCCATTCGTCCAAGGCTTCGATGGTGTCATCTACCTTTTGCTTACCGAACTCAGAGCAGAGTTTTTCATATTGTTCTTGAGTGAGAAAAACTGTGTCGTGAAATTGAATCTTTTCAGGAGTAGGTGACATATCTTCTATCTCTTCTTTCTTTATATTTTTCTTTCTTTCTTTATTGGGGGGTGAATCGTCCCCCTCTCTTGGTGTATGATTAGACCCCTCAGAGGGGGAGGATTGTACCCCGAGAGATTGTTTTTTCCTAGGGGGCGTTTTGTCCCCCACAAGCCACTGGTCATAGTTTTTGTTGAATCGGATTTTACGAGATTTGGACCCGTAAGCTTCCTCTGTTACAACCAGCACCTTACGTTCTATAAGATAAGATAATTCCTTTTTTACGCCTCGCAGGTCGCCTTCGAGATATTCAGCGATGAAACTCACGGCTAATTCATGGTCCTTTCGCCCGTACCCGTAAGTGTATCGCCAGACCGCCAGGACAATCGCATATTGAGTTCCGTTAAATTTGTGGTACCTCTTCACGATGTTATCGAATATCTCGTTGGCGATCCTCGCGTACCCATTTTCGAGTTGGGGGTTTGCCATTCCGTTTCACCTGCTTAAACTGCTGTTTTATCCAAACCACGCATGAATTCATAGATCACTTTGTTTAGATCCTGCCGAGTAGATTCGATATCGCCGCCAGACTTCACAACGTTGTGGAACCAGACGCTTGTAAGGCTGTCGATTTCGTCTGCCAACTCGTCGGTCTTAGGCGCAATAGTGTAGCCGTTGATAAGAGCAAGCATGAGTTTGTCACCATTGCTCATTTCATTTTCTGGTGTGTTTACTTCTGACAAGTAACTTCTGATTACCGTTATCCAATCCTGTACGTCATCTGCATATTCGTCACATGCAATAATTCCGTAATTACTAAAATCAAATCCTCGCAGTCCTTCGATTGCCTTTGCTACATCCCGAGGCAACTCAACGGGGTTGCGTTTATCTCGTATCACAACGCTTACGGATTTAATGGATTTAATCATTTCATCGCGCTTGTTGGCGATTGTCTCCAGTTCCCGGATACGCTGCAGAAGCATTTCACTGTTAAGCTGCTCGTCCACTTTTCGTTCAATCGTCTGTAGCAGAGCCTTCTTTGATCGCTCCAAATCTTCGTTCATCGCCCGTAGAAGCTCTACATGCTCCTGTTCTTTCCGAAGGTCGTCTTCTGCGATTTCAAGCTTGTCCAGCAGTTCGCCATTCTGCTTAGCTAGTTCGTCAAATTGCTGTTGTGTAGGCCGGGGCTCATGCGGTAAAACCAATGCTAGTTTGAAAGGTATTTCCTCTCCAGCAAACGGGCCAGAAATGATTTGGAATGGAGCGTTAAAATCCAGTAACTTTGTTGTAACTCTTCGAGCTTCGAGTACTTCCCCCTGAGCAATCCACTGTTTAGCGCTGGTCTGGATTTTCTTAATCACCTTAATTTTCATTCCGAAACTACCTCCAATGTGTAATGTTCTCCTGCTATAAATCCCCGCCGCTTTAGTGCTGCCTTTACGGTCATTTCCGCCAGCGTGGGCATGTTACAAGTGCCTGAAAGGTGAGTCAGGTAGATATGCTCACCACACCCCTCTATGAGCTGTTGAAGCGCTGCTGCGGTCTGGTCATTACTTAGATGACCCAAGTCCGATAGATTACGAGCAATGACGCTTTCGGGTCGATCGGAGCTTACCTGCATGTCCACATCGTGATTAGCCTCAATGATGTAGATATCTGACCCTTTCATGCCGTTGATCATCTCGGCATCTACCTTGCCAGTGTCCAAGCATATAGATACCTTGGTGTCCTCAGCAGCCGTGTTCCCATAGAACGTAACTGCGTAACCAAAAGAGTCAAAAGTGTTATGAAAAGTGTGGAAAGCGTGTGTTTCATAACCACAACCGTAAAAAGGTTCATGCACTCCGATGACGCGGCGTAAATCTTCGTCCACTATCTCAATTCGCTGCCACTCGGCCTCAGGAGCAAAAACCTTTATCCGGTACTTGTTGGCGAAGGGCAGGCCAGCGATGTGATCCCCGTGACCGTGAGTGACAAATATCGACCTAACTTCATCCGGTCTAATACCCACCTCAAGCAGCCGCTTTTCGATTTTGGTCTTAGGTATACCAGCATCTATAAGGATGGTTTGATCTCCCGATGTGAGCGCGATGCAATTGCCTTTGCTGCCGGATGCCAGGATATCAACTTTCATCCGGTAAACCTCCGTACCAATATCCAGCATTCAATACCGTTGTTCTTGAGGAAGGAGCGTTATTCCCGTCTTCCCTTTGTACTTCGTACACGGTTTCCCCGTACGAGTCCCGTTCCCTAATTTCATATTCATCAGGAAGGATTTTTTCTAGGGCTTCAACCGTGATGTGAGCGGCGAAACCGTTGATTCCAACGTCAACCATCTTGCGGTCAATCAGTGGGCCTACAACTCCTGCCCTACTTGACCACATACCACCATGCCCCGGTCTTTTTTTAGGATCATCTCTCCAAAGACCGAAGTTAATGATTCCGTGTTCGTTCATCCCCCAGTGAATGGTTCCGCCCTCTTCAACGGGAATTGTATGTTCAAATTTTGGGATTAAATCATCACCAACCGCGTCAATGTACACGTTTTGGCATCCGTTAAAATATTCAAACCTTATTCCTGAAATGTTCATATTGCCCTCTCCCTCTTAATCCGATCTTGCCACTCTTTAAGGTGTGGACATCCCTTTGCTGGTTCTTCATAATGCCTGCGGCCCAAGACAAAGGACACAAACATATCCGTGCTGCGCTCGTAGTACATTCCGTTCAACACTGGGCCTGCAGGCGGGGAAGTTTCAGCAGGAAAGTCGAACAGGTCCATTTGCTCCATGTCCTCGGGCAACTCTGCCGCCTCCCCTCAGCTCTCCGTAGCACCGGGGGCACACTCGCAAATCGCGAATGTACTCTTCCCGGCCAGGATTTATCTCATTGCCGCAAACGTGACAGTCATCACAGCGGACGTATATTTCAACTTGGTTATCAAAGTGGAAGCTCGTCATTTGCCTGCTCCTGGGCGGCTTTCTCCGCAAGGTGCAAGTCCATGATTTTCAGCAGACCCTTGAGTTCCGCCAGCGTAGGCTTGTCATCCTTCGGTTTAGCATGCTTCTGGATATAGGCGGCCTGATCTTCCCTTTCAATAATGCCAAGCTGTTTAAATTTAAATTTCATGTCTGCTAAGGCTTGTTCAACAGGTGTTAGTGGCGGTTCTTCGCTAGGTAGTTGCTTGTCACCTTGCTTGGCTGCCGCCGCTGCTGCGTCCGACTCGGCAGTAATGTCACGTCGTCCCTGTGGCTCATATGAAGGTACTGCTGATCCAGCGTTGAGAGACTCCATACTATCCTCGACCACAGCAGCAATATCGTATTGAGCTTTGATAGCTCGCGTACCTGCATGCTTTTTGAACATATCTGGATCTATCGAGCCGTCATCTAGTTTCCAAAAATTCGGGTTCTTTTTAACCCACTTCTGAACCTCAGATACATCCATCAGCACAATAGCGTTCTTTCGTCCCTCTCTTTTTGCGATGGAGTAGGCCCCCATAACCTTGCCTCGTGGGAAGCGTATTTTATGCTTGATGCTTACAATAACGCCTTCTTCATCAGTCTCCGCTTCAAAATCTTCAACCTCATTTTCGCAAATGACCTGATTGTATACACCTTGATATCCTTCGGATTCCTGAGCCTTCGCGTGGTATCCCTCGTAAGCAATCCTAATATCTATGGTGTCGCCGTAAGGAATAGGAAAAGCGTGTTTCAAAGATGGGTCCAGCTTCATGCGGTTCATTTGGTACATAAACAGGTTGAATTGAGGGATTGTGAGCTTCTTGCCGAGCGTTTCCTTCATAGTCATAAGCTCCGGCAGACCAAATTCGCCAATCGCTTGAATTTCGTTGAGATTTATTTCAGTGCTGAGTTGTTTTGTATTTGCCATGTTGGTGTGGCCTCCTATGATTGGATGATTTGGGTCTTGCCAGAAGTGCGGTGTACGATATGCAAGGTAGTGGGTTCGACTTTGAACACTAGCCAGTTATCAGGGTTTAAGTTTGCTTCTGTAATTGCGGCCTGTTGGCGGCGGGTAGGCTTCTTTCCGTTTTTCAAGACTGCCCACCTCCTAAGCGAGCTGTAATGCCCTGTGTGGAAACAATGTGCATTGCTTGAGCTTCGCTGAATCCAGCGGCAATCAATTCGTCATAATATGCCTTTGTTGCCTTGGCTACTGCCCCATACATACCCAGCATGGCGGGCAGGACCTTGAGCATGTTTTCCATTGCCATTTCATATTCCAGTTGTTCATGTGGCTTCATTCTGACTCGCCTCCGATTTGTTTGATTTCTAAAGGTGCATCCTCGATGGCTTTTACCAGAATGAGCTGACCGGAAGATTTTTTAATCTTGAAAGTGCTCTCAGTGTTGTCCACCGCTACAGGTGATATCACCCCACTCTGTTCGCTGAGGACTTCCCTCAGTTCCAAACCAGCACGGACGCACTCAGAAAGCGACAAGATCGGATACGGCTTATTGTCCTTTTCAATCACAAAGTCCGGCTTACGCTCGCCATTCTTCTGTTCTTTAAATAAAGAGATTGATAGAGTTGTGAACAGGCTTTGTACCTTGGTGGCCTGCAATTCAGCTTCCTTCGCTTCGAACGCCTTGATAGCGTCCAGAACAAAGATAGAGTCGTTCCGGCTGGCAAGTGTATCAGCCTCGTCAGAGCGGGCCTTGTCGATGTCGGCCTGCATGCCATGACGTGAATTATGAGCAGCAATAATGTCCGCTGTACGATCCCGCTGCTGTTCCAATTCTCGAATTCGTGCATTCTGCTCTGAAACATCTACAGGCTCGATTGCGGCAAGCTCGGTTTCGAGTTCCTTGCGCTCGCTGATAAGCTTTTGATGATCGGTCCGCAGTTCTTCCTTCCGGCGTTCCTTATTCTCTGTGACAGCTTCCACAGACTCCGTATCAAGCGGACGTTTGCAGGCAGGGCAATGCTCTTCAATAGGCTCATTATAGACACGCATATAGTTGTCCTTGGCTTGGGCAATCTGGCGTTGTAGGGACTGTATGGTGCTTTCCAGAACGGTACGCTTGCGGTTTGTTTCTCCGGCAAGATCCGTTTGAGCTTCGAGCGTCTTTATTTGCTCAAGTAGCGCGGCATCTTCGACTTTCACCGCTTCGATATCATCCGGTGCAAGTGGTAGCTTCTGGAGTTGATCGACAAGCGCCTCTGTTCGGCCTTGAGCCCGCTTATAGGCTGTATCCTTGTCGTTCTTGTTCTTCTTATGGATTTCTCCCAACTGCTGCAGCGTGTGTTTCTTGACCAGCTCCGACAGCTTGGCAGCTTGTGGGTTCAGTTTTATGTCCTTGGACTTCTGTTCCGGGCTTGTCCGGCTCATTTCGGTAAATACCTCTTTGTTGGAAACAGGGGCTACATACCGCAGCAATAGATCCCGCTGAGTGCTCCAGTGAAGCGTGAAAAAATAAGAGGGGTTATAGAGCGATAGGAACAGGTCTTTGTCGAATAGAGATTTAACAATCTCGTCGAAGTCTCCGGCCTTGCTCGGGACCTCGTTAATGTAATAAGTGGTTTTTCCCTTCTCGATTCCACGACCTAGAAGCACCTGTTTTCCGTCAATGTCTAGCAGGGTTTCAGACAGCACAGCATCGTATTCATAATTGGTGGGCGATGGATCAAGCTTGCTTCCCATCGTGTCTGTGCCGTACAATGTCCACGTAGGGATTTCCAAAATACTGGATTTACCTTGCGCATTGTCGCCCGTGATCTGTGTTATCCGTCCAAAGTTAACTGACAGGTCACGGTGCGCTTTAAAGTTGTGCGCCTTAGCGCTGGGTATTTTTATTTCCATGCGTTACCTCCAAATTGTATTTGCGCTCCAGCATGTTCATTTCTATCTGCAACGTTCCCCGAGCTTTCGGGTCCTTCTCGTCCAGGTACCAATCGTACAAGAATAGATAATGCTTAATGTCCCGCTGCACTTCCGGGGCAAGAGAGTTATAGAATTGAAGGAATAACTGCTGTTCGTGATTCTGCAATGTGTTCACCTCTCTCCAAGGGATAATCTGCCGTCATTTCAGATATACACGGCCTACATACGTCCTGCTCGTTCCAGCGGCGCAAGAACCGTAGTTCCATGCTGTTACCGCAAACCGCACAGCAAGGCTTGTCCTTGACGCTCTGTCCGCTTCCTAGTTCCGCTTTAAGCTCGCCAATTGCTTCATCAAAGAATTCAGCAGTACCAGCAACAGCTCGCTTTTGCATTCCCTCCAATAGATTCAGGCGCTTCCAAGCTGCCCGACGTTGTTCCAATCGTTCAACTGTGAGTGTCATGTGTGTGCATGCTCCCTTCCAAGATTTTTCCTTCTCATTTAAAATAGATTTTGGTCATAATTTTGCTGAAAGCAGGTGTTTTAAGTGAAACGAATTTACGCTAACCTCATAGGAACATGGACCGATATAACCGACAGCGGTCTAATCGAAAACACTGATCCTGTAACTTACTACAATGAAGAGTGGCACCGATTTTTTGAACTCAACCATGTGAATATCAGATTTGGCGATAAAAACTATCGAATTCACCCATCACAGTTGCAGATTGTTATGGATTGAACTTTTAATGAATTTCGTTTGTTCGGGAGTCGTTAATATTCGACATCCTTTCTTTCTGTTTCCTCATTCTGGTAAACTATCTCCAGAGGGGAGGTGATAGAGTTGAATCCGTATTTATTTGTGATAAATGTTATTCCAATGCCAGAGAATAAAGATTGTGCAGATATCGCCAGTGCAATTGCCCATGTTTGGGTCATTTCAGAAGATCGGGAATCTGCCAAAAATCGCGCACTGGATTACGTTACAAGCTATCTTTGGGAGGTAATAGACCTCGAACGCGAGTTTGAGATTCAGCCGCAACAGATTCCGGTGTTGCATGAAGATGAAGCTCTGTTGTACAAGAAAGCTCTTCAATTTGGGATAGCTGCTGATTACATTGCTCACCCGAAGATTCCTGGGAAGATTGATAACCCTGTAATAAAGAAAAGGCTTCGTCGTCCATAATCCCATCTTCTTGCTGCCATTCTTTTTTATTGACTGCTATGATTTCAATGTATCTAGCAATCTCGCGCAGTTCGCTTAAACTGCGATTCTCAATTAAGCGGTACAACTCAGCAGCAATCTGAAAGTTGTCCAGTCCATTTAATGATTCCTTTGATACCACCGTTGCCGCGGTGGTTTCTTTTTGTGGTTCGTTCATAGCTACCACCCTTTCGTTAATGAATGTGCTTGTCGTAGATCGTTTGAGATACCGCTATGTCCAGCCCAAACCGTTCTTTGGTGCCCATTAGATCGACAGTATCCTCAAGAATCTCCTGCCTGCTAACCAGCATGTCCGGTGTCATTTGGTCTTTCTTGATCATCTTGGGATGACCGTATTTACTTGAAACAGCTTTGTTCGCTATCGTGTTGGCTTTGATAAAATCGACTCGCACAGGTTGTTTTAAGCTGGATCGTAGTTTCTGCATGGCCTCCTTCTGGTGGTCCTTGTCCAGCATGCGGAAGATTTGAAAGCCTTCGAGTCCGGTCGATCGGCGAAGCTGCTTGAGCAAGCCCTTGACCCATTTCTTGAATTCCTTCGCTTCTGGACGCTTGCTATTAAAAGTAGCTTCGTAAATACCAGTCTCAGAAATAACTGCAACGTTCGGATTACCTCGAAGTGTATTTCTGTCCACTAAACGGACAGTATCTTTTTCATCTTCATCCACCATACGAGTCATATGGGGCGTATGCTTATATGCCAGCGCCTTCGCCACATCTGCCGCTACCGCCCACCATTCACCCGGCATCTTCTCGACAAAGCGGATTTCATGACTGAGCCATCTTTCAGTTCGTATGTTCACCCTGTTCACCAGCCTTTAGTTTGCTGTACTTTAGCATTGTGGAGACAACAGCATCGACAATTTCTCTGGCTGCCTGTGCTTGGTCTGTCGTCAGTCCTTGTACATTACTGACACCCAATGAGTTACGAACGATTGTTGATAGTGCATTGACGACTTGATACCGATTGTATGTTACCAAGTGTCTGAGACGGTGCAATGCTTCGTCTCTTATAGGGGGCCATATACTGAGGCTTACCGAAGCTGATTGTTTTCGGCTTTCTCCCTTTACTTGAGATTTGATTTTTGGCTCAAGTTCGCGAATAAGACTTTCCTTCAAATCAGCAAACTGTTCAGGTGTCATCACGATTGCATTAGGGTTCATTTGTGGTCTTTCCTCTCTTAGGAATAAAAATCAATCTATTGGGTTACACTGTTTTTATCTTGTATTTCCGACATCAGAAGCGTGTTTAAATCTATTTCCAGACACGAAGCTATCTTAACTAAGGTTCCTACACTCGGCATATATCTTCCATTTTCGATATCAGAAATATAATTCCGGGATAGTCCAGTTTCTACAGCCACTTCATTTTGGCGCTTTTTCATTTCCTTGCGTTTTTCCTTTATGGCCGCAGCTATAAGTCGTTTGTCCATTAATTGTTCACCTCCGATGAGCAAATTGTATTGTATTTCCGTCCTTTCTGTCTAACTCCGAATTAGGGCATATTCAAGCATTATGGAGATAAAACGAATAAAATACTTGTAAAGCCGTCATTTTACTCTTATTTACTTGTATTTCCGTCATTATACAACTTGTATTACCGACATACGAAAGGTAGAATAGAGTGAAACTATTGTGAAGGAGTCTGGACATGTCTATTGGTCAAAACATTAAGACGCTTAGAAAACAAAAAAAGCTAACTCAAGTTGAATTAGCTAAGAAGGCAAATATGTCTAGGTCTTACCTTGCGGATGTCGAAGGTAATCGGTACAATCCCAGTCTTGAAACTTTGCGTTCTATTGCTGACGCGCTAGGCGTTTCAATTTCTGTTATTACAGATGATGAAGATGTCACAATCTCAACAGAACGTTACAAAGCGGCGAGAGAACTTCCTAGTATCCTAAAGGTGCTCACTGATAATGGTGGATTTTTTTACGAAGAACTACGTGAAGATATATTCTTAGCTATAATTAAATCAGGGCTATATATGTCCCCTGCATATCATCAAGCATCTAAGGGTGATGAGTACGAAAGGTTTTTTAATGGATATTTCAACTCTGAAGAAAACCATTCAAATAGTGAGGAGGTTGAATTTGTAGAGGAGTTCAATAAAGCCTACGAACTCAGAACAATTATGGCGGCTTTTGAGCAGAATGGTGAGGACACTCAAGAACGATTTATTAAAGAACTCAAAAATGTAATAGAAAAACACAATATAACAAACCCCCTCCCATCTTCCGATGTGAAGGAGTTTGTTTCTAAAATTGATCTGACTGACGAGGAGCTTTTGGAACAATTTACGATAGCGGTTGACGGGAAAAACCTTTCCGAGAAACAGATTCAAAAGATAATTGCACAGGTTCGTTTGGATCGAGAGTTTGACAAGTAGTATCCGAAATAAATTTAAGGTAGTGTTCTGGTGTTTTCTTCATATAAGCGGCCAGCTCATATAAATCGATTACTTTTTTCTGAATAGGTCATCACTCCTAGATGTAATAATTTCCGTTTGAGAGGTTAAGTCGAGTATAACACAGTATTTTACAAACTAGAACTAAAATGCGAACAAGATGCGAACGCATTATTAAAATAATGGTGACTTTATATGTACGAGAGGCTGATAGTAACAAGGCCCGAGTAGATTCCCTACTCCTCCACAACTGGAATTTTACCTATACGGACCACAATTCCCCACACATTATTCAGCCTCGTTAATGCGATTAACTTCTTTACAATTCCATCCAAATCATCTCCTTTAATAAAATATGAGAACGCAAAAAGGCCGCTACACAAGTGATAGATGTTTTAAAAAAATAACTTCTCGACATTTCATAGCACAGAAGGTGCACGAGAGGTTTTTTTTTAACAATAAATCACACATGTAGCGGCCATTATAGTACCGCTATTAGACAGCTATAACCCAATAGAGAGATATGCCGCATTCAACAGACTATTCTCCACCTAGACGCATGTCAGCAGAGATAATTAATAAAATCGTAATGGAATCAATATATCATATGCCTTTGAATATTTCAATTATTTGAACCAAGTAGACTTTGGTTTGAATCAATGATAAAAGTATCCGTATAAGGAAAGTTTATTCTTACAGCTCGGTCTGATCCCAACTGTGTTGCTCGTATAGTACCTGTACTCATGCTGAAATTACTAACTTGGCAAACTCCAAAACGATTATTTTCAATGAAAAATCCTGGCTGAAATTGCTCAGATAACTTTAATTTTTCAGAGTTCGGCAGATTTTTATAGGCCTCATTCCATGTGTCCCAATTAGGCTTATTTTCACTTTCTAGTAGTGATAATTTTAGATCATCAATTGCGTTCAAAAGTATTGACGTTTCCCCGCTTATGGTTTTAGGTTCGGGTAATTTAGCAGATTGTATACCCAATAACTCTACCAAAGAATTTGTGTCTTTTCCTTTTTGCTCGAATGTTTCTTTTAATGCTTCCGATACTGCGTTTATGGCAATAGAAACAGTGTCGATTCTTAGACTGGGATCATAAGGCACATCGCGAAGTGCAGAAATATCAAAAGGGCGAGGAGTAATAGTGTCTTTTATCAAAACTACAGGCAGATTAAATGCATGCCTAATCCCCAGTTCATATAACACATTAGGATTACGAGAACTCAAATCGCAAACAACCATATCGGCTTCTATGATCTTTTTAATAATATCCAAAATAATTGCATTTGTATGCTTTACATCGTCCGCTCGAATCGGCTCGAAACCAGCTAACTTGCACGCTGGCTTTATTATATGTTCATAAACACGTCCAAAATGCCCCTTCTCGTAACCTTCTGCATCCGAAATAGGCATAACAATAAAACAAGACTTTTTCACTTCCTCTGTCTCCTTTTTGGGAAGACCCTTTTTCGTTTCTGTCATAACTGGATACTCTCCTATAGGGATAATTTTCCGTAATATATGACCAGTATATGACTTTAGTAGCAGCATGTACATATTTTCTGTAGAAATATTTTCCTAGGTCATATATACTAATTCTATAAATTATTTGATTACATAGGGGGAAATAAGATTTGTTTAATAAGAAACTAGCATTACTTACTACTGCTGTGCTTGCATTTGGGATTATAGCTTCCGGGTGTGGGGCTAAAGCCACCACTACAGATAGCGGGAAAGCTACAGGATCTACTACACAAGCTGATACACAAACTGCTAATACTGAAAAGGACGCTGCTCCTAAGGAGACTAAAGTAGGCGAAGCCGTAAAGGTGGGCAGTCTTACTGTAACAGCAACTAAAGTGAGCGCTAAGACAAAGATCGGTGACAACGAGTACCTTCAGAAAACAACTGAAGAAAAATTCATCGTCATTAATCTGGCGATTAAAAACGGAGATAAAGAAGCCCGCACGCTGGACTCCAGCATGTTCAAGCTGATCGGCACAGATGGAACAGAATATGAACCCATGAGCGATGCAGACATGTATGTAAACAAACCAGAAAACATGTTGTTTTTCGCTAAAATTAACCCAGGTCTGACGAAGAAGGCAAACATTGCATTTGAAGTACCAAAAGGTAGTAAAGGATTTAAACTCGAAGCGGCTAGTGGAATAGGCTTTGAAGCTGGGGAGACAGCGTTAATAAATACTGGTAAATAAAAAGAGCCCCGGAGCAATCCGGGGGTTTAATATTCTGTATAGTATCTATTCGCCGCACCTGGGGGTGTAACAATCTTCTGATCACGATCCCAGCCCTCTATTATCATGATGTGGCGGGTATCACTCTTGTTATCCCATACAATATAGTTATCCTTCTCCAGTGCCAGTAAACCCGTTCTAATGTCCTCTGCGCGTCTCCCTGTCTTTATCTCCAGCTCCTTCATGGTTGGTAGTCGCCTTCTTCCAGCGGAATAGTTGTACAGTATCCGCAGTAGTTTGCGTTCGATGTCTGGTAACATGATGATCACCTCTCTGTGACTATTATATGCAAACATGCGTTCTGTATTCAAGACATAAAAAAAGAGCAGAAAGGGTCATACCTCCTGCTCTATATTTCATATAGTCAACAAAGGCAATCCCATTGCCTGTATAGTTTCGGTGTGGTAACATAAGAATAGAAATAAGGGGAGTCGCTACACTCCCCCTGAACAACGAAGTGCCTCACGGCGCGCATATATACTGTGAAGACAGCAAAACCCACCGTAGGCGGTCAACCTTAGCGGTGGGTTTTGCGCTTGTTACGTCTACGTCTGATCCATCGGAAAAACTTGCGGGAACTAAACCAAAGGCTCAGTACCGTTGCAGTTACTTTCAAGAGCAGATAAAGCGTACCAAGTGCAGTCATGGCGTCAATCACCTCCTTTACAGAAGGCTGCGCCGTGACCCCCACCCGTTGTCCAATCCAGATTATACCACACAAGTCCTCATGTTGAGGGCTTTTTATTTTGTTCAATAAAAAAAGGAGCAGCGAGGATATTACCCCTCCTGCTCCTTTACATACTCAATAATATCGTTTGGCTGCACATCGAAATATGCACACAGCTTTTCAACGACTTCCAACGATACGTACTCACCTTTATCGAATTTTGCGATAGTCGACGGTCCCAAACTCAATTCTGTACGCAAATCCATTTTTTTCATTCCTCGCTCAACCAACAACTTCAGCAAGGGCTTATATGTTATCGCCATCGAAAGACCTCTTTCCTGTAATTTATATACGCATTATAATATTTTAATTACAGAAAATCAAACTTTTTAGTTGACCAAAATTACAGGATGTGATATATTATTTACAGGAAGTGAAACATTAACTTCCGAGAGGGGTGAAAGAGATTTGAGAGCAATAGATTGGGTCTTGCTCTCCACAGCACTCACAAACCTGATAACTGCAATTATCGGTTTGGTCAAAGTGTTTAAAGAGAGCAAGAAAAAGAAAAAGGTACCTAAACGACGCGGGCAGCGTAAACGTTAAAAGTACCAGAGGTGGCGGCTAGTATAGCGCCATCTTCACCCAATCTTAACATAACGGATTGACATACACAATTGGCGGCGGCCTTACGTAGGGAGGTAATGATAATGTTTAAAAAGTACAGAGCAACAAAGCAGAATGTAATTTTGCTAGAAAGCGCAATGAAGGAGCTGGGCCATCCAATTGAAAAGGTAGGAGCGGCGAAAGATTACAAAGAATTTAAGAATAGTAACTGGCACATCATGTTTCACAACTCGGTAAATTCAAAAATGCAAGAACTGGAGGCTGCTAACAATTATCAATAAGGGGCTATATGCCCCTCTATAGGAGGTAACTCTATGTATGATGCAATCTTATGGACAATATCTATATCTGGCTGGGCAATAAGTATTGTTTCGCTATTGTTAAGTATCCGCAATTGTTTCAAATAACAAAGAAGCTCTGCCGACCAATTAAGGTTAGCAGAGCTTTTTACTGATATACATAGTTTCAATTTCTATAGTGGCCGATAAGTTGCGACTATGTCATTAAAGTCGGAATCCGGTCCATCCTCGTAATTAAATGAAATGCTATTGTCTGAAGAATCTACACTTACCTGAACATTACTTTGAATCCAAGGTAAACTTCCTAGGGGTGGACCTTGTTTATGCCAACCAGTAACTAAATAACTTATATCGGAGGTACTGGTTGGTACATCCCAATCATTCATGTCTCTTCCTTCTGAAGCATATGTTCCCTTCTCAGCCACTTTTCTTCCTGCATCATCGTAAATACAAATTGCTTGCTCCCATGCTGCTTCTGATTTAAACTGAATAACTCCACTTTGACCTGCAGTTACCTTTAGATTCGCATTTTTGTGCGGATCTAAAGGTACATTATCATCTGGTCCTCCTGCCATATTAGTACCTCCTTAAGTTTGTTGTTGCTATAATACTTTTGTATCATGTGAATATAAACATTTAAATATTACCCGTAAATATTGGAGTTATTTCCAAAAAATATTTATAAATTTCCGCGATAATAGAAAAATACCCCACCAGCGTATGCCAGCAGGGTATCACCGATGCTTTCGGATTTATATGGAAAGTATAATCGGTTTGGGTGATTCTGTAAATATATTAAGCAGATTTAATTTTATTCGGGTTAAATTCTTCCCATGCTTTCTGAACGGCTGCCTCTACTTCTTCCGGTTTAATAGATACGCCAATCTGATCCAGTTTGACAGTCAGATACTTGACGGCCTCGTGAAATTTTTCCGCACCAGCTTTGGCATAATTACGCTCTGCCCAAGCGCATGCATCCCCTGCCAATTGCCCGATCCGGTTACGCTGCTCGATACTGAAACGAGCCTCATATACAGGCTTAAGCTTGCGGTATACTGCTGTGCCTAATGTCAAAGCTCCAATGGTAACCAAAGCGATAACGGACAGCGCAATGGTTGTAATGTAATGTTCAATCATGTTATTTATCCCCTTTCCCGTTGAAAATACCGGTTCGATCAAGTAGTGTGACCATGCGGTAAAAGTCATAAGATCCATCATTTGCGGTATCCAGGACACCTGCGGCCTTGGCGTTGATACAGGCTTGTTCTGCCCACGCTGGTACTTTAGGCTGTTTAGCTGCTGTCTCCAGCGTTTTGATACGGTCAGCCTGCTTTTGTACGATTGCTTGCAGCTCCTTAAACGCTGCCTTTTCTTCTGCTGTCATTTCCTCATCCTCCGTTTTATTAATCTTCATTAAAGCTGCATCAAGCTGGGCCTGAGTTGGGTGCTTGCCCGCCCGAAATTGAGCCGTCGTAATTCCAAAGACCATCTGCAGGTGAGGCATATCTTTAAAGCTACGCCAATCGCCGCCCCATTCAAGGCCAAGCTTTTTAGCTTCTTCAACGACTTCGCTCCAGTCAGGAAGCGAATCCTTATCATCGTCGCGCAGCGTGTCCCAGGACACCGTACGACCGTCACGCAACAGCAGCGCGAAATCGGCCGCGAACCCAAAGTTATGATTACTGTATCCGCCCCGTGCTTTCGTGACCACCTGCCCCGGCTTCGTGCGGCCTTGAGCATACAAAGCATCCTGCTCCGCATACGTCCGTAATCCTTGCGTAATTAACACCCAGACTCCACGGGCATAACATCGCTCGATGAGATTTTCCATAACTAGCTTGAAAACCGGATGAAGCACGCTCAACCGCTTCTCAGATTTTTTCCTTACTTGATCCAGTGTCAGCATCCTTACTATCCCCTCCTTGGTTGCCGCCTTTGCTCTTTAGCACCTCAACCGCCTGCCGGATCACTGGTGGAATTGGCGCGCCCATCCTACCACCGTTTTCAATTATTGAAAGTAGTTCGTTAGCCAAATAGAAGTAAGCCACCGTGTCTCGAAACAAATGGCTATCCCCCAAAATACCGTCTACAATATGACCCACGGCTACCATTGCAAAGATAAAAACCTTACGGGAAATACCGATAAGACCAATCTTGCTTTTTAAACCGGGACCCGTTCCGTTCCTACCCTCTGCCCACGCTGCAAGCAGCCCCGTAGCATAATCGAATATTGTAAATGTAAGGAGTGCAGCCAAGGCAAATGACCACCCTCCAAAAAGATACGTCACCGCGCTACCCCCAAAGGCGGCGATGAATTTATAAATCTCCGACTTGTCCACTTGCTTCCCCCGTCTCTATAGGCCAGGACAACTTTCCTGACCTGAATATAAAAAGCCCCCGATCACTACGAGGGCATAAAAATAGCGCATCCGGTTTGGATACGCTGGTTAAACATTTTGTGCTGTTGCTAATATTGCTTTTTGTTCTTCCTCGCTAATAAATTTTGGAGTGTATGAAATTAGCCGTTGTTCATCGACCTTTTTCATAGTCCACATGTTCAACAAGAACCCATACATAAGGCTTCACCTCCCTCCGTTAATCTTATGATTTGGTTGTTACGTCCATAAGGGCAAGCATAGCAGCTTCTGTGCTGTCCTGGCGCGCCTTGAGGTCGCTTACTTGATCAGTCAGAGGCGTTTGGTAGACAGGATCTGTTCCGCCTCCACCAGACAGATATGCAAACTCTATCAATCCAGTTTCAGGATTGATCCAATAGCCTGTAGCTCGCTGAAAGTCTTGGGTATATTTATCAAACTCCAGCTTCAACACTTCCAACTGATCCTGGTCATAACCCTTTAGTTGCGGATAAAAATTTACGTCTTCCTCTTTGGTTGTCTCAACTGCCCAAGGGGACTCTATTTGTGAAGTAATATAAATAATCTCGCCAGTTGTTTTTCTCCAATACACTTTTGGACCTATTTTCAATTTAAACACCCTCTCTTATTCGTACGCCCACCATTCATAGGCGGATATTTTGGCGATTGGAGAACCGCCAGCGTACGCGTCTATTCTGCTACTGGACAGCAACACATTGAAACCCTGTATAGGTGGCTCGATGTATCCAATGTTCACATAATTATTTCTCCATCCTTTAGCGCCTTTATTGTCGTTAAAGGTTGATGAGGTCATTAGAACAGCGTCGATGTGTCGCGTACCATCGGTTTCCGCTAATATGACCCGTACAAATAAGCGATTAACGGTGAACGGTAACCCAGTCACGGTTATTCTCATATCCACCCCATTAACTGTGCTTGTAGCCTGTGCACTTTGTCCGTTCAACGTACCTGTCGCCCATCGCTTTACGGGTAGGTTCGTTATTGCTGCCGCCAGCTCTGCGAATGAGTTGCTTGCACTCGCACTGCCACCCTTGCCGTTAATTGCGCCAGCAACAGCGCCTTTACCATTAACGACAGATGTAAAAAGGTCTTGCGACCAAGGACCCCAAGTTCCAGACCTACACGTACGCATATACATAGTAGCTTCACCGTGCAAATTATACAGCTTCTGAATTACATAGCCGCTATTAGCATCCAAAGTCATAACCTCAACATATGCCCAAATACCTTGTGACGTACCCAGCGGGCAATTAGCGAGGTTTTCACCAGCATAAAATCCATTTCTAGTTATGTTGTTTAGGTCTGCCCCAATAATAAGATTGTTTGAACCTACATCGGTAGTCAGCTTGTATTTTTGCCAGTTTGCTGCCGTGTTGGTTGTGATTTCCTCCGTCCACGGCCTCCAATCCGTATCATTAAAGGAAACGCGAGTAAATATACGTCCAGGGTTATCATGCGTATAGTAAATTTGAACGCGCAATCCATAGTCGCCGTGAACAACAAGCTTCCCATAAGTGTACGATCCAGTGGGGTAATTAGAATACCCTGTCCAATTAGCAACCGCCACAGCATAGTTGCCAGATAATATTGCGGTGTTCCAGTCTGTTGGCGCGTTTCCTCTATGTCTGTAAGCACTGTTAGCCAAGTCATAAGTAGTCTTCAACGCCTTGGCGGTCGGAGCTAAAGTTTCGGACGTACTGTTTGTAGAGTTGGTGAGCTGCACAATACCCTTTTGAGTCGTGCTGGCATCCGGCACTTTTACATTTAAAATCTGCTCGTCCGTGTACTCCTTTGATTTCTTCAAGGCATCCGCTACATCTTGCGGAGTAGCATAAATAATTGTGTCGTCCACAACTACTGTCACTTGGGCTGTATTGCTTACAGTTAGTTCAAAGTTAAAGAGTTTTTTTAGAACGGCGGAAGTGTTCTGAGCATCAATATATTCAGCTCCCTCACCCGCGTTGGCGTAGGCGTATAGGATCTCTCCCAAGTCTGGATCTGTTGCCCACAATCCGACCTCGCGAAAGAAAAAGCCGGAGGCAACGCCCTGGTTGCTAAACTCAAAACCTGGGACAACCACATTTTCGTTTTGTATCTTCAACCGACTGACTGGGAAGGATATTTTCTCATTGATAAGAGCCTTTAATGCAATCGGCATTTGCCCAGCTAACTTCCCGTCCCCCGCTGAAAATTTTGTATATGTTATTTTGGTCTGTCCAGCTTCTGCCTTTGCCAGCAGATTTCGACCACGATTAGTAATTTGGATTCCGTCGAAAGCCAATTTAATTCACCTGCCTTAAATTGATGAAGTCCACTTGCTGTGTACCTACACCATAGTAATGTGTGCCCTTTGCCGAATCCAAGACAACAACGCGGCGCAGGTGGGCGCTTTTCCGCTTCACAGACTCGACAACCTCGATAAACTGCTGCGCCTGTTCTTCTGTGGCTTTTGGATTGGACACAACCACCTGAAAATAGCCAGGATCGTCGCCATACTCCCACCATTCCTCTACTTTTCCGTACCCGAATATAGTGGTCACTAGATCCTCTACAGCGCTCGGTGTGCCCTTGCGTCGATGTAGGGGGATAGACTGTCGAACAAGCTCCCTGCGCTGCTCAAGCGGCAATGTAGGGTCGTAGTAGTCCACATGGAACTGCCAAGCCAGTTCGTCCGTTTCTTCGTCCGTCCAATCCGTTCGTCCAAACAAATTGACTTTCTGGATCTTCGCCGTCAGCTCGTCCATTTTCACGTCCAGGGCCATCGCTGCATCACACACCTGCTTATCGGTTTGTAAGTTATCAGGTAGCACGTCCAACAGGCTTAATTCAGACAGTTTAATCATCGACCAACCCTCCGAAAGTCATTGTAACCGTGCCTTCCTTGGCTACTTGATTTGAACCCAACCCCAAGAAAGCAGGTGCCCGAATGTCAAGCCTTGAAGCTCCGGCAGCCACGAGCATATGTGTTAGCTGAGATGGGTTTATGTCTCGGCCCAATTTTGACTTTTGCCATAGCTTGTACTCGGATAAAGCAGCCTCTACGCCTTTTTGAATACTCGCTACGTCTGTCGCCCTTGATTTACGGATATAGTAGGTCAAATCAACATCGTAACCGACCTCTGTAGGAGCTTGAACGGTAACCTTGTCTGTTAGAGGTCGCCGCTTTCTGTCATCTAGCACTGCAAATACCTCATCAAGAACGGTTTGCGTGGGGATAACCCCACCAGCAAGCAACACAGTAACCACCACCTGCATAGGACTAGGTGAATCAACATGTACGTCTGCTATTGATGCACTGGCAGTTTTGGCCCAATATTCATACGCACCATCTGGACCCGCTACACTAAACGATTCCGGGGCAATGTGAATCCGCTCGCGGTATGGGTCATTGTCCTCCACGGCAGCTCCGCCCGATGTTTCGGTCAAGTTCGTAACGGACGCTACATAAGGCAACGGGTCAATCAGTGTAGTAAGTTGGCCCGCAATATACCCATTGCCTTCTGGACCGGACACATTGCATTCCGCTGCCACTGTGACCACAACATCACCAATCGGGATAGATACCGCTTCTTTCGTCGAAAAGTAAATAGTACCGTCACCCTCAGTCGGACCTATCCGGGTCCCCGCAGGGATAATCTGAACGCTTGTAAGGGGAGTCGATAACGTAAACTGGATCATAGTCACCGCAAAATCAGCGTCCAGACGTGGAGTTTCATAAAAGGCCCCTAAATGATCTAGTACGGCACCGCGTGCGTACCTCAGTAATTGCCCCTTTGCGACCTGATTCAGCTTAACTTCTTGCTGTAGCATCTTGTATGCTATTGCATCAATGAAAATACGTAGCGGATCGGCTGGGGCAAGCTGCCTCTTTGCGATTGATTCGTACAGCGTAATAAGCGAATCCTGCATTGCCTTAACATCCGCTTGGACAAAATCAATATCTGGTAGTTCAGCCAGTGTAGTCATCTGTATTCACCTCCTGTTCATCGAAGTATATGACTGGGATTAAGCGCCCATTGTCAGAGTCGTCCTGCGGATTAACAAACTTTATTTCCTGAATTAAAATCCTTGGCTCATATTCCCCTACCAGCTCATAAATTTGCGATGTAATAAGAGCTTTTGCGACCTCTGTGGGTTCGTCCAAAGCGGACGGATCAAACCCAAACTGTCGATTCAATACAGCCGATCCGCGCCATGATGTGAGCAACGTGAATAGATTCTGACGCAGTTCGTCTTCTTTGTTGGCTGGTGCAAAATCAATCTGACGAGTACCGGATAACGTAAGGTTGTACTGGCTCATTTAACATACTCCTTTAGCGTAATGTTAATGGTCCCAGCTAACAGGTTCCCCCGGTTGTCCACGTAACTCCAAGCCTGCTCCAGCCCCGTTATAACCCAAAGACCAACACCTAACTTTTTACCACCGATTGTCAGCGCTCCAGCCTTACCCTTTCGATCCCATTCCACCAGCTTTTCCATTTCTTTTCGTGGGTTCGTTCCGTGCCATGCCGCGAAGTACATCGTAAATGCAACGGTATCCAGCCCAGGACCAAGAAACTGAGATTTAGGTTTCCTGAGCATAATTTCATGGTCCGCCCATCGACTGGCACTGGACCGGGTGAGCTCGCGGAATGTGCGTATCACCTTGGGGGTGACGACAAAAGGAATATCCCCGTAACTGCCTATTTTAGCTGCCATAATCAACCCCCTCCAATCTCCTGATTAAGTACATCCAACTTGCCTACAACCGTCACATTGCTGTTCATACGAACTTTAGGGGCATCGACACTAAATGATTTACCGCTTATTTGCACGGTTTCGGCGTTAACACTCACTGTCTTGGCCTGAATAGTCACAGATTCCCCGTTTATTTGTACAGACTCAGCTTTGATAAGCACATCCTTGGCCTGTACGTTCACAGTGCCCACCGCATTTATTTCAATTGAACCGGTAGTCTTATCAAAATACGCATAACTGCCATCCTCGAAGTAGATACCACGCTGGGACTGATCCGCAGGCATATCATAACTACCGTCATAAATAGCCCCGAGACAAAACCCATCTGTACGCCCGTTTCCACGAAAAACGCACAGCACATTGTCTCCCGGCTCGGGCATCGCATTTGTCAGCCCCCAGCCCGTACCAGTCGTTAAAAGAGGAAGCTCGGGGGAAACCATGTCGTCCATGTCGGGGAAGACTACCCGGACCATTCCCGTGTCGGTATCTACGCTGGAAACAACACCGATCCTTACTAATTCATCTGCAGCCATGTCACCACCCCAAAACTTTTCTAATTTCCAGATTAGTCGTATAGCCAGAGCTGCCGACCGCATGAGTGGCAGAAACGATAATGTACTTACCGTCAAAGCGACCAAAGCCTTTGATTGTAATGGTCATCCCGGCTGCAAGACCGACATTACCCAAGAGAGACAACGTAGCTTTACCAGCCTCTTTGTTCTTCTCCCGCAGGCTTTTACGGGCCGCATTAATTGCCTCAGCCTGTGAACCCACGCTTTGGGACACCTTTAAGATTGGACCGTCTTTCGGAGCGCCAGGCGGGCGATAAATCACCTTAATCGGCTTCGGCTGCTCCGCTTTATCCTTCTTTTTCTTCCCAGAATCCTTAGAAGTAGATTCAGCAGCAGCTTTTGCTGTACCCTTATCATCTTTTTTCTTAGACGTGCTCTTTTTTGCGGCAGGCTGATAACTGACCTCACAGCCTGCATATGCCACGTCTTGAGTGGTGAATGAAAAACCATAGCTGATAATGTCCGACACACCACGTTCTATGGTCAGCGCTGGCGGTTTCTGTTCATAGACGTATTCATCGAACAAAACCAGCTTCTTGCCTGTAACCTTCAACGCAATTCCTTCCTGCTTACACAGGTCATTTAAAAAAGCCAGATCAGACACATCGGTCTGATCCTGACGGTCGTATTTCGGATTGTTATGAGCCTCGTACATCAACGAGAAGCCCGCACGTTTGGTAATCTCCGCAGCAATAGACTTGAGCGTCACAGACTCCCAAGCCTTCGTTTTCTTTTCCTGCCGTACATTCGTTGTAACAGGAAGCGACACCGCTTTAATACTTACAGTGTCCGGTGGTCCAGCAAAGTCAATCGAATCAACCTCGAAGCTTCCGCAATTAAGTCGCTTGATCTCTCCCGGCTTATCCCACCCGATTGTCTTTATATAGGCAACTATCCTGTCTCCAGCACTTGGTGACCAAGGACCAGACCATTTACGCGCCTTATCCTCAAGGTTAATTTGTAGATCGTCCAGCGTCCCCGGTTCCGCATCGGTATAAGTTAAATCCAATGAATAGTCGGACAACTCCTTGGTGATGTCCTTGCCGTTGTAATTTATGACAACCTGGGCACGTCTTGCATCAATAGTTTCGTCCATGTCACACCTTCCACGGAGGCAGGTCAGAGGCGGTTTCTTCAACTACAGAAACGTCTGGCAACTGGAGGATTGTACCCGCTGAAAAAACAGAAACGTCGATGTAGTCCAGATTCAAATTCATGATCTGTATCATCAACGTTTCATCGCCAAACACTTTATAGGCAATCATATCCCAGGTATCGCCCTGGATCGTGGTATATTTCTTCACAGGCTTGTCCTCGCATTCTGACGCTTCATTGCCTGATACTGCTGGCGGAAGGTCGGCTGTGTCGCATGAATGGCCTGCTGCACCACTTCTTTATCCGCGTTCCCTTGGATAGTAATATCGTACTGTAGCACAATAGAATCTCCGCCGTTGTTAGTGGTGGTATATCCCATCATTCGGTTTGTTTTCTCCAGTAGATTCATGCTCCGCTGCTTATTGTTCAATGGAATGACTGCTTCGGTTCCGGCTTCCCCGGCAATGGACGGCCCTGTAGTAAAACCACCTTTAGCGAGCATAGGCAAGTGTGGTACATTCATACCACCTATAGTCTTGCCTCCTAAAGCCTCCGGCATTGTGAAACTAAAACCATTGATTTTATCAATAGCTGAATTTATTACTCCAATCACATTGTTGAATGCAGCTTTAATTGCACCTGTGATACCTTCCCATATGCCAACTACAATTTGCTTTATTCCGTCCCAGGCCAAAGACCAGTTCCCAGTAAATACACCTGTTAAAAAGTCAATTACACCGCCCAATACATCGATAATTCCCCCAATGACTGGTTTGAGAATATTGATAGCACCTGTCACAGCCGTAGTTATAACGGGCCATGCCCACTTGAATATAGTCACAAGGGTATTTATGGTTGGTGCAATGCTCCTTTCGTATATAGCCATAATTAAGCCACCCAATTTACTAAAAATCGCCCCGATCTTAGGTAGCCACGCTGCTAATACAGAACTGACTTGCGGCAACAACGTCTTAGTCAGATAGCCAAACACTGACGTAAATACAGGTCCTAGTTTTGAAGAAATGGAGGCTGCCAATTTAACAACCAAAGGAATTATTGCACTAAACGCCTGCTTCCCCATCTTCATTAGTGGGGCAAGCAAAGAGGTTATAGAATGAATTGCCGGACCAATGCCAGAAACAATAGAATCTATTACAGGAGCCATATTTTTTCGCAACTCATTCACATTGTCCATAATAGATCCAAAATCAAATGACCCGCTGAAGGTGAAGGCTTCTTTGAAATAGTTTGTAATATCGTTCAAAGCTGGCCTAATACTACTAACAAATTCATCAACCTTGCCCTTAATCTTATCAAACGCATCAACGAAACCATTAGACATCTTGATGGCTTGATCGGGGCTGAACCCAATAGACTGCAACCCTTTATTAATATCTTGCACGCCGCTTATATCTCCACTACCCATTAAGGCATTTGTCAGTAGACTCCCAGCGCCTTTGACGATGTTTTTTACAGCGGCTAATTTATCAAATACGTCAGACAAGGCTCCCGAAAACTTATATGCCTTGTCTTCCCCGACTCCCAAGCTGATTAAGAATTTACTTATACCAGTTGCAGCAGACATGTCCCCCGTACCCGACATAGAGTTGGTGAATAAATCTCCGACTTTTTGCAAGGCTTTAATAAAAGGTTGCATGGTTTGCAGCCCTTGCTTGAAATAACCCTTTATTTTAGGGATAGCCGTTTCTAATCCTTTACCAAAGCTTGCAAGGGCGGGTAATGCAAGATCACTGAGCGGGTATACAAACTCGGTTAGCAATTGCCGCCCTATGGATCGGAAAGCGTAGCTTATAGAGGAATATTTAACATCTTGTATTTCTTTCATAGTGTTTTTGGTAGCGTCGAACTGTTTTCTAGCGTTCGTCATTGCCAGGATAACACCGGACTCTACATCCTCCGCCTGTGTACCGAACAAATTAAGCATGGCGGTGTTTCTTTTGACAGGGTCCTGAACCTTATTAATTGCAGCAGCTACTTGTCGGTATGCTGTCTGAGCCACGCTGCCACCTGCTGCGAATTTCTTTTGCATTTGGGTTGCATTTAACCCTAGCAACTGGTAAGCCTCAATGGTTGTTTTTGATCCATCTTTAGACCTGATTCCGAATTCTTTGATCGCGTCCCCAACTTTGTCACATACTGTTCAGTAAGGCTCGCTACGCCTTACCCGCCACTAAAGGCAGCTACATGTTTCCACGCAGATCAGACTATATCAAGGACTCCTAAGAGTCCCCTCCCATTTCCACGCGCTTGCGTGTACTCGGTTTCTCACCGATAGTCGTTGCACGTTCCTGCTTTGCACAGGCTTCGCTCATGATTTCCCTCGTCTCGTACCGTTAGGGTTTCCCATGAATTAGAGAGGTTTCGATATGACGTCACCGCCATAAAGCCCTAATAAAAAGGTTGAAGGCCCCAGCATCCAAGCCAGATTTAAATACATTGAACATGTTTTGAGCACTAAAACCGAGCTTAGAGAAGTACACGGAATACTCATTTGCAGAGTCCAAAAGTTCCCCGGATTTGTCCAAACCGAGCTGTTTCCCCTGTGCCAGGAAATTGAAAGCGGACTGATTGCTCAAGCCTTTGAAGTTTTTTTGCAATGTGTCAACCGTCTTGTTAACTTCTGGAATGTCGTCTTTAAACACATCCCGAAAGACGAGTGCATTTTTGGTTGCATTCTCCAAGTCACCACCCGTCAGGTGAAGAATTTGCCGAGTAGATGCCAAAGCGTCGCCAAGATCGTTCCAATCTTCACCAAGATTCTGATTATATAAGCCCCTGGCTTCTTTCTTGATGGCCTGCATATCCTTAACGCTCGTGCCAGTGGATGCCGCATATTGGTTAAATGCTTCCTGCTGATCACCAATAGCACTCCCGATATTGTTGATAGTGCCTGTTACAGAATCCAATATTGCCATAGCACCGGATACCTCGGCTACTTTGCGAAAAGTACGACCAAAAGAAGAAGCGGCGCTGCTCAGTTTCCCGAACGCGCCGCCTGCTTTCTTGGTTTGATCTGCAAGATCTTCAACTTCACGCCGTGCCCGATCCGGGCCGCGTGAATTTTGCAATTCTCGTAATTGACGTTGTAATTCCTCGACCTGATTATTCGCTTGATCAAACGCACGACGATATCTTTGATCGACCTCGGCAATTAGGTTCATTGCTACATCATATTCATGGGACATTATTTCACCGTCCTACGCGCCCTCTACGTCCGTTAGGAGCTTTGTTTTTACGTTTCTTTTCTGCTTCTTCCATTTGCTTTTCTAAAGCCTCATTTTTTAAATTAACGTAAGCTTCAAATGCCTCATGCCATCGATACAACTCATAAAGACTCTGATCTAACCAAAAATCTAGAGAATTCCTTGTTTCAATGGACAGCGTCATAATGATTTGCCTTATTTCCGCTCCGGCGTTACCGTTTATTCCAAACCGAGCAAAAAACTTTGTGCCATTGTAGTTGCACGCCCAAATACTCCACCCGGTAATTCCTCAATTAGTTGAAACGGAACGCCTGCGGCTTCGGCACACACAGCGGCCTGAAACTTCATGTTCACAGCTTTAATGGGTGAATCCATATCATTCAATGCCAAGCGTTCACTCAGGGCAATGAGTTTACGTCCGTTCACCTTATCCCAATCAAAGATTAATTCAGTAATTGGTTCTTGGTCCTCAAACTTAAAAGGCTTTGAGAATTTAAGGACGTGTTTACCCTCATTTTCTGCTTCTACTGGGGTTGTAGTCTTCTTATTAGTCATATTCTTATCCTCCATTATTTGCCGAGCGCAGCCCGGATTTTAGCGCCGAAATCCACTTCATTCACAACAAAAACATCATTAAACTTGTCTATTTCAATCTTCACGACACCATTAATCGTGATCTTGATATAAGTGACTTCATGTTCCACCGAATTATCCGAACCTGCAGCTGTCTCCAAGCTACCCATAGATAGTGTTTTTGGAGAGCCTTTGATAGTTATTTTGATCGGGATAACGTCAATGCTACCCGTAACCCGGTTTTGGCTCTGAATACCTGCACGCAGGTCAACCGTGTGTGTCTCCTGAGCAAATAGGTCAAAATAACCTTCTTCCCAAGTTGCAAAGTTATATGTCACCTGCATGGAGTCAGTTTGTCCAAGCGTAGCCACGTTCACAGTACCGTTAATTCCTGCACCTGTGACATCATCAGCAAGCATAGCAATGTCTGGCAAATCAACCGTGGTTGTCCCAAGGTACTGACTACCGTTACGTATTGCTTCGTATTTAATTGTCCGTAAATTAATTTTTTCTTGGCTCAAGGTTCAGCCCTCCCTTTACGCTGCCGTAGTGAATAGTGCAGCAAAGTAAGATGTGTCGTATTCCAGTACAAAATCAATAGCTTGTGCAGGAGATGGGGGTGTCACATAAACGTGGAATTTCATTTTCCCGTCCATCAGATCTGAGACAGGGTTTTCAGATGCATTAAATTCCACACGTCCGCCCAAAATGTACCCCGCAGCAGCCAGGCCGTTCGTCCAGAAATTTGCTGCATCTGTGATGGATTCAATCAGGCGTTTATCAATGGAACCGTCAAGATATTTCCAATAAGTCAGCGTGAGTGTATTACTAATCCAATCGAACATCCTGCGAACCGGAATGAACGACGACTGCGGGTCTTTTTGATCCGGGTACACACCCGTGCGATTACCCCAAAGCACAAATCCGCCGACAAAATTTAATGCAGTGACAATACCATTTGCATTCAGGTATTGTGCTTGCTGTGGTCCAAGAGCAATTGCCCTAGTATCCGTTTTTGTTCCGTCAATTTTAGCTGATTTATTAGACGGCGAGACCGATGGAACCCCGCCGTTATTAACGTCTGTTTGTACAATTACCGCAGCAGCCACAGTGGAAGAATGATAAGTGCGCTCATCATACGTGAAAAGTGGATACGTATTTATCTGGCGCGGGTCATTGTAAGCATTCGTTTTTTTCCATGCAGGCGTATCTGTGTATACAAGCTCGCTCGATAGATCAGTAATTGCCTGTGCTTTGAAGTGTCCACCGTTGAGGCTAGCTGCCTTTTCAGTCATTACTGCTGCAACGGTTGGATTCTGTGAAAATCCCGGTGCAACGATCAAAGCAGGGACGATTCTAAATAGTGGGAATATCTGGTCAAGCAGTTCCAGCCCAGTAGCCTCGCCAGTAGCCTCCACAACACCGCCTATAATGTCCGCTGCTGTCACTTTGCTGCGGTCCAGTTTAGAGTATGCTATTTTAACCGTGCTATTGGCTGTCAGAACGCCGGAAGCAATACGGGATACTACGAGATTGCCAGAGGTATTAAAACTCAAGCTGTAGTCCGTCCCGGCTGTGTAAGTGGTCGCTCCGTCGTTAGATGTGAGCTCCACAGACGATTTAATAATTCCTTGCACCGCTACAGTTACCACACCATCAGTCAATGTGAAGCTGGATGCGGCTACCGCTGTATTATGTTTAGTTGGGTCAAGGACGTTCACGAACGCGACTGGCGACAGCTTCGCTATCTTGAAGAAGTAATGCGAGAATTCACATAGCGTGTAGCTTCCCCAGTCCTCCGAGTACCCAAAAGCAGAAACAACATCGTCCCAGCTTTCGCATAGGATCGGCTTATTTACTGGCACGCTCTCCAGAGTCGTCATATTGACAGGAGCCGTGCCGAACACGACTGGCAAAGTAATGTTGAGTGGCACAGGCGTAATGACTTCCGCTGGCTGCTCAGTGGTAAAAATACCGTGACGTTCTGCCAATTTAAATTCCTCCTTTTACTGCCGCAATGACAGCAGCGTAGGCAATTTGTAGTGCGCTTCCCGGAACGGATAAAGCTGCTTTTGACGTAGCCAGCTCGGCTACAGGAACAAAAAGCTGCCTTATTTCTGGTGCTTTCTCTGCCACATCATCCAAATATGTTGGGAATCCATCCCGAACAATAAGAGACTTTGCCAATCGCCCTCCGGGCAGGTTCGGTCCGATATATATAAGTTGCTTTGGCTCAGGAGCGGTCTTTGCTGCTTGAGCAACTTTTTCAGTCGCAGCAGTTGCACGCCGCGTTTTCAGATCCACAGCTTCCTGTTGTTCTTGCTCTTTATCCAAAATAAACATCCTCTCTGCTTACGCCTGGTATTTTCCACTTCATGTTGACGTAGCCAAAAAAATACGGAGCTAAGTCTTCTTCATCAAACAAGGAACAGGTCAGGGGAAAATCCAATTCAAACATCCGTTCTAAAATCGGATGAGTTAAAAATGCATGCCGAATACGTTGGAGAATGTTTTGAACCGTTCTTTCCCCCTGCATATCTAGCGACTCATCAAAAATCCCCACACTAAGAAGCATGGAACAAGACGACTGGACCTCATGCCCTTGATCCGTCGTCTCACCAAATCGAATAGTGATAAAAGGGAAGTGGTCGCGGTCGTCCTGCTCGTTCTTCGCTGGTAGGTTCTGAGCATAAATGTTTAGTGGAACCATTTCATATTGAGCATTCATGTATTCCGAATCAGCAAAAAGACGCTTTAGTTTAGCTACCAAAGCGTCTTGTAGTACAAAGGGTGTCATTATCCGCCCAACTCCCTATTTAATTCGTGTTCTAGTCGCTGTGCATATAAAACCCGGGCTTTTCTTTCAACTGACTCCCGTATTTGCACATTATTAAACATTTCCGGCGCAGGCGGTCCATATAATCGCTTAATCGGCAGCCTGCTTCTGCCTTCACGAATGAAGATTTTAACTCCATTTTTTTCAGCAACAAAAGCGCCTGGAACCTTCTTCATTCCACCCTTTTTCACAGCGACTTTTAGCACTTTTGGACGCTTACCAGTCGTTCGCCGGGGTGAAAATTTGTATTTATCCAGCCCTGTTCCCCGGCTACGGGAACGTATAGTAGCAGACAAGCTCCCTTTATCAGCTTTTTTTATTGAAAAAGTGCTGCCTAAGTCCCCGGCCTTGATAACATATTGCTCTCGAATCTCTTTGCTAGCGTTTGTCTTTGCGTTCTGAGCGACCCGATTAAGCGCCCGATACATAGCGACTTTCGTTTTCTTTTTGACTTCTTGAAGGTGCCGTTGTGCTTCTCTCAGAGCGGTGGTATCAATCTGGATCATGAGCCTTTACGCCCCAGCGTAACAGTTATCATATCTCCATCGTCTTGAAGATCCGCAACGGTATAGATACGACCATCAAACTTGATCTTGCTCTGCAGAACCGGAAGCCTACCAAAGTATAGGAAGAAGTCGGCACGCTGGGCATAAAACAAAAGATCGGCATCGTATACGCCATCTGTTGGATTCGAGGCGCTACTTTTCCGATCTCTCAGTTCATCATCATCAACAATAACCAACATTTTGACAGGCGGTTCAGGTGTGGCAGGCAGTCCGTTTTTCGGCGGACTCATAAAGGCGATTTCATGCCAGTTGGCAAATTCTTTTTCGTTCAGAAAAACGTCCTTTACATCCTTTTCAAGCTGATCCTTAAAACTGAACGGTTTTATCAATTCAGTTTGAATATCGCTCATGACGCGCCTCCTAACCCCTTATTCCGCAGGCTTGGCGGTATTCTTCTTGTCATCCTCTACCATTCCAAGATCAATCAGTCGTTGAATCGCCTCTTTGCCAATACTAACAGGGACCTCTTCACCAATTTTGTAATTCTTATCGTTGTGACGGATATTCCACGTTGCTATATATGTCATCTCTGTTTTCCTCCTTTTTAGTTAAGAACCTTAGCTACATACCATCCGTCCACATTTTGCGGAACGACGATAGGACGGGCCAACATTTGCAAGTAACGAGCTGCAGGTTCTTTAGTAGTCCATGATTGCGGCGTTACCTTTGCCTTGACATACTGGAACTGACCGTCATCCCCCATGATCAAGTTAGCTCCATAGTTAAACTCAAACGGTTTTCCGTCTGGCAGTAACGCAAGTGTTCCAGCAGGAATGTAATCCTGCTCTTTACCTTCTTCGTCGGTGTATGAATTGGTGTAGGACCAGATATGAATAGCAGCCTGACGCAAATAACCATGATATACAACGCCCTCTGGCAGAATGTCTTGGTTCAAATTACCGACATCAAGGGTTTCTTTTTCTGCTTTGATCATTGCAAGCAAAGTAGGATGACTAGTAATTGCAGATCCAACTTCAAAAGTGGTCAACACCCTACGCATGGTCAAGCCACTTTTTCGCATGACCTTCATTTTCTTCTCTGTGAGATAAGCAACAACATCAAAAGTTGGGTCCGAGAAGTCTTTTCCTGAAAGAACTTCCTTGTTGGTAAAATCCCAATCCAATTCCTGATTCACACCTTCACCGATTTGCGTTGTCTTGCCCGTAAACATGGTTTCGGACAACTGTTGAATCTTTCGGCGGTCGATTGTGCTTAACAATTCAGCCGTGTCTTCGATCAGGAGTTTCTGCGCCCGAACATCCGGAGAATCCGGGTTATACAAAGTCTCTCCAGCACGTCTTACTTTAAGATCGTTCCGAGTGATGACACGCATAGGTTTAACTAGCGCAGGCTTGTACTGTTTGGCTGTAAATCCAGTGCGCAGTACAACCTTACCTGGCATCAATTCATTGACATAAGGAGCCAGCGGACGGTGACCTTTTTTAGTCTGGATTTCAATTTCATCGGAGTCGAACGTTTCCCCTTCGGATGCGTATGTGTCCAGTAGGTAATAAGAATCCTGTGGAAATGATTCGACTACACGGAATAACTGCGGAAATGCGTAAATATCTTTTGCCATAATGTATTAATCCTCCCTATTTAACTACTCGTTTTGTGATAAGACCGATGTTGCGCATGGCGACTTCGTGTTTTGCAACTGTATCAGTGCCGCCGAACTTGAGAACATCACGATTAAACTCACCAGATGTGTAAGCCACGGCCCGAGCATCCTTGGTTGTAGCGTCGACCTCTTCGTCTGCCAAGATGCAGTATGGATTCTCAATACCGCCCGTCTTACTCGAATCTACTGGCACAGTGATGGGTGTTCCTGCGTAAAGATCTGTTTCAGCGAGTTGGCTTTCTCTGCCCAAGACAGTTCCCCGTTTAACCACTCCAGCCCCCGCTTTGACGATAATTGCAATGACTGTTTTCGGTTCGACTCCACCTGCGTACAGATTGTCATACGGCTGGCTTTCATAAGCTGGCATTATTTACGACCTCCCTTTTTGTTTTGAAGCTGTTTTGCATACTCAATCATGTTGTTTACGGCTTGTTCGTTTTCAGCGTCATCATTTGATGCACCGACAGTGATTACAGGCGCTTCCGGGGATACATTTTTCACACCGCTGTCGTCCGAATCTTGTTGGCGTTGCGTCCCCTCTTGGCCCACACGCGTAATTGATGCTTGAACGATTTTCATAGCCACATCACCGGCGGTTTCGCCATTTGTGATGGCATCTTTAATAAAAGGCTTGGCTCCAGGGGCACCCTCCATATTTGTCAGTGCGCTAATACGGCTGCGTTCGGCTGTAGTAGCCAGACTGACCACCTCGTTGTACAAGTCTGGGTGCTCGTTTTTCAGTTGGTTTAAATCCATTGGTTTGTTTTCTCCCTTCATTTGGCTTATCTGATTTTTTAGTCCCTCGAATGTGTCTCCGGCTTGCGGAGTACCGCCTTTATTTGTGTTAACAGCAGCTACAGGCTGTTTGGCTGTCGAAGCAAATTGCAGATTTGGGATGCTTTGCAAGGGGGTTATCCTTTCCAGTCCGCTGTCGCCAAGCGCTGGAGGCTGATTTGTGAATCCTCCGCTTTTAAGAAGCTCGTTGCGAACCTTGTTTATGACCGCCTCAGGCAAAACTCCGTCACTGCCGAGCATATCAAAAGCGCTGTTGGTAACTTCTGTGGCGCCTTCACTGAACATTATTTCGTCCGCAAATCCAAGTTCGACAGCCTTCTGAGCATTCATCCAAGTTGTAACGTTCATGAGATCCAGTAGTTCGTCCCTTGTCTTGCCTGTTCGGAGTGAATAAGCATTGGTGATTGCCTCGTCCGTGCTTTTCAGCAGGGCAGAAGAGCGGTCATGCGCATTCTTGTCGCCATCCGTACCCGTTGCAGCGTTGTGAATCATGATCTGCCCCGGCGGCGATATCTTGATAACGTCAGCGCCCATGAGCATTACCGAGGCAGCAGAAGCCGCTACACCCGTTACTTTCGCCGTGATCTTCCCGGGGTAATCTTTGAGTAAAGTGTAAATCTCAGCACCATCAAAGGCGGAACCGCCAAGAGAATTTACGTACAATTCGATCTCGTCTCCGTTTGCTGCATCAAGTTCCTTGGATATCATCCCTGGACTCACAGCCGGAATACCAAACCATTGATAAACCCATGCGTTTGCATCCCCGATTATCGGCCCGTTAGCCTTGATCTTCTTTGGCATTTGTGTTTTCACCCCCTTCCTCATCGTCGTTGTCTTCATCGCCCTCATCAGACGGTTCAGAAGGCGTAACCGGAGCTGGTGCAGTTCCTTCGGTCAGTCCCAGTTCCTTGAGTCGTGCTTTCTCATACGCACGCTGTTGAATGTTTTGTTCCCATGATCCGCCGTTTAGCTCGACCGTTTCCTTTGTGGCTGTACTTAAATTGTTCTCAATTCGGGTAACAGCCGCGCCTACTTCCTTGGTTGGATCAAGTAAACCTTGACTTGGACCATGCCATTCAGCCCGTGTGTAGGCAGCAAAAATAGCCGGGTCATCAAAGATGCCAGGCGCGTGTATCCTACCTTTGGTTACAGCCTCAACAAACCATTCTTCATAAATAGGCTGGCAAAGCGTTTTAGCCAGCCAGGAACGGCGCATGCGGTACATTTTCCAAGCTTCCAATAGTGCCCCCCGAGAAGCCGAGTACGAGCTAGTGAATTGCTTGATCAGTATCTCATACGGTAGCTCAAGAGCTGCTGCAATCTGTTTCAACAGTGCCCGAACGAAAGCTTCATAGTTCGGATTTGGTCTTGACGGGTCAGCAAATTGAACATCCTCTCCAGGGTCCAGATAAACGATAGCACCCCGACCCATCTTTATGTTGTCGCCACCAGTCCCGGGTATAGGTTCTTGATACTGATTGTCAGTTTCCGGTTCATTCATACCATACGGATCTTGCCCGTCATCTCCTGGAGTTTTTACAAACACGGTGTACATTGACGTGATGACTGCAGCCATCAATTCTGCCTCTGTATACTGGTTGAGCAGCTTTAAAGATTCGATAATAGGCGCAATAATTGGTATGCCCCGTCGTTGCCCTGGTCGTTCCGCTTCAAAAAGATGGATAACGTTCAATCGCCCTGTCTGTTTGCCATACTTCTCAACCCGGACCCAATCTCTTTCCCCGGTCAGATCAAACCTGCTACTTCCCGGATGTCGGTTGCTGAAATGGTAGGCAACCACCATACCGTCTGCATCAACCTCAACGCCAGATTGGACCCGATCCAAATCGTCCAATTGCACATTAAAAGGAGTATCACAACGGTCAGCTTCAACTAGGTTGATTCTGAGGTCATAAACCGCATGATCTCTTGGCAGCATTGGCAACAAAGCGAATACGTCCCCGCTCATAAGGGTTGATAAGAAAGCCAGGGCCTGCAATTCATAAAAATCATTGAGCCCTGCCGCATCGCATTTACTTGTTTCAGCCCACAATGCCCATTCCCTGTGTATACTCGCCCTCAAGTCTTCACTTTCCTGATCGCTAAGGTTTAGGAATTTGGAATCAAAGGCAGGGTTGAGGCGTAAGCCAGTACCCACGATGTTCGTTCGCAAACCCTTGTGAGCTGCTGCAACAACGTCAGATCCCATGTGCAAATCTCTTGCCCGTGCCCTAAGCTCGTTAATATTCTCATGAATATCTGCATCAGCGTCACCAACTGGCGTTTGCCACATGACCATAGACGATTTTGTACGGCTGGCTCCATGCCTGCCATATCCTTTACCGCCAAATGACTCTTTGTAGCTATTAATAACTGCCTGAGCTGCTTCGTGCCTTGCAACATCCAGGCGGGACGCCTCTCTTTTAGCCGCAATTCCCGGAGCCACAAAGTTTAGAGTCTTGTCCAGCCAGTTCATCGGTCAAACGGGGTGATTCCTCTCACTTTACTTCTCCGTTTCACTCCCGGATTCTCCAAATCGTCAACGATGCGACCATAATATCTCTTGCGTTCCAATACCACGTTCATGTCTGTCCGTGTCATCGACCGACCAGCGATGGTGTATGATTTTCCTGTAGCGAGTGCCGCCTCAGCGTCGCACCAAAGCTTGTACATCATTTGAGCCTCAGCTAAAGTCATTTTTGGCATATCCCCTGTTCACCTCCTTCACATAATTTACAAGCTGCTAGAAACATTCCTTTTCTTCTTCCGCTGTTGTGGCCTTACCGGACCAGTAACCACGCTTCCCGGCTCAGGTAACGGCAGGTCAAAGTTCGGATTCATCATTTCAATTGCTGCACGGTTATAAACAGCAAGGTCAAGGGCTTCATTCCGCGCCCTGGTCTGAACCCAAACGGTATAAGGAATCCCGTTTTTGTAGCGGGTGACCAATTGCTCTGCCGTCAACTGTTTGAAATAATCCTCGTCATATACGAACGGGTCCGGGTTATCTGGATTCGGAAGTGGAAACCGACATGACCCAGGCTTTCCAGGTTCAATTGTAAGCGACGAAAATACCTTAGCCTTACCTTCGGCTACCCCAAGCCGGATAACCGTAGCACGGTGGACGTTGTTGTCTGTGGTGCCGTTTAAAAGAGGTGTGTGTGTACCGTCGCCGCTGTCCTCACCTTTAATCGCATATATTCCGCGTGAGGCACGAGGCTTGCACCACTTGTACACCTCGCGAGTGAAGTGTCCCCCTGAGTCCATCAATGTTCGACGTATGCGAAACTTCCTGCCCGCTGCGTCCTGCCATGTCCGGGACAGAAATTCGTCTAGATCATCCCAAACGTCCTGCAATTTCAGGTCACCATATACCCGGTGATACTGTATTCTCCAGCTAGAATAATCTTTTCCCCAGCCAATGACGTCAATTTCGAACCGATTGTCCTGCGTGTCCACCGCCGCAGTGAGGAATTTCACACCCTCTGGAACCCGATGCATGTACATCTCACGGCGATTCAGGAGCAATTCATGTTCTACCTTCTCGCCTTCTTCCTCCCATGACTCCGCCATAACGGTGTTGAAGAAGGTCTTGAGAAGCGCTGGGCCGCCACGTTTGGCAGCCTTGAATTCATTGACAGCATCTTTCCATGTGTAATTTATCGTTGCTGCAAGGCTACTCAGCTTAAACCCGCGAGTTTTGGAGTGTTCCTTCCCAGCAACCCAAACCACTCGCTTGGCATAATCCTTTTTCCATTCATGTTCACCATGCAGCGCACCACAATGCTTGCACACATGATCGACCCGTGTACAAGCCCGCGTTTCTTCGTCGTAGTCGAAGTCGATCTGCCTCCATGTTAAGGGCTGCAGTTCATCACAGGACGGACAAGGGAAGTGTAATTCTTCCTGTGTGCTGTCCTCGTAAAGAGCCTCGATACGGGAAGCACCTTTGATGGTCGGAGTGGATACCCACACCATTTTTTTGTTGTAAAACGTCTTGGTTCTAGCTGTTACCAGTGATACAGGGTCACCTTCCTTGCCTGCCGATACCGGGAAACGGTCGATTTCATCCCCAATAACCACCCTGATCGGCTTGGAAGCCAAAGAAGCAGGCGAATTCGCGCCTGCGATGTTGATCCGTCCACCTGGAAATGTCTTATACAAAATGGTATTCCGGCTATCACGGCTCTTATCCTTGACCACCAGTGGTGATAATTGTGGAGAATCCCGGTACATCGGGGTCAAACGGTCATTAGAAAAGTCACGTGCAACCATCAAATCCGGCTGTATAACCATGATCGGAGCTGGGTCATGCCCAGTAAAATAACCAATCGTATTAAGCTGCAGGTCCGTTTTGCCAAGCTGTGAGGCCCACATGAGCACAACCGACTCAACATTTCTGTCAGATATAGCTTCCATGGGAACCCTTTGATAAGGTGCCCGCTCTGTTTTCCATGGACCAGGTTCAGCCGAAGCTTCTGGAGACAACACCCTGTGTCTGTCAGCCCATTCAGATACACTGATTGGCTCAGGAGGCGCGACAAGGCTTAAAGTGTCAGCAAGCAGGCGGAATGTCCTTTTACGTTGCGCATTCATGACTCATCATCTGCCATTGGGTCATACTTAGACAGCAGGTTTAGTGCCTCGTTTATGCGATCCTCCAACAAGATGCGAATTGCCTTTTCGTCGCTTAGATACGCCAGTTGATTTGCCAGTTTCGGAGGCAGGCCAGTTAATCTCTCGCGGAAATTCACCAGCAGTGTTCCCCATGCGTCTTGCACATCAGCGGTAGTGTGTAGATTCTTTCGCTTTTCCTCCAGTTCCAACGAGGCAATTTCCTTTTTAATCTGCTCATGCTGTGCCTTTTCGTCTGCAAAACTAATCTTGCCCTCCTCGGTTGCCCCAGTCACATGCCGGATGTATGCCTGGACGGTTGCAGCAAGCTCATATTTCCCCCGACTTACCTGCGTAAGCACACCGTCACGGGTTAATTGCCCGATCCATTGCTTGGTTTTGCCAACAATCGCCGCAAATTCACTGGTTCCGACAATGACCTCCGCCCTGTTCTCTCCTTTCCCCATAACTGACCACCTACTTTCCATTTATTCATCAAAATCCAAGCACGCTATCAGACGCATTTTAAGCCCCTTTTTAGCGACGCATTAATAGAAGGGATAAATTATACATACACAATATAAAAAGCCCTCAGCAGGGATCACACGCAGCCTGCGGGGCTAAAAAAGGAAAGCGTTTTTCGAATTCAAAATCTACGCGTTTTTCGGGCTCATGCGCACCCGTGTCTATTTTTAAGCTCCAGAAGGACCCAAATTTATTTTTTCTGGAGAAAAAGAAAGCTTTTAAGATTATTTTTCATAGAATCTTTCACGCGCGCCCCTCCTTCTTTTAATCTTTTAATCTTTTAATCTTTAAATCTTTAAATCTTTAAGACCTTGGTATAAAGGGTTAGGGCCAGCTTATGTTCATGTGCATCGAAGGAAGTGGTTGATGCACGAGTATTTTGACTGACTGTACATCCACCTTGTTGTCTTTAGCATACCGTTCCACCTTATCTGCTATCTCACGTTTTAATTGATCAAGGGGTATGTCATTCTTTAAATTAACATCCACTCTCAGTTCTCTGTTCTCCAATAGATTCATCTGTAAGTAGTAATTCTCTTCATGTTCCACAATCATCGTTATCATCCTTTCTCTTTGTTTATGTATGAACAACAAATACACCGTCCTTTTATGCATAATGCATAGAACGATGTATGTATCTATTAACTCTAAATGAGCTATATATTATATATATTATTATTCTTTTATTTCTTTTTTCTTTCTTAGGGGGGTAATTGTCCCCCACTAGAGGGGTATGATTGTCCCCCAAGAGATATGTTCAATGTGCATTTAGTGGTGGACGATTGTCCCCCAAGAGCTATAACTTAGTGGGGTATGATTGTCCACCACAAATATTCATTATTAATGTATATGGTGTATAAACATTCACCGCTTAATCATCTTTGGATTGAGTCGTGCTGTCGGCTTGCAGGGAGTACCATTCTTATCCCAGTAGGTTCCTCGTTCGCCTGGACAGTAGCCGCACCATCGACCCGGAGTCTTCTTGCCACAATAAGAACATTCAAACGTATCAACAGGTGGATATGATTCCATCAACCATTTGAACATTACGAATACTCTGGCGTGAGAGGTGGTGGTGAGTCATACACCACTTCAACCGTTTGATTCACCAATTCTACCGTACCTATTTGCACTCTATCAAAATTTAAAACAGCTTCCACAAGAGGTTTAGGGAAGCCATCCTCTACGAACAAATTTACAAAAGAGTCTTGTAAATGTCTGATAAAATTGCCCAATGCTCTCTTCCTACGCTTCCGTTTCCACACCTCAAATTGATATGTGGTCATTATTTCTCATCCTCCGTTATTAAGGTGCAATAATACCTGCAGTTCGTAGCTTACCAAGCAGAGAATTAAAGTCCGCGACCAGACCAGCCACATCCGTAGCGGCGCTATTGGCTTGTGCTGCTGCCTGCTTCACTGTACCGTTTGCTGTTGTCGTTGCTGCGCTGACTGGCGTTCCTGCTCCGATAGCTGAACGAGCTGCCGCCGCGTCTGCTACTGCCATGAGTTGCTTACCTAGTGCGGTCGCTCCTGAGATATCCGCAACTGCTGGAGCATAGTTACCTGCCTTAGCGTCACCAGCTCCAGAACCAACCTTTAGATTCGATGTGCCTGCGCCAATGGCTGTACGGGCCGCTGAGGCATCAGCAGCTTTGAGGACAGTCTTGCCAATGTCACTCGCGTCAGTAATGCTGTCAACTGTAACAGAACCACCGCCACCACCTGACAGTCCAGCCACAGGCAATGGATTATTCTTGCCCACAAGTGACAGCTCGCCGTTCTCTCCTTCAATGTAAATGCCCTTGCCTAAAAAGCTCTTATAACCATTCAATTTGCTCAACTCCGCTTCTATATTGTTTGGATTCGAGAGATACTGAAATGCTTTGTTCTTTTCAGTACCGATAATGCTCATTTCCTTCTTGGCTTCAACCAAGTTATTCACATCGACCACCAACTCCCGGATCTCCTCCACTTGCATGAGCGGTTCAAGAAACTCCGGTATGTCTCCGACAAAACTTCCATACTGAAATAACCCGCGCGATAGGATCGGCGGGCCAATGTAAATTAATATGCTCTCTTCTATTGTTAACACCTCCTTCCTGGTGGAATAAGGGCAAAGAAAAAAGCACCGGTTAGGGTGCTCATTCTACTACTTATCTTTAGAACATTCTTCACAAAATCCAGTCATCGCATTTTCATCTTCATAAATAGGTTTACCACATTCAGGGCAAGTCGATTCAATCTTTCTATTCAAAACTTCCGCCTCCCTCGCTATCAAATATTCGCTAAAAAGGGTTAGCACCGTAACATTAGAACCAAGGCTCAATATCTCTTACCCTAACATAGTTTATATTTTTGACATTGATCACAACATCATCATGAAATACCCAATCACTTTTAGAAGTAGTTAACTTTTCAACTAAATTCTTTGGATCATCTGTTTTCAGGGTCAGATAGTTATCTTTGTCAAAACAGACCATAACCTTCTTTTGATCACCCAAGTATATCACCTCCTTCGACACAACAATTCGACACATAGGAAGGATATTCCTTTTTGTGCGCCGAAAGTATTAGTTCAAAAGGAGGAGGATAAGACTTTTACTGATAAATCCAAAGATTATGTGTATTTTTCCATATAGGAAGAGATAGCTTTTTCCGCTTCTTTTATTTTATTTTTTTTGTTTATCTGCTCAATTCTTTCATCGAGTATCAATTCAATACCTATCTTAATTACGGGGAACATTTCTAAGCATTCTTCCTCACTCAATTCATGAATTCCTTTACTAAGAATTGAATACAGCCCTTTCGTATTGACGAGAAAAGTAGGTAAGTAATCTTTAAGAATTGATATTTTATCTTGCATACGAGATCGTATATATCTTTCTTCGTTCCAATTTGAGTCTTCAAAAACCGCTTCCTGATGAGCCTCTTCAATGAGTCTTTCAAAAATTCGTCTCAAGTACACAAATGACCCTATTCCAATTCCGTGAGAAGACAATCCTATTGCTCGATTAAATTCTTTGTAACCTTCTTTTCCAAGTAATTTGCGATAAATTTTTATAGAATTATTAGAAAGGTCAGCGGTTGAAGGGGTTTGTCCAATCTTAGTAATTTTCATGTTCATAATCTTATAAAAAAATACTATTCTATGTGAATACCTTGTACAACGAAATTCTTTGGTTACTATTTTCTCTTCTTCGAAATACAATTTCATTGCTTTGTCAGAAAAGTCCATATGTCTACTCATTTCACTCTTAAATGTGCTCTCTTTTTCGCATTCAGGACAATAACTATCAAACCCAACGTCGGTTTTCATAAAATCGTATACCATCTCATATGTTGCTTCTGATATATCAAAAGTATTGTACAATTCTGTATTAACTAGCTCGCCTGAATTTGTTAGAAGCATGACTTAACCTATCCCCTCGCTACTGTATGTAAATTTAACATTACTACTATTTTACATAAAGAGATCGAACTGAACAATATTTAAATAGCACCCTGCGGACTCGAACCGCACATTTCCTTTAGGCGCTGTAAAATCCCCGGATCAGCTCCGGGGATAAACACTATTGCAGCTCTTTGACTACCTTAGCAATATGAGACGGGATAGTAAAACCTTCGCTCTCGGTCAGGCTACCATCTGCATGCAGCTTGATAGCCAATTGGTCGTATTCACCCGTGCCTGTAGGGACAACAGGGTTGCCGTATGCGTGTGGACCAGCAAAGCTAACCACTCTACCAGTGGGGCTATATTTAAGGGCCTCAGCTTCGGTATTTACCACCTTAAAGATATTATCCGAACCAAGATATCCATATCCGCCATTACGTACTGCGCTTGCCTCTGTACTCATTACAAAACACTTCCTTTTCTATTATTTTTGCGCACAAAAAAGAGCAGCGCATCTACGCCACTCTCTGTGCGTATACTCCTTCTTGGATTCGAACCAAGGACCGCGGCTGTATAAGAACCGAACTCTAACCACTGAGTTAAAGGAGCATATAAGCCAGTTTATTTCGGCACTGGCAGCCGCCACGATCCTATCATTACCCGCTGTGGTCACGGTCAAGGAGACTCTAACGGCATGGCACCGCATGATAGGAGTAAAACCATAAAGTCATGAAAGTGATTATTATAGTAGCAGAAGCCCGGATTTGAACCAGGACTGTGGGGAACTGACCCCCGTAGCGCAACTCGCATTCTGCATGAAACCCCGCCAGACCGCACGAACGCGTTTCGTACAGCCTGGGCTTACAGGTAATGATATAAGCTTTGTTGGAATCCGGCACTTGCTTACGCGCCCGGCTGCGCTCCTGATCCACTCTTTAGCGGTTAGGATCACCGTCATGGGGAATGCGTTTGTCAGGCGCACATTAGCAAGAGTGGAGTTACTAGGAACAAACAGAAAGACCAGCATGCCCGCTTGCCCTACCCTTGCGGCTCTCTGTAGGTCTTATAGCAAGGGGCTAACTGGTGCCGCTCGTCTTACGCCTACCACCGTCAAACAGGTATATGTTTGTGTCGGGTGCTGCTCTCTCTTTGTTTTCCATGTTATAAGAATACACTATAGGAAACCTAATGATTTATAGTTATTTCGAATAATTAACAAAAAATTATTGATTATTTTTCTAATCGTTGTATATTTGTGTCATTACATTTGGAAAGGTGTCTTGTTATGGATAATACTTCATACATAATAAAATATGTCGCTCTTTATCTTCGAAAAAGCCGTGGAGAAGAAGATACAGATCTTGAAAAGCACCGCTTCATCTTGAGAGAGATATGTGTGAAGCATGGATGGAAGTATGTTGAATACGTTGAAATAGCGAGTTCTGAAACAATAGAGTATAGACCTAAATTTAAAAGTTTGCTGTCTGACGTTGAGGAAGGTATTTATGATGCTGTTCTTGTAGTTGATTATCAGCGTCTTGGCAGAGGGGAACTTGAGGATCAAGGAAAGATAAAACGTATCTTCCGTGATAGTGAGACGTACATAGTCACACCCGAAAAAATATATAACCTCGTTGATGATACGGACGATTTGCTTGTGGATGTAAGAGGACTACTTGCTCGTCAGGAATATAAGACAACTACGAAAAATTTGCAACGCGGAAAGAAAATTGGAGCAAGGCTTGGCAAATGGACAAATGGACCGGCTCCTTTTCCTTATGTTTATGTAGCAGCAATAAAAGGGATCGAGGTCGTTCCTGAAAAAAATGTTGTCTACCAAGAAATGAAATCCAGGATTTTTGGAGGTGAAAGCTTAGAATCAATTGGCTGGGACTTTAATAGACGTGGTATTCCCGGTCCCGGACCTAAAAATGGATTATGGCATTCAAATACGATGCGAAGAATAGTGATTAGCGAAGTTCATTTAGGGAAAATAATTTCGAACAAAACAAAAGGATCCGGTCACAAAAAAAAGAAAGCTCAGCCACTGGTTATCAATCCACGAGAAGAATGGGTCATTGTAGAAAACTGTCATGCCGCTGTAAAAACTGAGGAAGAACACATGAAACTATTAGCCATGTTAGAGAAAGGTCAAATTGTACCGAATCGCGCAAAGGCAGGAACATATGCCCTGTCTGGCCTAGTGTTTTGTGGGAAATGCAAGAAAATGATGCGTTATAATGTTCGCTCTGATGGTTATAGCACTAACTCAATTAAGGCCTGTAATAAATACGACCACTTTGGCAACTATTGTAGCAATAGTGGCGTGAAGGTTAGTATCCTTACTGACTTTATAGATCGGGAGATAGCCGATTACGAACAGAGAATTATTGATAGTGATAATTACATCAACACTGATGTAATCGAAAAATTAGAGCGGATCATTCGTGAAAAAGAAACTCAGTTAACCAAGCTCAACAGAGCGCTGTCTAAGATAAAGGAAATGTATGAAATGGAGGAATATACACGAGAAGAGTATGAGGAGCGTAAAGTTAAACGGCAACAAGAAATATCTGCTCTCGAATCCGAATTAGCGGTCCATCGTTATGAGATAAACTACGACAGCAGAGAAAAGAATAAAGAACGGATGAAATTAATAAAGTCATTTAAAGACATTTGGTCTTCTGAATCTGCAACTGGGCATGATAAGAATATGATTGCAAAAATGATTATCTCCAGAATAGAGTATATATATGATAAAGGTACGAACAATCTGAATATATCTATTCAATTTAACTAAACCCTTACTGAGTAAGGGTTTTTATTTTGAGGCTTAAGAAAACGTGACACCAATGGCAAGTGGAATAGCCGACAGATAGGAAAATAGGCTTGTTATTACGCTTAGCAGTTTCAAAAGCCTCATCTGACCAAGGGAACCAATTTACTGGATTGTGAGCATGCTGTAGCAAATAAGGTGATTTTTCCTTGGCTAGTCTATTCGGTTTGCTGCTCGTTGTCATGGGACATCACCACTTCCGTAGTTGGATTTTATGCTTGGTACTATTTTACCCTAAATGAATGGTAAAAGTCGGAAGGGATGAAAAAAGATAATATCAGATTAGAATATATCAGTATCCCTCTCCCTCACCGGCTCATCCAGCACGATCAACTTGAGTTTTAACGCAATCACCTTGGCGACATTGACACGCTGAGGTCGGAGCTTATTAGAGGAGTTTAACATTATACTCATTAGAACATCTCCAGAGCTTTCAGTAAGGCGTATTCACTTGTTCTAGTCCCTTCTTTTGAAAAATGCGCATCCGGAAACGCGGGAGACATATGATGGTACCCGGGATAGACATGTAATTCCACTAAGACACCATCAATGGCCAGTTGTTTTGCAAAAACTAAGACCTCATCAATGAATAAATCAAGGGTACCTATATTTATATAAGTCGGTGGTAATCCGGCCAATGACTTAGCACGGGCCGGCACATAATACTCACTTACCTCCTCCTGACCCGGTTCATCCCCCAAAACAGATTTCCAGCCAAAATAGTTGCTTTGTTTTGTCCAAATAAACTCTCCTGCGTATGGGTGCTCTGGTGCGGTGCTTGTGCGATCATCTAGCATTGGCCTCATTAATCTTAGATGATGGATTTCGAATTCCTTCTGATCACGAATGTACAAGGCTAGGCCAGCCGCCAACCCGCCGCCAGCGCTGCTGCCCCCTACGGCAACTTTCTGAGTATCTATCCCTAACTCTTCCGCATGTTCAATACACCATTTTAGGCCCGAATAACAATCCTGTAACTGACTTGGCTGTACATGCTCTGGTGCCAGGCGAAAGTACACAGATACACAACAAAAACCATGTTGTGCAGCAAGAGATGCATTAGCAGGACGATCCACGACTGGACTTCCTAAGACCATCCCGCCTCCGTGTATCGAATAATATAGAGGCATCTTATGATGCTTTGATTGTGAGGGCTTAATGATTTCTATTTGAATATCTGGACCCCTAAAATAACTTGGCACAACCTTTTTTTCTAATGTAATAGGGAACATCTGCGTTACATCTATTTGTTGCATCATTTGAGATTGATTTTTACGTGCTTCCATTAGTGTAGATTCGGTAAGGTCGGTTGTTGGTATTAAATCAACTGCACTGATAATTTCTGGATCAATCAGATGTCTACTTCTACTTTTTTGCTCCCCCATAATAATCGTTTCCCCGCTTTCTTGTTTTAAAGACAATGAATCAATACATATTTCAATTGTTGCTGTCGTTTATATTCATATTTTAAAGATTAAAATAAGCTTTATAAATGAAAACAACGATTTAGAATCATTTTTGGCATAAAAACAATAATGAAAAAATGAAGTACAGCCTTTGAAATAGAATGGGTCTGTTGGATCATTGAGGGAGGGTGAGCGGAATTTTGGGATCAAGAACGGTATGTAAAAAGTTCAAGAGAGAAAATGAAATGCCAAAAACGTATTTCGGAATCTGGATGTGGGAGGTAATGCGAGAACACACATCAAACCTTTTACCAAATAAAAAAGACGTGACCGGATCGGTCGTTCACAGCGATCATCCGATCACGCCCTAAGCTCACCACGTTATGAAGCCAAAATTAAATTCATTTATGCGGGTAGAGTACCACGCCACTTTGCAAACTAGGTATTTTTATGTGAATAAACAATTTTCTTAATAGTTTCGGTAGAGAGGAAAAACTCCTTAGCTAATTGCTCGATACTACTACTATTTTGAAAAGCATTTCTGATTGCGGCATTTCGCTGTTCAAGCAACCTTCTCCCCCCACTCAAACTGCCCCAATCCATATATTCCGTTTTTGACTTAGGAATATACAGAGTCTCTCCTTGAACATATTTTTGAATTTCCATAATTAGTTTTTGAGGTAAAACTTTTGTAGCATTCGTATATTTCAATTTTGCTCGCCCCTTATTTTGATTCTTTAAAATAAGGTGCAAAGCCAAAAATATTAAAAAAGCTTGTTCAGCGTTAAAAATTGTTTCGCCCCATACAAAGTAACGCTTTCCTAATAATTGGCTTTGCATGAGTGTAAGAAGTCACAGACAATCCCAATAGATTCTCCATCAGTAGGCACCCCCTTTTACTTCGCAAGTATAGCATAACTTCTGCTCACCTGGGACCAGCTAAATGATATCAGTACAATCCAACCATTAAAATTGAGCTGATATATAACTGATCTTCATTCGTTTATGAGGTGTTGCCGGGACTTTTGTTTGCCCGACTCTTGTTATTTGCAAGCCGATGTTTTATATTGACATAAGAGAAGGTCAAAAATAAAAGAGGTGACGGACGAGATGTCTCCACGCACGAAGGAACAAAACGAAGAGATCCGGCTGCGGCGTCTGGCGCAAATCCGGAAAGCCGCTGCCGATGTGTTTTTGAATAAAGGGCCTTTACTGGAAATCCGCGATGTGGCTGTGCAGGCGGGACTCGGCTATGGCACGGTATACCATTATTACAGCAATAAGGGCAATTTGCTCCACGATCTGCTATGGGACGCGTTGGAGCGGGCCGGGGGATGGCTGGAGGCCCCGCGCGCTTCGGCTTCGGGGGAGGCGCCAACGGGCTGGCATTTCGGCTTGGCTGCTGCGGCGGACACCGGGAACTCGGTTGCCGCGGATTCCCAAAGCGAAAGCCGCGAACCGGCCGCTGCCGCAGAGCTTGGCCCCGTCGCCGTCGCCGGCATTCGGCTGCTGCAGCTTTGGGCGGAGGACCACGCCCTGTACCTGCTGCATAAGCTGGCCGGTGAGGGCTTTGCCTCGCTGCCTGAAGCGCGCTCGGCCCCGCTCTCGGCCGCCTTTCGCCGGGAGGTGCTCGCGCCGCTTGCCGCGCTGCTGGAAACCGGTCATGCGGTGGACGGGACTGCCGCTTCCGGCGGAAACGCGGCGGAGCCGCCGTATCCGCTACAGCGCGCGGAAATGCTGCTGGCCGCCTTGGTCGGCTGCGCCTCGCTTTCGCTTCGCCGCGGAAAGCTGCACGAGGAGGCCATGGATATCGCCCGGTTTTTAAAATTATAGAATTGATAAGGAGCGAATAGACAAAGATGATCATTCTAAAATCACCTAGGGAAATCGAAGAAATGAAGCCGGCGAGCCAAATCGTTGCGGACTGCTACCGCGAGGTGGCCAAACTGATCGAGCCTGGGATCACCACCCGGGAAATCAATGACTTTGTTGCCAGACACATCACCAAGCTGGGCGGCAAGCAGTTTACGAAAGGGTACAACGGTTTCCCCGCCGAAACCTGCATTTCGGTCAACGATGTGGTGGCCCACGGCATTCCTTCGAACCAGGCGCTTATGGACGGCGACTTGCTGAAGCTCGACATCGTCGTGGAATACGGCGGATGGTTTGGCGATTCGTGCTGGTGCTATGCGGTGGGCAATATCCGGCCGGAAGCGCAAAAATTAATGAAGGTGACAAAGGAATGCTTGGATCTGGGGATCGCCCGGGCACTCCCGGGGGGCCGGCTCGGCGACATAACGTCGGCGATTCAACAGCATGCGGAATCAAACGGGTTTTCGGTCGTACGCGATCTGCTGGCGCATGGGATCGGGCGGAGCCTGCACGAGGAGCCAAGCTACGAGCATATCGGCGTAGCCGGCAAAGGCATTCGGTTAAAGGAAGGCATGGTGTTTACGATTGAACCGATGATCAACCAAGGTACGTTCCGTATCACGATCGACGATGATCAGTGGACGGCGAGAACGGCCGACGGCAAGTTGTCAGCGCAATATGAGCATACGATCGCAGTTACGTCGGACGGACCACTGATTTTAACGGCCCAGTAAGTATAGAGGCGAACGGACGGCAAAGCGTCATTTAGGAAATAAGTCGCCAACCCGGCCTGCTTGGCCTGATGAAAGTTCGTAATCCGAAACGCGAAAAAGCGCTGGTTCCAGCCTGGGACCAGCGCTTTTTCTACATGGTTTGTAACTTTACCGATTTACGAAAAACCACGTTGTTATGCGGTTTTTTATTATGACTTTGGTATCGTGTTACGGATTTACACTCTTTCTTGGATAGCCTGTCTTGCGTGTATTTTTTTCATTGCAAATCTTGCTATTGGCTGAGCAATCAATAGCTCAATCCAAAATGCTACACCAAAATTTCTAAACCAACTATGAAAGAAGTTCTGAAAAGGTTCTAGGCTTATTTGTTTCGTACCAACCCAAGTTCCTATAATGGTTAGAAGAACAGATAAGACCGTAACATTCAATAAAGTATTCAATAAAACTCTAGCATTAAATCCATCTGTTTGTCCTACGAATTTGGGTATCACTTTACCCACTAACGGTCCCGCAACCAATCTTACTAACAAAACAACGATAATCCACATAAACGGAATAATCTTTAGCGTTTCTAAATAATTTTCTTTACTAAAGCCGCGCTCCAATCCCATAATAATCGGGGCGATCGTGTTTACTGAAATAATTGAAATAATCAATAAAAATAATATACCTTCTTTTGCGTTTTGAGGCAGTCTTTCTTCCTTATACATATTGTTTCCCTCCGAAATAAAAATATTTCAGATGGTAGACGTATCATGCGACATATATTTTTGGTCATTAAAACTAGTACCAATATCTCTACACACTGATCTAACAATTATAACAACTTTTTTTTAAACAAATGAACGGGTTTCTAAAAATTTTTTTTGCCAGTTAATTGAACAAACTCCAACTAACTTTAATTAGAGAAATCTGATAATCTAAGTTTACCAAAAGAGACATTAAGGAGTATATGAATCAGATGAGCAACTTTCTAAGTGAATTTGAGGAAAGATTTAGGGCAGGATTTTTGGATGATCTTAAAAGCATATTGGAAGAAGTGAAGAATGAGCAGGTTTACGCTTGTGCTTTTGGCACAGACAGCGATTTTATCACCTTGTTTCTTGCTGTTAATACGGAGGAATCACTTGTTAGACATATCACAAACATGAAAGCCCAAGACCTGTGCAACAGCAAGGAAGATGAAAATTATTATAGATGGGCATTAAGCGAATATCAATATGGCGATACAACACATCTCAATCATATTAGCAAATTTCTGTATGCAACCGAAAATGTGTTTGACTATAAAGATGAAATGATAAAAATTATGGCCAAAGTAGTTAAGGAAACAGACGATGTACTTTTTAATCAATTCGGCCAATCCAAAGAAGATATTATTTTTTTCGTGTCCATGACGGATGATGATATGGCCGAGGAACTGGAAAATCAGTCCGTAATTCAGATGACAAACGCCAAATTAGTTGATGACTTCTTGCATCGTTATCAATAGAAGTACAGTTTGAAATATTACACTCATTTCGTTCTCCAGCGCCGATTGATTACGCATCCTGTTCATTTGGTTTATCTCCATTAGGTATGAAAAAACTTATTTCTCCTCATGGTTCGAGTTGAAATAAGTTTAAATTTAATCCATTCATCCAATGAACAGGAATTCTTACCATTCAACTTCTTCAAATAATCGGAAAACCATCTTTTTTCAAATTCATCTAAAATTCAAATCCAGATATTTCTTCTTTTGTTTATCTTGGGGTTCCCTTTTTAATGATAATTCACTTCATTTTTTTATCATTTTCTCTGTACGGAAGCCTTCTTTTCCGATTCGTGTCATTGCATGATATAAGACTATGAGGTTCTTATCTTCTAGCAAATTTTCTAATTCACCTATTTGAACCTTCCCCTTCCGCTATCTTCTTTAATATACTTCATTTTAATCCCAGCTAAGAGCTGTAAATTGGAATGACCGGGAGCTTGTTTCAGCAGAAACAACCACTATGATCAGCTCCGCATTTCTTTTCGCAAACTACGCCGCTATCATACTCATGGTATGGGAATCCGTTTGTTTTATTGTAGCGAGACTCCGGTGCAGCTTATGATTGACGATTCCGATCACCACGTCCGGCTCCATTTCATCCTGATGGGAGAGCATAACCATTGCTGCAATATCTCCCATCTGATATGCCGCCGTCAACGCTCTCAGAAAAGTTTTCGAGTTTTCACTTTCCGGTAAGGATAACTCTCCTTTCAGAAGATCCTCCCTGACTGCTCCAAGCGATTTTCGTGCCCGGTGGAGTGCAACTTTTACCGCTCCCTCCGTTGTTTCAAGCATGTCGGATGTCTCACGAATCGAATATCCAAACACATCTCGCAGCAAAAAAACAGTTCTCTGAAGCGGAGATAAATGATTCATTAAGGAATGCAGCGCTATCTCGATTTCAAAAGATCCATGATCGGGTACAGTTACTTTCGCTTGTTCCCTATTCAATATCCGAGTGTAGACTGCTTTTCTCCGTATGTCATCAATCCAGGTGTTCTTAGCAATCCGTAGCAAAAGCGCTTCGGGATTTGTATGCTCGAAGCTATTTAACTTACCTAATGCTTTGATCCAAGTGTCCTGAGCCAGTTCTTCCGCATCCCAATTTGATTTCGTAAGCGACAGACAGTAACGTTTCAGGACCGCCTGTAATTCCTCCAAGTTCTCGATGTTTATTATATTATCTGTCATTTGTATAGAATCATCTATGCGCATAGGTCCTCTCCTCCACGGTCTTATTCTGCCCTTTCCTAGAGCAAAACCATTTGCTACCTCCAATGTAAACGAACAAGTGGTTGTAAAAGTTACACCATTTACGTAAATCGTTTTCCCATTAAAGCCTCCGTATCTTTTTACGGCCTCGGTTCGTTTACAAGGAGAAATCAACTGGAAACAGGAAATTGGGGGTATAAAAAATGAGTGTTTATGTGCCTTATGTTGTCGAGCAAACTGCTCAAGGTGAAAGATCGTACGATATCTATTCCAGACTATTAAAGGATCGTATTGTGTTTGTCGGGGCAGCCATTGATGACCATTTGGCTAACAGTATTATTGCTCAATTATTGTTCCTGGCGGCAGAAGATCCGGAAAAAGAAATTTACATGTATATCAACAGCCCGGGTGGCTCTACTTCCGCAGGATTTGCCATTTATGATACGATGCAGTACATCAAACCCGATGTGCACACGATATGTACGGGATTTGCTGCTTCGTTTGGCGCGATCCTTTTGCTGGCGGGCGCCAAAGGGAAACGTTCGGCGTTGCCGAACAGTGAAATCATGATCCATCAGCCGCACGGCGGCGCACAAGGTCAAGCTAGCGATATTGCGATCAGCGCAAAACGAATTTTATGGACTCGTGAAAAGGCAACCCGTATCACAGCTGAACGGACCGGGCAATCTTTTGAAAAAGTCGAAAAAGATATGGACCGGGATTTTTACATGTCCGCTCAAGAGGCACTGGAATATGGTGTTATTGATCAAGTGATAACTTCTTTGTAAAGTATGCTCAAAACCTAATGATCTGCAAGAAACTTCAAGAAATAATACGAGGTGATATCATGTTAGCAAGCTTACAAGGCAAGGAAGTAACTATTCATTTTATAGATGGGACAAATGTATGCGACGGGATATTGGATCAGATTGACGACAAGTTCGTTAAATACCTTACGCAATATCAGACGCTTGTTATTCCTATTACATCCATTCGCACCGTATCCATTGACATTAAGGAACGGCAACGCTATAGAGTTGGATTCGCCCCATGAACCTATTCTAGCATGGGTGGCAATTACATTGTACGGAGGCCCGATATTATGGAAATTTCACAGGGGGTAGAAATGCTTCAGCTAGATTTTCATGGGAATATGATTCACCCTATTCTTTTGTGGGATCAAGAAATGGCTGTTTTAATAGACACAGGACTCCCTGGGCAAATGGAAGATTTACGCGTGGCTATGGAAAAGGTAGGCGTGTCGTTTGACCAACTAAAAGCTGTGATTTTGACGCATCAAGATGTGGATCATATAGGAAGTCTTCCTGAGATTTTGCAGGAGTGTGGCAGTCATATTAAAGTCTATGCACACGAACTGGATAAGCCGTATATTCAGGGGGAGATCCCTCTTTTAAAAGATGGTCACCTTGTGAATCCCCCGAAGGGCAAAGTGGACGATACCTTAATAGATGGTCAGGAACTGCCGTTTTGCGGCAGGATTCGCGTCATCCATACGCCTGGGCATACTCCGGGTCATATCAGCCTTTATTTAAGGCAAAGTAAAACTCTTATTGCCGGGGATTCGATGTACAGTGTAAACGGGATTCTCGCGGGAATTCATGTCCCGACCACACCCGATATAAAAGTAGCTCATCTCTCATTAAAAAAGTATTTGGATCTCGACATTGCATCCGTAGTTTGTTATCACGGGGGATTAAGTAATGTACATGTGAATGATCAGATATTAGGACTTACCCAAGGATTATAAAGTTAAAGTTCCGGTAAGTTATCTTTGGTGAAACAATGTTGTGAACGAGAAGATTATTTAAAATAACACTTTGTTAATTCGTGATTGAACTTTAACAAAGTGTTATTTTGCATTTTACAAAATAGATCTTCATTGTTTATTCCTGCAATCCAACTAACTGAGATGAACGATAATTTTCATTAAGTTGCATTCTCTGAGCGTATGAGTCATTATTCCATCCTGGCTAAACCTTGCTAACTGCGAATTCGAGGAATATCCACCTTTGCGTCCCTCCCCGTTTGGCTTTTAGGGTATGATCTTAATTAAATCGCTAACCGATTATTTGCTCCGTCTCTGCTACGTCCCCTGCCTCAACCATATCATCCAGTTAGGCCTTCCGAATCGCCTGTTCCAGATCCTCCTACATATCCTCGGGAGCTTCAATGCCGATCGACAGCCAAATCAGGTCGGGGGTAATTCCTCCCTCTGGTCTGCCACTGCTTGTATCATGCAGGAGATGTTATAAGAATTAATGAAGTGTCTTTAGTGCCTCCGCCGTAAAAGGAATTAGCTCATCTGTCCGGCCGTCACGAATTTTGGCTACCCACTCAGGATCAACCAACAGGGAACGGCCTATGGCCACCAAATCAAACTCCTCACGTTCGAGCTTTTGGATTAATCCATCAATCCCAACATGATTTGCTCCCTTTCCTTCGGTGAAAACACTCATAAATTCACCGTCAAGGCCAACGGACCCAACCGTAATGGTCGGTTTACCTGTTAGTTTTTTGGTCCAGCCGGCAAGATTCAGCTCAGAGCCCTCGAATTCAGGCTCCCAGAAACGGCGAGTAGAACAATGGAAAATATCCACGCCCGCATCAACCAGTTGCGCCAAGAACTGCTCCAGCAGTGCCGGCGTTTCAGCCAACTTCGCTGTATAATCGCTTCCTTTCCATTGTGATAAACGCAGTACAACTGGGAATTCTGGTCCAACGGCCTGACGGCAGGCCTTGATGACCTCCACTGCAAAGCGTGTGCGTGCAATTATATCACCGCCATAACGATCGGTACGTTGATTGGTTTTTTCCCAGAAGAATTGATCGATCAAAAATCCATGAGCACCATGCAGCTCAATACCATCGAACCCAAGTCGCTTGGCTTCCGCTGCTGCCTGTGCGAAGGCTTGGATGATCTCTGCAATTTCTGCTTCCGAATAATCGTTAACTTGGCCTCGTGCTCCCATATGCCAGAATTGCGGGATGATCTTTCCGCCTGCCTTATGTACCTCAGCCACCACATTTGCCCAACCGTTTAGTGCAGCTTCACCATAAAAGTGCGGAACATCGGCTTGATTGGACGCGTCCAGGTGATTGATCACCGTTCCTTCGGTCACAATAAGTCCCACACCATTCTCAGCTCTGCGGCGGTAGTAGGCAGCTGAATTTGCACCAGGCACACCGTCCGGAGAAAATTGACGGGTCATCGGTGCCATCACGATACGATTAGATAATTTCAAGTTGCCTAATTCAAAAGATTTAAACAAGGGTTCTACGGATTGAGTATGGTTCATAATTGCCTCCAAATTTGATATTTATTTAAAAAGCTTAAGAAGTATCACAGACCGTTCCTTTAATGTAATAAAAGTGATCTACTCTTCCCAGTGATGACGTATTATTGACTACAAAGTCAATAACTTGACAAAAAAAGATCAAGGCAAGATCATTGAAAAAGACACGCGTAAGATTGCCTTGATCTGTTCCCTGGACGCACCTGATTTCTCCTGAATTCGCGCGCCGAGAATAGCGTTGTTCAGATAAGATGCAAGCTCTTCGCTGGAAAAACGCGTCGTAATCAACTGCTGTTCCTGGCCACTGATGACGATTTTCTCCAGTATTTGTTCGGCTTCAGTGAACATCAACTCTATTTCGCGTGTGACCTGATCATCTTCTGTTCCGAATTCCAGAGCGGAATTTACCATCAGACAACCTCGGGAAGTGGCTTCTTCGTCCAGCAGAGAGTCGCGTAACGATTCCAGCTTGTTCACTGGAGACATTTCCTGCGCTTCCAACTTTTCAAGTATCTCTATATATTGTTCACGATAGTGTACTAACGCCTTCAGGAACAACGATCGCTTGTCGTTAAATACACCATACAAACTTTGCTTCTTAACCCCCGTAGTGCGAGTTAGATCCTCATAGGAGGTTGACTTGAATCCCTTGTTCCAGAATACTTCCATAGTCTGTTGCAACACACGATCAACATCAAATTCTCTTGGTCTGCTCATGGACTCACTTTATCATTTATTGACTATGCAGTCAATAATCTTTTATTGGTAAAATTATAAAAAAAGACGGTGAAGACGTTAATTCGCGGTTAGCTTTCCCCCTTTTGAACAAAGAAATACGAAAAAGAGCCGTGCGTCAACACGACCCATGATAATAGATAATGTATTCTCCTAATGATTTATCGGTCATAAAAACATCACTCCACGTGTGCTAACTTGTATATAGATCAGACTTTAACTGATTAAAAATATATTCTTGCATTTGATCTAAAAGAAGAATGATGTTAGCATCTTTGCCATTTTTCAAAACCCACTGAATAGACATCATTGAGTTAGCAGCATATAGTTCTGCTAAATACTCTAATGCGATCGAAGTTGAAGAATTCTGTTGCTTTAAATAATCTAAGCAAGTCCTAAACAAAATTTGTTCAAATTCCTTACGTAGATCTGCTGTTACTTCATGAACGGCTAACAATGTTGAAATTTCGAGCTTATTCTTAATCATATTATCGGTTACAAGTTCTATGGCGTTTGCCACCTTGCCATCTTCCGTGGGATCAAAACGCTGCTCAATTTCAACTTTAAAATCAGAAGCATACTGTTTAACTATTTTTTCTAGCAAGTCGTACTTATCCAAATAATGACTATAAAAGGTAGAACGTCCGATAAGAGATTGATCACAGATTTTTTTGATCGTAATTTCTTTAAAATGATTTTGTTGGAGTAATTCTATTAAAGCTCGCTCAATAGCTATTTTTGTTTTATAAATTCTGATATCTTCATTCATTCAACCACTTGCTCCTTATGTGTAAGTTTTCGAACACTTCATATATAACATGTAAGACATCTTACAGATTATGCGATACTAATTATTTTTTATGTAGTAACTATACTCTATAGTAAGCACATACCCAAATTGAAGGAGGAAAATATATGTTTAAATCCTATGTCAATAATGAACAATTCAATCTTCAAATTAATCGTTTTATCAATGATTATTATCAAGAAGATGATCAATACGTACCTATTAGCCGACTCGCACAAATCCAACAAGAATTAATCAATGCTGCGTCCATTACACCAAAGTATTTACTAAAGAAACAGGTGGTAGCAGGTCACAGGGAGTTAGCATTTAATGAAATGAAGAAATTCATATAACAACTGTAAAAATATATTGTTCGTACGCAACATGCCCATCAAAATCGTAGTTCCATAGCTTCAATCGTTATTATCCAATCAAAGCAGATGTTTTTTCAACAACGTCCATTCGCTCTCATTAATGCCCGATCCTTTTCTTTTAATCGCGGACATGCGTAACAGTAACCAAATTCACGATCCAAGCAATAAGCCAGGCAACAAGCTGTTTTCACTAACATTTTTTGATCAGGGATATTTGGGTGTTCAATGAAATTTGGTTTAACATTAAACGGGTTATTACGGAGTCCGAACGCACTAGCATCGACATCGTGTGTGAGCAATTTGAAAAAAGAAATGATCCTGGTTCTACTTTCTTCATCAGACGCTTCGGCCAACTCTTCTTCCATTTGAGCATACAACGCATTAACGATTTGTCCCCATAATGGAATAGCGTTTATGGGGGCCAGTTGGGACAAAAGTTGGATTATAGGCGTTACCTGTTCCCTGTAAAAGGAATCAAGCGATTTCTTCTCCCCCTCATCCCAGTCCATTATCGAAATTTGGTTAAATCGCACTTCGTTGATTTTAAATGAAAAAAGCGGATAGCCGTCAACTACATATAATTGTACGGATAAATTAGATAATGATAAATCCAACAGCAACACGTTGCCTTGATACAGCATGTGCTGCATCGCACCGCATACCCCGGCGTACCAGCTAATAAAAAAAGCTGCTGCTGCTGAACGTTCTTTAGCTTTGATGAGCGTGCCGTATGTGTCGATTAAGTGATTCATATTTTCAACTTTTAATAGATCAAATGCAGGGATGGTAAGCACGGTTTTATCGAGCTCATTCAAAGTAAGGAAAAAATTTTCTTCCAAATGTTGAAAATCAACCGTGCCCATAGCATACACTCCCATTATTGTTCTCTATTTTTCAAAAGCATGAACGACATCGTTAATAGCATGAAGATCTGCCAATGGAGACATGCCAAGACTAAACCATTCCTTGCCTCCCATCATGTGAACCTGTTTTTTTTTCACGGCTGTCATGTTTTTCCATAAAGAGCTGTTCAGCATTTCCTCATATCTATTCCGAACTTCTTGACTGGAGTCATCATCTAACTGCAAAATGATATGGTCAGGATTATATTCCGGTATTTTTTCCAATGAAATGGATAGACTTAGCTCACCCTGTGGATATTCTTTAATCGGCTTTAGACCTAATGTCTTATGGATGAAGATTCCCCGATCACTATTTTCTCCGTAAATAACGATCTCCTTCGCCATAATCATCATGTACATGACTGTCTCGTCACCAACTAGAGAATGAAGTTTCTCCTTCGCTTCAGTTTCTTTCGTTTGCAAATCCTGAATGACCTTTTCAGCCTGTTCCACTTTGCCTAGAACCTTGCCAATATCCCGTAACTCATCACGCCAATCATCCCGCTGCGGTAAAAGCACCGTTGGTGCAATTTTGGAAAGCTGAGCATAATCCTTATCGGACCACCACGTAGGGGCAATAATTAAATCCGGCTTAGAGGCCAGAATAGCTTCAAAATTAGGAGTTTGGGCAATTCCCATCTTCAGTGTATCTTTAAACGGTTCCTTTAAATAGGATGGGAAATCCGGATGATAGTTTTGTACCGCAACAGGCGTAACGCCAAGTGCATATAACAACTCTGGGTAAACAACAGAGAGTCCAATGACCCTTTTGGGCTCCGTTGGAATACTAAGGTCCCCTTTTAAAGTTGAAATAACGTGCTGCTCAGCAGCGGCTCCTTTATTCGCTTTTTCAGTATTGCTAGCTGTGTTTCCTGCATTATTGGCTCCACAAGCAGTACTTACAATGACGAACAATACGATAATTAAACCTGCGATTATATGTCGTTGTTGCTTCATTCTTCGGTGGTCCTCCTGATCATTTGATTTATTTATGACAACCTCTAATTAAAATTGATTATCATTATCATATATTAGGAGTATAGATGAATTTATAATTTCGGAATATTGACGATAGCGACTTTTTTTCATGCACGATCCCGCCAAATCTTTAAAACTTCATCCAGCATAAGCTCATGAGTGAAAGCCGTATATTCTACCCAAGGATATGAGGGAAGGAAGTCCACCCGGCTGTTCCTGACAGCTTTCAAATCACTCCATAGCTTAGAATTCATGAGTGTTTGCCAACTTAATTGTGACTGAATGTCCTCGTCTACGATGAGCAATAAACGATCTGGATCAAAATTCGCTAGTTGGTCAGGCGTTATCTGCTGATTTTGACTCAAAAGATCGACGCCTTGCACAGGCAGAACATGCAGATCATCGTAAAATACTGTGCCTAGGCTTCTACTGCCCAAAACATTGTAACGATCACCGGTGATTCTCAGAATGAGGAGACGATCATCCTTGAATACATGTTTCACTTGCTCTCTTACAAAAAGAGCCCTTCGATCATATTTTTCAAGCCAAGTCTCGGCTGCTACGGTCTTGTCCAGAAATTTCCCAATTAAGCGCAAATGCGTACGCCAATCGTTCTTCACCCAGGGTACAAAAAATGCAGGTGCAATTTTCCTCAGCATTTCCTGTTCCTCAGGAGATACCAGAGTGTCGATACCAACAATAAAATCGGGTTCAGCAAGTCGAATTTCTTCTCTCTTGATCCATTGATTTGAACTTAGAGGGAGCACGGCATCCATGTGATACTTTCGCTTGAAATAACCAGTCCATGGGTGATCGGCTGGTGCGGCGAAAGGATTAATTTGAAGCGCAATCAATTGTCCAATGTTGGGGAAATCGTAGGCGACTATTTTTTTTCTGCTGTTCTGCATAAATGCCGCTGGAGGCACGCCCGATACCTGTTTAAATTTGCGCCGAAAATAAGTATCGTCATGGTAACCTACATGTCGTGCAATATCTCGAAGACGATTTTGCCCACCCGACCTCATCAGCTGTTGTGCCTGCTCGATTCGGAACACTGCCAAATAGTCGATCGCGCTGCAGCCATACCTTTTTTTGAATAATCGCATAAAATGACGGGTACTCATTCCCCCCACCTTGGCCAAGTGATCGATTGTCAGTTCTTTCTGGTAATGCTGCTCTATATAGCCTTTGATATAGTCTAGGGCTGTTTCCGAATCGTTTCCTTGTTCAAGATGGGCATCTTGCAAGATGGTATGCAGCAGTTCTTGAAAGAGAATTTGCCCGCGAAATCGTTTTAAATGATCCTCATCCTGCAAGTATTGGTTAATGGTATCGCACAACGTATTAACAGAAACAGGCGACGTAACGATAACTTCCCCTTTAGCCGGAAACGGGCTGTTCTTCTTAATAATCTGCATCGAATGGGCTGAAGATACCTCATCGTCCATAACATCAAATCGAAGATAATAAAACCCTCGTTCATCAAAGGAGTGCGCGGCTGCTTCGATGAGTTCTCCTGGCGTACACACGTAAACGCTGCCCTGTCGAAGTTCGGTGAATTGCCCATCAATCGTTAGCCAGCCTTGACCGCTTGCCGCAACAAGAATCATGTGGGATTCGATAAACTGAAGTCTTAGCTCCCAATCATTTGCTTGATTCTTGATATGCTCAATTTCTCGTAGCTTGAAACACATCCCTTCGAGGGGTGCATATTCTTTATGTTTAAAGTTCTTTTCTATATCAACCAAGTAATCTCACCGCCCTCATACTAGCTAAAACATTTAACCTTGATACAAGTCAGACTTTAACTGATTAATAATATATTCTTGCATTTGATCTAAAAGAAAAATGATGTTCGCATCTTTGCCATTTTTCAAAACCCACTGAATAGACATCAAGCATACTGTTTAACTATTTTTTCTAGCAAGTCGTACTTATCTAAATAATGACTATAAAAGGTAGAACGTCCGATAAGAGATTGATCACAGATTTTTTTGATCGTAATATCTTTAAAATCATGTTGTTGGAGTAATTCTATTAAAGCTCGCTCAATAGCTATTTTTGTTTTATAAATTCTGATATCTTCATTCATTTAACCACTTGCTCCTTATGTGTAAGTTTTCGAACACTTTATATATACCGTGTAAGATATCCTACAGATTATGCGATACTAATTATTTTTTATGTAGTAACTATACTCTATAGTAAGCACATACCCAAATTGAAGGAGGAAAATATATGTTTAAATCCTATGTCAATAACGAACAGTTCAATCTTCAAATTAATCGTTTTATCAATGATTATTATCAAGAAGATGATCGAGCACAAGCTGACTTGGAAGAAATGATTTCGAAATTAAACGACACCCATAGCTGGTATGAAGCTTGGCTCAATTTTGCAAAGAAACGCGAAGACAGCAAGGACTATGACTTAGCCTCAGTCTACTATCAAGCTGCAGAATTTTATCTTGCAACCACAGACCCCAATAAAGAAAAAATGTATCGAAAATATAGAGAAATGTTCTATAAAGGCTTTCATGATTTTGATTATGAATCCTACAAGATTCCCTATGAAGACTCGTATCTTCCTGCTGTAAAATTATTGACACCTGGAGCTACGAAGACATTACTTGTCTTTGGTGGGTATGATTCTTACATGGAAGAGATGCTTAAAATGATGAGATTTATGAAGGGAATTGATTACAATATTATTGTATTCGATGGCCCTGGCCAAGGAACTGCTTTAAAAAACGGCCTAAAATTCATTCATAACTGGGAAAAGCCCATATCAACGGTGATTGATTATTTCAAATTAGATCGTGTTAGTCTCGTAGGTGCATCTTGGGGAGGATATTTAGCAATGCGTGCGGCAGCCTTCGAAAAGAGAATCGATAAAGTAGTTGCTTTTAACATTTTCTATTGTGGTTTAGATGCCTTAAAAATGGGAATGTCAGAAGAGACTTACCAGAGCATAGTGCAGCTAGTCGATCGTAATGAAGTAGATCAAGTGAATTCATTATTGGAACAGATGATGACTCACAATATTGATTTGCATTGGAAGATTACCAAAGGGATGGAAAACACCGGTGTAGCAACGCCTTTTGATCTCATTAAAAATTTCGAAAAGCACACGATGCAAGGCATTGGAGCATTCATTAATCAAGATGTTCTTTTATTAGCTGGAGAAGATGATCAATACGTACCTATTAGCCGACTCGCACAAATTCAACAAGAATTAATCAATGCTGCGTCCATTACAACCAAAGTATTTACTAAAGAAACGGGTGGTGAGCAACACTGCCAAGCAGGCCACAGGGAGTTAGCATTTAATGAAATGAAGAAGTTCCTATAACAAAGAGATATAAATACTATAATTTCTCGCATAAAAAATTCAGAGTATGGTTAATGCGGATATTTAGTAAATATTTAAAAGAATTATGTATAACGAATGGTTTCCCCAAAAGGGGAAACCGCCTTTTTTACGTCTCATTTTGATCTGCGTATTTAATAAGAATTTTATCCCCTATGATTTTTTTTATTTCTGGGTAGGTTAAATGATCTAATCCTTTATTTGTTCCTACAATAATTATACCTTCATCATCAGATCCGCTAAATTAGCGGCTTTTTTGTTTTAAAAGTGCTGGCGCGTCAGTCCTTTTTTTATAAAACATCAACGTGGTTTCCATATATCGCAAAACCGAGAATGGATGGTATAATGAAGGATGATTTAAAGGAATCTGTAGTGTAGTGAAGGGATGATTCATATTGATAAATCACGATAATCTTGAAGAGTATCGAGACCCGATTAATTATGATCTTGAATTTGGCGGTGAGACTAATAAATACAATTTCTATCTTGATATGGCTAGATTGAACCCAGGTGAGGTTCTGGAACTTGCATGTGGTACAGGATTGACAACCATTCATTTATCAAAATCGGGGATACATATAACAGGTGTTGACATTTCTTCATCGATGCTTGAATATGCGCGGGTTAAAGCTCAAGGTTTGCCTGTGGATTTTATTGAAGCTGATGCTCGTACATTCGATTCCGAAAAGCGTTTTTCCATGATTTATTTGACAGGAAATGCATTCCAGGCATTTTTGAGCGATGAGGATCAACGAGCCTTACTCGAAACCGTCTACAAGCACCTAGAATCAAATGGGATATTTGTTTTTGAAACACGAAACCCCTTGGGAACCGATTTATCCAACCAAGAGGAAAGCATCTGGGGAAATTTTATCGATAAAGATGGAATTAAAGTCAAGATATCTGGGACACAGTCGTATGATTCAAGTAACCAGATCATGCACTGGGTCACGTTCCGTGATTGGGGATCGGAGAAAACAATTTCTCGAATTGCATGTCGCTTTACTGATAATGACACGCTTCAGCGTTTATTAACGAGCCGCGGCTTTTGTATCGAAAATCAATATTCGGACTGGAATAAAACACCGTTCACTCCTTTATCTCCTTCCATCATTACTGTTTGTCGAAAACATGGAGCCTATAACGAATAATCCCGGAATGTTCATCCCAAGTGTTTGACGACCGCGCGTAAGATATCGATGTCATTCGCATGTTTTTGAAGGAACAACAGGCTATTCCAGTGATTCCCGGAAAGAAAAATCGCCGAGTCACCCTAAAATATGATCAGGACGTTTACAAAAAAACGTTATTTACCTCGGTTGAGTTCATTAAGACATAATAACATTATTCAAATTTATGGAAAACCATCTTTATTACTAATTGTTATATGAATTAGAAGACTTAATCCCTATGACCTCTGACTTATATTTATTAAATTCAGCTCCCCCTTCATTATAAATAAGTACCTTTTTAATGCCTCATCTTCTTCTGAATAATCGTGAAAATATATCTTATTTCAGTTATATGATCATAAGATTAACAGCCATCTCATATTAAATAAGCCGGTACGCTATAGCGTCCGGCCCTTGCCTTTTAACTCTATTCTGTATAAGTTTTCTTTCCCTTTACTTTACAAAGGTATACCTTAGTTTCGATAATTTTTCCCATCAAATATTTCTAACATCATCAAAACTCCCGTTTTGTACCCAGAAATATAATCCGAGGCAGATAATATAGAAATTAGGACATCATTTAAATCAGATAGTTCTTCAATTAACTTATAATCTTGTTCTGGCAATCTTGCTTTTAGAGTTTCCATAGAAGCGGATATTTTCTGATGGGTTAGTTCAAGTTCAGGGTTCTTCGGTTTGATTCGTTCACTTGGATACCATTTGCCGTAATATAAATCCTCCAAGATACTCATTTCATCTTCTCCTTCTTGATACAGACTTTGCGTAAATTTCGGATCCGTAGATGCATTTTGTTCCCCAAAAATAAGAATATCCTATTGGAAATATCAATATTGAATTTTAGCGTATATTTCACTAGGAATAATTGAAGGACTATTGGCAAATTTCCACCAAACAAGCACAGACTATTTATTAAATAGAACAAACCAAAAGAAGCCCTACCCCTTAGGATAGAGTTCCTAAAATCATCAAGCCATCTCACATATGAGCATTTTCCGCTACAAAATTGTCTGATCCTATTGTTCGATCGGCATCTTCCGTTCAAGAAACATTTCATCTTGATATCCAATGGGTAGTACATTAATTAATCTAACTCATAGCCTAACGACTTAATCTGCAATGAAACGGTTAAAAGAGCCAATCTAATTCATCTAAAGTAGGCTTTAAAGAATAAGGAACCTCCATAAATGGAGATCCCTTTTTTTTAATAAAATAACATAAATATTCAAAATTTCTCACTTATTAAGCAATTTTTTTGTTACCCAGGTTATAGCTGCATTATTGACATCTTCACCCTGGCCACCGTGGGGAGCTTTAGAGTTAGACATAAAAATATTTTCTACTCCTGCATGGTTAAGAGTATCTCTAAGTCTCAAACTTTGTTGAATAGATACTAAACTGTCACTTCCTCCATGTGCAATAAACATGGGTGGATCATCTGAAGATACATAATTTATAGGACTTGCCAATTCTGCCAACTTTACTTTTTCCCAATAAGGAGAATTGGTTTGTTTTTTATCCCGAATATCTCTCAGGACTGCCACACCTTGTCCTTCTTTATCAAATCCAAGAAGTTTGGCTTCAGCTGCTCGTGGAGAGTCATGTGTTTCGGCTGCCTCCTCAGGAGATTGCAGGGTTGGGTCCATCTCAGGGCCCATGGTAAACATATCTGTTGGACCGTAAAAATCAACTGCAGCCATTACTTTGCTTGAATACTCAAGATTGCCCCCAACATCACCTTCAAGCTCTTTTATATCACTAGTAACAGCGAGTTCGGTAGCCAGATGTCCACCTGCAGAATTTCCTGCTACTGCAATTTTTTCTGGATCAATACCGTATTCCTTGGCATGTGCACGCAGATATCTGATACTGCCCTTAACATCATAAATGGGAGCCGGAAAAATAGCTTCGCCACTTAGCCGATAATCTATGGAAACGAAAGCAATTTTATCTTCTAATACTTTTTTGAAAACTTGATATGCTGAATCTGTAGCCACTTGATCTGTAGCTCTACCTGTCATTTGTGCTGGTCGATTTGGTGGCGCGGCTGTTTCCTTCTTTGCATCTTTAGGCGCATCATCGCCCTGATAGTCCCCTATAGCCCATCCTCCACCATGAATATATACCAAGACAGGAGTTGCTTCGGTTACACCCTCCGGCTTAAAGATGTTCATTTTTAACTCTTTTTTCTTTCCATCGTCATTAGTTACGGTTGCATACACCACATCTTTATAGGTAGGAGCCATACTAATCACATCTGTAGGAGGACTTTCAGCAGCTACGAAACTTTCCTTTTGTGTGGCAAAAGCCAATGTTGCTAAAAGTACGAAGGATACCATTCTTAGTTTTTTATTCATACTCTCTCTCCTCACTTTTTTTCATTCTCGCATTCTATCAGGTTATCTAAAGTTCTTATTAAGAAACTTTGATACAATGCTATTTCTTCCTCGCTAAATCCCTTGTAAAAAATCTCTCCGACTTCATCAATAATCTTTTTGTTCAATTCCACTAATTTTTCATTTCTGTTCACTACTTTAACTATTGTTTTCCGTTTGTCTGTTTGGCAAGGCATAAAACTGATATGTCCTGCTTTTCCCAACTTAGCTAATATACTCGTTAAAGTTGACTTTTGAAGATTGGTAACCCTTGAGATTTCATGTATAGGTATTTCGTCTTTCGTCCAAAGATAAAACAAAATCCTTGCTTGAGTTGCTGTTAAAGTATCAACCTCAGATTCCCTGTGTTTTCTTGAAACTATTCTAGCCAGCAATGCATCTATGGATGCTGATAAAAAAACAGATCTTCCTTTTATAATTCCCATGTGCACCTCCATTTTCTCAAAAAAAGTACCATATCGTACTAATATTATAGTTCGATATGGTACTATTTTCAACCTGTATTTTTTGAATGTTTGCATTCATTATCTCTTGCGATCTGTAGATCACCCCAATTAATAGTAGTAAGTACGGCTCAACAGACATTAGGCATTCACTACAGCGAGGAAAATGTTTTATTGGGATGCATGGATGTTTAACCAGCAGGAAAGTTTGATTTACCTTGATGGGTCTTCTTTGTTTTCTAATCTACATCTTTAAAATTTGAACAGAGATCTCAATTAAATACTCTTCATAACCTCTAACTGAAAGATCATCTAACAAAACATCCTCATAAAAAAATCCCTGTAATTCTATGCTCTTATCTTTAGCATAACTTATTATTCGATCATAAGTGTCACATACGCTTGAGTATCCCTCTGTATGGTACGCGATTAAATATGTTCCTTTTTCTCGCTTGAAATTTGAATAATTTGATTTTTTACTAACTCTAGTAAAAAGATAATCATAATTGAATGTTTCATTTGTTAAGACTCTTTTAGTATCTCTCATCCAGCCTACTGTATGGGAAGCATCAATACTATAAATGTTCAAGTACTTTTCGTGTTTTATCATAGAATCGTAAATGCTTTTATCATTTGTGTAAGGATCAGCCTCTGTTACTACCAAAAACTCCTCCTTTTTTTCCTCAATAATAATATCAGTTGTAACGATCTCAGTTGCTGCTTGGGTAATTCGTTTCTTCTCTGATATTATATTTTTCATTTTTTGCAGTTGTTTAATTTTAGAATTCAGCATTGCCTCTTCTTTCTCAAGTAGGACAATGAGCTCCTGAGGTGACCTTTTATTTAAATACTCTTTTATCTCTTTTAATGGCATTTCTAATTCTTTAAGTATTGAGATCACTTTAAAAACATCCATTTGATTAATTGAATAATATCTATACCCATTTTCAGCTTTAAATTCAGGAGAAAGAATTCCAAGTCGATCATAGTGAAATAAAGTATCCTTGCTAATACCCATCACTTTTGCAAATTGTCCTGACGTTAAATGAGTGTGAACATTATTCTCCATGAATTCCCTCCTTGACTATGGTGTTACACCACACTTTATTATAACCAAGTAACCTTCAAATAGCAGTAGACCATGAGGAGTATCTAATCGAAAGTAATACCTAAATAATTAATCTTGGGAGGATATAAGGAATGAAAGTTCTAGTTACAGGAGCAACAGGAAGTGTGGGGAGTCATATTGTTGAACAACTAGTTGCAAAAGATATAGAAGTAAAGGCATTGTCAAGGAAGGAAAGCAACTTACCTAAAGGAGCACAAGTAGTTCTAGGGGATCTTGATATTCCCGAAACTATAAAAGCACATCTCCATACTATAGATAGCTTGTTTCTGATCACTCAGAGTGAACAAACGGACGAAAAATTTATAAAAAACAAAAGAATTATTCAGATGGCAAAACAAGCTAATGTTGCAAGAATTGTAGCCCTGTTAGATTTTGAAGGGAACCCAATTGAGGACGTTATTAAAAATAGCGGAATGGAATGGACTTTACTAAAGCCAGTGGAATTTATGAAAAATGCACTTTACAGTGGTTGGACAGAATCAATCCAAAAAGAAGGACTTATTCGTACGGCTTTCCCCGATAGTTTAAGCGCTAGAATTCATGAAGCTGATATCGCTGATGTCGCAGTAAAGGCACTAACAGAAGAAGGCCATGATAAGCGGACATATGATTTGACAGGACCAGAAGCATTGTCTCCAAAAAGTATGATTAAACAAATTTCTGTAGTTATAGATAAATACATTGATCTTGTTGAAATTACAGAAGAACAAGTAAAACAAGATTGGAAAAGCAAAGGCTATGACAATGAATTTATTGAATACTTTATTATAGGGATTGGGAAAAACCCTCCTAAAGGAGCCTATACCGTTCTACCGACAGTAGAACAAGTTACAGGCAAGCCAGCCAGAACATTTACTCAATGGGTTAATGAAAACAAGCATTATTTTGTATAACCCCTTATTTTCTTTTACTAATTACCTAACGGAAAACGTTAGCTGAACGAGGAATGGCAAAGAGTAAAACGATACTACATTAGACTGATGATCCAAGTAATAGAAACAGCGGCAGCCATGGACGGAAAAATAAAGTCCTAGACTGCCGCTGTTTTATTGAACTCAGTAAAACCGCACCTGTAATTTCGTTAGCCAAATTTTTTCCATGTTCATAAGGGATAATCGCATCTTCAGTACCGTGAATCACCAGCCTTACCTCCATAAAGTACTTTCAGTTCCTCTTCCTTCATCGTAAAAGTATGTTTTTCTTCAGGAAACCGTTTATTCTTCACATCAGCAGTATAAGCTTGAATGGACTCCAATATAAACGGATTCAGCGAATGGTATTGTTTTACAAACTTAGGAACACGTTCAACACCATAGCCTAAAATATCATGATATACGAGAACCTGGGCATCCACATCCAATCCAGCACCAATTCCAATCACCGGAATCGAAAGGGCTTTGGTTACTTCTTCTGCAAGTTGTCTTGGAACACATTCCAAAAGAAGAGCAAATGCTCCAGCCGCTTCACATTTCTTAGCATCTTCCAGCAATTTTTTAGCGGCTAATGCATCTTTTCCCTGCACCTTATATCCGCCTAAAACTCCAACAGTTTGCGGAGTCAGTCCCAGGTGGGAGCAGACAGGAATTCCTGCTCTTGTCAGGGCGGCGATATGTTCGACGACTTCATCGGCACCTTCCAGCTTCACCGCATGGGCACCGGCATCTTGAACTAATTCCCCAGCATTGATTAATGTATCTCTAACAGACAAATGATAGGTTAAAAACGGCATATCCGTAATGATAAATGTATCCTTCGCTCCTCGTTTAACAGCTTTCGTGTGGTGAATCATGTCTTCGATTGTAACTGGAATTGTTGAATCGTAACCCAGAACCACCATTCCAAGCGAATCACCAACCAATATGACGTCAACGCCCCCTTGTTCTGCAAGCTTTGCAGAAGGATAGTCATAGGCTGTTAACATGACAATCTTTTCATTGTTTTGCTTCATCTTCAACAAATCTGTAGTTTGTTTCAACGTATTCCCTCCTCCTCAATTTAAATGTGACATATATTCAAATGCTGTTGTTCCATATACACTTTTAAAGTGTTTATTTAAATGGGTTAAATCAACAAAACCACATTCTGCTACTGCTGAATAAATATCTCTATTTTTTTCTATTAACTGCTTTGCACGTTCGATCTTGCAGTTAAGAAAGTATTGGTATGGTGAAATTCCAGTATGAGCATTGAATAATCGGATAAACTGAAATTTCGATAAATTAAGCTCTTTACATATCTCGTCAAGTTTAAGTACATGTTCTAAGTTGGTATGAATCATATCCTTCGCTATTCGAATTAACACGTTCTCTTTCTTATTGTCTGTAGAAAGATTGGTTTGAAAAAGGCTATCCGTCAAGGATAAAAGTAATTCGCTACACAAAGCCTCATCTTTTTCGCTTAAGATAGCCTTAGAAAGACTTAATATTTTTTGTTCAAGGCTATAGTCATACACAATTGGCGTTGAAAACCGTACGATATCCTTGTGCTCAATAATCTCTAAAAGCAATTGTGGCTCAATATATAGCATGACATAATCAAGCCCCACCTTATTATGTGCCATTCCGTCATGCGCCTGTTCTGGATTAAAAAGCATCACACCATTTTGATAGGATAACTGTAAGCTGCCATCCAAGGTATACTCTTGAATTCCACGCAATGTTACGCCTATTGCATACTCCATGTGAGAGTGCTTCTTATACTTAAATTCAGAAAGACTTGCTGATAATGCAGTAATACCTGCTGATTTCTTATAGATAAATTTGTCCATTTCAATCACCCCTAACAAGCTTACCTACATCCATATCATTATGGCCGCATAGGCTAAAAATAAGGCCATCATTATATTAACAGTCTTTTTATGCTTCTGTAAAAACTCCTTGAAGATTGCACCGAAAAGAACCCATGTCACAAATGCTAAAAAACCAATAAGCGTTATAGCGACAATACTTATCGTCACCGCAGGTATTGCGATATAGTGGGGCATAATAAAACTAGGAATTACAGTCATTGTAAATAGTACTACCTTTGGATTTAGAAACTGCATAAAGAAGCCTGACATAAAGGTAGCTGATTGGTTTACGGTTGGATTGGATGTATCCATTTTGTAAACTTGATAGGCGAGATAGAACATATAACAGCTTCCGATTATCTGCATAACAATTAAAATTTTCGGTATGATCGTTATAAGCATTGTATTCAATATAGCAGAAATAACAAGTAATAAACCAAAAGCTAGAGTTGCTCCATACGTATATTTCATTGCTTTTTTTGCCCCAAAATTATGGACTGTAGATAGTATAACGATATTAGTTGGACCTGGTGTAAAAGTGGCAATAAAGCAGTAAATTAAAACAGATGTAATATTCATGAGGAAAACTCCTTTAACGTATTCTCATGAAATAATACATCTTAAGATAAATGGCATATAGTATATTATTGCAGGTATTGTACCCTTCGTAGTCACCCTTCTGCTACGCTGTTTGCTATATCAAAATTTCCTTTATCCAAGAGTTGCATCGTCAGTTCCTTGTTGTCCGTAGCTGTCTTCAAAAATTACTTAGCCCGAATCCTCTACCGTTAAAGATGTTTTTAACCTTACCGACAACAAACATAATCATGGATTATTGTGGTATTATTTCGGATTATTGTTAATACTACGTATCTGAGGAGGGTGAAAATGAAGTTACATACCAAATTTTCAAGACAATTATGCCAGAATATCGATCTCATTTGTGACTTCATGGGAAACAGTTCGGATTTTATTGTTCGTGAGATCACGACTGGCCATAAACACGCCGCTCTTTTTTATTTGGATGGAATGACTGACATGCAAAAGGTACAGGACAACGTGATCCGTCCGTTGCATGATCGTGTTTCCTCTGACGAGATCACTTTACCGTTATTGAAAAACGCAATTTTGGACATTGGTGAAGCAAGCTTTACTCAAAACTTTGAAGATGCCTTGGAACAGATCCTCTCAGGTGGTCTTCTCCTACTACTGAACGATACGGATGAAGGATTGGTCATTTCTTTGCCTGGATGGGAAGAACGCAGCATTACGGACTCGAAGACGCAGCCTGTGGTCAGAGGTCCGCAAGAGTCGTTTACAGAAACTTTACGTACGAATACGACTATGGTTCGTCGAAGGGTGAAGGATACAAGAGTACGTCTAACTACCATAAAAGTTGGCGAAAAAACCAAGACCGATATATCGGTCATGTATTTACATGAGGTGGCTGACCTAAAAAAGGTGCAGGACATGATATCCAAGTTAAAGAACATGCATGTAGAAGGCGTGCTTGAAAGCGAATATTTGGAAGAATGTCTCCATGAAGATAAGCAACTCACGATATTTCCGCTCTTTTATAATTCTGATCGCCCAGACTCTATTGCAGCAGGAATTATGGAGGGGAAAATTGCGATATTTGTGGATGGATCTCCCTTCGCCATCCTTGCACCTGCGGTGTTTGCAGATTTCCTTCAATCCGCAGAAGATTATTATCAATCCTTTATTTACAGTAGTATCATTCGAATATTAAGGTACATCTGTCTAGCAATCTGTATGTTGGCTCCGGCCATTTATGTCGCATTAACGACATTCCATCAGGATATGATTCCAACAGTTTTGTTATTAAGCTTATCCGCGCAACGTGAAGGAGTACCGTTTCCAGCATTTATTGAGGCGATGATCATGGAAGTGGTTTTTGAAATTCTGAGGGAGGCAGGTCTTCGTATGCCACGGACGGTCGGTCAAGCCGTTTCTATTGTTGGGTCAATAGTGATCGGCCAGGCAGCTGTAGAAGCAAACATCGTTTCGGCTGTTATGGTCATTGTTGTTGCAATAACTGCCATTTCGAGCTTTGTCATTCCCTCGTACACCTTTGCTATTCCAATCCGGATATTACGTTTCGCTTTCATAGGCATAGCCGCTATGTTTGGTGTGTACGGATTGACTGTTGGTATCCTCATGCTCTTTGTGCATCTGAATGGGCTTCATTCGTTCGGTGTACCGTATTTGAGCCCCTTTGCCAATTACAAATCGTCGGAGCAGAGGGACGCCATATTACGTTTTCCATATAGAACTAAAAAAAAACATCGCAAAAACTAAAGGAGTAGACCATCATGAACTCGTATCGATCCACCATTTTATTACTGTTAATGTGCACCTGGCTAATGGTGTTTCTTACGGGTTGCTGGAACAATAAGGAATTGAGTGCAATTTCCGTCGTGATGGCTATGGGTATTGATGCAGTGGATGACCAATATGAAGTCAGTCTACAAGTGGTTGACCCATCGCAAATGTCTCGGAATTCCCCCATGGAACGGACGCCAACGATCGTTTTTTCCAAACGCGCCGATACCATATTTGAAGCTATTCGAAAATTAACAACGGAATCCTCCCGAAAATTGTATATGTCCCACTTAAAATTTGTAATTTTCGATGAAAAAACAGCAAAAAAAGGAATCAAGGAGCCGCTGGACTTTCTATTCCGTGATCATGAAGTTCGGCCTGATTTCTATTTAGCGGTTGTCAGAGAAAACTCGGCAAAGGAGGCCGTTACTTTTGTAGCTCCAACCGAGATCTTGCCTGCAATGGATATGTATAAGGCATTAAGGCTTTCTGAAAAAGCATGGGCTCCAACTTCCGCCGTCAATGTAAAAGATCTTTTGCAGAAATTTACGGAGGATGGCATTGAACCGGTTCTCACCGGTATTCGACTGACAAACCTAGAAAAAGGTCTAACTATTGATAATGTGACAAAGTCGCCCCAACATGTTAAATATTTTTTCACTGGAATTGGTGTTTTCAAGGGCGACCGACTTATCGATTGGATGGATGATTCACAAAGTAAAGCCTTTACCTATATATCCAACCGTGTTTCCAGCACCGTAGCTTCCATCGATTGTCCGTATTCCAATGGAAAATTTGTTGTTGAAGTAATCCGTTCCAAAGTAAAAATGCGTCCAGAAATAATAGACCATGAGCCGCACATTTCTCTTATTGTGGATACAGAATCCAATGTCGGAACGGTCTCGTGCAAGGCCAACCTTAAGAATGAAGAGACATTTAGAGATCTTCAAAAATCAGCTAAAGAGCATCTGGAACAGTCTTTGAAGGAAGGCATTCGAAATGCACAACACATCGGTTCCGATATATTCGGGTTTGGAGAAGCTTTTCACCGCAAGTTCCCGCGTGAATGGCATAGCTGGAAAGAGGATTGGTCACAAAAATTCCAAACGCTTAAAGTGGATATTCAGCTCAATTATCGTTTGATCCGGTTCGGAGAAATCACCAGTCCAATCGATATGGGACTACACAATCAGGAGTGAATACATATGCTTTATGTGATTCTCGTAAGTTCCATTTTAACATCGCTGTATGAGTTTAAAAAATTCAAGAAGAAACAATATGTGCGTGAAATTGTATTCAGCTCGGTATTGTTGACTATAGGCGTTATATTGATTATCCTACGGATCGCCAACATTGAATTGCCGACTCCACTGACGGGCATTCGAATCCTATTCCAACCAGTAAGCCGGTTACTTATAGAAATGTTATCTTAAGGGGGCATTGGAATGAATTCCAACTTGACCGTTAGACAAGCTATTATGTGGTTTACATTATATCAAATAGGAAGCGCATATCTGGTGCTCCCAGCGGCAATTACTGCTGCCGCTAAACAAGATGCCTGGCTCTCCATCCCAGTCTCCTTAGGTTTCCATCTGTTATTGATACCTTTATATGCCTCCATCGCTAGGCAAATACAGGGGAAATCTTTCGTAGAGCATCTCCGTTGCCTCTTCGGTCCCTTGGGCGGGACGATTAGCATCGTTTTCATTTTTTTCTTTCCCTTTCTTGTGTTCATCATGACGCTTCGAAATCTAGGCGACTTTATCACAATAGATATTATGCCGGAAACTCCCTCCGACGCGATATATTTCATCATGCTTATAGTCATTTATTTCGCCGTTCGATCAGGCCCTGCTGTAATTGGCCGTTGTGCGGAAATCCTGTTTTTTTTCCTTCTGGTTCTATATCTTTTGGTCAGGATTACCCTTCTTCCTGAGACCAACATAAATAATGTGCTCCCTATTTTTGAGTATGGTTTGAACCCTATCGTTCTCGCTTCGTTCAATTTGTTTGCCTTTCCCTACCTTGAAGCAATTCTGTATCTTTTTTTTGCACAGTACATTCCCGATCCAAAGAAGTGGAGAAAGACAGTGATTACATGTGCTTTGATTAGCGGCGGCATGTATTTTTTCATGGTTCTACAAATAATCGCCGTGATGAGTGAAGGTGTTGTATCTAATTTGACGTTTCCTACTTATTTTATTAGCCGAACAATCAGTAACGGGGAGTTTCTTCAACGGTTTGAAATTGTCGTTGCAGTGTTCTGGTTTGTTACCATTTTTTTCCGACTCGCACTGCTTTTATATGTTTCAGCGCAAGGGCTTGCAGATGCTTTTCGTCTTCGAAGTGCTAACTCTCTCTTAGTTCCTCTGATCCTAATCGCAATGGCAATGGTTCATTCTATTTGGCCAAATATGCAATTTTTAATCAAGTTTTTTTCAGTATGGCCTTTTTACGCCATGATTTTCGGTATCGTGTTTCCTATTGTGCTATGGCTGGTGGGTAAGGTAGGCGGCTCGTTGAAATTCCGTAAAAAGTATCACTAAAGTTGCATTGACCGTATGAACATACTGTCCAATTCCAGCCTCTCCACCACGTCCAAAGGACATGGAAAACGCCTATTGGGCTAGGGGACTTGCTCTTGTTGTAATCATTATTGCAATTTAGCAAGAAGTAACTCCAGTTCCTCCCTCTCCAGATGTCTCCATTGCCCACGTTCCAGATGATCCAAGGTAATATTCATAATTCGAATACGTTCCAACTTTAGCACCCTGTAGCCCAAGGCCTTGCACATTCTGCGAATTTGCAAGTTCAGACCCTGCGTCAAAATAATGCGGAACTCGTATTCGCTCGTACGATCAACCTTGCACGGTTTAGTAATGACGTTCAATATTTCAACGCCACGAGACATGGCCTGCGTAAACTCGTTTGTAACAGGTTTGTCTACAGTCACTATATATTCCTTCTCATGACCATGCTCGGAACGCATCATTTGATTGACAATGCTTCCATCGTTGGTTAATAGAATGAGTCCCTCTGACGCTTTATCCAGCCTGCCAATGGCAAAGATACGTGAAGGATAATTGACATAACTAATAATATTGCCAGCCACTTGCTCCGCTGCGGTACAAACAATGCCTATAGGCTTATTCAGAGCCAAATATACAGGTTCAATGGAATTAAGCGGAATAGCTTTTCCATCAATCAGCACGATATCCTGTGGCTCTACTTCTGCGCCCGCTTCACAAACATTTCCATTAATCGTAATTCGTCCTGCTGCAATCAACCTATTGGTTTCCCGACGTGAGCAAAATCCTGTCTCACTTATGTACTTGTTAATTCTCACGATTCACCTGCTTCTGATTATAATATGCGAGTATAAGTAAAATAATTAAAAAAACACCTGATTGTTCTTGCTTAATCAGATGTTCGCCGTTTACGACAACTTATACTTTCCCGGCTTATTTGCTACTGCTGCCGCCGCTTTTATTCCTTGTTGGTTTGGCAGTGCCGCCTTTTGTACCACCTGCCGCTTTGCTTCCCGGTGCGCTTGTAGAAGCGCTTTTTGTCCTTACTGGCTTCGCAGTTTTGTTCCAGCGTGTCCAGCCCTTACTACCTGTACCTCTGCCGGTCCCGCCGCCCTTGCTTTTTCCACCCATATGATCACTCCATTACTAGTCGTTCAGATTTAACTAAGCTATCATACCATTACTTTGATCATAATGCCCATTTGTTTTAAAAAATTGAAGCATAAACTGTGCCAAATAAAGGAGCACATAATCATGTGAAAGCTCACACATGTTATTGTAGGCCGCAAAAAAAGCTTTCTTTTCCCCCACTTAAATGGCTAATTTTCTCTAGAAAAGAAGGATACAGGATGAATAATGACGTAAGCCTGTTTGTGGTTCGTCACGGTATTGGGACTGGTAATGAGCCGGATGCTCCGCTCAGAGTTCCAGAGGGCTTCGAGCAAGCCAAGCAGTTGGCGGATTTTCTACTGCATATGGATGGCTTGCATGTAGACCGTTTGATTTCCAGTCCGTATAAACGAGCTTGGCAGACAGCGGAAATCATTGAAGAACGATTAAACATCAAACTTGATCCACCTGAAGATCGTCTTAGAGAACGAGGGGTGCCCGAAGTTACGGCTGAAGAGTCTGAAAAAATGGTTAACACCCGGGTCACTGCCTTAACGGAAGAATTGCTGGAGAGCGGTCGACACACCTTTCTGTTAGTCACCCATCGCTTGATCATAACACTCCTGCTGCATCATTATGCTCCAGATTTTATTCTGGAGGAAATCACGAATCCGGATCTCTATCTTTTAACTTTTAGTGATGGAAAATGTCAGGCGAAGCATTTGTGGAGTACAGAGTAAACTGTTGTAGTTTAATTCAAAAAAAACTGGGAGGTCATCTAATTATGCAAGGAATGCTCGAAAGAAATCGCATCACCGCTGTTACCAAACCCGACGTATCCAACATGTCTGTTTGTATCGAAAATGTGAAAAAGGCGGTTCTCTCCAATCTACAGGGGCCGGCAGCCCCTACGGATTATCACCAATTGATGGGAAGACTCCATGCGGCAAAAGCCAAACTGCCGAAAATATATCAGGAAACGGTCGCGATTCCGTTTATTAAGGAATTGGACAAGCTTGGGCAACAGGGCTTCACTGAAATTTTGATTCAGGACCCAAGTAGAACTAGAGCTGCCGGACTCATGCTGGATATCGCTCAGAGCATTCTGCAAAACGGAGAAGGCTACAATGCACTTGCGACCGATGCTTTTCAGGAGATTGTGAGTGACCTGTATGACGGTTTTCTTAGCGCAGAAGATCGTGAAGGAATAAAAGAACCGGATCTCAGTATTATTCCAGCACTTGTTAAATGGGGAGAGCCGGAAAATGGCCCGTACACATGGCCCGCTGATGCCACAGCAGTATTTAAAGTGCAAGCAGCGATTGTCAGTCTTCCTCCTGCGCATGCGACAAATGGACTGCTGGCTTGGTCCAGTATCCCTCATGAAGTATGTGGTCATGACATTTTGCATGCTGATCTGGGTCTAATTCAAGAGTTGGCCAATGTCGTTAGAAACAGATTAAACAGCGAAAACATCGGACAAGGACTACCGGACTACTGGGCTTCCCGCATCGATGAAACCGCCTCGGATGTATTGGGTGTCCTTAATCTGGGACCAGCAGCTGCCATTGGCTTAATCGGTTATTTCCGGGGTATGAATGCCGCCTTTTCGGGAAGAGCTCAACTTCGAAATGAAGGACCTACCCGTGATCCACATGCTGCAGATATTTTACGGGGATATTTGGGTGCCTACGCCACTGCACTTTTGGAATTCGACCAAGCTGGAGCATGGGCAGAAGTCATTGAATCGGAAGTCGACAAGGATCTATCAAATATTAAGCTTAACGGCAGAGCCATCGACGCTAATACAGCAAAACGTTCTGCACGAATTGTAGCTGAAGCCATTATGAAGACTAAACTTGCAAGCCTTGAAAATCACAGTCTGGATGAAATCCAAAACTGGAGAAACGAGGATGAGAGCGTCGCCGCACTTTTACGTACCTTGCTGCAAACCACCGGTTCTCTTACCGACGAGCACCGCTCTGGCTTCTACGCCGCGCATGTGGTAGCTGCTGCTGTTACTGAGGGACTTTCCCGGGAAGCGGATCTGCAGGTTATATTTAATCGGATGCTGTCCCTGTTAAAGCTGATGCACGATACCAATCCTGCTTGGGGACCACTTTTCGTACAGCATCCCGGCGATATTTCACGTCATCTGCTCTATCACCCTGCCACTCCAAACCTGATTTCCCTCTAAACAAGCCATAATCAGAACCCGCAAAATAGTTTGCTTAAGGACAAGCAGCCTTTTTGCGGGTTAGTTTAATTCTAATCCCTAAAAAAGACGCTAACATCCCCCTCAACGGCTACACGTTAGAAAGTCCATGAACACTTGGTATTTTTGCTTCTGCACAGGCTAATAATGATAGGTGAGAATTTGCAAGTAAAAAATCAGCCATAAAGGAGTGAAACACATGTCTGTTGATGTTTATCTTAACTTTAATGGAAACTGTCGCGAAGCAGCGGAGTATTACGCAGAGGCATTTGGGACTGAGAAACCACATATCATGACGTTCGGTGAAGCACCACCCAATCCCGATTATCCTCTACCAGAAGAAGCCAAAAATTTGGTCATGCACACGCGGCTTCAAATTGATGGTAGTAATGTCATGTTTTCAGACGTTTTTCCTGGTATGCCTTTCGTAGCCGGAAACAACATCAGCCTCGCCATCGTCAATAAGGACGAAGAGAAAATTCGATCGTACTTTCATAAGTTAAAAGAAGGGGGGACCGTAAACATGGAGCTTCAAGAAACATTCTGGAGCAAATGCTACGGTAGCCTTAAAGATAAGTTTGGAATTGAATGGCAATTGAGTTATGACAATGAAGAATCGCCCAAAGAACTATAAAAAAGACGTTAACCCAGCCATATTTTGCATGGACATGGGTTAGCGTCTTTTCATTATGCATTTAACTGGCTTTCGACAGCAAGTAAAGGAAATAAGGGGTAACCAGTATGGTGATAATAATTCCGGTTGGAATATCAGCTCCAAAACTAATCGTCCGAGTAAGTGTGTCAGCAATCAAAATGACGAGTGCACCAACTAATGCCGTCGTAGGTAGCAATAGCTTATGATTGGGTCCTACTAGCTTGCGTGCTAGATGGGGACTGACCATGCCTACAAAAAAGAAATTTCCGCCAAGTGCCACGCTACCAGAAGCGAGCGCAACGGCAGCAATCGTCAAGCCGATAAACTCCCTTTTAATTGCTACGCCGAGCCCCGATGCTGTCTGATTCCCCAAATTCAACGTATTGAGTGTGTTCGACCTGTAAAAAACGTAAAAGCAAATGATAAGCACCCACGGGAGAAGCACCATAATATAGCTCCAGTCGTCCCCCCACAGGTCTCCAGCCTGCCATCTCAGAGCAAAGTCATACTGTTGCTTGTCTAGCCGGAGTGTCAACATCAGAGATAATGCGCTGTAGCCACTGCCCATAGCGACACCGGTTAAAATTAAGCCTGTAGGCGAGATGTCTCTTCCCCGCCTGAAAGCAAACATAAAAATCAAAAATGCTGCCGTAAGGCCGCCTGCAAAAGCCAGTCCTGGAAGAAGAATAGGCGATAGCAATCCTTCACTAGCGAACAACGTAATATACATAAGTACAAATAACCCTGAGCCTGAGCTGATGCCGAGCGTCCCCGGGCTGGCCATGTCGTTTTTGAGCAAGCTTTGCATAATACAGCCTGATATCCCCATGCCAATACCTACCAATATAGAAAGCACAATACGTGGCAGTCGAAAGTCAAACACGATCAGGTTCTGTTTGCTCGTTCCTTCGCCAATGATGACCTTGAAAACTTCGAGTGGAGAAAGGTTCATTTTCCCAACATTCATACTGAGTACAGCCACTAGCAGCGTCAGCACTACTAACAGTAAAATAATGCTAATCCCCCTGGTATTACGGGACAGTTTCAACTAAACTCCCTCCTCTGCTTGCGCACAAGGTAGAGAAAATAGGGTACGCCCACCAAGGCAAAAATAATGCCAAGAGGTGTTTCGTGAGGGCGATTGATCAGTCGTCCGAGTAAATCTGCCGCCAACAGAAAGACTGCTCCATACAAAGCTGAGGCCGGGATAATATACCGATAATCCGTTCCGACCAGATGGCGCATAATGTGTGGCACGATCAAACCAACGAAGCCAACAGGGCCGACCACAATAACCGATAACCCTGTTAAAATTAATACAATTAAGGTTGAAAACAGCTTAATCCTATTCGCACGAATACCCAAGCCTGATGCCACATCCTCCCCGAAGCTCAAAATCGTAATCGAGGGAGAAAGCGCGATGGCACAGACCAAACCCACTACAAACAGTGGCGCAATAAAAGCTAATTCGCCCCACTTGGCACTGGCTGTACCACCAGCAGACCAGTAATCAAGGGCTTGGCCAATCTCATACTTAATAGCGATAAACGTACTAAACGCACCAAAAAGCATGGAGATGGACATTCCTGCTAACACCAGTCGCTGAGGCGTCATTCCTCGCTTGCCTATAGATGCGATGTAATACGTAATGCCTGTAGTGATTGCTGCACCTAGGCAAGAATACAGCATAGTTTCTCCGTAGGTGCGACCAGGCAAAAAGGCCATACATAACGCAATAGCAAATGTCGAGCCTGAACTTATGCCAATGAGTCCCGAATCCGCTAGTGGATTACGAGTGGTTCCCTGCATAATTGCCCCACACACAGCCAAGCTGCACCCTACTATGATATCTGCCACGGTGCGTGGAAAACGCAAGGTGTGAATAATCTGATGTTCCGTAATGTTGGGATCAAACTGAAATATAGCCCCCCACGCCAGCTTCAAGCTCATTTCCGCAGCACCAAAGGTAATAGATGCTGCGGTAACCACCAGGAGCAGGAACACGCCCATGATCATATAGCCTATAAAATGAAATATTCCTTTTTTATTTGGTTCTTTGTGAGTAGACATCGATTACACCCTTAGTTGGTCAATTATGCAACGTTACTTAGTCTGTTCCAGCAATTTGCTAATAATATAATCTAGCTGCCCCGTCATACTAGCAACGTCCGAATAATAAAACAGTCCTGCATATTTCGCTGGAATTTCGATGATATGTCCGTTTTTAACGGCTGGAATACTGCTCCAGATTTTTGTCTTCGCATATTCGGATTCCTTGCCTTCCTGCTTAAACCAAAGGACATAATCTCCAAAGTATTCAGCAGCTACCTCGTAGGATAAAGAACCTCGACGCTCTCCGGAGCTTTTAACCAATGTGTTGAGCTTTTCCGGTTTGTGAAGTCCAAGATAATTGTAAAGCAACGTTCCTCCACGTGAGCCTGTTTCATAATAAATTCCATAGGAGCCACTGCCCCAGTCCTCGAAAATGCTAAACGTTTTGTCCTTGAATATGTCGGAATTTAGTTTTTCTTTGGCCTGACTCAGCTTGCTTTCAAACAGTGAAATCACTTTGTCTGCTTCTGCTTCATGTCCTGTGGCCTGACCAAGAAATTTCAAACGTTCTAGGGAGGTCATTTTATCCTCAGGTATCACAAGAACAGGCGCAATTTTAGAGAGCTTATCATAATCCTTTGTATCATATGTAATGATGAGATCAGGATCATACTTCATAATTTCCTCAGTTTCCCACTTTTCGATATTGGAGATGTCGTTAAACTTATCGTAAAAAGGCATCGTTTCTTGTTTCCACCCCATGACTGCGGCCGGCTTAATCCCTAGTGTAAATACATCGCCAACATACCAGTTCACGACTACCCGTTGAGGATTAGCGGGCACCTTCACATCTCCTTTTACCGTAGAGACTGTACGCGTATCAGAATCACTGCTTACCTCTTCCTTCGTGGGCGACGCGGGTTTAGCAGATGAATCAGAGGAACTGCCAGCATTCCCACAACCTGAAATAACAAAAATCACTACGAATAGTGCACATAAAATCATGTGAAATTTCTTGTTCATCATATGATGCATGTTGTAAATCTCCTTTGAAATATAGTAAGTGCAAAACATACTTAAAATTAGTGATATTGATAATCATTATCACTAATATAAAAGTGTAAATTTTATATTAGTGATTGTCAACTGTTTCTTTATTTTTTTGTTTTACTTTAATGGGTTCTCCAGTGCTCCCCTTCTATTCGCTTCATGCCATTCCTGATAGATTCCTCCAATTTCATAAAATGCTTTGTTCATTGCAGTTGTCAGCTCCTTCGTGATTTCCTTGGTATATTTTAAATGAGTATTTATGTTATCCACTTTATATTTGCGAAGCAAATTTAGATGAGCAATGATGTGAATTGTATCTTCGATGATCCAATAAATCACATCCTCTTCCTCTTTCGTAAGCTTGTTCAGCATCTGTATGCCTCTTTCATACATCTGGAGCGTATAACCCCGCTTGCCCACTTGCACATACGGGCTCAGATCATCATAAAAATCCGTACGGAAAGGTCGTCTTACATATTGCTCATACTGGTCTTCATATATTGAAGTTTGTTCAAGCTGTTTAATAGTCATATCTATGAGTTCTTGTTCGCTATATATTTTTTTCATCAGATTTTCCCTTCCCTTTCTCTACTAAATAAATTCAAGTCATAATCATGTTAGATCACAAGTGATGCAATAAGAAGTCAAATTCTTTTTTTACCAACCATTAACAATTCTGTTTGATGCAAACGATAATTAGAATAGAGGGAATTCCCTCAATATATCCAACTGAAGGAGACAGCGAATGAATAGAGTATGGACGAAAGCATCGGCTATTCTATTGGTAGTGGTATCCCTGATGTTCAATGGAACGTACGCGCTCGCAGCTTCAGCAACATCAACGTATATCGTTACGTTTCAACAAGCAACCTTGGTATCCAACGATCACGTAGGCAACGAATGGGCCATTGCTGCCCAGGTAGCTGGTCAATCCATTAGTGAAGGTAACAGCGTGAAGGTCAAATCGAATGGTAGCATAAAGCTGTATGCGTATGCCGAGGAACAAGACAAAATTCCTGATGAAGGCGAAGCCACCAAGAATGTAAAGGTCTCCTCGGTTTCTACCAAAGGTTCTACCGTTAAGTTAAGAGTGACGGTTACTGAAAACCGTGGACGTTATTCAGGTCATCAAGCCGTTTGGGAATTTACGTATAAGATTAAGAAACAATAATAGAATGCTAAAAAAAGACCGTCACTCCCAGGAGCGGCGGTCTTCGCTTTTACAAGTCGCTGTAACTGGGCACGTACCATTTCGGTATATAGGTTTGAAAGTAATTATACGCCTCCAAAACCTCTTCAGCTCGTTGCACCATATCGTCTACCTCTTCTTTGCCAAATGGAATGGCCCAGTGAATCGATGAAAGCTGATTGCTTGCAATATACAGAGCCATTAATCTAAAAAATAAATCAGGTACATGGTTATTAAAATAACTGTGGATACGGCCCGAAGCGAATAAAGGACTTAATGCTGCACACCAGGTAATTCTATTGAATTCCTCCCAAGGATCACCATAATCCATTCTATTAAAATCAATGATACCCAGTTCACCAGATGGGTTAACCACCATATTGCCTACATGATAATCTCCATGCTGAAAAGTCTGGGGACGATTTTCTAATAGATGGCGGTTTTTCTCAATAAAGCTTATGGCTTGATCTGCTCCCTTTAGGGGAATACCGCATGACTTATAGTTTGTAATATATCTGTTGATTTTGGCATTATAATGTTCAGCCCATGGGACTCGATCTTGCTCCGCATGAATCTCATGCATTTTTTTTAGTGCATCTCCTGCCTGAACTCCGAGTTGATACTGTTGTGCTGCGGTTAACGTGGGGATAATCTCTTCAGCATCTTTCCCTTCGATCCAGGTGAACAGAGAATACACAGATTGACCATCATGACAAATCCCAAATTCAAGCGGCCGGGACATGAACAGATTCTCCACGTGATTCAACTTTGTTACAGCTTCAAACTCGCATTTCTTTTTATCATAATGAACCATATCCGACATTCTTAGCAGCAAGTCCCTACCGTCAGTGGTTTGAATATAATATTTTTTGTCACTAGACCAGCCTTTATGAATCTCTTCCACGCTGCTCCACATGCTGGCACCCGGTATTTCACTAAAGAGTCGATTCACGCTCATCCCCCCACGTTAAGATAGCCTTACTTACTATATTTGCTTTCCATAGTTTACCTTTGAAATGACAGAGGAATCAATCTTCTTCCAGGAAAAACTCAAATAAAAAAGGCTGAAAAGACAAGTCGTCTCTTCAACCTCAATATTCACTGGGTTGCCATCGTGAACACCCATCACTTGTATTGTCAAATTAGTAAGAATAAGAAAACTCATGTTTAAATTCGTCTACCCGTTGAATGGTTTTCAAAATATTGCGACCTTCACGTGTGCCATCAATAATACGACGAGCTTGTTTACTATCCCCGATATTAATAACTTCTACTTGATGTTCTTTACCATATTCGAGCAAGCTGTCCATCAGCGGACTGTATGAACGCATACCCAAGCATACGAATCCAAGGTCAAAAGGAATCTCAAACTCCTGTTCTCCATGCTTTACTTTGAAGCGGTCGCTACACACTTCTGTCAAAGCTGTTTCCGTATGGACGTTCACTTCCTGCTCCTCTACCATTTTCATCATGGAAATGCGAGTAATCATATCCAGGTCTTTACCCAGTAGCGGCATCATCTCAATGATGGAAACCTCTTCTGCTCCACGCTCTGCGTAATATTCGACGACATCCAGTCCCACAGCTCCGCCACCAACTACAGCAATGCGTTTACCTTCAAACTCCTGGAATTTCTCCATGTTGTGCAAAAGATCAAAGATGGAGAACACTTTTGTGCCCGGTTTGCCCAGTTGTTCATGCAAACCTGCAATTGGCGGAAGAAGTGGTGTGGACCCCGTCGCATTGACAATAATATCAGGATTCAGGGCACTAATCATCGCCAAATCGGCTCGGGTCCCTGTTACAATGTTCAGATTGGTTAACTGTTTGGTGCGTTGAATCAGATAATCAGGGAAATCATTGATACGTGTTTTGTCTGGCAAGCGGGCAATATCACGAGCCAAGCCGCCCAACTCTGGTTTCTCCTCAAAGAGGGTTACTTTGCAGCCTACTTCGGCTGCCGTACATGCTGCTTCCATGCCGGCAGTGCCCCCACCAATAACAACAACCTGAACATTGTTTTTAACACGTTGTTTCCGGTATTCAGCTTCCTTGAACAGATCCGGATTTACCGTACAGCAAATCGGTTTACTTTTGGAGATACGATGATCGGCACAACCAATGTTGCAAGAGATACATTTTCTAAGCAAATGTTCGTAGCCGTTTTGCACTTTAAGCACCCAGTTCGGTTCTGCAATCAACCCTCTACCCATAGCCAGAAGATCAGCGTCACCTCTCTCCAAAATATCCTGCGCAGCCTGTGGGCTCCGAATATTACCTGAGGTCATCGTGACCTTCCCGAATTTTTCTTTTACCGCTTTAGCCATATATGAGCGCCAACCATCCGGCAGGTTCATCCCGTCAATCTGGAACTGGATGGAATCATTCAGAGCAGCAGAAACGTTCAGAATATCTACCTCATCATTAAGATACTCCAATAACTCGAGTGTATCTTCCAGTGTGTTCCCACCTTCTGTGAACTCTTCCGCGCTAAAACGTAAGCAAATAGGGAAAAATGGGCCGACCACTGAACGAATTTCATCAATGACTAATCTGGCAAAACGAGTACGGTTTTCTGCGCTTCCGCCAAATTCATCCGTGCGTTTATTATACATCGGTGAAAGAAACTGACTCAGCAAGTAGGAGTGTCCCGCATGAATTTCAACACAGTCAAATCCTGCTCGTTGCGCTCTTCCCGCTGCTTCTCCGTATTTGCGCACAATGGCGTAAATTTCTTCTTTTTGCAGAGGTCTTGGAATAGCTCCGCCCTTTTTAGAAGGAATATTCGAAGAAGATACAGGCTGAACTCCGTTCAGTCGTCCCGCATAAGCCGAAGCACCCGCATGGTTAATTTGTACAGAAACACAGGCTCCATAAGAATGCAGGGCTTCTGTTAATCTAAACAGTCCGGGAATAAACTGGTCGTTATCCATACGCAACTGGGTTGTTCCGTTTGTACCCATCGGGAAATCCAGACAAACATTTTCTACTGTTATCAAGCCGGTACCACCTTTGGCCCGTTGCACGTAATAGTCAATATGATCCTGAACAAAGCTTCCGTCCATGGCAGCAAAGTTAGTTCCCATCGGGGGCATAACAATCCGATTTTTCAAGGTCATGCGTCGTATGGTTAGAGGTTCAAAGATAGCAGGATAGTGGTTCATTGTTCTTCCTCCTTGCGAGTTTACAAATTTCATGTTCAAGCTTCCATTAAAGCATTCTCATATGTGATTTTTTTCACTTTTGGGAATATCGAGATGTTATTGAGTACGATCATTCCTTATGACTTGATTTTATATCATCTAATCCATAAATTCTAATGCTATTTTATGTATCAAATCATAGTTTCAGTCTATAGATTAACTGGATTTAGACATAAAAAAGGAACAATCCTATGAGAAATGTTCCTTTAGTGTGAAAAATCATGCTTATATTCCGGACCATCTACCGATCCGTTCTTTTGAAACCGTTGGGTACACGCTCCAAAATCCCTTCCCTAACATATCTGTCCAGCAGCCCACACATTGTGGCATATCCATTTTTTCTGAATAAAGGTACGTAGGCTGTGGCTTTAGGAGAGATTGGAAGTTGTGAACTGTGCGAGCGATTGGTCTATACCCTTACGCCTCATTGCTGTTTTCCTTCCTCCTCTCCATCACTAGAAGTATTCCATTCAGAAACCAAAAATCCCCTGCCCGAAAAGCCGGGTGAGAGTCCAATGAAAGGAAACACCTCAGCTTGACGTCAAGGGAGACTTGTCTAGATTATACTTTTAAATCACCATCATAGGTGGCAATCATATTGTACAGTTCAGGACGACGGTCACGGAAAATGCCCCATTCAATCCGTCCTACTTCCAGCTCATCCAGGTCAAATTCAGCAGTAAGTACTTCCTCATCAGTACGACCCGCTTCTGCGATCTTGTTACCTTGATGCCCGGCAATAAAGGATGAACCGTAGAATGTAATACTGGAGTCCTCGTCTGTTTCAGTTCCGATCCGATTGGAAGCAATGACTGGGATCAGATTGGAAGCAGCATGACCCAGCATGCAAGTCTGCCAGTGATCTTTGGAATCAATGGCAGAATCCTGCGGTTCCGAGCCAATAGCTGTCGGATAGAACAAAAGTTCTGCGCCCATAAGCGCCATACAGCGGGCCGCCTCAGGGTACCATTGATCCCAGCACACGCCTACCCCAATTTTGGCATAACGTGTATTCCATACTTTAAAACCGGTATCGCCCGGATTAAAATAAAACTTTTCCTCATACCCAGGACCGTCTGGGATATGACTTTTGCGGTATTTACCCAACACTTCACCGTCTGCGTCAATGACAGCAAGACTGTTGTAGCGCGCGTAGTTTTTCTTTTCATAAAAACTGATGGGCAGTACAACCTGTAATTCTTTGGCGATCTTCTTAAAATGGTTAACCGCCTTGTTGTGCTCCAGCTCAGTTGCATATGAATAATAATCAGACTTTTCCTTCTGACAGAAATATGGAGTCTCGAACAACTCCTGCAGCAAAATAATTTGTGCGCCCTGCGCAGCCGCTTCACGTACTAGCTTCTCTGCTTTGCTTATATTTTCTTCGATATTGGTAGAGCAGCTCATTTGAGTCGCTGCCACTTTTACTTTTCTCACTTTAGTCCTCCTTTTAGATGTTGTATCGTTCAACGCTTTAAAGCAGGCATCTGCTGGGTCGTACAGTGTACGTTACCGCCTTCACGGATGACCGCCATACCGTCTACAGTCCGAATGGTGCGATCTGGAAATACATTTGCCAGCACTTGCTCAGCTGCAAGATCGCTCTCAGCGGCAGTGCCGCCAAACACTGGCAAAATGATACCGCCATTCACAAAGTAGAAGTTAATATAGCTCAGTGTCAATCGGCTGTCTTCATAATCCACACGCGGCGGCTGACCGATCCGAATCACTTCCAGCTTACGGCCTTGGGCATCCGTTGCTTGCTCCAGAATACGCAGATTTTCCTGCGTGATTTCGTAATTTTCATCCTCAGGATCATCACATACTTGCATAATGACCTTGCCAGGAGCTGCAAAGCAAGCAATATTGTCCACATGGCCATCTGTTTCGTCGCCACTAAGACCACGTTTTAGCCAAATTATTTTCTCTACACCTGTATACTCACATACATACCGTTCAATTTCTTCTCTGTTTAATTCCGGATTTCGGTTGGAATTGAGCAAACACTCTTCGGTTGTAATCAGTGTGCCTTCGCCATCTACGTGCAGTGAGCCGCCTTCCATCACAAGCGGTGCATCAAACCGTGGAACTCCAAGTTTGTCCAAAATTTGCGGCGCAACCTGATCATCCAGGTCCCATGGAGCGTATTTACCACCCCAGGCGTTAAACTTCCAGTTTACACCTGCCAGCTGACCATGCTCGTCTGTGAGAAAAGTAGGGCCATTGTCACGCAGCCACGCATCGCTGTGTTCAATCGGCAGCAGTTCTACACGTTCCCCAAGTTCAAGCGCCTTAACGCTCTCCAGATCATCCGGATTTACGACCACAGTAACTGGTTCAAATTCCGCCATGGCGCGTACAATTCCGGCATAGCCCTTGCATACATCAGCATGCATATTCGGGTAAACCATTGAAGATTTTACAGGCCAAGAAATATACGTGCGTTCATGTGGCGCCCATTCAGGCGGCATCTTATAATGTGAATCCTTAATTTGCATGTAATGAAGCTCTCTTTCTTTTTCATAATGTAGACTCCGCTCCTATCATACAATAATATGATCTTTGTCTCAATCGAAGCGGAAAAGTTTTAATAATTTACAATCACATTTGAGTAAATTACTTTGAAAACGTGATTGCTTTCACCGTATTCCCATCAAAATCCTTCACAGTGAAATGTGCTCCCTCCAGCACACCGTAAGAGGATGGATAGTTATCTTTTGGCAGCGAGATCGAACCGGGGTTCAGTATAAAGACCCCATTTTCCACATCCGCTACCGGAATATGAGTATGTCCCTGGATGAACACATCTCCCGCTTCCAGTGGTGGTAAATTTCCGATACTAAAGCCATGTCCGTGCGTGACATAGATTCTCCGTCCTTCATGGTACAGCCAAGCATAATCACCCATCATAGGAAACTCAAGTAGCATCTGATCCACCTCTGCATCGCAATTCCCGCGCACAGAAACCGCAATGTGGGACTTGTACTTATTCAGCAGAGCGGCCACTTCTGCCGGATTATACCCTTCTGGTAACGGATTACGTGGTCCGTGGTACATATAATCTCCGAGCAAGACAAGACGATCGGCTTTCTCCTCCCTGAACTTTTCCAGTGCCAATTGCAACCAGTGCAGCGAGCCGTGAATATCTGAAATAAACATCAATTTCATGATTGTTCTTTCCTTTCTGAATAGGCTAAAAAACATTCCACTTAAGTACATTATTGCATTATTCCCTGAACAAATCTGTGCAAAAATTTTCTCTCGTTTGATAATACTCTTTTAAGAAAATAAACTACAGTTCCGAGTGAGCTGTAGTTTATTATTAGTTCCTTTTGTACTTGGTCTTATCATCTTCGGTGATTTTACGGATTACCGTGCAAGGGTTTCCAGCAGCAATCACACCAGAAGGGATATCTTTGGTAACAACACTTCCTGCACCGATAATGGAGTTATCGCCTATAGTAACACCAGGCAGAACGCTGACATTACCACCGATCCACACATTATTGCCGACTGTAATTGGAAATGCAATCTCCAATCCCTCATTACGTTGTTCTACATCAAGAGCATGACCCGCAGTATAAAATCCGCAGTTAGGAGCAACAAACACATGATCACCAAAAACGATTTTTGCCCCATCAAGCAAAACTAGATTATGGTTACTATAGAAATTTTCACCGATTTCAATGTTATAGCCATAGTCACATACGAAAGGTTGCTCAATCAAGAATCTATCAGTTGTTTTCCCAAGTAAAGTTTTGATGAGTGTTTCTCGTTCTTCGATATTTCTAGGATGGAGCTGATTATATTCGTGGCAGAGAACTTTAGCGTGTAAACGTTCTTCAATTAACTCTTCATCATAATTAGCATTGTATAGGAGTCCTAGTTGTGATCTTTCTTTTTCTGTCATGTCCATCCTCGCTTTGCTTATTTAGATACAGAATTCAGATTTCTTTTAAAGCTTCATTGTAGGATTCCACATGCTCACTCTTCAGAACTGGAAAGCTACTCACATTGAAATTTCCACCAAATTACCTTCTGGATCTTTAATTACGCTTTCATAATAGCCGTCACCTGTCAATCTTGGCTGACCCACAACTTCATATCCTGCATGCATGAGCTGCTCTGTCTTTTCATTCACCCGTGCTTTACTTCCAACGGAAAATGCCACATGAGCCCAGCCCGTAATATTTATCTGTGGTGAATGATCTACTCCCGTTTTACGCATAACCTCTAACCTTGCTCCATCCTCAAAGGTGATAAAATAGGACTCAAATCCTTTTGTAGCGTTATAATATTTATCGTTAGATTTTCCATCAAAATATTGCTCGTAAAAGCTTTTCATCTTTTCTAAGTCTCTCACCCAGATCGCTACATGCTCAATCTTCATTATTTTCCTCCTTCTGCAGCCCTCATCATTAATTTATACTGGACTCAATTTTTAACATCGTTATTATTAACGTTTTAATAAGTCTCAATATATCTCAGTAATTAATTTTTGTCCAATCTATTTATCATCAATTACCAATAAATAACGCTTACGAATCATTCATGAAAGCTCTTTCGTCCTCAGCTTGTAACCCGGTTGCTAATACCCCTAAAAAATTAGCGACCGCTTCGTAAAAGAGAAGAAGCGGTCGCTATCTATAAGCCTTCATTGTAAATTTAATACTTAATCACTGGTTTATTTATAAATTAACGTTTCAAGCTTTCACCGTTCGTAGCAATAACTTCTTTGTACCAATGGAACGATTTCTTCGGATATCTTTCAAGTGTACCGCTGCCATCATCATGACGGTCTACGTAAATGTAGCCATAACGTTTTTTAAGCTGAGCGGTCGATGCGCTGACAAGGTCAATACATCCCCAAGACGTGTAGCCCAAAACCTCTACTCCGTCCTCAATAGCTTCTCCAACTTGAACCAAATGATCATTCAGGTAGTTGATTCGGTAGTCATCTTCAACCGTTTTTTCGCCTTTTTCATTCGTGATCAGTTCATCAACGGCGCCCAGGCCATTTTCAACGATGAACAGTGGTTTTTGGAAGCGATCATAGAATGTATTCAGGACATAACGCAGACCTTGCGGATCAATTTGCCAGCCCCACTCACTTGCCTCGAGATGCGGATTGCTGACACCACCAAGGATGTTACCTTTACCTTTGACTTTTTTAGCTTCGTCAGCTGTCTCACAAGTACTCATATAATAGCTGAACGAGATAAAATCAACGGTATGCTTCAAATCTTCGGCATCACCTGGTTCAAAGTGAATAGAAATTCCGTTTTCTTTAAAGAAACGTTTCATGTAACCTGGGTATTGACCTCTTGCGTGAATATCGGCAAATGCCATGTTTCTGTGATCAAATTCCATCGCAGCGATCACATCGTCCGGATTAGGTGTCAGCGGATAAGTAGGCATGCTCAGCACCATACAGCCAATTTTGAAATCAGGGTTGATCTGATGACCGATTTTTACTGCTCTTGCACTCGCTACAAGCTCATGGTGAATAGCTTGATAAAGATCTTGCTCACTAAGTTGATCTTTTGGTGTGCTAATTCCTCCACTCATGAATGGTGCTTCAAGAATGGAGTTGATTTCATTGAAAGTCAACCAGTATTTAACTTTATTTTTGTAGCGATTAAATACAGTTGTAGCATAGCGCTCATAAAAATCAACAAGCTTACGGTTTACCCAACCATCGTATTCTCTGGACAAATGTAAAGGTGTTTCATAGTGAGATAATGTAACGAGTGGCTCAATTCCATATTTGTGAAGTTCATCAAACAAATCATCATAAAATTGCAAGCCTTTTTCGTTAGGCTCCAGTTCGTCACCTTTAGGGAAAATACGTGACCATGCGATAGAAGTACGGAATACTTTGAAGCCCATTTCCGCAAAAAGTTTGATATCTTCTTTATAATGATGATAAAAATCAATACCGATCAATTTCATGTTATCTTCTGTTGGTACATCCGTAACGGGCCCCCAGCCACCACGAGGAGTTACATCCTGAATGGACCAGCCTTTTCCATCTTCTTGATAAGCGCCTTCGAGCTGATTAGCAGCAACTGCTCCGCCCCACAGGAAATCTTTTGGAAACTGTGTACTCATATTTTCTCCGCCTTTGCTGATGTTTTTCATTAACTAGGATAGAAATACGTTACCTCTATGCTAATGTGTTATAAAGTACTTCTAATTGAATCTTAAGGTTTGTAACGCGTTTCATGTCAAGTATTATTTTAAAAACTTCCAGAGCTTATAATTGTATTATCTCCAATAATTACTCCCATATTTATAACTCTTCTATTATTGAGTAAAATGGCTATTCTTCAAATGGCGGATCTACATGAATATCTCTATCTGGTTCAGTGCTTACCCAGCGAGTAAAGATAACCTGAAAGCCGGCTCGAGTCGGCGCGCAGGCAAAAGGACCCGCCTGTTGTCCCGTTTCATAAGGAAAACGTGCTACACGTACGGTGCGCCAGCTTTGATTTTCGGTTCGGGCTCTAATGATAACTGCATCCTGTAGCTGTGAAGCACGAATCGTCACATTTTTCCCTACCCAATCAGGTACAGGAGCTAATGACCAATCGGAATAGCCATCCGTGACTACGACTGCCAGTTGAGGAATTCCATCATTTAATTCGATTCCGGCTTTAATCCACTTTTGCTGTCCTTGATACAGCATTATACCTGCCTGATCGTAGAGCTCCGTAAATGAGCCTAATTGAAACGTGACTTCGATGGCAGAGCCTTCTTCCCAGTCTGTAAGCAGGGAATGTCCGCTACTGCGTTCAAATCCATACAAAGTTTTTTCCCAGTAGTCGCTTCCTTCTCTGGTTTCAACTTTAAGGAACTGATCTTCTTCTATGGATGATACAGGGTGATTAGTCCATGTCCCTGTAGTCCATGCAATCGATTTTTGAGTCATTAATCTCATCCTCTCATTCTTTATTGAACGATGCCCTATTTCCTTTTCTCCACCAATTGCAAATTGTACGTCAGACTTTCAAGGGTCACCGAAATCAACCCACGCATGTATTCATCATGTGTATCGTTTTTCACAAAAATCTCGGGCATATGTTCTTTGGGTACATCTTTTAGACAGCCGTTATAAATATCGTCCAACAGATTCGGCTTGGATAACTCTCCAGTCAAAGCGATAGATACAGGATCTATAATCGCAATAATGGAAGTTATCGTTTTGATCGCCAAAGGAACAAATCCCTCTGTGCTATTTAACTGTTTAAGCTGTTCCTCTCTTGTTAAATCAAAGGGTAAGAAGGAAACCTCCCCAGCAAATTTGGTATTTCCTTTTAACAAATGTCCATCGACAATAAAACCCGCGCCGGGGAAATTGTCTTTGGGAAACGTAACAATAGCAAAGGTTTTATCCTCATCATAATTCTGCATGTTATAAAATCCGTAGACTGTCAAATGCATATCATTTTCAATGGTAACTTCTAATCCGTATTTATCTTGAAGCCGTGGACCTACAGGGACTCCTATGAGCAGGTCGAGATCACAAACATCGATAATCCCTTGATGAACAACCCCGGGGATGCCAATCCCAATGGCTTTGACGTTTCCATAGTTATTAATCAGCTCTCCAATTTGGGTTTCTATGACCTCATAATCAATATGAGGCACATTGGAAGTATTCTCGATGATGATATCACCAAGCAAATTGGCAACAGCATAAGTAAGAGAATGTATACCGCCTTCCGTTTTCACATTTAAACAGATAATATAAGAATAGTCAGCGTTATATTTGTAACGTCTAGCCGGACGTCCGCCATTCGACTCTTCCAATTCCGTCTCTAATACTTCCCCGGTTTGAAGAAGCTCATTCAGAATATTTCCGCAAGTTGCCACACTAAGACCTGTGATACTGGCTATGGATGACTTGGTTGCATATTCCTTGGATTTCAGTGTGTTTTTAACTAACTCTACATTAATTTGTTTAACCCGAATGGTATTATTGGAGACTGGTTGTATTTGAATACACTCCTTTTCCAGTATTTATTAAAAGGTTTATAATAAGTTGTAATATAACGCTCTGCCTGCAAAAAGTCAATTTGTACACATTTTCCTCTTCTCTTCGATCATCATGCTATACTAGAAATAAGAATCAAATTTTTAGTGCGGCATCTTTGCGATGAAACTAAGTGAAATTGGGGGGATTCTGTTGTCAGCTATTGAGTATATAGCAATAATCGCGTTGCTCCTCTCCGTCATACTTTTAATTAAGGTCTACAGCCTTCAATCTCGGCTTAATGACTTGAAATCCGACGTGGAGCGTCTTGAAAATCGTTCAGGAATACAAGGCGCATCGCTGTCAGGTACCATCGCTGCCACTCCTCCACATATTCTAGATGCAGGAGCTTCAGAAGATATCAATGAAAGGTTGCTCCTGCTAATTAGGGAAGGTAAAAAGATTCAAGCCATAAAAGAGCTGAGAACCGCTAAGGATCTTTCCCTTAAGGATGCAAAGGATTATGTGGATCACTTGGAAAAACTCTAAAGAAAGGAAGAAATAAGATGAGTGCCAGCAAAACAAACGCCATGCGCATATTGGACGGGCAACATATACAATACAATATTTTGAGTTATGATCATCAAGACGGAAAAATAGACGGGATGAATGTGGCTGAGAAAATCGAGAGAGCCCCGGAAATGGTTTTCAAAACTTTGGTTGCACATGGCAAACAAAATCTGTTTATTTTTGTGATTCCTGTACATAAAGAGCTTGATCTCAAAAAAGCAGCCAAATCCGCGGGAGAGAAAAAAATTGAAATGCTTCCAGTTAAGGATTTGCAAAAGTATACGGGATATATTCGCGGTGGCTGCTCCCCCATAGGAATGAAAAAGCTCTACCCCACTTTTATCGACCAGCCTGCATTGGAACTGGAAGCCATCGTTGTGAGCGGTGGGAAAATTGGGACCCAACTGGAGTTGAGTCCACACGATTTAGCTCTAATCATTCAGGCACAGTTTACAGATCTGACGCATACAGCATAAAACTCACCACATGATCATAAAATCTTTATGCGTATTTTCTCTTATCCCATACTTCATCAAGCTTCAACCTGGAGAGGAAGATCTAATGATGCATAATGATTGCCCGAAAAATGCAAGAATCCCCCAACCCATCAGAAGTGATGGTGCTGGGGGTATCGACAAGGGTCCACGTGATGTGATGAGGGATCTACAGAATCCTGATATGCTGGTTCCCCCCGTAACGGACAATGGTCTCATTCCGAATATGAGATTTTCTTTTTCTGATGCTCATATGCAGCTTAATCATGGTGGGTGGTCAAGAGAAGTAACAGTAAGGGAATTACCTATTGCTACAACCCTTGCCGGGGTGAATATGAGTTTAACACCGGGTGGTGTACGTGAGCTTCACTGGCATCAGCAGGCGGAATGGTCATATATGCTGTTGGGAAGTGCTCGCATTACGGCAGTTGACCAAAATGGACGTAATTTTATTGCTGATGTGGGTCCCGGGGATCTCTGGTATTTTCCTCCTGGCATTCCGCACTCTATACAGGGGCTTGAGGATGGGTGCGAATTTTTGCTGGTTTTTGATGATGACAGTTTCTCCGATCTGAACACCCTATCCATCTCGGATTGGTTCGCACATACTCCCAAAGACGTACTTTCTGCAAATTTTGGTGTACCAGAAGCTGATTTTGCAGCGATTCCTCAAGATCAAGTATACATCTATCAGGATTCCGTTCCCGGTTCAATCCAAAGCCAAGCTGTTCCCTCTCCTTACGGGACATTGCCCCAATCCTTCAAGCATGAATTACTAGCCCAGCCCCCAATCAAAACGCCGGGCGGAAGCGTACGAATCGTTGACTCCTCCAATTTTCCGATTTCCAAAACCATTGCAGCCGCCCTTGTTGAGATTGAGCCCGGAGCCATGCGAGAAATGCACTGGCACCCCAATAATGACGAATGGCAATACTATCTTACAGGGCAAGGACGGATGACTGTCTTTGGTGGTAATGGCGCGGCCCGCACATTTGATTTTAGAGCCGGAGATGTCGGATATGTGCCTTTTGCTTATGGTCATTATATTCAAAATACTGGCTCTAGCTCACTATGGTTTCTTGAAATGTTTAAGAGTGACCGTTTTGCGGATGTTTCACTAAATCAATGGATGGCTCTTACCCCCACAGAACTGATTCAGAGTAATTTACATGTAGGTACTGATGTGATCTCTAATTTACGAAAGGTAAAATGGCCCGTCGTCAAATATCCTGGTTATTCTTATGACCCTAAAAAGAAATAACCGGGAACGGTATCACGCTCGCCACTAGATCAGTGAACCTTCTTTTTGAATATGACGGGTTGATTCAATTGCCCCCTTCATTATTACTTCCATTTTCACGTATCCTTCTATCCAATCCCGCCAACATATCTGCATACTCTTCAGGCATTCCAGCGTGAACCATTCCCACTTCCAACTCTTCATCAGACAACGAGATATGCTGAATCGGTTGGCCTGTTACTTTCCCGATAATCTCAGCCACTCCGCCAAAGATTAGCGACTGAGGTCCGGTGATGACTATACAAAAAAAACACCGTATCGGAATACGGTGTTTTTATAAACTAATTAACAAAGACTATTCCTCAGAGTCTACATTGTGGTAAACCTGCTGAACATCCTCCAAATCTTCTAATGCATCAATCAATTTATCGAATTGAACCTGTGCATCTTCTGGAAGAGAAATATCATTTTGGGCAAGCATAGTGAGCTCCGCAACGGTAAACTCAGTCACTCCTGCTTGTTTGAAAGCTTCCTGCACAGCATGGAATTGATCGGGCTCTGCATAGACGATGACGGCTTCATCTTCTTCAATGATGTCACGTACCTCTACATCTGCCTCCATCAGCAGCTCCAGCACTTCATCTGCGGTTTTACCCACCAGACCAATAACTGCTGTTGAATCAAACATGTAGGCTACAGATCCGCTCACGCCTAAGCTACCGCCATTTTTAGTAAAAGCAGAACGCACATCTGATGCTGTACGGTTAACGTTATTGGTCAGTGCATCTACAATGACCATGGAACCGTTCGGTCCAAAACCTTCATAACGAAGCTCTACGTAGTTTTCATCGCCAGCACCTTTTGCTTTTTCAATAGCACGGTCAATGATCGCTTTGGGTACATTGTACGTTTTTGCACGTTCTAAAACGACTCTTAATACCCGATTGGATTCAGGATCAGGTTCGCCCTGTTTGGCTGCCACATAAATTTCCACGCCAAATTTAGCATATATACGACTCGTATTAGCATCCTTGGATGCCTTCTTTTCTTTAATGTTATTCCACTTACGTCCCATAATATCCCGCTCTCTTCCTGTATGAATATACACAACGAACTTCATTATATCCTTGTATATTATATCTCCTAAAGGACATACGAACAAGTTCAAACAACTCCGTTATGGAAAAATAAACAATTCTACCTAATTAGGGATGCTTGGAAATGTGAACTTTCAATTCTCCTCATCTATGGACAATCCCCCTATCAATCTCTAAGATGAGGAGGAAGTCTGACTTGAAGGAGATCATTCACTTGGATGTCTTGTACAAAAAGTTGAGCCATAATCATGAAATCACAGTATACGAAACCACTGAGCTGTATGGTGAAAAGGGATTATTTCGAGTAATGCAGTTTTCAAATACAGCCGTCCAAGGCGCGGTGGACTTGAATCATCCGCAACGCATTGTGTTCGAATATCCGAGAGCAATCATCCATCTCATGGAGCTGAACGATCCGTCATTTGAAGATGTATTTGTTATTGGGCATGGTATAGGTACAATAGCGGGTCATTTTACAGATAAACGCTTTAAGATTGCCGAGCTGGATGCACAAGTCGTAGAGTTCAGCCGAACATTCTTTGGATACGATCAGGATAATGTGACTGTTGGCGATGGACGACGCATTCTGGAGAAGGAAGCGCCGGATGCTTATGACTATATTATTTTGGACGCCTTCACGGAGCAGGGTACACCCTTGCATTTAATATCCTGGGAATTTTTCAAGATGACCAAAGAAAAGCTGGATTCCGAAGGCTCCCTGATCATGAATTTAATGGGCAAAAGTGAACACGACCACCTGATCAATGCCATTCACACAACGTTGCGTGAAGAATTCGCCTATGTCACAACTTTCTCGCTCCCCTCGGAAGGCGCTGCCGACATTCAAAATATCATTATGATTGGTCGGGACAAGCCCATCCGGTTTCAGGCACGTCAGATGGCGGACTTTCATGAGATTACACTTGGAGAAGGTCATATTCTACGGGATACAGATGCTTAGTGTAGTTCCAATATTCGTCTCTCTACATCTTCGATATGAATCGTCTCTTTGTTGCAGCTTTTTCGTTCCACTAACTCTACTTTCCCGTGTTCGGCATCTTTACCAACGACGATGCGCACGGGAATACCTACTAAATCGGAGTCTTTGAATTTAACCCCGGGCCGTTCCTCCCGATCATCCAGCAGCACCTCCACGCCACGATCCTGCAGCTGGTTGTATAATTTCTCGGCTATTTGCATCTGAAGCCTGTCTTTCACAGAAATCGGAATAATATGAACTTGAAATGGGGCCAGCGCATAAGGCCATATCATTCCGTTCTGATCGTGATTTTGCTCTACAATGGCGGAAAGGATCCGGGATACGCCAATGCCATAGCAGCCCATAATCATCGCTTGCTCAGTTCCGGAAGCATCCAGAAAAGTCGCACCCAGCTTCTCACTATATTTGGTGCCTAGTTTAAATACGTGTCCGATCTCAATCCCACGATGAAGTTTCAATTCCCCTTCGTCACATCGAGGACATCTATCCCCTTCTATGGCATTCCGCAAGTCAGCCACATGCCGAAGATCTATATCGCGCACTGGATTCACATGTCGATAATGATAATCCAGCTCGTTGGCGCCTGCGATACCGCTGGACATTTGGACAACGGCGTAATCTACCCACATAGGGATCGTCAATCCGCATGGGCCTATGAACCCCGAGGGGGTTCCAGTCGCCTTTGACACGGTGTCTGCACTTGCTATTTCGAATTTTTCACTACCTAAAATATGTTTAACTTTCACTTCGTTGACCTCATGATCACCCCTGACAACTACAGCAACAGGTTGATCGTCAGCCATATAAATCAGTGTTTTTATGATTTCTTCAGGTTCTATGTGAAGCGATTCAACCAGTTGATCTATTGTACGCAGACCTGGAGTATGGAATTTTTCCATTTTAGCTGTATCGAAAGAAGGATGGCTGACATGTTCATTTTCATCTGAGACTGGGGCTATTTCTATTTCCCCCGTCGACCGCGCCACGGCTTTTTCAAGATTAGCTGCATATTCACAGCAGGTACATGCTACAATTGTGTCCTCTCCAATATCAGCTAGAGCCATAAATTCATGGGTTTCACCTTCGCCACCAATGGCACCCGCATCTGCTTCTACAGCACGAAAATTTAGACCACAGCGGGTGAAAATACGATGATATGCCTGGAACATGGTCCAATAGGTATGATCTAGTCCTTCCCAATGTGCATCAAACGAATAGGCATCCTTCATTAAGAATTCTCTGCTGCGAAGCAGGCCAAATCGAGGACGTCGTTCATCCCGAAATTTGGTTTGAATTTGATACAGGGTTACAGGCAATTTGCGATAAGAATTCACTTCATTTCGTATTAAAGACGTAATGACCTCTTCATGTGTAGGCCCCAAAGCAAACTCCCGATCATGCCGATCTTGCAAACGCATCAGCTCAGGACCGTAAACATCGTATCTCCCTGATTCTTGCCACAGCTCCGTTGGCTGCAATACAGGCATCAGCAGTTCCCCAGCCCCTACGCGATCCATTTCATCCCGTACGATTTGCTCTACTTTTCTGAGCACCCGTCTGCCCAGTGGCATGTAGGTGTACATTCCAGCCGCCAGTTGGCGGATAAATCCTCCCCGCAGCATAAGCTGATGACTGATCACTTCGGCCTCTGCGGGTGCTTCACGCAAGGTTGTCAGTAATAATTGGCTTTGGCGCATGTGTAGCTACCTCCTTGTATGGACGATAAAATGTACGCAAAAAGACACATCCGTCAGGGACGAATGTGTCGTGGTACCACCCTTAATTTGACCGTAACCATACACGGAACGGTCCTTCATCAGATAACGGCGTCTAGCCGGTAACGGTTTATCTTACAAACCGCTACAGCTCGCAAGGCAGGTAAACGTTCATTCGCGGCGAGAAACCTTTCAGCCCATGAGTTTCTTCTCTGTACAGCGGGTATTGAACCTTTGATCCTTGGTCTACACTATTCCTATATATTACAATTTTCACCACTTTACACGAAACGTAAGTTCTAGTCAAGGAGATAATCGTCTATCTGGAGCTGTCCAGGGACATGAACGATATTTAGATTTCAAAATAATCAAATTCCGTTGGTTACCATATTGCATAATGAGCGGCCAGATTTTAGGACGAATACGCCTGCGAAAACCCAGAACAAAGCGGACAAAGCGAGGCGAAATATCCCAAATACGAACTGCTTCCTCCTTTACTCCTTTAGGTAGCTCCTTGGAAAACAGAAAACGGTTGAGCGAACGTGTGATAACGCCTGTTATTGCTTCAAGCGTACTAACATCCATTACAATGATCGTATCGGCGCGCTGGAGTCGCTCGGTAAAATAACGCTCATGATAATTCCCTTCGATGATCCACTCTTCCCTTTGGAGCACTTCACCCAGCTGTTTGAGAAATTGTTTATCAGTGCTCCGCTTCCACTCCGGGCCCCAATACAAATCATCCAAAGAGATATACGGCAATTGAGTCCACATGGAAAGACGTTTGGCCAAAAAAGTCTTACCGCTTCCCGGCGAGCCGATCACGATAATACGTTTAGCGTGCTGCACAGCACGAAACTCGTTATCCTGTCCTGCATGTAAGGGCCGCATGGAATAGATCAATCGATAGAGTAAACCTACTACCAAAGAACCTCCCTTTAAAAGCAAATAAAGGAGGCACAGTGGCAGAAAAACAATTACGTATTTCACACTGTCCATCAGACAACATGCTCCTTTTACAAATTCAATAATTGAGGCCATTACGTACGTGAAGCTCCAAATACGCGTTGTTGTAGGGTAGAGTTCTCTTGATTACTTATGTATCTTTCTTTTTAAAATACACGCCCTTGAAAAACACAAAATTTTGCGAATGTGTGCCATACAGCTCCTGAAACCTAGAATGGAGTTTATTCATAGAAAGGGTCTCTGAAACCGTCCGATCCGTTTGCAGGGTCAAGTCGACACAGCTAATTCCAAATTGGCACACTTGCTCCATAGGATAACCTTGGGTAATACCATAAATCATCCCGGCAATAAAAGCATCATCTGCGCCTGTGACATCAATGACCTCTTGAACAGGATGCATAGGAATTTGTCCATGAGTTCCATCCTGAGAGGCGTACAAAACACGATCAGCACCGCAGATAAAAATGACATTTTGAACCCCAAGTTTGTGAAAAATCCGGGTGGCATCCAACATATGCTGATCATCTGTAAGTTCTAGCCCCAAATAGGCTTCAGCCTCCACCGGTTTACATACCAGCCATTCCACCCCATGCAAATTTCGGGGAAGCTTTCTCATCTTGGAGGCTGATACCGAAGAAACGACAATCGGAACCCGATGCTCATGGCAGACATGTATGGTGGCCGCAATTACGTTCATAGAGAAATTAGTGTCCAGCAGAACCAGTCGGGACGAGGCGATTAAAGGAGCATTTTCAAAAATTACTGAAGGACGAATCTGATCATAAATCTCCATTTCTGCTGTCGCTACAATCAGTTCACCACGCTCGTTCAGCAAGGCAGTATAAACTCCAGTTGACGGTTCACCTTTGACTTGCAGAGGAACCACGTGCATGTAACGGCTGGACTGCTCGATAATAAATTCACCTTCCGCATCGTCTCCAACCGCAGTTAGCAGGCTGACCCGCTGGCTCAACCTCCCTAAATTTTCAGCTACATTTCGTGCTACCCCACCGCAAGATTGCAGCCTTGTACTGCTCGGATTGGAGGTATGAAGCTGAAATGTACCTTTAATCATGATTTTACGATCCAGATTGGCCCCCCCGATACATAATATTGGTTTGCTAGAGGGCCAAGGCTCGTCCTGTTCATTTTTGTGGATTTTTTTTAATTTCATCATTTGACTCCTTTCTCGAGTCTATTCGTTAGAATGATTTAAATTTGTACAGAAATAGGCACTATATAAAATTAACACGTTCCAAATGTCATATTCCCAAGAATAATGTCGAGTTCGTTAAAATATCCTAAAGTTACACATGCAAAAAAACACCCTATCGTAAAGATGCCTTCCACTTTTACGATAAGGTGCTTGGGTTGGAACTGCGCATAGTTCTTCCTTACATTATTTCAAAATAAATAGCGCTGCTCCGTGAGGAGGTAAATCTGCGGACAGTTCTTGTGCTAAAACACCTAAATCTACATGGTTCCATAAATCTCTGGCATTTGGATGCCCTTCAATACCAAGGTCTTTTAAGGATACACGCACCTTTGAAGCTTCATCTCCAGCATTAAACAAAGCTACATATACATGACCTTCCTCGTTATGTGAAGTCCAAACGATATGTTCATCCTTTCTATACACCTGCCGCGCATTCAAACCGTTGTGATGAGCATTTAACACTTCTTCATTAGTTAGCAAGGAAAGGGTCCATGCATCATTATCCCGCAGTTCCCCCCCGAACATCAGTGGAGATCGGAAAATGCTCCACAAGGTCATCATCGTTAGCTGCTCATCCTTCGTAAAGCGTGTCCATCGGTCATGGCTGCCGGAATCTACCGAATCTACCGAACGAATACCCAGATGACCCAGTGGTAGCATGTCGCAATCCGGCCAGTGACCTGGACCTACATGTTCCGCCCATTTTTCGCAGCGCTCAAACATACCATACAGTAAAGGCCATACATCCCAGAAGTCATCCGTCATACGCCACATATTCGCGTTTGCGATTAAATCGGATGCCTGCTCCAGCGGTGCCGGACCAGGCGATAGACTCAACACCATCGGACGTCCGCATTGGGCGATAGCTCGCCTAATCAATTCAATTTCCGCCAAATGAATACCATAGAGACGTGATGCAGCAATGTCATCTACTTTGACAAAATCCACACCCCATTCCGCATACAGGTCAAACAATGAATTATAGTATTCCTGTGCGCCCTCCTTGGATGCATCTACCCCATACATATCTGTGTTCCAAGGACAAATAGAGTTGGGGTGCGCAATTTGTCTCGCCGTGGCTGTAGTTCCCAAAATCGGGGTATCCTGGTGCACCGCCTGACGGGAGATGCCTCTCATAATATGTATACCAAATTTCAATCCCAGTCCGTGTACATATTCCGCAAGAGCTTGGAAGCCTCGTCCATCTGCTGCCGAAGGAAAACGATTCACCGCTGGAATAAGACGTGAAAATGAATCCATTTCCAATGGGACAAACGGGCGATACTGTGAAGATACTGCTCCTGACTCATACCACTGAATATCTACAACGACATATTCCCAACCATATTCCTTCAGGTGCTCCGCCATATATTGAGCATTTCCCCGTACTTCCTCTTCCCGTACTGCTGCACCGTAGCAATCCCAGCTATTCCACCCCATAGGTGGTGTATGCGCTGTCAAATGATGTTTCATTTCATTCATCCTCTCATCTAGAAGAACTCATCCTGCTACTAAAAATCTCCTCATCACTACGTTACTATTATAATGTAAACCCTTACTTTTGTCGCTCGTCATCTTTTCCATTTCCACTTTTTATACATTTAAGTTGACTAACTTAAAGAATGTGGTACATTTAAAATTGCTTGTTAAAAAACTTTGACTTGAATCAGAGGGTGATTTTACGTGTGTGAACATGCTTATCGAATTTTGTTGTTTTACAAATATGTCAACATTGAAGATCCTGCCACCTTTACGGCAGAGCATCTGGCTTACTGCAAGGAGCTGGGCGTCAAGGGAAGAATCTTGATTGCTGCGGAAGGAATCAACGGAACACTGTCTGGTACAGTAGAGCAAACGGAGCAATATATGCGTGATTTGCGCGCCAATCCGAAATTCCACGATATCGTTATTAAAATAGATGAGTCTGACGGTCATGCGTTCAAGAAAATATTTGTACGCCATCGTCAGGAGCTTGTTACGCTGCGTCATGAAGATGAGCTGGACCCTAATGAAATTAGCGGTAAGCGTCTGTCACCAAAGGAGTTTTATGAACAGCTTCAAGATGAAGATGTAGTTGTTCTGGACGGACGTAATGACTATGAATATGACATCGGTCATTTCCGCGGGGCTATTCGCCCCGAAGTCGAATCGTTCCGTGAATTTCCACAATGGATTCGCGACAATATGACTCAGTTCAAAGACAAGAAAATCCTGACGTACTGCACCGGAGGTATCCGTTGCGAAAAGTTGTCCGGTCTTTTGATCAAAGAAGGATTTAACGATGTAGGCCAGTTGGATGGCGGCATTGTGACTTACAGTAAGGACCCGGAAGTACAAGGACGTTTGTTTGACGGTAAATGCTACGTATTTGACGAACGAATCTCGATTCCGATCAATCATACGGATGAGGACGTCATTGTCGGCAAGTGCTTCCATTGTGAAACGCCGAGCGATCATTATATCAATTGCCCGGTGTGCAATCTCCAGCATATCGTATGTCCGGATTGCGAAGAACAGCATCAGCACTATTGCTCTGACGATTGCCGAATCAAAGCGGAAACCGTGGCTACTGCATAAATTAGCAGCATCATTGGTTCATTATAACAAGAGGGATGCCCTATTAGCCGTTCAACATGGCTGTGGGCATCCCTTTTGTTGTTTTCACAATAAGTGTCGAAAGCTTCATAGTATGTACCTATGACCTTGATTGTATTTTCATCTTGGACGGACTCGAAAGTAGCGTCTTATAATGGAAAATGTCATTACAGAAAGGATGGGTGGAATTCATGATTCAAATCGTACTTTCAACTCTATTATCCGTTATCGTTCCGCTGTCCATTCCAGTGATCGCCGGATTTTTACTCGGCAAATTTATGAAGCTGGAAACGAAACCGCTCTCGACTTTGTATTTATATTTTTTAAGCCCCGCAATGATTCTGGACACGCTACTCAAAGCACAGCTTTCCTGGCATGATGTGGCGCAGACTGCCGCTTTTTCAATACTGAACCTGCTGCTGTTGTGGGGAATTGCACAATTAGCGGGGAAAATCTTTAGACTGAGCACTCCGGAAACGGCTGGACTTACCTTAATCTCTACGCTGACCAATAGTGCAAATTATGGCCTGCCCCTTATTTTACTTGCCTTTGGGCAGCTCGGTCTGGATAAAGCCTCCGTGTATGTCGTCATCCAGATGATTATGGTCAATACCATTGGCGTTTACTTTGCAGCCCGCTCTGAATTTTCTGTTCAAAGTGCTGTTAAGTCGGTGTTTTCACTTCCTGCGATCTATGCAGCTCTACTCGCCATGGGACTGCGGCTGCTGGACTGGCATCTTCCCTTAGGGATTCAGTCAGGCGTCTCGATGATTGCTGCCGCCTATTCTCCGGTCGTGCTGGCGATCCTTGGCACCCAGATGGCTTATGTGAGAATATTCAAGCTGGAGTCGTCTATTAAAAAAGCCAGCTACGCCGGACTAACAATTCGGCTTCTGCTCTCGCCGCTTGCGGCTTGTCTTGCTATGCTGATACTCGGAATTTCAGGCCTTTTGTTCTCCGTTCTTTTCATTTTGGCCTCGATGCCGGTTGCTGTGAATGCTGTCATTTTAGCAGAAAAATTTAATGCATCGCCAAAACTGGTTTCCACCTGCATCCTGTGGAGCACGCTTGCCTCATTCCTGATATTGCCTATTCTGATTATGTTGGTAGCAGGTTAGCGAGCAAAAAAGACTCTCTACACCATAGAGAGCCATGCGCGATTCTGTCTCCATTCTACTTGCACAGGCGTTTCAAAAAAAGCACTAAGCGTTTCACTGCTTAGAATATCAGTCGTTTTACCTTTGGCAAATACCGTGCCCCGGCGGATTAGAATCGTATGCGTGTACATCGGTAGAATTTCTTCGATATGATGTGTAACATACAGTAAATTCGGCGAAGCCGGCGACTCCGATAACTGGCGAACGCTATCCAGCAATGCTTCCCGGGAGAAAAAGTCCAAACCATTACACGCCTCGTCCAAAATCAGTAGCTTGGGCGAGGCCATTAATGCACGGGCGATAAGCACTTTTTGCTTTTCTCCCTGTGAGCATCCCTGATACAACCGATCCACCAGATGAGCACACCCCAGTTGCGTCATAAGCTGAACGGCCTGTTCATAATCTGTATCCGTCGTCTGATCATAAAGTCCAATGGAGGCAAATTTGCCACTAATGACAACATCCTGCGTACGCTGACTCCCATTAATTCTTTCCTGTAAAGAGGAACTGACCCAACCGATAGATTTGCGCAGTTCCCTCAGATCCACATCTCCAAAGGTATGGCCCAATACACCGACACTACCTGTGGTTGGCCATATGTAACCGTTAATCATATTGAGCATCGTTGTTTTACCTGACCCATTCAAGCCGAGTACAGCCCAGTGCTCTCCCTCAGCTACCTGCCAATTGATTTGGTCCAGTATGGTGCGGTTATCTCTCTTCCAGCTTACATTGTTAAGTTCAATGACAGAATTCATGGCATACATCCTTTCTATTCGTCGTATCATCAGATGTTTATACGCATAGTAAAGATCATCGTTAGTACGTCTAGCTTCTCTTTCATGTAAGCATAGCATAGGGTCACTGGTTGTTCAATTTTAAATAACCCACTCCATTGTTCATATAGGAGTGGGCTCAACATGTACTGCTCATGTAAATTCTCTCGCTTCATCTACTGTTTCTTACGTTCGCGAAATCGACGTACCTTCATCAAATTACCGCACATCTTATCGTCGCAAAATCGCTTTGACCGATTTCGGGTATCATCGTAAAACACCCATCGGCAATCGGTGTTATCGCAAATACGAATTCTGGAGCCGCCGCTATTGACGAATGCCTGGGCAAAATCGGCTACCACCTCTGCCAGCACTTTTTTCCAACCATTTGCCACAGGTTCCAGCACAATGTTGAAATGCTCATCCTGTTGCTTTAATAAGCGAGTGACCGGCCCCCCTTCTATCATCTTCCGGTTAATCGTATCCACCAGATCAGATGTCATTTGTCCTCCGGAAGTCAGGTGCTCAGCGAAGCTACGCAATTCCCGCCGGAGAATTTGCATTTCTTCGATATCTTCTGCACTGGCTGGGACCGGAGCGGAAAATTGCCACTGTATGAGAAAGTCATTTTGCCATTCCGGCTTCAACAAACGATCTTCTGAACGCCCGCTACCTCTCCAGTCATGCCATTCGCTGTTTACAAAATCAGTCCAAAGTGTATTCAAAAGAGTTCCCCCTACCGCCTGTAACCACTAAAATCATTTTAACTGGTTGCAAATCTTATTTTGTCATGCTACATTATTAATTGTAACGATTTATTCTACATTTAGCTAGTTACATCCCTACAAAAGGAGTTGGGTTAGGTGAGCCGAGATCGAGTAAATATGCTGGTATTGCAAAGAGAAAATTCATGGGATAAGGAAGAATGGATTGTTCCTCTTGCCGCAGCACTTCACGGTGTGAATACACAGGAAGCCACTTGGACACCACCAGGTGGAGGAAACACGATTTGGCAAACGGTTCGTCACATTAATTATTACAATGAGCGTATTTTGAGACGTTTAACTGACCGACCTGTAAGCTCAACTGGAATAAGCAACGATGAGACATTCGGTCCGCCAGGGGATGCTGAAGACCATGAAGGATGGCAGGAGACGCTGAAAGAAGCAGAAGCTCTTGTAAACCAACTGCTTGTCGCCATTACTGCTCTGAATGATGCTGATCTGGATAAGCCTCTCGGCTCCGACACTCTCGGTGCTGAATTATCGCGGTGGACGCTGCACGATGCATATCATAGTGGACAAATCGTACTTATACGTAAACAACTGGGTACTTGGCGCGTTTAAAAATAAATATCCTAATTAAAAAGGATGAATTATGAAATATTCATCCTTTTTTCTGTATTAGCTGCTCGCAATGAAGCAATCTACTGGTCAAGATATTTTTTCTTTTTTTGAATCTTTAATTACATTCTTATTTTTATCTTTACTCTTATCTTTATTCTTGTCTTTATTTGTATCTTTGCTTGGGACGGAGACTTTCCTTTTTTCATTAGCCAGTCGCCAATAGCTTAACACTTTACGGTACATGGACTTATCTGTTAATTGGTTAAAAATATATGGGTCCGGCTTCGTATTCACCTCAATGATCCACGGGATAAAGCGATGATCCAGTCCAATGTCCACACCAATTTGCCGGAAATTCGGATATGTTTTTTGCAGTTGTTTGGCGATGGTAAGACCCAGTTCATTTAGTTTCTTGACCAGCTCCGCCTGTTTGCTTTGCGATAAATGGGATTTTAGTAACTGCTCCAAGGCCATCGGCTTACCACCACTATGATAGTTAGTCACGATTTTACGGGGATGACCAAGACGTCCAATAATTCCGGTAGACTCCCATAGCCCTTTTTCATTCCGCTGCACCATGACCCGAATATCAAAATAACGCATTTGATGGCGTAGTAAATGGATTCCCTTTTGAATGAGATAACTTTTCTTCCCCGTATGTTTCGATAGGTTGGTATATAGTGCATCCAAATGTTTAAATTCATGACGCGTTTCCTCATATTGATAGGCGAAACGCTGGCCGGCCTCCTGCTCTACTCTCATTACACCTTTACCAAAGGTACCTCGCTCGGGTTTTACATAGACCATACCGTATTTCTCCAGCATTGACTTCAAATTTGCTTTGTTATATTTGCGAGTTTCTGGTACATAAGGTTTGATGCTGCCATGCTGGAGCAACAATTGGGTTTTATGCCATTTGCTGCGCAACGCCTGCGCTTGTGAAGAATTCACTTGCCCCTCTCCTCTCTACTCTCAGGTAGAACGCTCCTGTTAAAAAAGATCAATCTATCGTATGCGCTAACTCCCCATTCGAAGCTTCATCAGCCCTGTCCTGCATAGAAATGGACGTTTGACCTTGCCCGGTCGAAAGCGCCTGTCCAAGCATACGATATTGTGAGACGCTGGGAGCATATATTTGCACATATAGGGAGTGAATAACATGTCAGCGCAATCGGATGGGCCACGGAAGGGTTCCCTTACAATCGATGTTCTGATTCCCGCAATTGATAAAGATATTGCCACACTACCGCTGGTGATTGATAGTCTGCGCCGTCATGTGCAGCACCGAATTGGAAATATTTATATCGTTTCACCGCAAAGCACCGGGATTCGCCGTCTGTGCGTAAACAAGAAATGTACATTTATAGACGAAAAAACGGTGCTGCCCATCACCAAAAAACATATTCATTACGGGACAACGCGCTGGGACCGCTCAGGCTGGCTGTATCAACAATTGCTCAAAATGAATGGCGACAAAATCAGTAAAGCCTCTTTTTTTCTCGTCATTGACGCGGACACGATTTTGATTCGTCCACATACGTTCCGTAAAGACGGAAAAACGATTTTTTACTACCGCAGCTGGAGCCAGCCTGAGTATTTTCGCACCCATCACAAGTTGATGGGCGTTAAAGCGCCCTCACCAAAGTCCTTTGTTACTCACTATATGCTTTTTGAAAAAGCGCGGCTTACCCAGCTCAAGCAAGTTATCGAGGCCCGACATGGAAAACCTTGGTACAACGCAATTATCCACAGTATAGACCGGACAAAACAGTTTGGGTTTTCCGAATATGAAACGTATGCCAACTATTTATACAGCAATCAGCCCTCTCGGATGATTTTGCGCAAGTCATTGAATAAAGCGCTTCATAGTCGGGCTTCTTCCCTGTCGCAAAAACAATTGGATGTCTTGGCCAAGAGCTATCGCTCCTTATCTTTTCATCAACGCAAGGTGTACCAGCTTGCTCCAAAAACAAAGATTGAATCATCGCTAAAATAGTTCTTAAAATCCTGCAAAATGATGCAGTACAATGGATCTGCATTGAAGGAGGAAACGTCCGTGCGCATCGTATTGTTATGCGGTGGTGCCGGAAAACGGCTATGGCCACTATCCAACGAAATCCGGTCGAAGCTGTTTCTCCGGTTGTTGTCCGCTCCTGACGGGCGAAAGGAATCTATGCTCAGCCGGGTGTACCGTCAGCTCACCTTAGCCGGGCTGGATTCCTCAGCCCTGCTTCTGGCTCATCGGAGTCAGGTAAATCTAGCCTTTCGCCATACAGAAGGTCGTCTGCCCGTTCTAGGCGAGCCTGCCAAACGGGGAACCTTCACCGCAGCTGCACTGGCGGCTGCTTATTTTCACACCAGAGGCACGGGGCTGGATGAAGTTCTCTGCATTGCTCCAGCGGACATGTATGCAGGGGAGGATTTCTTCCATAGCATAGCAGCGCTCTCCGGCTTATTGCTTGAGAGCGGAGCCGATCTGGCTATGCTTGGGACAAGGCCTACTCATCCCTCCGACCAATACGGCTATGTCGTTCCGGGTCTGCAAATGATACGGGAAGGGAAAACTTCTTATGCGCAAGTTGCCCGCTTCACAGAAAAGCCGGATCTCTCCGGGGCACAACAGCTTATTCATCAGGGCGCGCTGTGGAACTGTGGTGTTTACGCTTTTACATTACGGTATATGCTGTCCTGTATGGAGCGAAGTTATTTGCCGCTGAACGATAAAGCATTATGCGCAATGTATGATAGCCTCCCGGTTCGCAGTTTTGATGAGGAGATTGCAGAGCGTGCCGAACATGCCATCGTCCTGCCCTACGATGGCGAATGGCACGACATCGGCAACTGGCAGGCCCTAACAGAGCAGCTAAGCAGCCAAGTGATCGGGCGTGGACAGATTAGTGGTCAGACTCTTGGTACGCACATCGTCAATGAGCTGCCCTATCCAATTCATGTCATTGGCGTGGAAGATATTATTGCTGCTGCGAGTCCCGACGGCATTCTCATTGCGTCCAAGAGCCATGCCCACGTAATCAAGGAGCAGCTAGGTAAACTTCAACTTCACCCCATGCATGGTGAAACCTCTTGGGGCAGTTACCGGGTGCTGGACGAGTTTGATCATCGGAGTCTGAACGATATACTGGCCATACGGCTGACGGTACTGCCAGATCACCGCTTGAATGGCCGTATTCACGGCAGTGGACTTAAAGTATGGACGATTGTGTCCGGTCGTGGAGAGGTCATGCTGAACGGAGAACGTTTTGCTGCCGCAAGCGGTTCTGTATTTAGCATTCCGGTTGATACGTATCACACGATCCGTGCCGATCTGGATACACCACTGGAGCTGATTGAGGTACGTCTGGGGAACAGCTTGGTGAATGCCTTCTATAAATCCGAGGCCTGACAACACATAGATCAGGATTTTGCAAAATTCGATTCCAGTCGCTCCAAAGTGCAATATATATACGAACTAGAGCATTTCGATCTATATATTGTTCATTGGAAGTCGCTTATTGGATTTTTTGCAAAATCCTCAGATATAACATAGCACGCTACGGATTCTGAACGGAGGTCGCACATAATAAATCGCTCCTGAGCAAGGTGAAAAAATCCTTGCTCCAGAAGCGATTTTATTTTGTGATGCCATATTTTCTTGAGATAATAGTTCTAACCTTGGCAGATAAATATACCTCGTTGCCTTTGACTATTCCGGCTTCTTTTAAAAAATGCCGGACGATCTCTAACTGATAGTGTATGCGTACTTTCTTGGGCAGGCTCCAACCCGTTTCCACGGTAACCGCACGTGCACCTAAAATACGGGCTGCAGCAGTGCGGGAGGAACCTGGGAGCTCATGCAGCCGAATGTTGAAATGTCGGTCGCTCACCAGGATGGAGCGATTCATTCGCTTAATAATCCGGCGAACCGCAGGAACCACCGAATTGGCTTTGTTGGTGATTAGCGTTTGACCAAGCACCTTGGCATCCTTTTGTGACAATCCGTTAGCCTCATGCAAGTCGAGATACCATTCCGGTTGATGCTTTTGTGTTAATTTGAATAGAGCAGCGGAAAGTGGTTGTGTTGCCAGCTGCTTTTTTTTGCGCGGAAAGGTTCGATTAAGATCAGGTATTCCTCTAATCCGTTTGCGGTAAGCCTCTTGATTTACAATCGGTACAATTATAAGCTTACCCTGGCTAAATCGCAGTTTTTGCTGATTCAAAAGCTTTACCAGTTTCTCAGCAGCTCGTATGCTTGCTATTTCTTTACCATGTATTCCCGCCACCACCATCACACACGGACCTTTCTGTGCCCCTGTGGCTATATAATAAGGAGTTGCCCAAGAGCCCTTTCCGAGCATATACCGTTTAACCTGCATTCCCCTCACCTCCGTGTAGGCTGTCGTTGTCCTCTCTTTTGTTCTCTCCGACGGATGATTTCACGGTATAGTCTTAAGTAGTTACTGGTCATCTGTTTGTTGGTAAATCTTTGAGTCACATACAAACGCAGCTTCGCTGGTGACGGGTAGTTTTTTTGCTGTGCTTTTCGTGCCATTTGGCTAACCGATTTGCAAATCAACTGTGGAAAGCCCGAGAGCACCTCGGGAACGGAGCCGTTTTTTAATGCCAGCACCGGTGTTCCACAAGCCATGGCCTCAACCATAACGAGTCCAAATGGCTCTTCCCACAGTGTCGGAAACAACAGACACTCTGCATGTTTCAGCAATTTCTGTTTCTGATCGCCTCCAACTGCCCCCACATAGCGTATATTCGGATTACGCTGAATTCGTTTCTGAATCTCTTTGCGGAAAAATTCTGGAGCTTTGATAGGACCTGCAATAAGCAGTTTTTTTCCTGTTCGTTCTGCAACCTGAATGGCCTGCAATACACCTTTATTTCGTATAATTCTGCCCATGAACAGCAAGTAGCCACGCTTCTCACTGCTGAACTCGTATTCATGTGTGTTAATGCCGTTATAGATATAAAATCCTTTGCCCCTGCCCATCAGCTGACGTGCTCGTTTACTGACATATACCGGGTTTTTACCGTGTCTCTTCACTGGAAGATGAACGGTGCATACTGATGGACAAGGCAGCTTCCTACGCCCTACAGCAGAACGAAAGGTATGATCATGAATGATATGTGTGTCGGAAGGCATATGCCGGAGTACATATTGGGGGATCTGACTATGTTTCAAACCCTTGGGATAGGTAATCAACCGCGCACTGCTCCTGCTCCCAAGAGCGGCAAAAAGAGATACATGATGCCCTCGTCTCACCAATTCCTCAGTTAATTCATGCACGACCTTTTCCGTTCCGCCCTTGTTGGAGGGTACCGGCTGTGCATCTGGATAGTTGGAAATGACCTGAACAATGGTTAGACGCCGTTTTTTGAGTGCTTTATTCTGCTTTGAAGCCATACGAATTCCCCTTCCTGACCGGAAATCGGTGTGATCCTTACAATGTCAACGGGAATCAGAGCATACTCCCGTACAAGTTATAAATTGTAGTATATAGGTATGTATATTTTGCGTGATTGCTTGTGCCAATCGTCTGCAAGTCGCTTTTTGTCATACGAGCCTATCTATAAGTGGAGTCTATACAATTTGTCAAGCCAAAATTAAGGAGAAAATTCTCATCGTTTTCTAATAAATGAGGACAAAGCGTTGGGGTAACAGGTTTGTAACCATGAGTGGTAAATTCCGGATATTTTATTTGTGTTATTGTCATTTCAGGACATCAACACAATACGAATAACGGAGGAATTTATATATGAAACATACTTCTAAAAAATTGTGGATGGGTATTTGCTTTACTATGACTTTGGCATTGAGCGCAGGGAGCTTCGTCGTTGGACCAGCCACCACTCATGCTGCTTCGGCAAGTAAAGCTGATCGGATTATTTCTAAAGGCTCCCAGTTTATGGGCGTGCGTTATGAGCATGGAGCCCCAGCTGGCAATACAAGCTCTTTTGACTGCTCTTCATTCACTCAATATGTATTTGCACAAAATGGCATTAAGCTACCACGTTCGTCTAGACAGCAATCAACTGTTGGCACTTTCGTACCGCGTAGTCAGCTGAAAAAAGGCGATTTGGTCTTTTTCTATGCACCAATTCATCATGTAGCCATTTACATGGGGAACGGCAAAATTCTGCATACGTATGGTAAAGGCGGCGTAACGGTTACAGATCTAAATTCCGGATGGTGGAGTCGCAATTACACAACAGCACGTCGTGTCCTTTAGAATAAATTTCAGATGATAAAAAGGGCTGTCCCGCTAGTAGATGTATCTACTAGCGGGACAGCCTTTCCTGTTGTCTTTGGGGCAGCGTGACGTTGACTACCGTTCCTTCTCCTTCTACGCTCTCCATGCGTATCGTACCCTGATGGGCATCTGTAATTGCCTTGGCAATTGGCAACCCCAGCCCGGTTCCTCCGGTTTTACGATGCCTAGAGCTATCTACCCGATAAAATCGTTCAAAGACCCGCTTGATCTCGCCCTCAGGTATTCCGATCCCATAATCCTTAACCTGGATATAGACATCCTTTTCATCTGTAGATAACCCTATTTCGATCTCATCCGAGCTGTATTTTAATGCATTATCCAGCAGGATCACTAGCAACTGCTTTATTTTTGTCAGATTGGCATCCAGCCAAATTTCGTTCTCTTCTGTTAAAATAGAAATTTGACGATCATGTACAGGCTTGAGATGCGCTACCACCTGTTGACAACAACCGATCATTTCTATCCGCTCATGCGGCTCAGGATCTTTCTGCTGTGAGGAGGCAAGAGTCAGCAACTGCTGTGTCATCGTACGCATTCGCTGAGTTTCTTCATAGATCGATTCAATGGATTCCTTACGAATGTCCTCGTCACGCGTGCCCCACCGCCGCAGCATGTTGGCATAGCCCTCAATAATCATAAGAGTGGTGTTCAGCTCATGTGAGGCATCTGAAACAAACTGCTGCTGGCTCTGAAAGCTTTCTTCTAATCTCTCCATCATTCGGTTAAAAGTGGCGGTCATTTGGGACAATTCATCTTGATTATGACTGCCAGCGGGGATTTTTTTAAATTTCAAGCTTCTTTCAATTTCCTGCATCGTTTGAATACTACTGGAAATCGGCAGCAATATGGCATTCGCCAAAATCGTGCTTCCTACCAAGCTTAGCAACATAGCCCCTACAGTCGATGTGATGAGAATCGTATTTAAAATATCGAGATTGGTTTCGAGTGCATCCCATTTTTCCACGATTTCCAGCGTCCCCTTCTGATTGCCCTCCAGAGAAAGCACAGGCAGATGGATAACCAGAATTTTATGACCCTGTACATCTGTCAGTTGAGAGCTTTGAGAAGTGTTAAAACGTATATCGCCCAGCTTAAAGCGGGACTGGCGACTTACTTCATACAAAAGTCGGGATTGCTGATCAAATACCCTCAAAATGGTATCTCCAGAAAGCTCATCTTTCAGTTTGGGGCCCCATGCATTCTTCAGAATCATCGTGGGTCCGGTTTCGGCAATGATTTCAGTCCACTTATTTTGCAGCACTTCTCTTTCATTTCGCGTAGCGATTTTGACGAACAATAGGTGAACTGTAACATCCACAAACAGGAGTATCGACATCACTAAAATAGAACTGAGCAGGGTGATTTTGGTCCGAAGCTTCACTAGTCTTCCTCCCGGATGAAGTACCCAACACCGCGCACGGTTTTTATCAATTTCTTTTTGTATCCATGATCAATTTTTTTGCGAACATACCGGATATACACATCTACGACATTCGTATCACCGACAAAATCAAATCCCCACACGTCCTGAATCATTTGATCCCGCTGCAATACCTGATTTTTGTGCTCCATCAGATAAAGAAGCAGATCATATTCTTTTGGCGTCAGTTCGATTCGGTTTCCTTCCCGCACTACTGACCTGGTTTTGCGTTCCAACACCAAACTATCCACTTGGAGCCTAGACGGCGGCTTGTCCTCTTCTTGTAAAGCGGTAGCTGTTGGCTCCATTTGATGCCTCATACTGGCCCGCATCCGCGCTAATAACTCCTCGATCTCAAAAGGCTTCGTAATGTAATCATTGGCACCTTCATCCAGACCTGAAACCTTATCAGGAGTCGTGTTACGTGCAGTGACCATAATTACTGGTGTATGATTGTCCACTTTTCGAATCTGCTTCAGTACCTCGACCCCGTTCATCTCCGGCAGCATTACATCCAAAATGATGATATCCCATGTACGTGCTAGAGCTTTTTCCAATCCTTCTCTGCCCGTCTGTGCGATTTCAACTGCATATCCTTCATGGGATAACTCCAACTGAAGCAATCTGGATATCTTCTCTTCATCATCAATGACCAGCACCGACTTTTCCATCGCAAAACCACCTATTTTCTATAGAAAAAACAAATGAGTAATGGAAATGACATTCATTTTTTATTTGATTTTAAGCTTTTATCCGTGTAGTCGCTCTATAATATAACTTTGTTATTCAATTTTTTGATGTTAAGGAGTAATTTATTCATGTTAATTAATGTAGATTATGCTTTATTTCACTGGATCAATGAACTGGCTAATTCCCTCGCCTTTTTGAATGGAACCATGCGTTTCTTGGCGCAATATGCACCGTATTTATTCGGAGTGGCTTTGCTGATTTACTGGTTCACTTTTAAAATGCCGCATCGGATGATGGTTTTAGAAGCCGTTATAACGGTTTGTATCGGTTTTGTAATTAGTTGGGGCCTTGGACATTTGTTTTACAGAGATCGACCTTTTGTCGGACATTCAGTCATTCAGCTTGTTCACCATGATCCTAATGCTTCATTCCCAAGTAACCATGCACTTGGAGCGTTTGCTCTGGCTTCCATTTTATGGCTTCATCATCAAAAATTCCGTGTTCTCTGGGTTATCTTGGCTGTACTCATCGCAGTATCCCGCGTGTGGACCGGAGTGCATTATCCCTCGGATATTTTGGCAGGTGCGCTTATTGGTGCAGGTTGTGCCGTCGGCGTTCATCAATTCATTCGAAGCCGGAAGCTTCCTGGCATCTTCATGCAGGCGGCTATTATATTTTATGGAAAATGGGAGCAGAAGCTGGGGCTCAAGCCTGGTGAACAGGCCAGAACTAAGATGACTGAACACACTTCCTCTGTCCAAATGAAAAGCAGACGCTAAAGCGTCTGCTTTTTTATATGCTTCATTTATTTATGCTACCTATTATGCTGTCGATTTGGAGCGAAGTGGCAGCATTCGTCGTTCTTCGTACCGCTGATAAAACCAAATACAAGCCGCCATCCAGCAGCCACTCATAAAATAGCCACCCACAACGTCGCTCGGATAATGTACGCCCAAATAAATGCGGCTCGTTCCGATTGCTACAATCAGCAGACTGCTGAGCACAATAAGAAGGATACGCCCCAGCCTAGAAGGAACATGCTTCCACACTAAAAATGTCAGCGCAGCGTACATGCTGAAAGCTGTCATGGAATGTCCGCTCGGAAAGCTGTATCCATTCTCTTCAATAATACGGTTAATCTCCGGTCTCGCACGCTGAAAAAGCAATTTCAGTATCGTATTCAGCATTACCGATCCCAACACAGCAGCCGCCAAAAAAAGCAGTTCTCTGCGGTGTCCCAATACTCTATAAAGCACGAACATGGCAATTAAAATGATGATCACAACTGGAATCCCGCTGCCGATCATGGTGAAAAATTTCATTAGACGGGTCATGGCGGGCGACTCCAGCTGTCGAATAGCCGTAATAATTTTCTGGTCAAAATACCGTATTTGATGGTCGCTCACCCATAATGCGATTAAGCCAAAACCGAGCGCACATACTATACATGTGAGCAGTGCTAAGGAAATGGGCAGCTTTGTTGGTGTTTTCTTCATTTTCTATAGTTCCTCCATAACATTCATTGCGTGATAAAACAAAGTCCAGCATTAGCTTTCGTATATATCTTACTTTACCCATTTTTCTGTTATCATTTCATTCAAAGACTAGGTGCATCCTCCACATGCCGAAACCCATTTTTTTGGAAAAGGTGGGATCGGGCGCCCATGAGGTATCCCTGTTGGTATATAGCCCGGTGCTTTTTGCACGCTTCTCATGCAATAGCATCCGTCCTCCTTTATTTGATGATCATATCATTCTATGGACGTGGTTGGAGTTCTCATATAGCCTCTCCCAACTTTAAGAATCATTTTATAATATAAGGATTTCATATTGACTACAAAATCACAAGCGGAATGTAGCGAAAAAGCAGCATCAAAAAAGGACGCCATTCTAAGCCTTATAAACGGCTCGAATGACATCCTATGATTACACGTGGCATACTACAAGCGCAAATCTTAAGTTAAACAAATATCATCTTCTATTTAGGTTGGTGTGACTTCTCCAAGTTTAACCTTACTCTCTGCTTCCTCTATTGGATAGCGTCTGCGGAACCACAGCGACTGAAGCAGCAAAAAGGTGCCGCTTACTGTCCAATATAATGGCATGGCAGAAGGGGCATTAAAGGAAAAGACCGCCATCATAATCGGTGAAAGATAGCCCATGATCGCAAATTGCTTGCGCTGGTCAGGCGTCATCTGAAGCTGAGAAAGCTTGGCCTGTGCCAAGTATACAACTGCGACGACGATTGCCAAAATCCAGTCCGGCTGTCCGAGCCGGAACCATAGGAAGGAGTGAGACGCCAGCTCCGGGGTTAAGCGGATTGCAGTGTACATACCGCTCAAGATCGGGAGCTGAATGAGAATAGGCAGACAACCGATATTAAGCGGATTGAATTGATGCTCTTTGTAAAGCGACATCATTTCCTGCTGCATACTCTGCTGGCTGGTGGTATCTTTCTTGTTTTCATACTTCTTCTTAATTCGGTCCAAGTCAGGCTGCATGGCGCTCATCTTACGCTTCATCCCCTGCTGGGCACGCGTTTGACGCATCATAAGAGGCAGTAAGGCCAGCCGGACAATGAATGTCAAAGTCATAATCGCCAGCCCAAAGCTTCCACCAAACCATTGCGCCAATTGCTGAATAAGCCAAGAAAGCGGGAACACCACGTAATGATTAAAAAATCCGGGTGTCTGTGCATTTATCTCCGCAGCATTCGCACCACAACCAGACAGCAGCATAACCACCGCCAACGCTACCATTAATCCTAATATCCGTTCTTTTTTACCCCAAAAGGTGAATCCCTTGAATCGTTTCATATGTTCCTCCTCGTTGATTGGCTGTGCCATCGTTCAACGAGGGAGAACAATCGGATGCATCTTCATCCGGCGCTTCCTTACGCCGGATATGTCGGGCCAGCCGGACAGGCATGTCCTGTCCACGGGCAGACATCGGCATCTGTGGAGAAGCATGCGACCTTACGGGCCCGCCTTCGACCCAGCATTCGGGTACATTGCCGTGCAAATGAGCGAGATATGCATAAGTCACTGTGCACAGCAAGCCGATTGTAAATAAATAAGGGAGTAGGTCCTGGAGCTCAAACAAGGGATTCACCTCCTTCGGTTTGTTGCTACAATTATAGCACGAAAACCGGACAAGCGACTAATCTTTAATTAGAGATACAGGTTGGACACAAGCAACTGAATTTAAGTATTTATGCTCAAAACAACCAAAATGTAAATACAACATGAAACTTTTGGGTTTATTTACAGTCTAATCAAAGGTGACTTTCTATAAAGCCTTACTCCCCTATTAACCATTAAAGGAGCCAGCGCGTATGAGAAAAACGATACACAGCACATTGTTTACAGGATTGGCGTTAGCCAGCATTGGGCTGCCCTTAATCAGCGATGGATTCACTGAAAAGGCAAGTGCAGAGCAATCTGCAGTCTCCATGAGTAACGCCGCTTATAGCACCACAATCCAGGCACCTGTGATCAAACCTTCCTGGTCTTTTCCCGTTATCCCAATCGATAGAAACCGATATCCAGATCAGGCGGTAGCAATAGCGGAAAACGGTAAGGTATTCGCGGTTGACTCGAACCATAGACTGGTTGCCCTTGAGGCCAGTTCGGGTCGGAAATTGTGGCAATATGGTGATCAACTTACCCCTGTTTTAACGTACAACAAAGGTATCATCTACGGAATGACACGAAGCGGTTCTATCTATGCCGTTACAGAAGCTGGCAAGAAAGTGTGGTCCACTCCGCTTGGATTTACTGAAGCATATGGTATTCAGCGCATTGGTCCAACTATATATATTATGCAATCGGTGCAAACGGCTGCCATTGATGCTGTCAGTGGCAAGGTGAAGTGGAAAATCAGTGAGGATAAGAACTCATACAGTGGTTTGGGCGAAATAATGGAAACTGACGGTGTGCTTATCCGCAACTATAATGTACAGGGCAGCCTGACCTTTGAACAGATTAATGCCTATGACGCTAAAACCGGCAAAAAGCTTTGGGACAGCTTCAGAAGTTCTTTTCCACTGGCCGTTAAAGACGGGATTGTCTACTCTGTTGCCAATACGTTTATGATTGATGATGACCCGGTAAACCATAAAGTTACGATCGCACAGTACGACCTCAAGACAGGTAAATCCAAAGGAGACCGTCAGTATCGCTGGACCGAGCCTGAAAATAAAGACGGTGTCTACCGATCTGGAGGTGTATATGGTTCTGCTTTTTTGTACGGTAAAGACCTTTATGTCTTTCAGGGAGAGACACTAGCTTCCTATGATTTTTGGAACTACAAGCCAGACAGCAAACCTGCTCGCAAGTGGGCGCAAAATGGCTATGATCAACTTGTTCCTTTATTGTCTATTCATGAAGGTCGCATGTTCTACCAAGATTTTAGTACATCCAGACTGACTGCTATGAAGCTGTCCTCAGGTCAATTCATTCATTACGACGGCGATAATCCGACCGTTCAAGCTGACGTATTCGGTAAAGGAGTCTATGTCGGGCAATCAGATGGCGTATTTCATGGCTATGATTTGATGAGCTTAAAGCCCGTGTTTGCTGTCAACACAGGCTCACGCTCCTTCGGTCCAACGCTCAAATCCGGTGGAATGATATTTATTCAAAGCGGAAACCGTCTGCTTGGCGTCAAGCTCCCTGCTTCTTTAAAATAAGACCAAAGATTTTAAGCAGCATTCTCGCTGGAACAGCAAAAGGTTAACGGATAGCAAGCATACGATTCAATGCTAGTACAGCATCCTGTCTGATCTGAGCATCCACACGAATCACACCCACAGGCTCACCCCGATCAAACTGCTCCATTGCCCACAGCAAATGGGGAAGATCGATCCGGTTCATGGTCAGACAGGGACACATATCGGGATTGAGCGATTCAATCTGCTGTTCAGGGTACTGCTGTTTGATTCGTTGCACGAGATTCATTTCTGTGCCAACAGCCCATTGGGTTCCCGGCTCTGCCGCGCGAATGGTATCGATGATGAATTTTGTGGAGCCCGCGCAATCTGCGAGCTGTACGACCTCATAAGAGCATTCGGGGTGCACGATGACCCGGATGTTCTTATCACGCTCGCGGACATTGCGAATGTGATCTACTGTAAACTTTTCATGAACAGAGCAGTGCCCTTTCCATAAAATAATTTTTACGGTTGCCGGGTCCTGTTCAGTCTCCAGCTGATCGGTCATGGGATTCCACACGGCCATTTCAGCCAGCGGAATTCCAAGATCGTAAGCTGTATTGCGACCTAAATGCTGATCCGGCAAAAACAAAATACGTTCCTTTTGCTTCAGCGCCCATTCCAGCACTTGTTTGGCATTCGAAGAGGTCACGGTAGCCCCGCCATGTCGTCCTACAAAGGCTTTGATCTCTGCTGTGGAATTTACATACGTTAACGGTATGATCGTATCTCCTACCCATTCCTGTAAATGCTTCCATGCTCGTTCTGTCTGCTCCACATTCGCCATATCTGCCATCGAGCAGCCTGCACGCATATCCGGCAGGACAACAGTCTGTCGATCAGTAGTCAGCATATCCGCTGTCTCCGCCATAAAATGTACCCCACAAAATACAATAAACTCCGCTTCCTGATTTTGTGCAGCCATTTGAGCAAGCTGTAGAGAATCTCCTGTTATATCAGCAAACTGAATAACCTCGTCCTTCTGATAGTGATGGCCTGGTATAAGCAGCTTGGGTCCCCATTTTTGTTTCAGCTCGGCCACTCGCTGCTCCATGTCAGCAACCGTCAGTGTCTTATAATGCTCTGGCATAAGCCCTCGATTTCCTTGTAAAACGTTAAGCATAGACATTAGAATCCCTCCATATCGATACGGCTGATCGTTCCCGCTCTCACGAACAGATAACCGCTTTGTGTACATACATATTTACAAGTGTCTTGACACTTATATTTACACATGCCTACAATAATCTCAAGAGTTTTTGAATGGAATTATTTTTGAGCAGGGAGGAATTGCTGTGATTTATCTGGACTATGCCGCTTCCACACCTATGTGTGACGAAGCTCTAAATATGTATAACGTATTAAATAAGGAAATGTTCGGAAATGCCAGCAGCCTCCATGATGCGGGCGGTCAAGCAGCCTACGCGCTGGATTACAGCAGGCAACGGATGGCGAATATAATTGGCGGGCAAAAGGAAGGCATCTATTTTACAACCGGGGGAACAGAATCTAATATGTTGATTGTGCAATCGATCCTGAGCGGGTTGCCGCCGCATAAAAAGCATTGGATCATGAGCGCTTTGGAACATCACTCGATGTACAACCTTGCTACTTTGCTGGAACGTCAGGGCTATGAACTGACCATTGTGCAACCGGATCGGGAAGGACGAATGACTCGCGAAGCTCTTTTACCTCACCTGAGAGAAAACACCGGACTTGTATCTGTACAACACGCCAATTCGGAAACGGGACTGGTTCAGGACCTTGCTGCCATATCTCCCCTGCTACACGAACGGGGTATTTTGCTGCACAGTGATGCGGTACAGACATTTGGGAATATTCTCTTAGATGTAGAAGCCATGGGAGTAGATGCACTCTCTGTATCGAGCCATAAAGTGTATGGCCCCAAAGGTGTCGGTGCTGCATATCTCAAACCCGGAACCCCGTGGCGTCCCGTGTACCCTGATACGCTACATGAAAACGGATTTCGTCCTGGAACGGTTAATGTTCCCGGGATTGCAGCCTTTGTCGCGGCGGCAGAAATGATGACCGAACAGATGGAGTCGCATCAGGAGCGATATGCTACCCTGAGAAGACACTTTATTAGGAAAATTCAGGAAAGATCCATTCCGTTACGTTGGGTCGTACAGGAAAGCGAGAATAAAGCAGTGCTTCATCATATAGTTGGATGTTTTTTTCACGGTTACGAGGGACAATATGTTATGCTGGAATGTAATCGCAGAGGTGTCTGTATATCAACCGGAAGCGCATGTGCCGCCGGACACCACGATCCTTCGCCTGCCTTACAAGCGCTTGGAGCATCCGACCGTGAAGCATTACAATTTATCCGTATTTCTTTCGGAAGGGCAACCACCATCGAGGAATTGAATGTACTGGTAGATATTTTGACAGACCTGACGCATCGACAAGAAAGGAGCTTATCCCGTTGACTGAATCTTTAAAGCGGTCAGGTACGGATCGCCGCGAGCAGCTGCTGTTGTGGCTGAAGAGCGAATCACCGCTGACCGGGAGCGAACTGGCACGCAGATCCTCCGTTTCCAGACAAGTAATTGTACAGGATATTTCCCTGTTAAAAGCAAGCCAAGAGCCTATCCTTGCAACGAGTCAAGGATACATTTATATGGAGCCTGCGGGTCAGACAGCCCCCTTAGCCTCACGTATTATTGTGTGTAAACATCGACCTGAACAGACAGAAGAGGAACTAAAGCTGATTGTGGACTACGGTGTAAGTGTGCAGGATGTTATTGTTGAGCATCCGGTATACGGGGATCTAACTGCTCCGATACGGGTTGGAACTCGCAAGGAAGTGGACGATTTTATCCGTAAAATCAGTTCCACCCAGGCCACTTATTTGTCCCAGCTGACGGGAGGCATCCACCTGCATACCTTGAATGCCTCGGATGAAGATAAAATTAACGATGCCTGCGCTGCACTGGAGCAAGCAGGCTTCCTGATGACGGACTAACTTAGTGCGCTATAGCGGAGTAAAGAAAATCCTGTCCAGTATGTGGAGTGCAACTGTGCTCCACATGGACGGTATGTAAGTAGCGAGAAATAAAAAAATCCCGGCCCCCTCATATAAGGGAATCGGGAATGAACTATGTGAGCTTAATTTCAAGCAACTCATATTTGATTACAGCCATGGGTGCATCCACATGAATGATACTGCCCACTTCTTTCCCCAAAAGTGCCTTGCCTAAAGGACTCTCATAGGAAATTTTGTTATCCAGAACATCCGCCTCAGCAGGACTTACAATTTTGTATTCCATCTTCTCCGAAAATTCGATGTCATTCAGAATGACAGTCGATCCGATACTAACGGTTCTAAGGTCTAAATTACTCTCGTCCACGACCCGGGCTTTGGTCAGCATCTTCTCCAATATGAGAATGCGGGTTTCCATAAATGCTTGGTCGTCCTTGGCTGAGTGATACTCACTATTTTCCTTCAAATCACCGTAGCTGATAGCCAACTTAAGCCGTTCGGCTAGCTCCTTACGTTTTACGGTCTTCAGTTCCTTAAGCTCATCCTCTAGCTTGGCCAATCCCTCTTTAGTTAACAATACTTCTTCATTCGACATATTTTATCTACAACTCCTATTTCAGCATTTGCTTAATTCCAATTCAACGCTCAAAAATACAATAAACGAACTAAACCGTTTCGGTCTAAACATTGCTGATTGGAAACGCTCTTGGGATGTATGCAAATTGCTCATTTGGCTTGCTTTATTGTAGTTTACTCTAAATCGGACCAACATGCGAAATAAATTACTGATAATAGTAGCCAACTACCTTCAGCCAGGGTGATTCTTATAGTAACCAATGCTCTCTTATTCGCATATCGTATGATCATAACGTATATTGATGAGCACATGCAGTGCCGCTGTCCTTGTCCCGAATTTTGTGAAAACCAGGCAGGAGCAGTATATGGCGGGAGGAAGATTCAATGGCTTCCTTAGGAAAGAATGGTAATGGGAATGGGAATCGTAAATCCAAATCCCCCCCCAACGGTCAAAAGAAAAATGGATTAAACAGTAATTCGGCTATCTTTTCTGCTCTTCAAGGGAAAAATGTGGAGGTCTTAGTGGCAGCCCTCCTACTAACAGGAAAACTAAACGTCGATTCCGTGACTTTATACAGACAAGCAACATTGTTTTTGGGACTCACAGGAAAATACAAAACATTAGCATCTACTCCTTCCAATGTCGATAATATGGTGAAATTTTTAAATGATAACGGGAACATGACACTGGACCAGGTAATACAGGCCTTTTCACAGAAAGTAAACAATTAACAAGTGGCGAAAGGAGATATTTGTGGTGAGTGAGTTTGATGGAGAATATTTTGCAGAGGTTGTCATTATTGTGATACTAGTTGCCTTGTTCTTCTATGGCTCCTCAGATATAGAGGGACTGTCTGCTCAACCAACACAATCCTAAAATGATAGTACCCGCTGCGGGTACTTTTTTCATGCTTCTCTCTTATATAAATACAGCTCGACAGAACACCATAGTGGCAGACATATCGTAAAAATAAAATAGAGCATCTATAGACTCTCGAAGGTCAATAGATGCTCTTGCTTTTTAACGATCCATCATTTTTACTTAACGTTCCTTCACTTCCACGCTTATCGTTTTACTACTAACTTCTCCTGAAGCATTGACTAGCTCGGCCCGATACTCATATGTACCCGGCTTTTGATTTTGGATGTTGGTGACTGCACTTTGGGCCTGCGGGCTTTGGCTTGGCAGATCCTGTGCGTCGATCAGTTCTCCATTTTCATATAAGTTGTATTTTGTCGCATTCGTGCCCCACCACATGTTCATTGTAAGGGTGTAGGTGCCGTCACCGTCCCAATTGTCATGAGACAGCACTGGAATGCCAGGGGATGCATCGGTCACTTCGACAGTTAATGGGTCGCTGGTCGTTTTACCAGAAGCGTTGATCAGTTCTGCAGTATACGTGTAGGTACCATTGGTCTTGCCTGTAACAGGAATGACTGCATGCTGTGCTCCAAGGGAAGCGGCTTGCAACGATTGGGTGCCAATCAGCTTGTCGTTTTCATACAACTTGAGCTCATCACCATTCGTACCCCACCACAGATTCATGGTGATGTTGTAGTTGCCATCCTTCAGCCCGGTGTCCTGCCCGTTATCATGCGACAGCACAGGTTTTCCTGGCACTTCACCTACAGCAGTCTTTTTGACTCTAACGGCTACAGGATTGGATACCACTGTTTGACCGTCCAAGGTGACGCTGGCTGTAATCTCCGCGCTCCCCTCTTTTAGGGCCTTAAGTTCTCCATACGTATCCAGTGAAACGGATTCATGACTGCTGATATACTGAACAGAAGCGCGGCTTAAATCAGCTTCGCTGCCATCTGTCAGCGTACCCTTGAGATGTGTCGCTGCCGTATCCCCAATGTTGAGGGTCGTTTGATCCAGTGAAAGCTCTACTTCCTGCAATGCTGCGCCTGTCTGAGCTGAAAAATCATCCAGTCCACGCGGTTTTAACTGATAATTCCCTTTGAAAATCGCCGAAATTCCCTTCAGCTTCACTTGCTGTCCTTCTTGATATGGAAAAGATGTCCGTGTTAAGCCTGTACGTGCATCGACGCGCACATGGTGACTTCCTTCACCAGATACTGCATCAAATTCAAACGAACCTACGGGAGTCGCGTCTATCACATTACGAATCATTGCCGTAGGAAGCTCAACTAACTGTCCTTGGTTCGCATCACTGAGTTCGGTGACTTGTACAGCTTCCGGCGTTTGTCCTTCTCCCGTTTTTTCAATTGCCACTGGATCGGTTAACTCTAGCTCACTATTATACAGTGCCAAGCTTGCTGTAAGCTTTACTCGATCACCTTGGTGAAAGCCGCTTTGGTTCTGATATACATAAATCCCACCACTTTCATCCTGCATGTAAAAGGCTTGACCCCCGAATGCACCTGGTTCTGTCGTCACAACACCCTCTAAGGTCACGACTTTGCCAGCCGGGAGACTCCGTGCTTCTGCGACACTGATACGAGCTGGAACCGTATTGCCTTCCTCAGGCAACGGCTGGGCCGGGACATCAGCCAGCACGACGGATTGGGTCAGCAGATTGCTGCCGTTTTGCCTCAGTCTAAGATTAGCTGAACCACTGGTTCCCGGCTTGATCCGCACCGTCAAGTCCTTATAGGCATGCCCTTTGCCGTTGGACTCCAGACTAAATGTTCCGCTATAGCCGTATGTGGTTGGCCAGCTTCCATCCGGATTTTGAATCTGGGCTACTTGATTGCCGCCCGCTACATAAATACCTGTGCTAAATCCGCTAATCGTGCTGTTAGGAGCCAGTTGGTCGGCAGTAACTCGAATTTGAAAAGGCTCTGCATTGGGCAGCTGCTCTTGACGAACGATGCTGTACACAGGCTGCGCACTGGCTGTAGGTCCGCCATAGGACCCTGCTTTGAATGTTTGCTGATCCCACCATTTGTAGCCGGCTGCGGGAGCGGACCAAGGCTCGGCTTGTGGTTCCGTGGAAGCCTGTGGCTCTTCAAAAGGCAGTAATGCCGTCGGCTGGTCCAGCTGTAAGCTTTTCACTTCCGTCAGGCTGGTATACTCCTCCTTGTTGGACAACCAGTCTACGATATTGACCAATAACACAGCGTCATCCTGCTCCTTAAAGCCGTCATACGTTGTCTTCTTGGTTCCTGTCTCTTCGCGCAAATATTTTGGCGTTGCATCTTCGACAGGAGACGAGTCCCCAATGAAAGCAGCTTTGCCTAGTCCTACTTTCGATACAGCTGCATAAGGTCCTTCTGGAATTCCGCCTCCGTTATAAACGCCCTGATCTACCGCGTTGCCCCAAGCCTGATTGGTTTTAGGAAGATATACGATTCCCTTGGCTTTCGCTGGGTCGATAATCGCGAGTGTTGATCCTGCATGCATTGCCACATTACTCACTCCAGCTGTAATGCCAAACGCCTGCGCTGGCTCGACAATCTGATTGGCCGTGATATCGCCTAATGCATTGTAGCGAAAGCGCACACCAAACTGGCTGCCCAGCCAATCTGAGCTGACTACGCCCTGCATTGCTGCCGAGCTTTTTTCTTCTGCACTCATTCCCTTCGCAGGGTCTTCCCATGCACCACGACGGTAGCCATTAATACTCTCCGATCCGTCCCAGCGATTCTTGTTGCGGTCCGCGTTATAATGATCTCCAATGAAAAAAATACTATTGCCTGCTTTTACATACTGCTCCATTGCAGCCTGTTCGCTCTGTTTAAAAGGAATATTTGGCTCTGCCGTAACAAATACATCATAATTCTTTAGATCATTGTAAGTAATAGACGTAGATTGGCGAAGCTCGTGTACATCATAGCCATTGCTCGCGAGGGCTTGGCCGAAGTCTGAAAATCCACCATTAATCACCCAATCTGCTGCGCCAGCCGTCTGTCCATGTGTATTATCAAACAGCACTTTTTTACCAGCGTTCTCATTGACCACTTTCGCAGCAATGAAGGGGGCTGGGTCCGCCGGACCTTCTGCCCGTACCGGTTGTATGCTGCCCGCAACACCAGCGTACAACGATAAAGTGAAAACCATAGCAGTTGCGTATTTGAAGCTACGGGATGTAAAGCGACGAAAGATTCCCATTATTCTCCTCCTGTTTGTTGGTTTAAAGCCCCTCTGGGGGGCATCAGATACAAATTTTAGCATTCATTTATGTTCGAATATGCATTGTTTTGTAAATCTTTAGGAATAATGAATAGGAAGTAAATTCCAATAAAAGAGATACACCGTATGCAGCAATGTGAGTACCGCAAATAGGATTTTCCCAGCAGCCCGGGGTCTCCTTTCCCCTGTAATCAGCTTTGCGCCATTCACGATCAGTACCCATACGGCAATGAGAGCTGAAATGAGCGGTAACGTGCAAATTCCCCAGATATACCAGGCGGAATAGCCATACACTATCTGATTGTTACCATAGATGACCTGCACCCCGAGAAAAATCGAATTTAGTGACGCAATGAATGCAAGGTTGGACGAAATGTGATTATTCGTTTTACGGATATCTCTGATCACATATCTTACGATCCAAATCAGCAAGGTTGTGATGAAAAATAAGGAGGCGGCAGCGTAGCTGACAAGCAGAGTCCAGGTACGGTGCCAAAGTGTCGTCTGCTTCATGGTCTTACTGTCTGGGGCAACCATCATCCAAGTACCGTTTTCCTGATACAGCAAAATTTTAAGCTGGCCCCCCTTTTCCACAAACAATCCATCACCTGCTGCTTGAAACACTTTGTCTGTTGCTTCATTCTCATTTGGGTGTTTTCCTTTAACAATTAACGTATGATCATCTTGAATTCGCACGGTGTATGTAATGCTTCCCAGTATCCGAATCCATTTTCCCCAACCATGAACAGGATTAGAATCCACCTGATATACGCCCTCGATCTCTGGCGAAAGTTTCACTTGTGTGGAAGAGCGAGCTAGTGACTGCGAAACGGCCTGCGGCTCTGAGGGCAGCATTTGGGCTATCGCATGGATGACTTTTCCATGTAGCAGGGTGTCCGTGTCAGCTGAATTAATGATCACAAAAATACCAATCTTTTGGGACGGAATCAATACCATCTCAGAAATAAAATCATCAATTTCCCCGGTAGCCCACAGCATAGGTACTCCCGTCTCCAAATGACCACGAAAAAATCCGTAGCCCACGCCATCCAGGCGTGCATCGACTGCAAATTGCTGCGCATGCATCACTTTTACCGTATGTGGCTGAAGCACCACTTTGCCCTCATACTTGCCTTGGTTTAAATGAGTGATCAGATAATGGGAAAACTCGTTGGGTGTGATGTTCAACGCTCCTGCTCCCGGCAGATTGATATACGACAAAGGCTGTTTCAAATACGCTCCGTCCTTCCACTGATACGACTGGGCCAGTGCAGGATGATTTAACGGCAATTCCAGTGTCGCGCTGGGCATATTCATCGGCTGGAACAGATGTGTACGGAGGTAATCATTCAGTCCCTGACCGCTTACTTGCTCCACGATATTACCGATCAGACCGTAGGCGACATTGCTGTAATCATACTGAATTCCAGGTTTGCGGATGGGAGGCTGATTTTGAAAATACGTGCTGAGATACTGCTCTGTGGGCAAAACGCCTGCCCGAGTCGAGCTGTTAATGTCGTACAGCGCTTCATCTAATCCCGAGGTATGTGTCAAAAGCTGATGCAAATTGAAAGGCTGATTTTGGTATTGCGTAGCTTTATAGCTGTGGAGATAGCTGTTCACGTCTTCATTCAAATCAAGCTTATTTTGCTCAACCAGCTGCATCGTGGCGCTTGCACTAAATGATTTGGTTAGAGATCCGACACGAACAATGGTCTTTGCTGGATCGAATACCACTTTCCGCTCCATATCTGCATATCCATAGCCTTTACTAAAAAGGATTTGGTTTTCCTGGGTCACGACGACTGCAGCCCCCGGAATATGCAATTTTTCCAATTCTGTACTCATAATATTGTCCACTGTTTTTTCCAATGAATCAGGTGTTATGCTGTCTGTTGCCCATGCCGAAGCAATGAGCAGGTTCGAGAGAAACAACGCTGCTAAAAAAGCGGATAGGTAGCAAATGCCTTTATTCTTCATATTGAAGTACCATCCTTACGTATGAAGTTGATTTAATGATTTGAACCGTGCGGTGATTGCATAGCGAGCAGATATTTATACTCCATATGGAAGCCATCAGCATGGCGCTATGGAATCATCGCACTTCCCATCGCGGGAGTGCACATAATAAAGCGAATCCTGATCGAGTCGCGTAAGCAGAAGGCTTCTTACCTGTCGATCAGGATTCATGTGTTACAGATTAAAAATTAGTGATTCAGTTCGTTACATCATCGACCGTAGATTTTCAAGATTTATGATGTGCCAAGTCTTGTGTCATGTCTTTGTCCGTGTTCCGAGTTATCTTTTGTATGGTGGCACGGATACTTTTTACATTTTCCTCGATAAATCCGGGTTCCAGCAGTTCATAATGATTGCCAATCAAGCTATGCTCTTCATAGCTACCTTGTGTAGCGTCTTTCCATAAAAGTCGATTATCTCCTGTACCCTTGACCGTTTCCGATCCAACGGCGACAAAGCCGTGAATATTCGCCTGAACGCTCTCTGTATTCACAAGCTGGTTGCCATATACCGCGTAAGCGATCATTTTACGTTGGTACGTTTCATTCAACAGCTCACGGTAGGAGTAGGGAACTTGTTCCAGCATGTCATGAATTTCATGCTCTGTTTCTTCAACTGTGAAGGGCAGGGCTTCCGCCCTTTTGACCGAATCGAGCATAAAAATATCGGATACAGTATGACCTTGACGTTCCAGTGTGTCAGCAACCTTATGCGCCAGATTACCACCTATGGAATAACCAAGCAGCACATACGGACCTTGCGCTTGCGTGCTGACGATCAAATCAACGTAACGTGCCAGCATGGCCTGCTCATCCGCAGCATCATCTACGAACTCCAACCCATACACGACTGCGTCCTGATCCAGTTGTTTCGCAAGCTCCGCGAACGACAGCCCGTATCCAAGCATAGGAGGAAAGCAGAAGATGGAGATCGGACCGTGTTCATTCAACCGAATGATTGGACTATCGGCCTTGTATTCCAGATCGGCTTTCAATAATGTGAGCGCCTGCGCTTCTATAGTCGGGAAGTCCAGAACACTACGGATGGGAAGCTCAATATCTGTAGCAAGGTGAACTTTGCGTATAAGCTCCAGTACTTTTAAGGAATGTCCACCTAACGTGAAAAAGTCATCGTGGATACCCACTTGTGGAATTTCAAGTACTTCCTGCCAAATGGCTGCCAGCAACTGTTCCACATCAGTTCGCGGTGCGACATATTCTATACCCGTGTGCAGCCCTTTGTCCGGCACAGGTAAAGCTTTGCGGTCGATTTTGCCGTTTGTCGTCAGCGGAAACCGATCCAGCTGTACAAATGCGGATGGAATCATATAGCTCGGCAGACTGGCCGACATCGCAACTCGAATCTCACGGATGGTCAGCTGTTCATCGGCGGTGAAGTAAGCACATAATTGCTGCTGACCCGCTCCATCCCGCAAAGCAATAACAACGCTATCCCGCACGGACGGTACACTTGCCAGCCGCGCCTCCACCTCGCCCAGCTCAATCCGGTAACCGCGAATTTTAACCTGTTGATCAATCCGTCCAGCGTATTCCAGTATGCCGTCTTCACGCCAGCGAACAAGGTCTCCCGTACAGTACAGGCGATCTCCGTCCACCCACGGGTTAGCTAGAAATCTCTCAGCTGTCAGCTCAGGACGGTTCAGATAACCACGTGCAACTCCGTCTCCGCCGACAACCAGCTCACCCCAAGCTCCGACCGGCTGCAGGTTAAATGACGAATCCACAACATACGCCGTCGAATTGCGGATGGGGCGTCCGATCGGCACAGAATCCAGCTGTTCTTCCGTAATGTGATACGTCGTCGAAAAGGTTGTATTTTCCGTTGGCCCATAGCCGTTAATGATGTTGATGTCCGGATTATCGCGCAGGACCCGGTTAATATGGGGTGCAGACAAAACATCACCACCAACCAGCAAATACTTCACATCGCCGAAAAGTTTACTATCCTGCTGTGAAAGCTGATTAAATAACGGAGTGGTCAGCCACATCATGGTGACGCGATGATCCCGTATCGTCTCTTTAAGCTTGGCCGCGTCCAATAGATCATCCTTATGCACAAGAACAAGCTGACCGCCGTTCAGCAGCGCGCCCCAAATTTCAAACGTAGATACATCAAATACAAACGCGCAAGTCTGCAGCATTCGGGTCGATTCATCAAATGGCACATAATCCGTATTGCGGACAAGGCGCACGACACTTTGATGCTCAACAACGACACCCTTAGGCTTACCTGTTGAACCTGAGGTATAAATGACATAAGCAGCATGATTACCCGCTCCATCTATACCCAGATTGGAAGCATCTGCACTGTAGGACGGATCCTCATTCAGATTGACAATCTGTCCATCAAAATAGCAACGATCCAGTAAATCCTGCTGAGCCAGCAGCAGCTTGGCTCCCGAGTCCTCCAGCATATAACGGATACGGTCCTCCGGATATTGAGGGTCTACCGGCACATACGCGCCACCAGCCTTCAAAATAGCGAGTGTTCCCGTAATCATATCCAGTGAGCGCTCCGTCAAAATGCCCACAGGTTCATCGGATTTCACCCCTGCATCACGCAGCGTATGCGCTAAACGGTTGGCTGTCTCATTGAGTTCCCGATAGGTCAATGATTGATGACCCAAAGCTACGGCAATATGATCCGGCGTGCGCTCTGCCTGCTCCTCAAACAGTTTTTGGATCGTGTGATTGCTTGGATATGCACAGGCAGTGTCATTAAACTCTCCTGTAATTTGTTGTTTTTCCGCCGCTGTAACCAGTTCCAGCTCTTCTACGCAAACATTCGGGTTAAGCAAAACTTGCTCCAACAGGTTCACAAAATGTCCATGCAGACGCTCAATGCCTGTTTGATCATAACTTAACGCGTTATACATAAAACGAATCTTGATGCATTCTCCCGGCATAACGACTAAGCTCAGATCATAGTTAGTCTGCTCTGCAGCCACCACGTTGGAAATCGGGAATGTATCCTGCCCGTCACTTCCCAGTTCCTCGACCTGCTCATCTACCGGATAATTTTCAAAAACCATAATATGGTTAATTAAATCCTGTTTCTGGTCGGTCAATGCCTGAATCTCAAACAGTGGATACGTATCATATGCATGAGAAGCCAGCGCCTGCTCCTGCGTTTTCTTCATAACTTCTGCAAAAGATTCCCCTGCCTCACTAAGGATGCGAACGGGAATGGTATTAATGAACAAGCCGATAATATCCTCTACCCCGATAATATCTGATGGACGGCCTGAGACGACACTGCCAAATACGACATCACTGTGGTTGTTATATTTTTGCAGCACAATCCCCCATGCGGTTTGTAATAACGTATTCATGGTCACTTGATATCGCTTAGCCGTCTCCTCCACCCGGAGGGTCAACTCACGTTCCAAAACCGTCACCCAATCACTAGCCGTGTTGCCTTCACTCTTGCGACCGGATTTTACAGCTGGTAACGCTGTTTGCTGCTCATATCCGGATAAATAGCTGCTCCAGTAGTCGGTTGCCGCCTTGCGATCCTGTGCTTCCAGCCATTCAATAAAGCGGCTGTACGGCACTGCCGGTGCCAGTTCTGGTACTCTGCCCTCCTGAAGTGCTGCATAGCTTTCAAACACTTCTTTGTTTATAAGGGACAGACACCAGCCGTCCATGACGATATGATGAAAGCTCCATACAAAATGATAGCTGTCTTCTCCGGTACGTAAAATCGCTACACGCAGGAGGACATCCCGACGCAGATCAAAGCCCCGTGCTTTATCTTGTAGCTTGAAATTTTTCACCCAGGAATCTATTTCATCCTCATCTAGATGGTGTAAATCTTCATATTGAAAGCCGCAATCCCGATTTCGATACACCACCTGCAACGGTTCCGTATCTCTGCCAAAATAAAAATGTGTACGCAGCGCCTCATGTCGCCGAACCAGAATATTCAGGCTTTCTGCGAAAGCCCGAATGTCCATCTGACCTCGCATATCATAAGAAACCTGCTCAAAATACGCGTCATTCGCAGCTGCTTGACTATCTAGCTGGCTGTGAAACAGCATCCCTTTCTGCATCGGGGTCAGTGCATATACATTGTCAATCTCACCCGCAGCACCCATTTCAGATAAGAGACTGTCCAAGCCCTCCACACTCATTCCTTTATAGGAAATATCACTTGGGGTAAGCTCCGGGTGTTCTTTATGGATGCAATGCGCCAAAATTTCACGCAGGCTCGATTCTAGAAATTTCGCCAATCGCTCGATCGTCTCCGCTCTATAGCTCGTACGGCTATAGCTAATCGTCAGACCCAGTTGGCCTCCCGAAATGATGCCGCCAAAATCCAGTGTATACGTTCGAGCCATGGTCGGGCTCAGCGGCATCCCACCCTCATATGAGGATGATTGCAAGTCGTTCCCTTTCATATCTTGATCGAACTGTCCCAAATAGTTAAAGCTGATTTCGGGATCTGTCGTAAATATGGCTGGAGATGCCTCCGGTGCCTGTGTCTGACGGTCGGATAAATATTTCAGTACACCGTAGCCAATCCCTTTTTGCGGGATACCGCGCAGTCCTTCCTTCACACCCTTGATCCGTTGCGAAAGTGCCAGTTCTTCCGGCATATCGAGCAAAACAGGATATTGGCTTGTAAACCATCCTATCGTTCGGGTAATGTCCACCTCTGGTAAAATGGCTTCACGTCCATGTCCCTCCAGATTAATCAGGAAACGCTCATGTCCGCTCCATGCTTGCAATGCCATTCCTACCGCCGTCAACAACAGGTCATTAATTTCTGTACGGTAGGCACGATTGGCCTGCTTGAGCAGCTGCTCTGTCTCTGCATGTGTCCACAAAGCAGTAACCGACTCACTATCGCCAATCAATGGCTTTTCGTGCTCGTTATGCCCGTAATCCTGCGGCAAAGTAGCCAGTTCCGCTTGTGCAAGTTTCCCCCAATACGCTCGCTCACGTTCCATAGCTGGACTGTTGGCATAAGCGTGCAGCTGCTCGGCCCACGTTTGGAACGAATCTGTTTTATGAGGCAGCTGAATCACCTGTTCACCCTTGGAGGCTTGATCATAGGCAGTCGCCAAATCCTCGAATAAAATGCGCCAGGATACCCCGTCCACCGCCAAATGATGAATCACGACCAGCAGATGATCTCCATCCGGGCAACGGAACAGCCCCAGTCTCATCAGCGGACCTTCGCTTAGGGAAATACCAGATTGAATTTCATTGCATTTCGCTTCAATTATCTTCGCCAAATCTTGCTTGTTTACATCGCTGTCATTATAGTCAAAGCACTCCAGATGGTACGGTTCGCCTTCCTCTACACTGCGGTTCCATGCTGTACATCCGTTCTCCGACAAACTAAAAACCATACGCAATGCATCATGGTGCGAAGTAATCTGATGGAGCGCCCGCCGTAGTGCCTGTTCGTCATAGCCTTCCTGACGATAGAGCATGACAGATTGGTTAAAATAGTGTGGTTCTTCCGTTGGCTGTTCAAAAAACCAGCGCTGAATCGGTGTAAGCACTACATTTCCTGTAACCTCGCCCTGCTCGGCTATTCGGTTAACAGGCTGAATATATGTGCTTAGTCCCGCAATTGTCGGGTATTTGAACATGTCCTTCATTTCCAGCTTGTATCCAGCCTGAAACAAGCGGGACGATACTTGGATGGCCTTGATGGAGTCACCACCCAAATGGAAAAAGTTATCCTGTATTCCGACTTTCGGGATACCAAGAATGGCTCCCCAAGCCGTAGCCAGTGCCTGTTGGACATCCGTTTCGGGTGCCACATAATCCATACCTGTATCGAGATTGTGCTCAGGTGCGGGCAGTGCCCTGCGGTCTACTTTGCCATTCAGCGTCAAAGGCAGTCTGGAGAGCTGCACAAAGTAAGACGGCACCATATAGCCAGGCAGATCCTGCGACAAAATGTTACGTAAGTCGCTGGCGCTCAATTCACTGTCTGTTGCAAAATAGGCACACAGCTGTTTTTGTCCGTGATCATCCTGCCGCACGGTAACAACCGATTCCTTCACACCTGGAATCGTGGACAATCGGTTTTCAATTTCACCCAGTTCAATGCGGTAGCCGCGAATTTTGACCTGTTCATCCATTCTTCCCTTGTACTCCAGTACACCATCAGCACGCCAACGCACTAAGTCTCCTGTACGATAGCAATATTCTCCAGACCGGAATGGACTTTCAATAAATTTTTCCGCCGTAAGCTCAGGCCGATTCAGATATCCTCGCCCAACACCGTCGCCACCGACGATCAGCTCTCCCCAGGCTCCGACAGGTTGCAGCTTCAACGAACGATTGACCACATAAGCGGTCGAGTGATCAATTGGACGTCCAATGGGAATAGCCTGGGTTTGCGGTTCTGTAATGTCATAGATGGTGGAAAAGGTGGTGTTCTCCGTCGGACCATAAATATTGGCCAGGCGAAGCTGCGGGTACTCCTTCAACACACGATTGACGTGTGGTACAGACAACACATCACCACCCACGAGCAACTCCTTCAAGGACGCAAACACTCCGATTTCTTGCTGCGAATACTGATTGAATAAAGCCGTGGTCATGAACATCGTGTTAACACGATACTTGTCAATTGCCTGTTTGAGCTTGGAGGCATCCAGAATAGTGTCATGGCTTACCACATACAGTTGTCCCCCGTTCAGCAGCGTTCCCCAGATTTCAAATGTGGAGGCATCGAACACAACTGCGCCCAATTGCAGCATACGTGTATTTTCATCAAGCATGGCATAGCTTTTGTTTTTCACTAGGCGCACGACATTACGGTGCTCAATCATCACGCCCTTCGGCTTGCCTGTCGTACCAGAGGTGTAGATCACGTACGCAAGATCGGAGGAAGATCCCCCTGTTGTAATCGCAATTGTTCCATCCGTCTGAGCGTCACATTCAGATTTGCTATTGCATCGCTGTTCATCACTCAAATCGATGACCGGAATGCCGGGTTCAAAAGGAATCTGCTCACGTCGCTGTAACAGTAACAGCCCAGCACTGGAATCCTCCAGTAAATAACGGATACGCTCTTCAGGATAATCAGGATCAATGGGAACGTAAGCCCCTCCGACCTTCAAAATCGCCAGCATACCGACGACCATTTCAATGGAGCGTTCAGCCATAATCCCTACTCGCTGTGTCTCTGGCTCGGACCCGCGCTGTATCCCATGGGAAGCGAGTATGCGTGCCAGACGGTCGGCACGTTCATTCAGCTCGCGGTAGGTAAGCTGCATGTCCGCAAAGGTGATGGCCAGCCGATCTGGTGATTGCGCTACCTGTTCCTCGAACAGCACATGCAGTGCTTGATCTCGTGGATACGGATAGTCTGCTACCGTATCATTGAATCTCTGCACAAGCAGCTCTTTTTCTTGGGCCGAAACCATTTCAATAGCCGAAAGAGCGATATCCGGCTGTTTTATAACCGCATTGATAAGCTGCTGCAAATGTTCAGTCAGTCGTTCGATGGTTTCCCGTTTGTACAGCCGAGTTCCGTATTGAAGAGCACAGGAAATTTGTTCTCCATCCTCCACTGCGAACAGACTCAAATCAAATTTGGCCGCCGTTTGTTCACTTGGATAAGATGCCAATTGCAGCCCCGCCAGCTGCTGCTCTTTTTGCTCTATGTTTTGTAGTGCAAACATGGTATCAAATAACGGATTACGGCTTAAATCTCGATCCACGCCCAGCTTCTCCACCAGCTCTTCAAACGGATAATCCTGATGTTCAAAAGCCTTTAACGCGTTTTCCTTGACCTCCAACACATAATCGCGGAACGTTTTCCCGCCTTCTGGATAATTACGGATTGCCAGTGTATTCACGAACATCCCGATCAGACTGCCAAGATCTGCATGGGGCCGCCCTGCAATTGGCGAACCGACAATAATATCTTCCTGCCCGCTATAGTGGCTAAGCAAAGCCGAATAGGCAGCCAACAGCACCATATATAATGTCGATTCCGTCTGCACCGCAATGCTTTTTAAGCCTTCGCTTTGTCGTTGGTCAAGCGTAAATTCCAGCACATCTCCTTCAAAGCTTCTCACCGCTGGGCGTGAATAATCAGTCGGTAGATCAAGCACAGGTAGCTCTCCTGCGAAGGTATTGAGCCAGTAGTTTTCCTGTTCCCGGTAGCGTTCACTTTGCTGCTGCTTCTGTTGCCAAGCGGCGTAGTCTTTATACTGAATGCGCAGCGATGGCAGCGTGTCGCCTGCATATAAATGAATGAAGTCCTGAATCAGTACATTTATAGAGGTACCGTCCGAAATGATATGATGCATATCTATGAGCAAAATATGATGCTCTGGGTCTGTTTCAATCAAACCAACTCGGAATAACGGAGCTTGCCCCAGATCGAACGGCTGAACAAAGTTATGTACCAGCTCATCCGTTTCCTTTGGGGCAGCTCCGTGAGCATAGGTCAATTCCATGCGAAAAGGAACCTCGTCATGTACTCGCTGGACAGGTTCACCGTTCATGGTCTCAAAACTTGTGCGCAATGTTTCATGGCGTTCAATAAGCTGACGGAACGCGTTATCCAGTGCCTTGTGATCAAGTGAACCGGTCAGAGTCAGGGCACCAGGTATGTTATAGCTAATTCCCGCTCCATCAAGCTGATTGAGGATATACATCCGTTTTTGAGCCGAAGAGACCGCATAAAATGGCTTATTCTCCGTAACAGGGATGGATTCATAGGTGGTTTGCTCCAGTGCTTCAATAACCTGCGCCAGCTGTTCAATTGTCGGATGCTGGAACAAGTCCTTTAGCTGCACATTTTTATGCAATTCCTTATAGATGAGTGATATGACATGTGTCGCCCGCAGGGAATGTCCTCCTGCCTCAAAAAAGTTATCCTTAATCCCAATGCGCTCAAGCTCCAGCACATCTTTCCAGATGCTAGCCAGTTGTGCTTGTAATTGATTTTGAGGAGGTACATATTCTGCGCCTGAGCTTACACCTCCCTCTGGCTGTGGCAACGCTCGGCGATCCACCTTGCCGTTGGGCGTCAGTGGCAATTGCTCCAGCTGTACAAAATACGACGGTACCATGTAACCCGGCAGCTCCTGACTCAAAGCACTACGCAGCTCACTTGTCGCTACTTCCGCATGGGTGACCACATATGCGCAGAGCAGCTTTTGCCCCTGCTCATCTTCATGTGCAATTACAACAGCTTCTCGGACTGCCTCCAGCTTCAACAGCTGTGCTTCCACCTCGCCCAGCTCAATCCGGTAGCCTCGAATTTTCACCTGCGCGTCGATTCGTCCCTTATATTCCAGCGTTCCGTCCGCATTCCAACGCACCAGGTCCCCTGTACGATAGCAGCGTTCGCCGCCACGGAACGGGCTGTCGATGAACTTTTCGGTCGTCAGGTCTGGGCGGTTGCGATATCCGCGAGCCACCCCGTCACCGCCGACGATCAGCTCCCCCCACGCTCCAATAGGCTGAAGCTGCATCGAACGGTCCACGACATATGCCGTCGAGTTATGGATCGGGCTACCAATGGGCACAGATGCCGATTGAACGCCGGTAATGGCATGTGTGGTGGAAAAGGTCGTATTTTCCGTCGGACCGTAGCCGTTAATGATATGTAGATTCGGATGGGCCTCCAATACCCGGTTAATATGCGGTACGGACAGCACATCACCACCAACCAATAGCTCCCGCATCCCCTCAAATAGTTCCAAGTCCTGCTGGGATAGCTGATTAAAGAGTGGTGCGGTCAGCCACATCGTGGTAATGCCGTGATTGCGAACAACTTCCTTGAGCTTGGGAGCGTCCAAAATAACATCCTGACTCACCAGCACCAGCTGTCCACCGTTCAATAACGCACCCCAAATTTCGAAGGTGGACGCGTCAAAGACAACAGACCCGGTCTGCAAAATGCGCGTGTCGGCATTCAAGCGTGCATAATTTGTGTTTGTCACCAAACGCACGACATTACGGTGCTCCACCATAACCCCTTTGGGCTGGCCTGTAGTCCCTGAGGTGTACATAATATAGGCCAAACGACCAGCTGCGCTCGCCTTCGGTTGTTCTCCAGCTGCATAAGCCTGCTGTATTTGTTCTGCTTGTTCTGATTGCGTAGCTTTTGGTTGCATGGTTTCTGGTTGTATGGTTGTCGTAGAAGCAAGTTCGGGACTGGCGAAAATGGAGTAGAACGGATCTAGGCAGTCCACGTATCCCGGATCAGTATTCGTCCCGTGATCATTCGGCAAAATTGGATCGTAACGATCAGCATCATCCGTTCCATAAATTGCAGCATCGCTAAGGTCAAGCACCATTCCCTTAAAATCAGTGGGCCGATGTTCCATTCGCTGCACGAGCAGTATGTCCGCACCGGAATCCTGCAGCAAATAGCGTATACGCTCATCCGGGTAATCAGAATCAATGGGTACATACGCTCCACCTGCTTTGAGAATTCCGAGCATACCGACAATCATCTCGATCGAGCGTTCAGCTACAATGCCGACCGTCTGCTCGGTGCGGATTCCCTGCTTACGTAAAGAATGAGCCAGTCGGTTGGCCTTTTCATTCAATTCTGCATAGGTTAGGCTATCTTGCCCACACACTACCGCCACCTGCTGTGGTGCCTGCTTCGCCTGTTTCACGAACAATTCATGAATAGACGCATGACGTGGATAATCCACATTTGTATCGTTGAAGGTATGGACCAGCTGCTCTACTTCTTGCTCTGACAGTACTTGTGCTGTGGAAATCGCCAACTCTGGCTGCTGCAAAACAATAGTGTACAGCCGCAGAAGCTGCTCAACAAAGCGCTCAATCGTCGTCTCGCTATAACGGTCGCTACTATACTTTATGTTCAGGGAGACCGCTTCATGTTCCCATTGAAACTGGAAATCCAGTTCAGATTGTACGTGATTTAAAAAATCAGAAATATGAATATTTTGCAAGGATACTGTGGTGTGAATAAGAGGCTTTTCATCCTCATTACGTTGAATGTCAAGTAATTCAGAATAGTTCCAAAAAGGAATGTTTTGATGTTCAATAGCTTCGCCGACAGAGGTTTTGATTTGAGACAGCAAAGCTTTGAAGGTTGTGCTGGAATCCAGCGTATTTTTCAATAAAAGCAGATGGTTGATCGGCTTTGTAGCACCGTTGCCAGACTTGGCTACCGGGATGCCCAGCAGCACACGTTCCTCACCTGTGTATTTATGCAATAAGCTCTCTACTCCAGCAAGCAGGACCATAAACACGGCCCATGGAGCGCCGCCTGTTATAGATGATATTCTTTGGGAAATTTCAGTTGGAAATGTGAGTGTGTTCGTATGGGAATTTAAACTCGTTACAGTTGTACTTCTGGACACATGGTTGGTGTATGGTAGGCAGATGATATGATCCTCAGATTCCAGTTTATGACTCCAGTAATTTTTTTCCTTCTCAAATAAGGCTTTCAATGACATCCCTCCTGCTTCTCGGGGCCTGTTCCCCCGGTTGGATGGTGCGCGTTGTTACGTACATGAGCGTTGTGTCAGAAAAAGAATACTTTGCAGGCAAGGGCAGTCGGACAAGCCGCCGCCCTCTGCACAGCAAAGTGAAATCATTGCATCTTAGAAAACTGATTTAGAAAACAAAATCGATGGAATCCGGCGAGAAGCCTTCTGGCTGCTCGTCCGTGTTCACCTGAATATCGCTTAACAGCAAATCTGGGTCGGTTCCAATCTGGGACAGGATCGCTATCAAATCTCTGGTTAATCTCTCAATAGCGTCGGCCCCAAACAGCTTCGTGCAATATTCAAAGGAACCCTTGATTTCCCCATCTTCATCACTCATGGACAAAGTCAAATCGAATTTGGAGATACGATGCTCCTGAACATACGGGCTGAAGGACAGCGTCTCAAGCTGCGCTTCCTGTGACTCCGTATTTTGCAGTACAAACATAGTGTCGAATAACGGGTTACGGCTTGCATCCCGTGCTACATCCAGCTTTTCCACCAACTCTTCCAGTGGATAATCCTGATGCTCGAAGGCTTGCAACGTACGATCTCTGGCTTCCAGCAAGTAGCTGTGGAACGTTTGGTTGCCCTTCGGCTGATGCCGGATGGCTAGCGTGTTGACGAACATTCCGATCAGTGGCTCCAGTTCAGGCAACAAGCGGCCTGCTACCGGCGTACCGATGATCAAATCGTCCTGACCGCTGTATTTGGACAGCAGAACGGTGTAGGCACTCAATAGCACCATGTACATCGTACTTCCGGTCTGTGCCGCAATTCGGCGCAGTTGCTCAGATACATTCGCGTCCACTGTAAATTCATACATCGTACCCTCGAAGCTGCGAACAGCAGGTCTAGGATAAGCAATTGGCAAATCCAGTACCGGTAATTCTCCAGCTAAATGCTCCAGCCAGAAGTGTTCCCGGCGTTGGTATGACTCACGCTGCGTCTCCTGCTGCTGCCATACGGCATAGTCCTTGTACTGAATTTGCAGCGGCTCCAATTCCTGCCCTTCGTACAGTTGTACCAGCTCCTGCACGATATTGTTAGACGATACACCGTCTGAAATAATATGGTGCATGTCGTACATCAGGAGATGGCGCTCTGGTCCGGTTTGAATAAGACGGACACGCAGCAGTGGTGCCTGGCGAAGATCAAAGCTGCGTACAAAGGACTCGATATAGGCTTCGGCTTCGGACTCTCTGGCCTGCAGGTGCTCTACTGCAAACTCCGCTTGATCGTAAATCCGCTGAACGACCTCGCCTTCCACCATTTCAAAGGAAGTCCGCAACGTTTCATGACGGGCTATTAACTGACGGAACGCATCCTCCAGCCGATCGGCCTGAAGCGGTCCCTCCACGGTTAATACACCCGGCATATTGTAGCTGAGATCCCCACCTTCCAGATGGCTCAAAATGTACAGTCGTTTTTGAGCCGAGGAAACCGGGTAGTACGCCTGTTGCGCCGCCGCAGGGATCACCGTATAGGTGTCTGTACCGTGCGTTGCGATGAGCTGGGCTTGCTGCTCAATCGTGAAGTGTTGGAACACCTCACGCAGCGTAATCCGACTGTCCAGTTCCTGATGGATTTTAGCCACCAGCGTCGTTGCCCGCAGGGAGTGTCCACCCACGTCAAAGAATGAGTCGGTGACTCCTACGCTGGACAGCTTCAAGACATCCTGCCAGATTTGGGCTAGCTTGGTTTCCAGCGGTGTCCGCGGTGCAACGTACTCCAGGCCTCCTTCGAGGCGTGCTTCCGGTGCCGGCAACGCCTTGCGGTCGATTTTCCCGTTCGGTGTCAGCGGGAAACGATCCAGTTGTACCACATACGTCGGGATCATGTAATCCGGCAGCTTCGGCTGCAGCGCATTGCGCAGCTCCGGCAAACTCAGGGACTCTGAAGCTATGATATAGGCACACAGGTCCTTGTGTCCGTCTTCGTTGTCCCATGCTGTGACCACGGCTTTCTGAATGCCGTCCACGGTCAGCAGCTGCGCTTCCACCTCGCCCAGTTCGATCCGGTACCCCCGGATTTTCACCTGGTGGTCGATCCGGCCCAAATACTCAATACTGCCGTCTGGCATCCACCGTGCCAAGTCGCCCGTCCGGTACATCCGGTTTGCGTGATCCGCTGGATCAGCTGCTGCCGCATCAGCGAACGGATTCAGGACGAACTTCTCTGCCGTCAGCTCCGGCAGGTTCAGGTATCCTCGTCCCACACCTGCACCTCCGATATAAAGCTCACCTGCGATACCGATCGGTACCAGCTGTTGCTGGCTGTTCAGGATGTACACCGACTGGTTCGCTATCGGCGTTCCGATGGATACTGTGTGCTCCCCTTTTTCCAGCAGTACGTTCAGGGACTCCACATCTTCAATCGTATAAGCAGTCGCATCTACCGTCGTTTCGGTCGGGCCATACACGTTCGTAATGACTGGACGATACCCGGACCACTTGTGCAAGAACACATTTACCAGTTGCACGGATAATGCTTCGCCACCGATCAGGTAATGCTTCACTTCCGGCGCTTCCGTCACACTGACGCTTTCGTTCAAAATATGCAGATGTGCAGGTGTGCCGTCCGACAGATCAATCCGGTGCGTGCGGTAGTAGGCGATCAAATGCTCTCCGCTCAGACTGACGTCACGGGACACCACATGCAGGGTGTGGCCTAACAGCAAGCTGGCAAAGATTTGCTTCACTGAAGCGTCAAATACAAATGCCGACAGCCATGCGACATGAAGCGGCTGTTCATAACGGCTGTATACTCGTTCCAATAAAGCATCTACCAGATTGCTAACACTGCCCTGCTCGATCATGACCCCTTTCGGCTGACCGGTGGTACCTGACGTGTAAATCATATAGGCCAGGTTGTGCGGGCCGGCGACAGGGATCAGATTGCCCGCATCCTGTGCTCCCAACTGAGCTTGAACGTCCTCGTCATCCAAGACTACAGCTCGAACTGTGGATGGCAAGCTGAGCGACAGGTTGGCGACTCTGCTTGTAATCACGACCTTGGCCCCACTGTCTTGGAGCATGTAGTCGATGCGCTCCTGTGGATACACCGTATCCATTGGTACATATGCGCCTCCGGCCTTAAGTACCCCCAGAATGCTCACCAGAATATCCGCAGAACGTTCCAGCAATACGCCAACCGGTTGATCTGCTTCGACCCCTTCCGCTCGTAACACACGAGCCAATTGGTTCGCACGCTCATTCAGCTCAGTGTAGGTCAGCGCGGTGGCCCCAGACACAACTGCTATCCGCTCAGGGTTGCGCTTCGCTTGCTCTTCAAAGCGCTCGCTGAGCGAACGGCCTTGTAATGCTCCAAGCAGGCTGTGCGCATTCGGATCATTGAACACCTTCAGAATCTGCTCGGTTTCTTCTGCCGTAATCAACTCCAGCTCACCCAATTTCGCATCCGGGTTCGCCGCGACGGCTTCGGCCAAGCGAACAAAGTGACGCGTCATCCGTTCTACCGTTTCGCGCTCGTACAACGCAGTTGCATACTGCAATCCGAACTGGATACCTGCCTCTTCCTCTCTGGCTTCCAGCGTCAAATCAAACTTCGCTGGCGTTTGTTCCAAGCCGTATGGACGGAAGCTCAGATCTGCCAGCTGCAACTCGCCTTCCTCGGTGGTTTGCAGGGTAAACATCGTATCAAACAGCGGATGGCGGCTCATATCCCGCTTAACATTTAGCTTTTCCACCAGTTCCTCAAATGGGTAGTCCTGATGTTCATAGGCTTGCAGAGCACAAACTTTCACTTCTTCCACGTAGCTGCGGAAGGTATGTTCCGCTGTCGGATAGTTTCGCAATGCCAACGTACCGACGAACATCCCGAGGATCGGTTCCAAATCTGCATGCGGTCGTCCGGCAATCGGTGTGCCGACCACAATATCTTCTTGCCCGCTGTATTGGTGTAAGAGCGCGGTGTACGCAGCCAGCAGCACCATATACAGCGTAGAGCCTGTGTGCGCCGCCAGTTCCTTCAGACGTTCGCTAGCTTCGCGCTCCAGCCCGAACACCACCGTATCACCTGCCGTACTTCGTACCGACGGACGGGCAAAGTCCGTAGGTAGATCCAGCACAGGCAGTTCACCCCGGAAGGTGTCGAGCCAGTACGCTTCCTGACGTTGCATCCACTCTTGATGGGCTTCGCTTTGCTGCCATACCGCATAATCCTTGTACTGGATACGCATTGGCGAAAGCTCTTCACCGTCGTATAAGCGGACAAATTCATCGGTCAGTACTCCCATGGACACACCATCCGAGACGATATGGTGCATATCGAGCATGAGCAAATGCTGCGGTTCCTGCTCGGTTTCTTGTACACCCAAATCTACCAAGCCTACCCGCAGCAGCGGAGCGACTTGCAGATCGAACGGACGTACAAACTGTTGCACACGTTCCTGTGCTTCCTGGCTGACCCTTGCGTCCGCAGTCGCACCCTCTACCTGTACCTTCGTATATTCCACCTCGAACGGCACGGTGTCCTCAATCCATTGCACCGGCTCACTGTCCACCAGTTCAAAGTGGGTACGCAACGTTGCATGACGGGCGATCAGTTGACGGAACACGTCCTCCACTCGCTTCACGTCCAGCGGGCCACTCACTTGCAGCACTGACGGCATGTTGTAGTTCACATCATTCGGGTCGAACTGATGCAGCACATACAGTCGTTTTTGCGCCGAGGAAAGCGGGTAGGAGCTGCGTTCTTCCGTCACCGGAATGGACGCATACGCCACTTGATCCAGACCTTCCATGACCGCTGCCAGTTGTTCAATCGTTGGCGCTTCAAAAATACTGCGCAGTGGAAGCGGCTTGTTCAGCTCCTTGTGAATTTTCGAGGCCAGCGTCGTCGCCCGCAGCGAGTGTCCGCCAATCTCGAAGAAGTTTTCCTTCACACCGACCTGTGCCAGACCCAGCACATCCTGCCAAATTTGCGCCAGCTTCACTTCCACCCATGTCCGCGGTGCTACATAATCCGCTCCGCTTTGCAGGCTGCCTTCCGGTGCTGGCAGTGCCTTGCGGTCGATTTTACCGTTCGGTGTCAACGGCATCTGCTCCAGCTGCACCAAATACGAAGGCACCATGTAGTTTGGAAGCTCCTCGCTCAGTAAGCTGCGCAGCTCACCAGTGCTCACTTCCCGTTCAGCAACATAGTACGCCACCAGTTGGTTTTGCCCCTGTTCGTCCGCTTGTGCCAGTACGATGACCTCTTGTACGTCCTCCACTTTCAAAATTTGTGCCTCGACCTCACCCAGCTCGATCCGGTAGCCCCGGATTTTCACCTGATGGTCGATCCGGCCCAAATATTCGATGTTGCCGTCCGGCATCCATCTCGCCAAGTCACCTGTACGGTACATCCTTTCATAGCCCGCTTCGCCAGCCGCAAACGGATTCGATACAAATTTCTCAGCCGTCAGCTCTGGACGATCCAGATAACCCCGAGCCAGACCCGGACCGGACACGCACAGTTCACCCGCTACGCCCACCGGAGCCAAATGTCCATGCACATCCACCATGTATACCCGATGATTCGGCACAGGGCGTCCGATGGAAATCAGTTGTCCGGCTCTCTCATCCTCGGATACCGGCCAGATGGATGTCGCCACCGAGTTTTCAGTTGGACCGTAGCCATTGTAGTACGCGACCTGATCCTTCCACTTGTACACCAATTCTGTTGAAGATGCAGAACCCGCAGTGAACAGAATACGCAGGTTTGGCATCCGCTCCGGCTCCAGATACACCGCATAGGTCGGCGGCAAAGCGGCCACGGTGATTTGATGATCCGCCATATATTGCTCAAACCGTTCGTAATTCAAAATCGTCTCTGACGTTGGCACATACAACGTGGCTCCGCAGAACAGCGCCTGGAAGATTTCCCAGCAAGCCGCATCAAACGAATAGCTGGCGAACAGCAACGTATGATCCGACGTGCGGATCTTGAGCGCCTGATCAAAATACGTTTTCAGATTGCATAGACCGCGATGCTCCAACATAACACCCTTCGGCTGCCCCGTTGTACCCGACGTATAAATGACATACGCCAGATCGTTCGGACCAGACAACGACTCCAAATTGGAATCATCCTCGTGATACACCGTTTGCTCCCCATCTAGCACCAGCACGTGACCGTCGATAGCTGCTTTGTCCACCAGATGGCTTTGCGTCAACAGCAGCTTCGCACCCGAGTCGTCTAGCATGTAGCGGATACGCTCCTCTGGATACGTCGGATCGATGGGTACATATGCACCCCCGGCTTTTAAAATCCCGAAGATGCCCACGATCATGTCCACCGAACGCTCGGTCATCAGACCCACCAAACGATCCTTCGTCACGCCTTGGTTACGCAAGGTACGAGCCAGACGATTCGCACGTGAATTCAGCTCGCGATAGGTCAGTTGCTCTCCTTCGAAGAACAACGCTGCCTGCTCCGGTGTCTGCGCCGTTTGTGTCTCGAACAAGCCATGGATCGTTTGCCCGCTTGGATACTCAGCAACTGTATTTCCCCATACGCTGAGAATTTGCTCACGCTCCTGCTCACTTACCATATCCAGCTCCTGCACTCGAATGTCCGGCTTCGTCACCACCTGCTCCAACAGCTGTATCAGATGGCCCTGAGTCCGTTCAACGGCTTCACGATCATATAACTTCGCATTGTATTCAAATCGGATTTTCATCGCTTCCTGCGGCATAACGACCAGATTGAAATCATAGTTGGTTTGTTCAATCATGCCCGCATTGCGAATTTCAAAATCCGCCTCTGCACCTTCGCCAAGTTGCTCGACCTGCTCCTCCACCGGATAGTTTTCAAACACGATAATGTGGTTGATCAGATCTTGCTTTTGCTCGCTCAAGGCTTGAATTTCATACAGCGGATACGTTTCATAATCTTGAGAAGTCAGCGCCTGCTTCTGATTCGTTCTGATCATGTCGGCAAAGGTGTCCTCAGCCCCGCTGCGGATCCGTATTGGAATGGTGTTAATGAACAAGCCCACCATATTTTCGATCCCCGGAATATCCGCTGGACGACCAGACACTACACCGCCAAAAACAGCGTCGTCACTACCGTTGTACTTTTGGAGCAGCAAGCCCCAGGCTGTTTGCAGCAATGTATTCGCGGTCACGTGGTGCTGCTTGGCCACCATTTCCATACGTCCGGTCAAGTCCTTGCCCAGATCGCACAGGATATGCTCAAATTGTGCACCGTCCGCTTTCACGCCTACTTTTCCGGTCGGAATCGAAGTTTGCTGATCATAGCCGAGCAAATAATCCTTCCAATAGGAAGTTGCAGCCCCTACATCCTGTGCTTCAAGCCACTCAATATACTGACTGTATGGAGTAACGGGGGCAAGCTTCGGCTCTCTATGCTCCACGGCTGCAAAATAAGCCTCAAACACCTCATCCGTGACTAACGCCACACACCAGCCATCCATCAAGATGTGATGAGAGCTCCACACAAAATAATAATCCTCGTCACCTGTTCGTAAAATCGCCACGCGCATCAACGCATCCCGGGACAAATCGAATCCGGCTGCCTTGTCCTTGCGAATAAATTCCTGCACATACGCGTCACGCTCCTGCTCATCCAGATGACGCAAATCTTCACATTTGAAACCAACATCCTTGCGGCGGAAAATAACCTGCACAGGCTCATCCTGCCAACCGCTGATGAAATTGGCCCTAAATATCTCATGCCGCTGCGCCAAATGATTCAAGCTATCTTGGAAAATATCCGCTTGGAAGCGTCCGTGCAAATCAAAGGTCGTTTGTTCAAAATAAGCACCTGACTCTGCATCCATCAGACTATGGAACAACATGCCTTTTTGCATCGGCGTCAGCGCATATACATTTTCCAGTTCCCCCATGTCACAAGTCTGCTCTACCAACTGATCCAGCTCGGCCATGGTTACATGTTTAAGCATGACATCGCTTGGCGTCAGCTCTTGCTGTTTGCGGCCTGTGCAATGCGCAATGATTTCCTGCAAGCTGGTTCTGAACGCTTCGGCTAACTGCTCCATCGTTTCATGGCGATATTCCTGCTTGCTGTAGCTGATCGTCAATTGCAGCTCGCCTTCCGAAATCAGTCCGTTCATATCCAGCGTGTGCGTTCTAGCTGCATGGGCGCTAAGCTCTGCACCGCTAGCGTAAGGAGATACGCCAATGGATTGATTTTGCATATCTTGGTCAAATTGTCCCAAATAGTTAAAGCTGATTTCGGGTTCGGTTACAAAACGCTCTTGCTCACGTGCTGCGGACAGGTATCTCAACATCCCGTAGCCAATGCCCTTTTGCGGAATGCGGCGTAGTCCTTCTTTCACATGTTTGATGCGTTGTGAAAGGTCTTGCCCCACGCTCATATCCAGCACAACCGGGAATTGAGTCGTAAACCAGCCCACGGTGCGCGTAATATCCAGTTCTGGCAAAATGGACTCCCGTCCGTGACCTTCCAGGCTCACGAGCACTCGTTCCAGGCCCGCCCAGCGATAAATAGTCAGTCCCAATGCGGTAAGCAGCAAATCATTCATATCCGTGTTGTAGGCACGATGTGCCTGTTTTAACAGCTGCTCCGTTTCCTGAGCTGTCCACGTGACCGTAATGTTCTCGCTGTCCCTATTCAAGGAATGAGAATGGGATTCGTCTTTTGGAAGCGGCTCATACATCCCCTGTTCAATTTCTTGCCAGAATGCGAGTTCTGCTACCATGGCCGGGCCGTTCGCATATTGAGACTGCCCATCAGCCCAGGTGCGGAACGAATCCGTTTTGTGCGGAAGACGAGCGGCTTGTCCGTTCAATGCCTGCTCGTAGGCGGTCGTAATATCCTCAAACAAAATGCGCCAAGATACGGTATCCACCACTAAGTGATGAATCGCCATCAGCAAATGATCTCCATCGGGACAATGGAACAGCCCCAGCTTCACCAGCGGTCCTTCGCTTACATGAATACCCGCTTGAATTTCATTTACTTTGGCCTCGATCGCCGTAGATACCTCAGACTCATTTCTGAAGTCGGCCCGATCCAGTGTATACAGCTCGCCCTCCCCAACCGCACGGTTCCAAGCTTCATATCCGTACTCCGTAGGACGGAAAATGATACGCAGTGCGTCGTGATGGCTCACGACGTGATCCATCGCTGTGCGCAGGGCCGTTTCATCAAAACCGTCCTTGCTATGCAGCATAATGGACTGGTTATGATGATGAGCATCCGTCAGGTTCTGCTCAAAGAACCATTGTTGAACAGGTGTCAGTTTCACAGCGCCCACCACTTCGCTCTGATCCGCCAATCGGGTCACCGTTTGGACTTTCAGTGCCAATGCAGACACGGTTGGATGACTGAACAGGTCTTTCATCTCCAGTCGATAACCTGCTTGCAGCAATCGGGAGGATACTTGCAAGGCCTTGATCGAATCGCCACCCAGTTCAAAGAAGTTATCCTGCGTGCCTACCGCTTCCACGCCGAGTACTCCGGCCCATACCGCAGCCAGTACCTGCTCCACCGTGGTACGCGGTGCCACATAGGCTGCACCGGTATGAATGCTTCCTTCCGGTTCCGGCAAGGCCTTGCGGTCGATTTTGCCGTTGTGGGTCAGTGGCAAGGTCTCCAGACGCATCAAGCGTGCAGGTACCATATGTGCTGGCAGTCCAGCTTCCAGCTCAGCCTGTACCTCCTCAATCCGCAGCTCTGCTTCTCCTGTGATGTATCCGCACAAATACTTGTGTCCACGCTCATCCGTCCGGTCGATGACTACCGCTTGACGCACACCCGGCACCCGCTGGATCGCCGTTTCAATCTCACCCAGCTCGATCCGGTAGCCCCGGATTTTCACTTGATAGTCCATCCGGCCGATAAAGTCCACATTGCCGTCCGGCATCCACCGCGCCAAGTCGCCTGTGCGATACAATCGTTCACCGGCTACATATGGATTCGCTACGAATTTCTCGGCCGTCAGGTCGGCACGGTTCAGGTAGCCTCGTGCTACCCCGGCTCCGCCAATGCACAGCTCACCCAGTACGCCGATCGGCACCGGATTCAGCTGGCTGTCCACAATGTAGAAGCGTGCGTTCAGCCACGCCTGGCCAATCGGTACACTGCCGCTGCTTGGCAGCTTTGACAGTTCTTCATCATAGAAGCTGGAATCAATCGCCGCTTCCGTAACACCATAGCTGTTAATGATGCGAATATCTGCGCCAAACCGTTCCTGCAGCACCCGATAATCCGTCACGCTGCAGCTATCCGAGCTGGTAATCAGCAATTCCAGGCTGCTCATGTCCAGTCCCTGTTCATATACATGCTGCATAAACGGTACGATCAAGGCCGGTGTTGATTCGAACACCGTAATCTGATAGTCGCGAATCCAGCCGTATAGACGGCTTGGATCAATCCGGTCGTCCTTCGGACAGATAACCATCGTGCCGCCGTTATAAAGCGTCCGGGCAATATCGCCGACGAACACGTCGAAGGAGAAGCTCGCCAGTTGTAGCAGTCGTACCGGGAACTGGTTTAGACGGTAACCCCGGCGATAGGCCGCAGCCGTATTCACCAAGCTGCGATGCTCAATCATGACGCCCTTCGGACGTCCCGTTGTACCGGAGGTGTAGATCACATACGCCAAATCCTGCGGTTCGTTGATGTGCTCGATATCGGTGGTGTCTCCGGTATACAGCGACTCATCGTCCAGCGCCAGCACGGTATGCAGACGCAAGTGCGCTGCGGGTTCGACTGTAGCTTCGCTTTCCTCCAGCCAGACCTGTGCACGCTCCTGCAAGCCCGTTTGGGTCAACAGTACCGTCGCACCACTGTCCTCCAGCATGAAACGAATGCGTTCGGACGGATAGTCTGCATCTAGCGGCACATATGCGCCTCCAGCTTTCCACACTGCCAATACGCCGACCAGCATGTCGACCGAACGTTCACTCAAAATGCCGACAATCGACTCGCGGCCAATACCTTCATTTCGCAGTCTGCGCGCCAATTGGTTCGCACGCTCGTTCAGTGTGCGGTACGTAAGCTGCTGCTCCTCGTACACCACCGCCACGTGATCCGGTACAAGCTGCGCTTGTTCTTCCACAAAGGTATGGAACAGTGCTCCTGCTTCTACCGCAGCAACATCCGACACCCCTACATCTCCAAAACCGTAGATGATTTGTGCCTTTTCCTCGACGGTTACCATATCCAAAGCTGCCAGTGACTGCTGCGGATGAAGGGTAATTGCACGAACAAGCTCGGTAAAATGCTGTGCCAATCGCGCGATGGTTTCAGGCTTGTACAGCGCCGTGCTGTATTCCAGACTGCACAGAATACCCTCCGGTTGCTCCACTGCATCCAAAGTCAGATCAAACTTGGCCGTATGATTGTCCGTCGGATACGTCTTAAAGGTCAGACCCTCCAGTTCGAACTCCTGCTGCTCAAATGTTTTCAACTCAAACATCGTGTCAAACAGCGCATTCCGGCTCGTATCCCGCGTTAAATTCAGCTTTTCAACCAGTTCTTCAAAAGGATACTCCTGATGTTCATAAGCACTGAGCGCATGCTCTTTCACCTCTTGCAAGTAATCCAGGAACGTTTTGTCGCCAGACGGATAATTGCGGATCGCCAGCGTGTTGAGGAATACGCCTACCAAGCCCTCCAGTTCCGCATGCGGTCTTCCGGCAATCGGCGTGCCGACGATGATGTCCTCCTGCCCCGAATATTTATGCAAGAGTGTGCTATACGCGGCCAGCAACACCATGTACAAGGTGGAGCCGGTTTGCGCGGCCAGCTGTTTCAACTGCTCGCTGTCCTCCAGGCTGATCGCAAATTCCAATCGAGCTCCTTCCAGACGCTGTACGGCAGGTCTTGCAAAATCCGTTGGCATATCCAGCGCTGGAATGTCACCAGCCATCGTGTTCAGCCAGTAGCTTTCCTGCTCACGAAGACGTTCACTTTGCATATCGGCATGCTGCCAAACGGCATAGTCCTTGTACTGGATGCGCAGGGACGGCAGTTCCTTGCCTTCATACAATTGAGAGAACTCCTGCACGATAATGCCTTCAGTCACGCCATCCGAAATAATATGGTGCATGTCATAGAGCATGACGTGACGCTCCGGTCCGGTTTCCACCAACTGAACCCGCAGCAACGGTGCTTGTGCGAGATCAAATGCACGTACAAAGTCCTGTGCGTACTGCTGGGTCTCTTCTTCGCTTGCCTGCACATGCTCCACGTTGAATGCGACGCCCGATTCAATCCGTTGAATAACCTCGCCATCCACCATGTCGAATCGGGTTCGCAGGGCTTCATGACGGACAATCAGCTGGCGGAAGGCTTGCTCCAGTCGCGTTTTATCCAAGGAACCTTCAATGATCAAAGCGCCTGGCATATTGTAGCTAACCTCTCCGCCTTCCAGGTGACTCAGCACGTACATCCGTTTTTGCGCCGAGGAAACGGGATAATATGCACGCTCCTCCGCCACAGGGATGGATACATACGTTTGCTGTGTCTGATCTTCTCCCATCACCTGCACCAGTTGCTCAATCGTCGGATATTGGAAAATATCTCGCAGGGCCAGCTTGTAATTCAGCTCCTGATGGATTTTCGCCATCAGTGTTGTGGCGCGCAGAGAATGTCCTCCCACTTCAAAGAAATGGTCCTTAATACCGATCTGCGGATGATTCAGAACACTTTGCCAAATACGTACCAGTTGCTCTTCCAGCAGTGTCCGCGGTGCCACGTACGCCGTGCCTCCTTCGAGGCGCGCTTCCGGCGCAGGCAACGCTTTGCGGTCAATTTTTCCGTTTGGTGTCAGCGGGAAATGATCCAGTTGTACGACATACGTCGGGAACATATAACCCGGTAGCTTGGGCTGCAGCATGTTACGCAGCTCGGGCAAATTCAGCGCCTCAGAGGCTACGACATACGCACACAAATCCTTGTCTCCGTCTTCGTTTTCCCAGGCGGTGACGATGGCTTTCTGAATGCCGTCCACGGTCAGCAGCTGCGCTTCCACCTCGCCCAGTTCAATCCGGAAGCCCCGGATTTTGACCTGATCATCCATCCGGCCGATAAAGTCCACATTGCCGTCTGGCATCCACCGCGCGAGGTCACCTGTGCGGTACAATCGTTCACCCGCTACATACGGATTCGCTACGAATTTCTCGGCCGTCAAGTCCGCACGATTCAGGTAGCCTCGTGCCACTCCGGCTCCGCCAATGCACAGCTCGCCCAGTACGCCGATCGGCACCGGATTCAGCTGGCTGTCCACGATGTAGAAGCGTGCGTTCAGCCACGCCTGACCAATCGGCACATTACCGCTGCTTGGCAGCTTCGACAGCTCTTCATCGTAGAAGCTGGAGTCGATTGCTGCTTCCGTGACGCCGTAGCTGTTCATAATGCGGATATCTGCGCCAAATCGTTCTTGCAGCACCCGGTAATCCGTCACACTGCAGCTATCCGAGCTGGTAATCAGCAGTTCCAGAATGCTCATGTCCAGTCCCTGTTCATGCACATGCTGCATAAACGGTACGATCAGGGCCGGGGTCGATTCGAATACTGTAATCTGGCAATCGCGAATCCAGCCATACAAGCGGCTAAAATCAATCCGGTCGTCTTTCGGACAAATAACCATCGTGCCGCCGTTATAGAGCGTCCGCGCGATATCCCCGACGAATACGTCGAAGGAAAAGCTTGCCAGCTGCAGCAGTCGTACCGGGAACTCGCTCAGACGGTAATCCCGACGATACGCCGCAGCCGTATTGATCAAGCTGTGATGTTCGATCATGACGCCTTTCGGACGTCCCGTTGTCCCGGACGTGTAGATCACATACGCCAGATCCTGCGGTTCGTTGATATGATCGACGTCTGTGGTATCACCGATGTACAGCGACTCATCATCCAAAGCCAGCATCGTCTGCAAGCGTAGTCCACTTACTTGTTCCGATGAGACCTTACTTTCCTCCAGCCATACCTGTGCACGCTCCTGTAAGCCTGTCTGGGTCAACAGTACCGTCGCACCGCTGTCCTCCAGCATGAAACGAATACGTTCGGACGGATAGTCTGCATCCAGCGGCACATAGGCGCCTCCAGCTTTCCATACCGCCAACACGCCGACCAGCATGTCCACCGAACGTTCACTCAAAATGCCGACAATCGACTCGCGGCCAATGCCTTCATTCCGCAATCTACGCGCCAATTGGTTCGCACGCTCGTTCAGTGTGCGGTACGTAAGCTGCTGCTCCTCGTACACCACCGCCACGTGATCCGGTACAAGCTGTGCCTGTTCTTCCACAAAGGTATGGAATAAGGCTTCTGCTTCAACCGCAGCAACATCCGATACCCCCACATTTCCAAATCCATGGATGATTTGTGCTTTTTCCTCGGCAGGTACCAGCTCCAAAGCTGCCAGTGGCTGTTGTGGATGCAGTGTAATTGCACGTACGAGTTCGGTAAAATGCTGCGCCAATCGCGCAATAGTCTCAGGTTTGTACAGCGCCGTGCTGTATTCCAGACTGCACAGAATACCTTCTGGCTGCTCTATTGCATCCAAGCTCAGATCAAATTTGGCCGTATTATTTTCCAGCGGATATGAATGTAAGGTCAGACCTTCCAGCTGGAACTCCTGTTGCTCCAATGTTTTCAACTCAAACATCGTGTCAAACAGCGCATTTCGGCTCGTATCCCGCGTCAAATTCAGCTTTTCAACCAGCTCTTCAAAAGGATAGTCCTGATGCTCATAAGCACTGAGCGCATGCTCCTTCACCTCTTGCAGATAATCCATGAACGATTTGTCGCCAGACGGATAATTGCGGATTGCCAACGTGTTGATGAAGACACCTACCAGGCTCTCCAGTTCCGCATGTGGTCTTCCAGCAATCGGCGTTCCCACTACGATATCTTCTTGGCCTGTGTATTTATGCAAGAGCGTAGTGTACGCCGCCAGCAGCACCATATACAGGGTTGCGCCGGTTTGCGAAGCCAGTTCTTTCAGGCGTTCGCTAACTTCACGCTCCAGTCCGAATTCGATCGTATCCCCTGCCGTACTCTGCACCGCCGGGCGGGCAAAGTCGGTTGACAGATCCAGCACAGGCACTCCGCCCCGGAAGGTGTCGAGCCAGTACGCTTCCTGACGCTGCATCCACTCCTGATGGGCTTCGCTTTGCTGCCAGACCGCATAGTCTTTGTACTGAACCCGCAATGGCGATAGCTCTTCACCGCCATACAAGCGAACAAATTCATCGGTCAGTACCTCCATCGACACACCATCCGAAACGATATGGTGCATGTCGAGCATGAGCAGATGCTGTGATTCTTTCTCTGCTCCTTGTACGCCCAAGTCTACCAAGCCTACCCGCAGCAGCGGTGCAGCTTTCAGATCAAACGGACGGACAAACTGCCGAACCCGTTCTTGTGCTTCCTGGCTGATCGTCGTGTCCGTAGCTGTGTCCTGATCTGTATCCGAAGCCGAACGCTCTGCCTGTACCTTCGTATATTCCACCTTGAACGGCACGGTGTCCTCAACCCATTGCATCGGCTCATTGTCCACTAGCTCAAAGCGGGTACGCAAGGTTGCATGGCGATCGATCAATTGATGGAACACATCTTCTACTCGTTTCACATCCAGCGGACCGCTCACTTGCAGCACCGACGGCATGTTGTAGTTCACATCATTCGGGTCGAACTGATGCAATACATACAGTCGTTTTTGCGCCGAAGATAACGGGTAGAAGCTGCGTTCTTCCGTTACCGGAATGGACGCGTATGTTACTTGATCCAGACTTTCTAACACCGTTGCCAACTGTTCAATGGTTGGTGCTTCAAAAATACTGCGCAGTGGAAGTGGCTTGTTCAGCTCCTTGTGAATCTTCGAGGCCAGTGTCGTCGCCCGCAGCGAGTGTCCGCCAATCTCGAAGAAGTTTTCCTTCACACCGACCTGCGTGAGGCCCAGCACATCCTGCCAAATGTGTGCCAGCTTCACTTCCACCCACGTCCGCGGTGCGACATAATCGGTTCCGCTTTGCAGGCTACCTTCCGGTGCTGGCAGGGCCTTGCGGTCAATTTTGCCGTTCGGACTCAGCGGCATCTGCTCCAGCTGTACAAAGTACGACGGCACCATGTAGCTTGGCAGCTCCCGGCCCAGCTCACTTCTCAGCTCGCTGGCGCCCATTTCTTGTCCGGCGACATAGTACGCCACCATTTGTTTTTGGCCCGTTTCATCCGCACGCGCCAGCACTACGGCTTCGCGTACCGATTCCACTTGCAGCAGCTGCGATTCGACCTCGCCCAGCTCAATTCGGTACCCGCGGATTTTGACTTGATGGTCGATCCGGCCCAGATATTCAATGTTGCCGTCCGGCATCCATCTCGCCAAATCGCCTGTGCGGTACATCCGCTCATAGCCTGCTTCCCTGCCAGCAAACGGATCTTTCACAAATTTCTCGGCCGTCAGTTCTGGACGGTTCAGATAGCCTCGGGCTACGCCGACACCGCCGATGCACAGCTCACCCGCAACCCCGATCGGCTGCAATTGCTCCGTGCCTTCCTTCACGATGTACAGACGAATGTTTTGAATCGGTTTCCCGATTGGAATGACCGTATATTCCTCTGACGGCTCGCAATCGAAGTACGATACGTCCACCGTCGCTTCGGTTGGACCATACAAGTTGACCAGCTTCGCTCCCGCTAGGCTCGACACGAGCCGTTGGAACCGTGCGACATGCTGTGGTGGCAATGCTTCACCACTGGCAAAGACGTGACGCAACGTACCCAGCTTCGCTTGCATCACTTCCCGTGGCTGCTGCTCCACGTACTCCAGGAACGCATGCAGCATGGCGGGTACAAAGTGCATCGTGCTCACGCCATCGCGGGCAATCGTGTCGACGATGTCTTCCGGGTTCTTTTCCCCACCCACCGACAGCAGGCTTACCTTTGAGCCGACCAGCGACCACCAGAACAGCTCCCACACCGACACGTCAAAGGTGAAGGCGGTCTTTTGCAGGATCGTATCTTCCGCACTCAAGCCGTAACGATCATGCATCCACAAAATCCGGTTCAGCACAGAATGGTGCTCCACCATCACGCCCTTCGGTTTCCCAGTGGAGCCAGAGGTATAGATGACATAGGCTACATGGTGCGGTCCGGCCAGTGGCTCCAAATTCGAGCCATCTTCGTGGTAAATGTCCTCGCGATCCAGCAACAGCACCTGGCCGTCGAAACTCAGTGATGCTTGCTCCGCCAGATGCGATTGCGTCAGTACCAACTTCGCTTCCGAGTCCTCCAGCATAAAGCGGATACGATCCGCTGGATAGTCTGGATCGATGGGCACGTAGGCTCCGCCTGCCTTGAGGATCGCGTAGATGCCTACGATCATGTCCAGCGAACGGTGAACTAGTATGCCTACAGGCTGATCCGGTTCAACACCTTCCGCACGCAGCGTCCGAGCCAAACGGTTCGCGCGTTCATTCAACTCCGCGTAGGTCAACGATTCCGCTCCGCACAACACTGCCACCTGATCCGGTGTTCGTGCCGCCTGCTGCTCAAACATTGCACTTAGCGTCTGATCCTGCGGATAAGCTGCCGCCGTATTTCCCCACACCTGAACGATCTGCGCCTGTTCTTCCGGTGTCACCAATTCCAGATCATTTACTCGGATATGCGGATTGTCGATAATTTGCTCGATGACATGCAGTACATGTCCTTGCATCCGCTCTATCGTAGACCGATCGTATACATTGGCGTTATATCTGAACATGATGCGGAAAAGCTCATCGGGCATCACAATCAAGTCCAGATCATAGTTCGTTTGCTCGACAACCTCTACATTCGTAATTTCAAAAGCGGACGGACGAACTTCACCCAGCTGCTCAACTTGCTCCTCTACCGGATAATTCTCAAATACCATAATGTGGTTAATCAGATTTTGCTTCTGCTCCGTCAGCGCCTGAATCTCGTATAGCGGGAAGCTGTCATAGGTTCCCGAGGTCAGTGCCTGTTCCTGCGTTTTCCGCATCACTTCCACAAAAGTGGCATTCCGTTCACTTTGAATCCGCACCGGGATCGTATTAATGAACAAACCGATCATATGCTCTACGCCGGCAATATCTGTTGGACGTCCAGATACGACACTACCGAAAATAACATCCTCATTGTTGTTATATTTCTGCAAAATAAGGCCCCACACGCTCTGCATCAGCGTATTAATCGTGACCTGCTGCTGCTTCGCAATCCGGTGTATGGCTTCGCTCCACGTTGGATCCAGATCTACCGTCATTTTTTCAGAAATATATTCGCTAGTCTCACTGGCAATAGTGGATGGAACATGTTCCTTTTCTTTTTCCTTGCTGTCCGGCGTTGGCTCCTTCCATAAAGCATCTGCACCCGGCAACAACGTTTGCTGTTCAAAGCCCGCCAAATAGCTGCTCCAATAATCTTTTGCCGCACGTTCATCCTGACGTCCCAGCCATTCGATATATTGGCCATACGGTGTGATCGGAGCAAGCTCTGGCTGCTTCTGCTCCAGCAGCGCAAAGTACGTACCAAACACTTCACCAGTAACCAGCGATAAGCACCAGCCATCCATGACAATGTGATGGAAGCTCCATACCAAGTGATACGTTTCTTCATGGGTTTGCAATACCTGTACGCGCATGAGTGCATCGGTTCCGAGATTAAAGCCTCTAGCTTGGTCCTCCAGTTTAAACGCCTGGATATACGCCTGTTGCTCCGCTTCCTGCATGCCGCGTACATCTTGGAAGGAAAGGTCGCTATCTTTGTAACGGAACACGATCTGCAATGGCTCCTGACTGTGCCCTGTCTCAAACATATGGAAATTCGTGCGCAACGCTTCATGACGCTGTGTCAGTACATCCAGACTCTTGCGGAAAATTTCAACATCAAAGCTTCCTTTTTGATCAAACGACGCTTGCTGGAAGTAGGCGCCTGACTGCGGCTCCATCAAGCTATGGAAATGCATCCCCTTCTGCATTGGCGAAAGAGCATATACATTTTCCAGCTCGCCCACAGAAGCCGTTTGCTCCGTCAATTGCTCCAGTTGCTCCAGTGTCAAGCCTTTGAACAATACATCACTTGGTGTTAGCTCACTCCGCTCTTTGGAGGCACAATGAGTGATCACTTCCTGCAAGCTTTCCTGCAGCAGCTGCGCAAAGTTTTCTACATTTTGCTGATGATATACTTTGCGGTCATAGCGAATTTCCAGTGTCAGGGCGCCCGCTGTAATCATTCCGTTCACATTCAAAGGATGCTCCAGTACGGTATGATCACTCATCGGCTCTCCACCTGGATGTGAAGACAGCGTGATATCCCCATTTTCCAAGTCCTGATCAAATTGTCCCAAATAGTTAAAGCTAATTTCAGGCTGCAAGGCAAGGGAATGATGGGCATCATCCTGAGACATATATTTCAAAATGCCGTAGCCAATGCCCTTATGCGGTACATGGCGCAGGTCTTCCTTCACCCGTTTGATTCGCTGCCCTACTTCTGCCTTTCCGTCCACACCCAGCAGCACCGGATATTGGCTTGTAAACCAGCCCACGGTACGGGTGATGTCGATATCTGGAACAATGGCTTCCCGGCCATGTCCCTCCAGATTGACCAGCACACGCTCCTGCCCGCTCCAGTTATATACCGCTGTGCCGAGTGCGGTTAACAGCAGATCATTGACCTCGGTGTGGTACGCACGGTGTACTTCTTGAAGCAACATCCGTGTTTCCTGCTCGCTCCAAGCCACAGTCACAGTCTCACTGTCTCTGATCAGAAAATGCTGCCCTTCCGCTCTTTCTTGATCCTTAGGCAACGATGCAATTTCTATTTGGGCAAGACGCTGCCAATATTCGCGTTCATCTTCGATGGCCGGACTATTCGCATATTGTGATAAGCGCTCTGCCCAAGCGGAGAAAGAGTCCGTTTTATAAGGCAGGCGAATCGCTTCTCCCCGCGCGGCCTGCTCATATCCCGTGGCAAAATCCTCAAACACAATCCGCCATGAAATGCCGTCTACGACCAGATGGTGAATGGCAATCAATAAATGATCTCCATCCATGCAATGGAAAAGCCCCAGCTTCACCAGTGGTCCTTCGTCCAGACGAATGGAGCTTTGGATGGCATTCGCTTTCACCTCAATTGCTGCTGCAACATCTGTAATGTTTTGCACATCCGTCAAATCCACAACGTCCAGACTGTACAGCTGACCTTCGTTCAAACCGCGATTCCACGCTTCATAGCCCTGTTCGGTCTGACGGAAGACTATACGTAGCGCATCATGATGCTCCGTTACCTTGGTCACCGTTTGATGCAATGCGGCTTCATCAAAGCCTTGTGCTCTATATAGCATCACTGACTGATTGAAATAATGCGGCTCTGCTGATGATTGTCCAAAGAACCATTGCTGTATTGGGGTCAATCTAACTGCCCCCGAAACCACCTGCTGATCGGCTGATCGGCTAACTTTGTGTACATGACCACTCAGCAACGAGACGGAAGGATATTGGAACAAATCCTTCATGTCCAGCTTGTAGCCCGCTTGCAGCAAACGGGAGGATACCTGGATTGCCTTGATCGAATCGCCGCCCAGATCAAAGAAATTATCCAAAATCCCGACTCTCTTCGCCCCCAACACGGCCCGCCAAATGGACACTAACGTCTGCTCCAGCGCTGTGCGCGGCTCTACATAGTCCGCTCCGCTTTGCAGGCTGCCTTCTGGTGCTGGCAGGGCCTTGCGGTCGATTTTACCGTTCGGCGTCAGCGGCATCTGCTCCAGCTGGATGAAATACGAAGGCACCATGTAGTTTGGCAGTTCCTCACCCAGTAAGCTGCGCAGCTCACCAGCGCTCACTTCCCTTTCAGCAACATAGTACGCCACCAGTTGGTTTTGCCCCTGCTCGTCCGCTTGTGCCAGTACGATGACCTCTTGTACGTCCTCCACTTTCAAAATTTGTGCCTCGACCTCACCCAGCTCGATCCGGTAGCCCCGGATTTTCACCTGATGGTCGATCCGGCCCAAATATTCGATGTTGCCGTCCGGCATCCATCTCGCCAAGTCACCTGTACGGTACATCCTTTCATAGCCCGCTTCGCCAGCCGCAAACGGATTCGACACAAATTTCTCAGCCGTCAGTTCTGGACGATCCAGATAACCCCGAGCCAGACCCCGACCGGACACGCACAGCTCACCCGCTACGCCCACCGGAGCCAAATGTCCATGCACATCCACCATGTATACCCGATGATTCGGCACAGGGCGTCCGATAGAAATCAGCTGTCCGGCTCTCTCATCCTCGGATACCGGCCAGATGGACGTCGCCACCGAGTTTTCGGTGGGACCGTAGCCATTGTAGTACGCGACCTGATCCTTCCACTTGTACACCAATTCTGTTGAAGATGCAGAACCCGCAGTGAACAGAATACGCAGGTTTGGCATCCGCTCCGGCTCCAGATACACCGCATAGGTCGGCGGCAAAGCGGCCACGGTGATTTGATGATCCGCCATATATTGCTCAAACCGCTCGTAATTCAAAATCGTTTCTGACGTTGGCACATACAACGTGGCTCCGCAGAACAGCGCCTGGAAGATTTCCCAGCAGGCCGCATCAAACGAATAGCTGGCGAACAGCAACGCATGATCCGACGTGCTCATCCGAAGCGTCTGATCAAAATACGTCTTCAGATTGCACAGCCCATGATGCTCGAGCATTACGCCCTTCGGCTGCCCCGTTGTACCCGACGTATAAATGACATACGCCAGATCGTTCGGACCAGACAACGACTCCAGATTGGAATGATCCTCATGGTACACATCCTGCGTTCCATCCAGCACCAGCACGTTACCGTCAAAAGCTGCTTTATCCACCAGATGGTTTTGCGTTAACAACAGCTTCGCACCCGAGTCATCCAGCATATAGCGGATACGCTCCTCTGGATACGTCGGATCGATGGGGACATATGCACCCCCGGCCTTCAAAATCCCGAAGATACCTACGATCATGTCCACCGAGCGCTCGGTCATCAGACCCACCAAACGATCCTTCGTCACGCCTTGGTTACGCAAGGTACGAGCTAGTCGATTGGCGCGTGCATTCAGTTCACGATAGGTCAACTGCTCTCCTTCGAAGAACAGTGCTGTCTGCTCCGGCGTCCGCGCGGTTTGCGCCTCGAACAAGCCATGAATCGTTTGCTCGTTTGGATAGGCTACCGTTGTATTGCCCCAAACCTCGACGATTTGCTCACGCTCCTGCGCGGTTACCATATCCAGCTCATGTACGCGAATGTCCGGCTTCGCTGTCACCTGTTCCAGCAGCTGTACCAGATGACCTCGAATTTGCTCTACACTTTCCCGTTCAAAGGCCAGTGCATTATAACCAAAACTCATGTGAATGGTGTTCCCTGGCAGTACCACCAGGTTAAAGTCATAGTTGGTCTGCTCGACAGACTCGGCTCCGGTGATACTGAAGCTGGACTCATCGTCGTTGCCTAATTGCTCCAATTGTTCCTCTACCGGATAGTTCTCAAAAATAAGAATATGATTGATCAAATCCTGCTTAAGCTCCGACAGCCCCTGAATTTCATACAGCGGGTACGTATCATAGGCATGGGAAGCAATGGATTGCTCCTGGGTTTGCTTCATCACGTCTGAGAATAAGCTGTCCACTTGACTGCGGATGCGTACAGGAATGGTATTGATAAACAAACCTATGATGTGCTCCACATTTGGAATGTCTGCCGGACGTCCAGATACCACGCTGCCAAACACCACATCATCTGTGCCATTATATTTTTGCAGCAAAAGGCCCCACACCGTCTGCATCAACGTATTGATCGTTACCTGATAACGCTTGGCTATGCGCTGAATGCCTGCCGTTAGCTCCGCGCCCAAGTCAAAATCTAGACGCTCCGCCTGATATCCTGTTTTGCCCTGAATTTTAGCCTGTGGCAGGCGGGACTGTTCCTCATATCCTTCCAGAACCTTGCTCCAGTAACCTGATGCGGCCTGACGATCCTGCTGCTCCAGCCATTCGATATATTGACTGTATGGCGTTACAGGGGCCAGTTCCGGCTGTTTATGGGCCAGTATCGAAAAATAACTTGCAAACACTTCATTGGTCACCAGCGACAAGCACCAGCCGTCCATCACGATATGATGGAAGCTCCATACAAAACGGTACGCATCCTCACCTATGCGCAAAACGGCGACACGCATCAAAGCATCCTGCGCCAGATCAAAGCCTCTTTGCTTGTCTTTGCGCGTATATTCGAGGATGTACTCGTTTTGCTGCACTTCCTCCATATCCCGCAAATCTTCCACATAGAGTTCACTGTGCTTATTGCGGTACACGACCTGCAGCGGTTCATCCTTCCAGCCACTGTAGAAGTTCGTGCGCAGTGCTGTATGCCGCTGCACCAATACATCCAAACTTGCCGCAAACGCATCGATATTAAAATGTCCTTGCAGATCAAAGGAGGCCTGTTCAAAATAAGCTCCCGATTGCGAGTCCATCAGATTGTAAAAGAGCATGCCCTTTTGCATCGGCGTCAGCGCGTATACATTTTCCAGCTCACCTATATGTGCGGCCTGGGCTGCCATGTGCTCCAGCTCTCCAGTCGTCAGACCCTGGAAGGACACATCACTCGGCGTCAGCTCCGGCTGTTCCTGAGCGACACAATGTGTAATCACCTCTTGCAAAGCGGATTGCAGAAGTCCCGCCACACGTTCCAGCGTTTCTTTGCGATACTGCTTACGACTGTAAGCGATCGTCAAGCGCAGCGTGCCTTCCGAGATCATCGCATTCAAATCCAGCGTATATTGCAGCGGTGAATGGGCATCCTCTGTCTCCCCTGCGCTATAGGATGACAATGAGATTCCACTGTTTTGCACATCCTGATCGACCTGTCCCAAATAGTTAAAGCTGATTTCCGGTTCTGCTGCAAACGCATGGGACGCAGGAGACAAGTAGCGCCAAGTTCCATACGTCAGCCCTTTATGTGGAATCCGGCGCAAACCTTCCTTCGTTTCTTTGATGTGCTGTGCCAGTGTCATTCCCTTGCCCATTTCCAGCAGCACCGGATACAAGCTCGTAAACCAGCCTACCGTACGTGTTATATCCACCTCTGGCAAGATCGCTTCACGACCGTGTCCCTCCAGGTTCACCAGCACCTGTCCCGCGCCTGTCCAGTTGTGCATTGCCAATCCTAACGCGGTCAACAGCAAATCATTGACCTCGGTGTTATAGGCGCGATGGGCCTGCTTCAGCAGCTGCTGAGTTTCAGCTTCGGTCCACTCTACCGTCAGCACTTCGCTGTCTGCATTCAAGGAGCCCTCATAGGCAAAATCCTTAGGCAGCGGCGCCGCTTCCGCTTTGGCCTGTTCCAGCTGCTTCCAGTAAATTTCATCCGACGCCTCCGCAGGACGGTTGGCGTAAGACGACAGCTCCCGTGCCCATGTTTGGAAGGAATCCGTTTTATAGGGCAATCGTACCGACTCGCCCTTGATCGCCTGTTCGTAGCCAGTCGAGAAATCTTCAAACAGAATCCGCCACGACACCCCGTCTATCACCAAATGGTGAATGGCTATGAGCAAATGATCTCCCTTTGCTGTGCGGAACAATCCGAGTTTGACCAAAGGTCCTGCGGACAGGTCGATGCTGCTTTGGATTTCATTTGCCTTCACTTCCAGCGCTTCCGCATAGGCTACTTGTTCACGGTAGTCTGCGGTTTCCAGCGTATACAACGCGCCTTCATCTACACCGCGTGTCCAAGCCGTATAACCCGAGGAAGTCTGACGGAAAACTGTGCGAAGCGCATCATGATGCTTCACGATGTGATCCATGACTTGGCGAACCGACGTCTCATCAAAGCCCTCGGCACGATAGAGCATGACCGCCTGATTAAAGTGCTGCGGACGCTCGCGCTCCTGCGCAAAGAACCAATGCTGGATCGGAAGCAAAGCGGTTTCCCCTCTCACTTCTCCTTGATCTGCCATACGACTGACCTCGTGCATATGCGGTGCCAGTGTTGCAACCGTTGGATACTGGAATAAATCCTTCATGTCCAGCTTATAGCCGGCCTGGAACGCACGCGATGCGATTTGGATCGCCTTGATCGAATCGCCGCCCAGATCAAAGAAATTGTCCAAAATACCGACAGTCTGTAGTCCCAGTACCGACTGCCAGACCGCTGCCAGAGCACGTTCTTGCGCGGTACGCGGCTCAGCATAATCCGCTCCGGTTTGCAGGCTGCCTTCCGGTGCTGGCAGGGCCTTGCGGTCGATTTTGCCATTTGGACTCAGCGGCATCTGCTCCAGCTGTACAAAGTACGACGGCACCATGTAGCTTGGCAGCTCCCGGCCCAGCTCACTTCTCAGCTCGCTGGCTCCGAGCTCTTGTCCGGCGACATAGTACGCCACCATTTGTTTCTGGCCCGTTTCATCCGCGCGAGCCATGACTACGGCTTCGCGTACCGATTCCACTTGCAGCAGCTGCGACTCGACCTCGCCCAGTTCAATCCGGTAGCCCCGGATTTTGACTTGATGGTCGATCCGGCCCAGATATTCAATGTTCCCGTCCGGCATCCATCTCGCCAAATCGCCTGTGCGGTACATCCGCTCATAGCCTGCTTCCCCGCCAGCAAACGGATCGGCTACGAATTTCTCTGCCGTCAGCTCTGGACGGTTTAGGTAACCGCGGGCTACGCCGACACCACCGATGCACAGCTCACCCGCAACCCCGATCGGCTGCAATTGCTCCGTGCCTTCCTTCACGATGTACAGACGAATGTTTTGAATCGGTTTTCCGATCGGAATAACTCCATATTCCTCATCCGGTTCACAATCAAAGTACGATACGTCCACCGTCGCTTCGGTTGGCCCATACAGGTTGATCAGCTTCGCTCCAGCCAGGCTCGACACAAGCCGTTGGAACCGCGCGACATGCTGTGGCGGCAATGCTTCACCACTGGCAAAGACATGGCGCAGCGTTGCTAGTTTCGCTTGCATCACTTCCTGTGGCTGCTGCTCTACATACTCCAGGAATGCATGCAGCATGGCAGGTACAAAGTGCATCGTGCTCACGCCATCGCGGGCAATCGTGTCGACGATGTCTTCCGGGTTCTTTTCCCCGCCGACTGACAGCAGGCTCACCTTTGAGCCGACCAGCGACCACCAGAACAGCTCCCACACCGACACGTCGAACGTGAAGGCCGTCTTTTGCAGAATCGTATCTTCCGTACTCAAGCCGTAACGATCATGCATCCACAAAATCCGGTTCAGCACGGAATGATGCTCAACCATGACGCCCTTCGGTTTCCCCGTGGAGCCAGAGGTATAGATGACATAGGCTACATGGTGTGGTCCGGCCAGTGGCTCCAGATTCGAGCCATCTTCGTGGTAAATGTCCTCGCGATCCAGCACCAGCACCTTGCCGTCGAAACTCAGTGATGCTTGCTCCGCCAGATGCGATTGCGTCAGAACTAGCTTCGCGCCCGAGTCCTCCAGCATAAAGCGGATACGATCCGCCGGATAGTCTGGATCGATGGGCACGTAGGCTCCGCCTGCTTTGATGATCGCGTAGATGCCTACGATCATGTCCAGCGAACGGTGAACCAGTATGCCTACAGGCTGATCTGGTTCAACACCTTCCGCACGTAGCGTCCGAGCCAAACGGTTGGCTCGCTCATTCAGCTCCGCGTAGGTCAACGACTCCGCTCCGCATAGTACCGCCACTTGCTCCGGTGTGTTCGCTACCTGCTGCTCGAACAGCACACTTAACGTCTGATCCTGCGGATAGGCTGCCGCCGTATCCCCCCAGACCTGAACGATCTGTGCCTGTTCTACCGGTGTTACCAATTCCAGCTCATTCAAACGGATATTCGGATTGTCCACAATTTGTCCGATGACATGGTCGATATGCCCCTGGATACGCTCCATGGCAGACCGACTATACACCAGAGCATTGTATTCAAGCAGGATGGAGATATCCTCGTCAGGCACGACAATCAGGTTGAAATCGTAGTTGGTTTGCTCGGCAAGTGCCACATTGGCAATAGAGAAGCCATTTTGTGCTCTTGTCTCACCGGAACCGCCCATCTGCTTCATCTGTTGCCCGATCGGGTAGTTTTCAAAGACCATAATGTGATGAATCAGGTCTTGTTTTTGTGCAGTCAGTGCCTGAATGTCGTATAACGGGAACGTGTCATAGACACCAGAGGCCAAAGCCTGCTCCTGTGTGCGCTGCAATACTTCTGCAAATGTAGCATCCGGTGCACTGCAAATGCGTACCGGAATCGTGTTGATAAACAACCCGATCATATTCTCCACACCCGGAATGTCTGCCGGACGACCGGATACCACACCACCAAATACAACGTCCTGATGATTATTGTATTGCTGTAAAATAACGCCCCACACGCTTTGCAGCAAGGTGTTAATCGTGACATGTTGTTGCTTGGCCATTTGGTTCAATGCCGCGGTCCGTTCTTTACCCAACATAAATGGCAGCTTTTCTGAAACATAGCCGGAACGGGAACCCGCACCGCTTCCGTCTGGTTCTTCATCCCGTGCGACTACAGAAGCTTGTGCGTTCTCACCAGGCAACAAGGTTTGCTGCTCATAACCCGCCAAATAGTCACTCCAATAACGGGTCGCTTCCTGTGCATCCTGATCTTCCAACCATTCGATATAGTCACTATACGGCTTGACAGGTGCGAGCTCTGGCTGCTTGTGCTCCAGCAGGGCAACATAGGCACCAAACACTTCATCCGTCACCAGCGACAGGCACCAACCGTCCATCACAATATGATGGAAGCTCCATACAAAACGGTAGGAGCTATCACCCGTGCGGAAGACGGTTACGCGCATGAGCGCATCCTTGCCTAAATCAAAGTTTTGAGCTTTATCCTGGGCCACAAATTCAGCTATAGCGTGCTCACGGCCTCGGACATCCTCATAACGGAAGCTCGGATTTTTATGACGATAGACGATCTGCAACGGTTGACCATACCAGCCGCTGTAGAAATTCGTCCGTAATATAGCATGCCGGCTAACCAGCAGCTTCAAGCTTTCCTCGAATAGGGACGGCTCCAAGTGGCCCTCCAGATCAAAGGTCGCCTGCTCAAAATACACGCCTGTTTCTGCATTCATCAGACTATGGAACAGCATCCCCTTTTGCATGGGGGTTAACGGATACATATTTTCCAATTCCCCAACCGTCTTGGTCTGCTCCTTAATCGTATCTAATTGCTCCAGGGTCAGACCTTTTAGCAATACATCACTTGGAGTCAATTCGGTCCGCTCCTGCGTAACACAATGCTCGATCATTTCAAGCAGATTGGATTTTAACAGATTAGCCAGCATGTGGACGGTGTCCTTACGAAAGGCTTTGCCGTTATACCGAATGCCCAGTTCCAGGATGCCGTTCGTTACGATTCCGCTCACATCCAGAGCATATTTCATCTTCGTCCGGTCACTAACGACCGATCCAATCGAGTAAGGAGACATACGCATATCGCTATTTTGCAAGTCCTGATCAAACTGGCCGAGATAGTTAAAGCTTACTTGTGGCTCGGCAAAAACTTGATGTTGACCAAGGTGCTGTGCATCTGCTTGCTGACCAACGGCTTGGCCGGATTCACTCAAATATCTCCAGATTCCGTAGCCCATTCCTTTATTCGGAATATGACGCAGACTCTCTTTGACCTGTTTGATGCGTCCCGACAAGGCGTGATCACGACCGATGTCCAGCAATACAGGATATTGACTCGTAAACCAGCCTACCGTACGAGAAATGTCCATATCCGGCAAAATGTCCTCACGTCCGTGTCCCTCCAGGTTGATCAGGCTGCGTTCATGGCCGGTCCATGTGTACAGCATCATGCCCAAAGCAGTCAGAAGCAGATCATTCACTTCCGTGTTATATGCGCGGTGTGCTTGCTTCAACAGCCGTTCAGTCTCTTCTTCCGTAAGCTGGACGACCACTGTATCCGTGTCAGCCAAGGTAAATGGCTCAGCCTGCGCTTGATCCTCAGGCAAACGCACTTGGTCAGCCCAAGCGGCTGCGTTCAGTTGCTCCCAGTAGGTGTGTTCACTGTCCATAGCTGTGCTATTCGCATAGGTGGAAAGTTTTTGTGACCAGGAACGGAAGGAATCCGTTTTGTCCGGCAGCTGAAGCACTTCCTGATGAACAGCCTGTTCATAGGCAGTAGCCAAATCCTCAAACAAAATACGCCAGGATACCCCGTCCACCGCCAAATGGTGAATCACTATCAGCAGATGATCCCCATCGGCACAGTGGAACAAACCAGCCTTTAACAGCGGTCCTTCTTGAAGCTGGATACTGCTTTGAATTTCGGTGGATTTCGCTTCAATTGCCGCGCTGAGCATGGCTTCATCCGTCAAATTTCTAAAGTCCAGCACGTCCAGGTGATACAGCTCGCCTTCCTGTATTCTGCGGTTCCACGCTTTATAGCCTTGCTCGGTCTTGCTGAACACCATCCGCAGAGCATCGTGGTGCTCCGTCAGCTTGCCAAGCGCCTGACGCAAAGCAGCTTCGTCAAAGCCCTGCTCCCGGTGCAGCATAACGGCCTGATTAAAGTGATGCGCATCCACTTGCTCCTGTGCAAAGAACCCGTGCTGGATCGGAAGCAACGCCGTATCTCCGCTCACTTCTCCCTGATCTGCCATACGACTGACCTCGTGCATATGCGGTGCCAGGGTTGCGACGATGGGATAGCGGAACAAATCCTTCATGTCCAGCTTGTAGCCTGCCTGGAACGCACGGGACACGATTTGAATCGCCTTGATCGAATCGCCACCCAGGTCAAAGAAATTGTCCAACATTCCGACGGTTGGCACGCCTAGGACGTATTGCCAGACCGCTACGAGTGCCCGTTCCGGTGCAGTGCGCGGCTCTACATAATCCGCTCCGCTTTGCAGGCTGCCTTCCGGTGCTGGCAGGGACTTGCGGTCGGTTTTACCGTTTGGTGTCAGCGGCATCTGCTCCAACTGAATGAAATACGACGGCATCATATAGCTTGGCAGCTCCCGCCCCAGCTCATGTCTCAGTTCACCGGCTCCAAGCTCTTGACTCGCGACGTAGTACGCCACGAGCTGCGTTTGACCCGTTTCGTCCCCACGGGCCATGATGACCACTTCTTGTACCGAATCCACCTGCAACAGCTGCGATTCGATCTCACCCAGTTCGATCCGGTAGCCCCGGATTTTTACCTGATGGTCCATCCGCCCCAAATATTCAATGTTGCCGTCCGGCGTCCATCTTGCCAAATCGCCTGTATGGTACATCCGCTCATGGCCTGCCTTGCCACCAGCAAATGGATTATTTACAAATTTCTCAGCCGTCAGTTCTTCACGTTTCCAATACCCACGGGCTAATCCTTCCCCTGCAATACATAACTCGCCCGGCACACCGACGGGCTGCAACTCTCCACTCGCATTCATGATATAGATTTGGGTATTCGCGATGGGACGTCCGATATTAATGTCTTGAGCATGGGTCAGTTCCTGTACGGCCGACCACACCGTCGTTTCTGTAGGTCCGTACATGTTATAAATGCGGGGACCGTTTATTTCTTGCAGTGCTGCGAGCAGCTTGGACGGAAGGGCTTCACCCCCGACCATAATGACCTTCACGTTTCGCAGCGCGCGGGAACCTGCTTCATGACCCAGCAGCATTTGCAGCCGGGATGGGGTCATTTGCAACATCTCAATAGAATGTTGAGTAATCAACTCACCAAGCGCCTGCGGATTCACCTGATGCTGGCGGTCGCCAAGCACAACAGACATTCCACCCAGCAGGGGCAGGATGGTTTCCAAGACGAAAATATCGAATGAAATGGTCGTGAGTGACAAAATGGTTTGGCTCGTTTCAAAGTCAATGGCTTCGCGCATCCCGGTAATAAAGTTGAGTACCGAGCGATGCTGGAGCATAACTCCTTTCGGATTTCCAGTCGAACCCGAGGTATAGATGACGTAAGCCAAATGCTCTGGGCGGGCAATCGTCTCCAGGTTGCTACTTTCTCCCTGATACAATGCGGCATCCTCAAGAAACATGGTATTGGCATGGCAATGGTGCTCTTCTGCCAGCTCACGACTGGTCAGAAGCACTGCGGCCTCGCTGTCTTCCAGCATGTATTCAATACGAGAGGACGGAAATTCGGGATCGATTGGCACATAAGCACCACCTGCTTTGAGAACGGCCAGCAGACCTACGATCATTTCCACTGAGCGCTGCACCATCAGACCGACCAGCTTGTCAGGTCCTACTCCCTGGGCTTGAAGCATTCGGGCCAATGAATTTGCCCGTTCATTCAGCTCCCGATAAGTCAGACTCTGATTTCCAAACACCAATGCCACTTGGTCTGGCGTACACTCCACCTGATCCTCGAACAGCTGATGGATCGTCTGTTTGGACGGAAATGCACAAGCAGTGTCATTAAATGCTGCTGTAATCTGTTGCTTTTCCGCTGCTGTGACCAATTCCAACTCTTCAACCCGAACATTTGGGTTGAGCGAAATTTGCTCCAGGAGGCGGGTAAAATGTCCATACAGACGCTCAATGCCTGCTTGATCAAAGCAGAGCGTATTATACATAAACCGAATCTTAATACCTTCTCCCGGCATAACAGCTACGTTCAGATCGTAGTTGGTTTGCTCTGTAGCCACCACATTCGAAATCGTGAATGGTTCCTGTCCTTTACCTCCCAGCTGCTCTACCTGCTGCTCCACCGGATAATTTTCAAATATCATAATATGATTGATTAAATCCTGCTTCTGCTCGGTGAGTGCTTGAATTTCATACAGCGGGAAGGCATCATAGGCATTGGAAGCCAGTGCTTGCTGCTGTGTTCGTTTCATCAGCTCGTTAAAGGCTTCGCCCTCTTCAGACTGCACACGCACTGGAATCGTATTAATAAATAGCCCGATCATGTGCTCCACACCTGGAATATCGCCTGGACGACCAGACACTACGCTACCGAACACGACATCCGAACTGTTGTTATATTTTTGCAACAGAACGCCCCATACGGTCTGAATCAACGTGTTGACCGTCACCTGATTTTGCTTCGCCACCCGTTCGATCTGAGCAACCAGCTCCGGCTGGAAGTCACATTCCAGATCTTCAGCAACATATTCCCCATCTTGCATCGATTTAGGCTGTGTTTTTTGCTGAGGAAGCGTAATTTGCTGCTCGTAGTCTGCCAGATATCCACGCCAGTATTGCAAGGCTGCCTCACGGTCCTGACGCTCCAACCATTCAATAAATCGACTAAACGGCGTGACAGGCTCCAGCGTTGGCTCATGACCCGCACGCAGTGCCAGATAGCTACCGAATACCTCCTGTGTCATAAAGGACAAGCACCAGCCATCCATCAAAATGTGATGGAAGCTCCAAACAAAGTGGTACGTATCATCCCCGGTTTGCAAAATGGAGACACGAATGAGTGCATCCTCTGCAAGATTGAATCCTTTCGCTTTATCCTCGATGACAAAAGCTTCAACACAAGCTTCTCGTTCCTCTTTTTCTAGTCCGCGCAAGTCTTCATAATATAATTGCCCGCTACGATTACGGAAGACGACCTGCACAGGTTCATCCTTCCATGAACTGATAAAGTTCGTCCGTAACGCCTCATGACGCTGTACGAGCAAATCAAAGCTTTTGCTGAAAGCAACCACATCAAAACATCCATTCAATTCAAAGGTTGCCTGCTCAAAATAAGCTGCCGAACTCTCATCCATTAGACTGAAGAAGAGCATGCCCTTTTGCATCGGCGTCAAAGCATACACATTTTCTAGTTCACCCATATCTTGTGTATCTTTCACCAATTGCTCCAGCTCGTCCAGCGTTACATGTTTTAACAAGACATCACTTGGGGTCAACACCGTTCTTTCCTGCGCAATGCAATGGCTAATCACCTCACGCAAGCCGGATGCCAGTAGTTCTCCAAGCCGTGCAATCGTTTCGTGCCGGAATTGTGTGGTACCGTAGCGAATAGTGAACATCAGCTCGCCATCCTCGATTAATCCATTGATATCTAGTGCAAAATCCATAGCCGCGTTCGTGCTAACAGGCACACCAATGGAATAGGAGGAAGGCTTCAGATCGTTACCTTTATAATCCTGATCGAATTGGCCCAGATAGTTAAAACTGATCTCAGGCTGAGTCTTTAACTGCACGCCTGCTTTCTCCAGAACATTCATATCTGACAGGTATCGCAAAATACCATAACCGATGCCTTTTTGCGGAATATGACGCAGCCCTTCCTTGACCCGTTTAATCAGCCGAGCGGTATTTCCACCTTGTCCCAGACTTCCATCCAGTACAACCGGAAATTGGCTCGTAAACCAGCCGACTGTGCGCGTAATATCCACGTCGGGTACAACGGCTTCCCGTCCGTGGCCTTCCAAGTTAACCAGCACCCGTTCGGAACCAGACCATTCATACACGGCTTTGCCGAGTGCGGCCAGCAGCAGGTCATTCATTTCCGTGTTATACGCGCGATGAGCTTGTTTGAGCAGCTGCTCGGTTTCCTGCTTCGTCCAGCTGACTGTCACTACCTCGCTGGCTCCAAGCAGAGCATTGTCATTCGCAAAATCCTTCGGCAGAGGCTTCGCGAGGCTGGCTTCCGCCTGTTCGATATGCTGCCAGTATGCAAACTCCCGCTCCATCGTCACACTATTTGCGTAGGCTGACAGCTGTTTGGCCCATACCTGGTAGGAATCTGTTTTATGCGGCAATCGGATGGCTGTGCCTGTTTTACCTGCAACGGCCTGCTCATATCCGGCTGCCAAGTCCTCCAGCAAAATGCGCCATGATACACCGTCCACAACCAAATGATGAATCACGATTAGCAAATGGTCGCCTCCAGCGCAATGGAACAGACCGAGCTTCACAAGTGGACCCTCGCTCAAGTGAATGCTCGCTTGAATTTCACTCGCCTTGGCTTCTACTGCGGTGGATTCATCTTCAACTCCGCTAAAATCTACGATGTCCAGCGTGTATAGCTCGCCTTCCACCACACTGCGGTTCCAAGCGGCATAGCCTTGCTCCGTCTCACGGAATACAGTGCGCAATGCGTCATGATGCTGGACAATACGTTCCATCGTACGGCGCAGCGCGTCGACGTCAAAGCGCCCGGCTCGATACAGCATCATCGCCTGGTTGCTGTGGTGCAGATCAACCGGCTGCTGCTCGAAGAACCACCGTTGAATAGGTGTCAGATCTACCTGGCCTACTGCCTCTTCCTGGCTGGCAATCTTGCCATCTGTACGAAGCAAAGGACTGAGTGACGCTACCGTCGGATTGCTGAACAAATCCTTCATGTCCAGTCGATACCCTGCTTGTAGCAATCGGGATGATACTTGCAATGCTTTGATCGAATCGCCGCCCAGTTCAAAGAAGTTATCCTGCGTGCCTACCGTTTCGGCACCCAGCACCCCGGCCCACACTGAAGCTAAAACCTGTTCTACCGTAGTACGTGGAGCCACATAGGCTGCGCCGGTATGGATGCTTCCTTCCGGTTCCGGCAAGGCCTTGCGGTCGATTTTGCCGTTGCTCGTCAGCGGGATCATCTCCAGTCGCATCAAGCGTGCCGGCACCATATGTGCTGGCAGTCCGGCTTCCAGCTCCGCCTGTACCTCCTCGATCCGAAGCTCCGCTTCTCCCGTGATGTATCCGCACAAATACTTGTGTCCGCGTTCGTCCGTCCGGTCGATGACTACCGCTTGACGCACACCCGGCACCCGCTGGATTGCCGTTTCAATCTCGCCCAGCTCGATCCGATATCCCCGGATTTTGACCTGATAATCCATCCGGCCGATAAAGTCCACATTGCCGTCCGGCATCCACCGCGCGAGGTCACCTGTGCGATACAATCGTTCACCCGCTACGTACGGGTTCGCTACGAATTTCTCGGCCGTCAGATCCGCACGGTTCAGGTATCCCCGTGCCACCCCGGCACCGCCAATGCACAGCTCGCCCAGTACGCCGATCGGCACCGGATTCAACTGGCTGTCCACGATGTAAAATCGTGCGTTCAGCCACGCCTGACCAATCGGCACACTGCCGCTGTCCGGCAGCTTCGACAGTTCTTCGTCGTAGAAGCTGGAGTCGATTGCCGCTTCCGTGACGCCATAGCTGTTCATAATGCGAATATCCGCACCAAATCGTTCTTGCAGCACTCGGTAATCCGTCACGCTGCAGCTATCCGAGCTGGTGATCAGCAATTCCAGACCGCTCATGTCCAGCCCGTGTTCATGCACATGCTGCATAAACGGTACAATCAAGGCCGGGGTTGATTCGAACACCGTAATCTGATAGTCGCGAATCCAGCCGTATAGACGGCTTGGGTCAATGCGATCATCTTTCGGACAGATGACCATCGTGCCACCGTTATAGAGCGCCCGCGCGATATCGCCGACGAACACGTCGAAGGAGAAGCTCGCCAGCTGTAACAGGCGTACCGGGAACTGGTTCAGACGGTAATCCCGGCGATAGGCCGCAGCCGTATTCACCAAGCTGCGATGCTCAATCATGACCCCTTTTGGACGCCCCGTTGTACCGGACGTGTAGATCACATACGCCAGATCCTGCGGCTCATTGATATGTTCCACATCCGTGGCATCCCCGGTGTACAACGACTCATCGTCCAGCGCCAGTACGGTGTGCAGACGCAAGTTCGCTGCGGATTCGGATGCTGCTTCGCTATCAGACTCCGAATCTGATTTCAAGCTTAATCCCTCATTAAGGCTGTCTCTTTCCATCGTTTCAATGCTAACCGCCGTTTCCAGCTCACCCTCAGCCTTTCCTTCGGCCAAAGCCCATCGGCTTTCATTCAGCCATGCTTGGGCACGCTCCTGCAAACCTGTTTGAGTCAGTAGCACCCTAGCGCCGCTGTCCTCCAGCATAAAGCGGATACGGTCAGACGGATAATCCGCATCTAAAGGTACATATGCACCTCCGGCTTTCCATACCGCCAATACGCCGACCAGCATGTCCACCGAGCGCTCGCTCAAAATACCAACAATGGATTCGCGCCCAATGCCTTCATTCCGCAATCTACGAGCAAGTTGGTTCCCACGCTCGTTCAGCTCGCGATACGTAAGCTGCCGCTCCTCGTATACAACTGCCACGTGATTCGGCACAAGCTGCGCTTGTTCTTCCACATAGGCGTGGAACAACCCTTCTGATTGCTTTTCATCACTCCATGCAGATACGCCCACTGATCCAAAACCGTCGATGATTTTCGCTTTTTCCGAAGCAGTCACCAACTCAAGCTCATCTACCAGCGCATCTGGTCTGTTAATCGCTTCTTCAATAATATGCAGCAAATGCCCGCGGATTTGCTCTATAGCTGTACGTTCCAATACTCGCGCGTTGTACTCTAAATGGACATGAATTTCATCACCCGGCACAACCGTAATGTTGAAATCATAGTTCGTTTGCTCCGATACGGAAGCATTTGTAATCGTAAAACCATTCTCACCACGGCTACCCATTTGCTCCATACGCTGTTCCACTGGGTAGTTTTCAAACACCATAATATGGTTCACCAGGTCCTGTTTTTGCTCTGTCAGGGCCTGAATTTCATACAACGGATAGGTTTCATAAGCACGGGAAGCCAGTGCCTGCTCCTGTATCTGCTTCATTAACGCAGCAAACGTAATATCTTTCTCACTGTGAATCCGTACAGGAACCGTATTAATGAACAAACCAATCATTTTGTCTATGCCCGGAATATCCGCTGATCTGCCGGATACGACACTGCCAAATACAACATCCCGACTGTTGTTATACCGTTGCAGCACAACGCCCCATGCTGCTTGCAGAAGGGTGTTGACCGTCACTTGCTTTTGCTTAACCAGCTTGTTCATCCGTTCCGTCACTTCGCGGCCCAGTGTAAACGAAAGCTTGTCCGCTTCATATTCTTTAGCGTGACCGTCCAGCTGTTTTGCCTGCGGCAATACCGTCTGCTGCTCGAAACCAGCAAAGTAATCACTCCAGAACCGTTCAGCCTCCGCGTTGTCCTGTCGCTCCAGCCATTCAATATATTCGCTGTATGGCGTTATCGGGACAAGCTCCGGCTTGCGGTCTTCGAGGATGGCAAAGTACGTATTAAATGCTTCCCCCACAACCAGGAACAAACACCAGCCGTCCATCAAAATATGGTGGAAGCTCCATACAAAACGGTACGACTCCTCGCCTGTACGCAAAACAGACACCCGCATCAGCTCGCCTGAGCTGAAATTAAAACCTTCGACTTTGTCACGCTCAGCAAAATCAGCAATGTATGCGTCCTGCTCTTCTTGTCCCATTGAACGCACATCTTCTAAACGGAACCCGGCATGTTTGTGGCGGTACACCACCTGTAAAGGCTGCTCATTCCAGCCGCTATAAAAATTCGTTCTGAATATTTGATGTCGATCCACCAGTTGATTTAAACTTTCGGCAAAAGCCTCCACTTGAAAGCTGCCTTGCAGATCAAATGTCGCCTGCTCAAAGTACGCCCCGGATTTCGGCTCCATTAAGCCGTGGAACAGAATCCCTTTTTGCATGGGTGTGAGCGAATAAATGTTTTCCAGTTCTCCCGCAGCAGCCGTCTGCTCTACAATATGATCCAGCTCTACAGCCGTCAGTCCTTGGAAGGACAAATCGCTTGGCGTCAGCTCTGGCAACTCTTTTTCCACACAGTGAGCCAATACCTCACGCAAGCTCTCCTGAAGCAGATCAGCCAGCTTTTTGATTGACTTTTTCATGAACATTTTGTTGCTGTAGCTGATCGTCAACTCCAGTGCACCGTCCGTGATCATGCCGTTGATATCCAGAGCATACCGCTTGGTTAACGTGTCACTAATGGAAGCTCCGATGGAATAAGGAGACATGCGAAAGGCATTATTCTTTAAATCCTGATCGAATTGTCCGAGATAGTTAAAGCTGATTTCCGGCTCGCTGATAAAAGGTGCTTCCCCTTCCCTGTCAGCAAGATATCTCAAAATCCCGTATCCAATCCCTTTATGCGGCAAACGGCGCAGTCCTTCTTTGACGTTCTTGACACGCCGTCCCACATTCTGTTCCTCGCCCATATCGAGTACAACCGGGAATTGGCTGGTAAACCAACCGATCGTACGCGTAATGTCTACATCCGGCAAAATGGCTTCCCGTCCGTGCCCCTCCAGATTTACAAGCACCTGACGGATGCCTGCCCACTCCTGAATTGCAGTGCCCAGAGCTGTCAGCAACAGGTCGTTTGCTTCCGTATTGTAGGCGCGATGAGCTTGTTTCAAGAATTGTTCCGTTTCTTGTACCGTCCACGCTACTGTCAGTGTCCGATCATCGCGAAGCTGTGGCTTAGCCTGAGATTTACGAGTGTAATCTTTAGGCAAGGATGCCTGACTCTTCCCTGCTTGCTCAATCTGCTCCCAATACGCACGCTCATTCTCCAACGCTCCACTGTTCGCATAAGCGGATAGCTGATCTGCCCACAGACGGAAGGAATCCGTTTTGTTGGGTAAACGGACAGACTCGCCCTGTAAAGCCTGCTCATAACCGGATGCCAAATCCTCTAGCAAAATACGCCAAGACACGCCGTCGACCACAAAATGGTGGATCGCTACCAACAAATGGTCTCCATCGGTGCAACGGAACAGACCCAGCTTCACCAAAGGGCCTTCATCTAGACGGATATTGCTTTGAATTTCGCTGGCTTTGTCCTCCAGCAAATGAGCAAAGTCAGACTCATTTGTAAAATCAACTACTTCGAGGCTGTACAATTCTCCTTCTTGCACGCCACGGTTCCATGCTTCATACCCACCGTCCGCATTTTGGCGGAATACGATGCGCAAAGCATCATGGTGCTCGACAATGCGTTGCAGTGCCTGACGAAGCGCCGTTTCATCCAATCGATCCTCACGATGCAGCATCAGAGCCTGGTTATAGTGTTCAGGATTGGATGGCTGCTGTTCAATGAACCAGTGTTGAATCGGTGTTAATGCCACGTTTCCACTGACTTCTCCTTGATCGGAAACACGGCTCACCCGCTGCACTCGTCCATTCAGCTCAGCAATCGTCGGATACTGGAACAACTCCCTCATTTCCAGCTTGTAACCATTTTGCAGCAGTCTTGAAGACACCTGGATGGCCTTAATCGAGTCGCCCCCCAGATGGAAAAAGTTATCCAGCACACCAATATGCTCAATACCAAGTACAGATTGCCACACAGACACTAGCGTACGTTCTACCTCATTACGTGCCGCTACGTATTCCTCACCGGAATCCACGCTTCCTTCTGGTTGCGGCAATGCCCGACGATCCACTTTGCCATTTGGTGTCAACGGCAATTGCTCCAACTGCACAAAATATGACGGTACCATGTAACCCGGCAATTCTTGGCTCAAGGCACTTCGCAGCTCGCTAGCCGCGATATTCGCAAGGGTGACTACATATGCACAGAGCTGCTTTTGCCCCTGCTCATCCTCACGTGCAATGACGACGGCTTCTTGCACCGCCTCCAGCTTCAGCAGCTGTGCTTCCACCTCGCCCAACTCAATCCGGTAGCCCCGGATTTTCACCTGTGCGTCAATCCGTCCTTTGTATTCCAACGTCCCGTCCTCATTCCAGCGCACCAAATCGCCTGTGCGGTAGCAGCGCTCTCCGCTGCGGAACGGGCTGTCTACAAACTTTTCAGCCGTTAAATCCGGACGGTTCCGGTAGCCACGTGCCACCCCGTCGCCGCCGACGATCAACTCCCCCCATGCCCCGACAGGCTGAAGCTGCATGGAACGGTCTACGACATACGCTGTGGAGTTGTGAATCGGACGCCCAATCGGCACCGCTTCCAATTGCACGCTGGCAATCGCATGAGTTGTAGAAAAAGTTGTATTTTCTGTCGGCCCATAGCCGTTAATGATCCGCAGGGACGGATGAGCCTCCAGCACCCGGTTAATGTGCGGTACGGACAGCACATCACCACCGACCAGCAGTTCTTGTACCCCCTCGAACAGCTCCAAGTCCTGCTGAGATAGCTGGTTAAAGAGCGGCGCAGTCAGCCACATTGTCGTGATACCATGGTTGCGCACGGCTTCCTTGAGCTTTGGAGCGTCCAAAATGACATCCTGACTTACCAGCACGAGCTGTCCACCATTCAATAGCGCACCCCAAATTTCGAAGGTGGACGCGTCAAAGACAACGGCGCCAGTTTGCAAAATGCGTGTATCAGCATCCAATTGCGCATAGTTTGTACTTTTCACCAAACGCACGACATTGCGATGTTCTACCATAACCCCTTTGGGCTGTCCGGTCGTGCCCGAAGTGTACATCAAATAAGCTAGTCGGTTTCCAAATTTACGTTCTTGTTCTCCAGCAGTGCTGTCTACGACAGACGAGGATGATTCATTTGAAATCTCATTTTTCAGATTTGTATAATTGGTATAATCCGCATGATAAGCCCCGTTTTGCTCCCAATGTACGGTATTCAAGCCTTGGTCATTCTCTGCCCCGTACACCTTAGCATCGCTCAGATCCAGTACGATTCCGGTGTATTCCTCCAGTTGCTGTTCTGCATGCTGCACCAGCAGCAACTTCGCCCCCGAATCTTCCAGCAGGTAACGGACACGTTCAGCCGGATAATTAGGGTCAATCGGCACATATGCGCCGCCCGCTTTGAGAATCGCCAACATGCCGACAATCATATCCGTGGAACGCTCAGCAACGATACCTACAGTTTGCTCGGCGGTAACACCGTGTCCGCGCAACGTGTGAGCCAGTCGATTTGCTTTTACATTCAGTTCGCCATAAGTTAAACGGGCATTTCCGAACACGACTGCTGTCTGATTCGGTGTACGTTCAGCCTGTTCCTCAAACAACTCATGAATGCCTGCTTCGTGTGGATATTCCACCGCAGTAGCATTGAATACGTCGACGATTTGTGCCCGTTCTTCCTCACTGATCAGCGACAATTCCTGTATCCGCTTGTGTGGGCCCTGCACCATATGCTCCGCCACACTCAAAAATTGTCGAATAATTCGAGCAATTTCCTGTTCACTAAACAGCTCGGTACGATAATCTAGGTACAGCACGAGTCTATCGTCATCCAGCATTTCAACCATGTGAATATCGAAGTCGTTCACCGTATCTCCGCAGAAATCGTTATCTACCTGCTGAATGGCTTCATCAAACCGGGAGAAACTCAATGTACGATACTGGATGGAAGCACCAAACAGACGCTGAATGTCCAGACTGCTTTGCTGTTCACGCAAATCCTGAATAATTTTGTTGTATGGGTAACGCTGATGCCGCAAAATGGACGCCTGCTCCTTCCCTACACCTTGCAAGAAGGTCAGCAGTTCGGATTCTGGTTCGACCAACAGACGCGTAGCCACGGTGCTGACGAACATACCGATGGTATCCTTTTCCTTCTTAGACGTACGGTTGGCATAGAGTGTCCCCACGGTTAGGTCCTGCTCTCCCGTCACTTTATGCAAATAAATATACAGAGCCGCCAGGAAGAACGTGAAAATACTAATTTTATGTTCCTCGCAAAAAGCCGTAACACCACGATACAACTCATGTTCCAGTATAAAGCTCTCCCGGCGTGCAGCTGTGCTCAGTGTCAGCGGGTTATATGATTTCAAACCTGTAGTCTCTGGCAAATCGGCAAACTTTTCTGTCCAGTACGTTTTGTCCTTTTGATAACGGTCTGATTGCTCATAGCTTTGCTCTACCTGGATAAAATCCAGATATGGATTGCCTTTGGTCGGTGCATCTTGACCTGTACCATGCACAATATCCATATAATGTCCGGTGATTTCATTAATGGCCTGATTCATGGACACACCGTCTGAAATAATATGATGCATTTTAAAATTAAACCATGTTTCTTCTGCTGCGAGCTGCAAGATAACAAATCGGTACAGCTGCGAATCCAACAATGAGAATGGCTGTGGATTATGGCGCTTTAACCATACATTCGCTTCTTCCGGGGCAACTTGGAGCGTTTCTATATTTTCCGCCGTAAACGGCTCTACATATTGATATGGAATCCCATCCTGAGCAGTGATCTTGATACGGAAAGAATCATTTTGGGCAATCACCCGGTTCATTGCTTGTTGCAAGGCATCTATACGAACAGTTCCCCTGATTTTTACTGTTGCAATAATTGTTGATGTGTTCCGATTAGGATACAGAAGCTCCGTATACCAAATCCGTTGCTGTGGCTGGCTTAGCGAAAATAATTGAACATCTTGCTGTGTCATCCGTCTCTCTCCTCGCAAAATAGATATTGGTAAAAAGGAAATTCGCATATTTATGCGGTTTGTTCCTCGGGATGCTTTCGAAATTGAAGCTCATACAGCTCTGCATAATGACCTCCCTCGGCAAGGAGCTGATCATGGGTACCCTGCTCTTTCAGTTCGCCATCGGCAAGGACACAGATCGTATCCGCCCGTTCAATCGTAGACAATCGATGGGCAATAACTAATGTCGTACGATCCTTCATCAGCTCATTTAAGCCCTGCTGGACTTCATATTCCGATTCTGCATCCAAAGCCGAGGTCGCTTCATCCAACAGCAAAATCGGTGCATTTTTGAGCAAAGCACGGGCAATTGCGATCCGCTGTCTTTGACCGCCGGACAAATTGGCTCCGCGTTCACCGACAATCGTGTCGTACCCCTCTGGCAGCTCGCCTATGAAGCCGCTGGCATAGGCTGTTTTGGCCGCAGCCTCTACTTCTTCATCCGTGGCAGCCGGTGAGCCAAAACGGATATTATCCGCTACTGTACCGTGGAACAGCGTAGCCTCCTGTGGTACATAGGCCATTAAATCCCTGACCTCATCCAACGGAAATTCTTCTGCCAAGCGACCACGAACCCGCAGCACACCTTCGTCCGGTGGGTAAAATCCCAGCAACAGCTTCATGACTGTGCTTTTGCCACCACCACTCGGGCCGACAAGCGCGGTTACCTGCCCTTCTGGCACGACCAAGTTTAACCTTTGCAGCGTTGGATGGTCAGGCTGATAGCCAAAGGTGATGTCGTGCAGCTCCAGCGCAGCCGGAGTCTGTTCAATGGCGTGGTCTGTACGCAAGGTCTCAACATCGCCATAGAATCCCCCAGATTCACGGGCTGATAAAGCTGCCGTCTCGGGATCGATAAGCCTAGTCAGCGGTCCCTTCTTTTTAGCCGCGGGGAACTGCTCCTCTTCCTTCGACTCATCCAGAATTTCGCGAATACGCGCCAAGCCTGCCAAGGAGTTTTGTAACAGTGTTACAGCCGCCCCTAGCTCCAAAAAAACCGTTGAAATACCGGTTTGCAGCTGCACAATCTGTCCCAATACCCCCAGTTCCATTTGCTTCTGCGATACCAGAATCAATCCGGCGACAAGCACACCGCCCAGCGTGATGAACTCTATGACAAAATTGCACATATCCTGCAAGCCCATATGACGTCCCTGCCGAATGCTGATGCGGTTTATGTCCTCGCTTGCATCGTTACAAAGTCCACCTACCTTTGTCCTCAACCCAAACAACTTCACCGTCTGCAAACCGGAAAGCAAATCACTCAATCGTTCCGTGAACCTGCTCATCCGTCCCTGTAACTCTTCACTTGTCTTTCGCATTTTCTTCGCGAAATGAGCGTTTATCCAGGCTGAAGCCAGCCCAAGTAAAACCGCCATAATCCCAAATCGCCAATCCAGAACCATCAAAATGACCAACGAGCCCAAGAAAAGCGAAATTTCTAGTATAATCGAGCGGATATGAACGGTGTAAGCCTGCTCCAGCGCCTGTACATCGTTCGTCATACGGGATACAAGATCACCCGAATGGTGTTTTTCGGCTTTTTCGTACGATAGCTTGACAATGTGGCCAAATAGTTTCATTCGTACATCGGCAATCGCCAGCTTTACACACCGTTTATACATATAGCTGCACAGGGGGGAAATAAGACTTAATGCCAAAAATGTACCACTGACCAAATAGACCGCTCGGTATAGCTCCTGTACATCGCCATTAACCGCAAAATTCAGCAAATAATGCACCACGAAAGAAAGTAAAATCGTGATGCTGGCATTGGTCAGACTATTGCCAACCAGCCCGGTAAAATACCATTTTCGATGCGGCTTCATCAGGGACATCAACTGCTTAAATTCATAAAACCCCTGCTTGAAGGTCACGACGCTCACTCCTTTCCTCAGGCAACGAATTACCGTTTTCCGCCGTATGCTGTTCTTCTTCAAAATTTTTCAAATACAGCTTTCGATACACACCATCACGACCTAGTAATTCCTCATGAGAACCCGATTCCACAATGCTCCCCTGATCGAGTACAATAATACGGTTCGCCTGACGTACGGTTGACAGTCGATGAGCAATGACCAGTACCGTCCGGTTTTGCATTACCGCATTCATCGCATTCTGCACCTGAGCCTCCGACTGACTATCGAGTGCTGAAGTCGGCTCGTCCAATAGAAGCAGCGGAGCATTTTTCAGTAATGCTCTTGCTATAGAAATACGCTGTTTTTGACCGCCAGACAATCCGCCTCCCCGCTCGCTTAACAGGGTTTCATAGCCCTCGGGAAGTTGAACAATAAAATCATGCGCATGTGCCGCTTTCGCCGCCTCGACAATTTCTTCCCGAGTCGCCTCCAGACGTCCATATCCGATATTTTCTGCAATGGTGGCCGGAAAAAGCGACGACTCCTGAGATACCATCGAAATATGACTGCGCAGGCTTGTTAAATTCCAATCTGTCAAACTCTTTCCAAATAGTTGAATGGTTCCGGCATGCTCTCCAGGTTCATTAAATCCGCAAAGCAGCTTGAAAATCGTGCTTTTACCGCCACCGCTGGCACCGACAATCGCCACCATATCCCCTTGCCCTGCCTGGAAGCTGATATCCTTCAGCACTGTGTTCCCTTCATCGTAGCCAAAGGTCAAATGCTCAAAGCTGACTATAGCAACACCATCAACGCCATCATCGCTTTCTGCTCCGCCTTCACTCATTCGGTTGGCTTCCCCATCTGCATCGTCTTCCAAATGAGGCGCCCTATTCTCTCGCCTCTGATCTACCAAGGTCATTTCGCCGTCCTGACGTTCATTCTGCCAATCCAGCACCTCAAACAAATGCTTTGCGGCTCCACCCGCTTCCTTCATTTGCGAAATGATTGTCGGCAGCATGGCAATCGGCTGTAATATGAACGAAATCAGGTATAAAAAAAGTACAATGCCTCCAGCATTCAGCTCTCCTTGTTGTATCAGGTATCCTCCGTATACAATGACCAAAATAATTGGTGTTGCCAGCATCATCACACCTACTGGAGTAATGGCTGCATAGCGCTTTTCTAGCCTTAAGCCGCGCTTGACGACCTCCTCCATAATCACCATATACTTCTTCAACAGCACAGCTTGCATATTGAATGCCTTGACGATAGGGATTCCTCCGATTGCATCTTGCCCCACAGCGTTCAAATGAGCAATTTTCTCCTGAAGATCTGCGGAATATTTTTCAATCGGCTTGCTCATTAGTGATGTTATGATCATTCCTATTGGCATGAGCGCAAGACTTGCCAATATCAGTTTCCAGCTTGTCAGTAAAAGCAATATGAGTGATGCCGTAAACACAAGCGGTAAATAAAACAGATTGGAAAACTGCTGGATAAAAAAGTTCTGTAATACTGCCGTATTATTGGTTAGACGGGATACCAAATCTCCGGTAAATTTCCTTTCCACGCTGGAAACCGGTAAATCGCAAAACTTATGTACGAGATCGCCTCTCAAGTCGCGCAGAGCACTAACACTAAAACGCGCTGAAGCGTACCTCATCACAAACTTACAGGGCATTCCAATTAGCGTCATACCAACAACCAGATAGATCATGTTCTGGGTAGAGGAGAATGTCCCCTGTGCCATTTGCTCAATAGCCTTACCCAAAATAATGTCAATAGCTGCCAAACACAAGGAGGCGATCACCGTTATGAAAACCCATAGATTATACGGCCTTACATAACGTGCGACTCTCCGAAAAGCAGAATTTGATCGAAACAAGGGCATCCCTCTTTTCGTTGCCCACACTTTTTCAGTGGGAACTTTTTATATTGGCTGTGGACGTCGTTGAGATAAACTCTGGGTTTGGATGCATGAGTATCCGTACAGAATAAAATGCGATTTTGAACTATGCTGGAATTTGCATCTTGTTTGTGGGTTGGTTGTCGATTGTTGCTGAGATGGTAATAACGAAGTGTATCGTGATGTGTGGGACATTCAACTCTGTCTGAATCGTGGTTGTAGGGTGCTTGTGTTGTAAGCTGTATGAGCTGCTGCCGCGTGGGCCATCGGCGAGGATGTAGAAAGAATGTTCTCGACTGCGCTCATAACTTCTTGTTCTTGTTCATGGATGAAAAAGTGATTACCTTCGAACATCTGAACATCCATAGGTGATGTCGTATGCTGTTGCCAGGCATGGAGTGAATCTGTGCTAACCTCAAAATCCTTCATTCCGCCTAAAACGGTCATCGGACATACCAGTGGATTTCCCGGCTGATAAACATAAGTTTCACATACCTTAAAATCTGCACGCAGACGAGGCATAATAATTTGCATCAATTCTGCATTTTGCAGCACCTCTTCAGGTGTTCCCTGCATCAAACGAAGCTCTTCGGTGAAAGAATCGTCTGCTAAATCATGGAGTCGTTTTTTGGAGTATGGAAGATGTGGTGCGGATTTACCAGATATGATGATATGCACAGGTAGCTTTCCAGTTTTGCTGTACAACTGTCGTGCTGTTTCAAATGCAATCAGTGCACCCATACTGTGCCCAAAAAAAGCGAACGGCTTATGCATGTATGGGGCCATAGCGGGAATCAACGATTGAACGATGTCCTGAAGAGTATCCATTGGAGCTTCTGTTGAGCGGCTTTCACGTCCTGGAAGTTGTATAGGCAACACGTTAATATCAGGCGCGAACCTAGACTTCCAAGAGTTAAATATGTAAGCGCCACCACCAGCGTAGGGGAAGCAAAATAGTTGGAGCTTCGCAGTCGGTTGGACCTCTGTTTTTGCGAACCAAGATTGTGATCGAGTTGTCAAATGAATTCCTCCATCCTCTATGCAGTTCATAATTTTACAGTAAATCCTTATATCTCTTTTTTTCTTCCAACACTTTCTAACTGTTTTTAAATATACAAACTTTAAAACCGCTTGGCATGGGACAAAAGGGCTAAATTGATGGAGCTCATAAAAATAAAACAAAATCCATATTATGTTATTTGTTTCCAAACTTCAAAAGCAACAATTTCACTTTTTGTATTAGTTATCTGTCAATCATGATCTGATAATTTAGTTTAAAACGAAATTTTTGGTTTTCACGAATTTTGTAAAACTAAACTCATTATGATTTACATTGAAGCTCCAACCCCTTATCCTACAACAATTTTATCTTTACATGCCATTAACATAAATGTAACAAATTCAACCTGATATCATCCGACAAATTCCGCCTTTTTCCGCAACTCTCTTTAACCTCCTAAATAATGGATCGAATTTGTATCAAGCTCACATAAGCCAAAATTAATAACTCTTTAATTTTGTAATAAATATTGTTATTTCATAGTCCTAAAGGACCATATTTTTCATATTTTTTTCTGACTCTTCGTCTAAAAAATTCAGTTCGGATTGAGTTTTTCTCTCCCAAAGCTATGAATTTTCTTTTCAAACTCTAATAGAAACGTTTCTATCTCGCTTCAAAAGTACCTGTTCTCTAGAAATTTATAGCCTTACTTTTAATCTTCCCCCTAAAAAAACAGTAACGGCAAACAGCAAGGCTCCCTGTTGTTGGAGACTTGCTGCTTTATAAATTTCATTATGTTTGACTTCACTATCGGTCGATATGCAGAGTGTTGTAAGCTTTATAATAGTTATGCCCCAATCTTATTAATTTAGTGGAATGGAGTATATGTAATGGTTTCTTGTATATTTTCCAAAATGCGAAAGCCTTATGGTATACAAAAAGAGCACAGCCTTAATG
>NZ_JBBOYK010000007.1:0-224968 GCF_038008045.1 Paenibacillus sp. FSL P2-0173
CAGTCCGCTGCTGCTCAAGGGCTTCAAAACGAAGTACCCGGAGACGAAGCTGATCAATATGTACGGCATTACCGAGACGACGGTTCACGTGACGTATAAGGAAATCACGTGGGTCGAAATGGAGGCGGCGAAGAGCAATATCGGCAAGCCGATCCCGACGCTGAGGGTGTACGTCCTGGATGAAAACCACCGCCCTGTGCCGATCGGCGTAGCGGGCGAAATGTACGTGGCCGGGGAAGGGCTTGCGAGAGGATACCTGAACCGTCCAGATCTGACGGCGGAGAAGTTCGTCGATTCCCCGTTTGCGGAGGGGGAGAAACTGTACCGCTCGGGCGACTTGGCGACTTGGCTGCCGGACGGCAACATCGAATACCTGGGACGGATCGACCACCAGGTCAAAATCCGCGGGTACCGGATCGAGCTGGACGAAATCGAGACGCAACTGCTGAAGATCGCCGCCGTGCAAGAAGCCAAGGTGCTCGACTGCGACGACGCGAACGGCCAAAAGCAGCTTGTCGCTTACTATGTCGCGGAAACGAGGCTGGCGGCGCATGAACTCAAGGAGGAGCTCGCCAAGCAGCTTCCGGGGTATATGATTCCTTCGTACCTCGTGCAGCTTTCGGGGATGCCGCTGACCCCGAACGGGAAAATCGACCGCAAAGCGCTGCCCGCGCCGGAGGAAGCCGCGGTCGGAGGAGCGGAATATGTGGCGCCGAGAACGCTGCTTGAAATGAAGATCGCCCGCGTCTGGCAGGATACGCTTGGCGTTCCGCAGGTCGGCGTAAAGGATAACTTTTTTGAGTTGGGTGGCAATTCGTTAAGTCTGATGAGGCTCGTTCAAGCCGTTTATGATGAAACGGGATTTGAGATACCGCTGAACCGCCAATTCCATAATGTAACAGTTGAAGCCATGGCTTTCGGAGAGGGGGATCTCGGCCTGGATAAAGGAGGAGACTCCTTCATTAAGCTGAATAAAGCAGGAGATCTGAACGTGTTCTGCTTCCCTCCGGGCAGCGGCTTCGGCATCGGTTATCGAGAGCTCGCAAGCAGGCTCGACGGCCGGTTCGTGCTCTACGGCATTGATTTTATCGACGATGCCGTCGATTACAAGGCCATGCTGAACCGTTATGTGGACGAGATCGTCCGCATCCAGCCGGAAGGACCTTACGTGCTGCTCGGCTACTGCTTCGGAGGCAACCTGACGTTCGAGGTAGCCAAAACGATGGAGAAAAGAGGGTATTCCGTAACGGACGTGCTCATGGTGGACTCGTGGATTAAGGACGCGCTGACGCCTTCCGAAACGTCGGAGAAAGAGCTTGAAGAAATGCTTGCTGATTTCGACGAAGAAGAGAAGGAATTAATGAGCAACCCGCTCGTGCGGGAGCGGGTTCATCGGAAGGTCAAAGCGACCTTGGCGTACGAAGCGCAGCTTATTAATTCCGGCACGATCCCGGCCCGGATTTACGAACTGATTGCGAAGGACAGCGAAGCGTTCCGCTTGAAGTACCAATTGCCTTCCTGGCGGGGGGCAACGACGCAAGCTTATGCCGATTACCGGCTGGAGGGCGCGCACGAGGAATTGCTGGAACTCGCGCGCGTGGAAGAAACGGCCGTCGTCATCCGGGACATCTTAGAGCAAGTCAAGCGGCAAATCGAAGCGGAGGCCGGGGTACTGCATGGAAGCTGACCGACAGCCGTCTGTTCTAGAACAAGGCACAGCGGCGTCTTCCAGGCGCCAAACCGCTTACGCCGCCTGGAAAGCGTTCCGCTGGCTGATGTCCTATGTAAGCCGTCACAAAGGCTGGATGATCGTCGGTATCTTGTCCGCGATTGCCGCCGCCGTTATTGAGGTATGGACGGGAAGTTTGATCGAGCAGCTGACCACCCAGGCCGAGAAGGGGGCGGGGCCAGTCGTTCTGCAAATCGTGTACACGGTCTTTGTGGTCATCTTGATCGGTGTGCCGGCGAAGTTTTTCATGAGCTTCGGCGTGGAGCGAAGCAGCGCCTCTGCGGTGCAGGATATCCGCAATCATGTCATGCGTCATATCGGCAAACTCCCGGTCTCCTATTTGGAAAAGCAGCATTCCGGCGACGTGTTGTCGCGGGTCAACAACGACCTGCAGCTCATCCAGCAGTTTATGGTTCGGGACTTCGCCCAGTGGTTTTATCATCCGCTTTTGTTCATCGGCTGTTTCGCTTATTTGATCTACCTCCAATGGGAGCTGATGTTGTACAGCCTGCTGTTATTTCCCTTAGCGCTGCTGGTTTCCCAATGGATCGGCAAGCAGTTGGAGCGGTTAACGGAGGAAGCCCAGGTGAACATGGGCCGAATGAACGTCAACCTCCAGGATACGCTTGGGGGTATGCCTATTGTAAAAAGCTATCTGCTATCCGGCATGTTATCTCGCTCCTACCAAGTGCTGCTGCAATTGACGGCTCAAAAAAAGCTGGCCGTGAAAAAGCGGGAAGCCTGGGTCAACCCGCTGCTTTCCACGCTGATGATCAGCCCGATCATTTTCGCCGTCAGTTACGGAAGCTATTTGATCTACAACGGGCAGCTAGGTGCGGGAGAGCTGATTGCCTTCCTGTACTTGCTGAATCTGTGTCTGGAGCCGCTGGAGCATATTCCCGAGCTCATCACGCGGACGTTCGAAATGTCCGGTGCCCTGAGAAGGGTCTCCGAAATCGTCGAGCAGCCGACCGAAACGGAAAATGGCCGTTCGCTTCCGAAAGCAAGCGCCGCCCCCATCGAGTTTCAGAACGTAACCTTCGGGTATGAGGAGAACTCCCCGATTCTGCGGAATGTCAGCTTCTCAGTGCCGGAAGGAAAGACGATCGGGCTTGTCGGAGCGAGCGGCGGAGGGAAGAGCACGGTGTTTAAGCTTGTATGCGGCTTTTATCCACTTCCGGAGGACCAGGGAGAAATCCGCGTGTTCGGCAGCCTGATCCACGGCGCCGATCCGGAGCAGCTTCGGTCGTATTTTTCCGTGGTAACCCAGGATTCATATTTGTTTAGCGGCACGATCGCCGAAAATATCGGCTACGGGCGGGAAGAAGCGTCGATGGACGAGATTATCGAAGCCGCCAAAGCCGCTCAGGCGCATTCCTTCATTATGCAGCTTCCTGGCGGCTATCAGACGTATGTCGGAGAGCGCGGAGGCTTTTTGTCCGGCGGGCAGCGCCAGCGCATTGCAATGGCCCGGGCTTTTCTGAAGGATGCTCCCGTTCTGCTGCTGGACGAGCCAACGTCGGCTCTTGATCCGGAGTCGGAAAGCGCGGTTCAGGAAGCGCTTAACATATTGCTGAAGCAGAGAACGACGATGGTTATTGCCCACCGGCTTTCCACAGTACAAAACGCCGACGAAATTTGGGTCATGGAACAAGGAAATATTGTGGAAAAGGGCACTCATGAACAATTGCTGGAGATGAAGGGACTGTACGCCCAGTCGTACTACCAGGAATTTACCAAGTCTGCCGAACGCAGGGAGGTGGCGTACACTTGAAAAAGGGCGGATGGCTCTCGCAAGTGAAAGAACTCTGCTACTTGCTGACGTTTATGAACGGCAAGCGCAAAACCCAGTACGCTATTGGCCTGGTCGTGACGGCGCTCTCCCAGACATTGTTCCTGATCGCCTTCAGCTTGGTCGTACAAAACTTGGTTGATTTCTCCGTGTCCCGAGATACGTCCCTGATGGTGGAAGCCTTTATTATTTTGGGCGTGTCCCTGTTCCTGGAAAATATAGTTTCTCCCTGGTTCATTTACTTATACCAGCGCAGTGTCGAGCTGACTGTGCTGAATATCCGCGAACGTCTTTATGACAAGCTGTGCCGGGTGCGGCCGAAATTTCTGGAGCAGACGCACCATGGGGACTTGCTGTCGCGAGTGAACAACGACGTAACGACCGTTGAGTTTACATTCTCGCAGGTTTACTTCGTTTTGCTGCTTCAAGTTGTCTTTTGCATCGGCTCCATTGTCTCCATGGTGTTGATCGATTGGCGTTTTGCCGGCGTATCCTTTGTCATTCTGCTGCTGTCCTCCGTGGTCAGCCTGAAATTTGCGCGGGATGTTCGCGTCTTGTCCGAACAAGGCTTGCAAACGCTCGGTAAAATGACCGAAAAATTCAAAGATTTTATGGGCGGCATTCAATTGGTGAAGCTGTTCCGCATCCGCACGATTTACGGCCAGTACGAGGCGTTGAACGAACAAATGACGCAGACGCTTCGGCAAACGGCGCAGAAGAACGGCATGCAGGCTGCGGTGAACCATTTTATCAGCTACGTCACGTTCTGCGGCATCATCGTCATCGGCAGTCTTCTTTATGCCTACGGATTGATGGGGATGGGAAGCGTCGCCGCCCTGGCGGTTCTGCAAGTGAATCTGACGCACGCCTTGTTGAACTTGGGGATGGTTCTGTCGATGATCCAAAATTCGCTCGCGGGCGCTCACCGGATTCAAGAGGTACTAAGAGAGGAAGAGGAACCGGAGCGTTTGGGATCTCCTCACAGCGAGCTCGTGTCGGAGGCTGCGGTGGAGTTTCGCGATGTGGAATTTTCCTATCAGGCGGATAAAAAGGTGCTTGTCGACATGTCCATGCAGGTGTTTCCCGGCCAGGTCGCCGCTATCGTGGGGGCCAGCGGCAGCGGCAAAAGTACGCTGATCAAGCTGCTGCTCGGCTTTTATCCTGTGGACAGCGGAGAAATCCTGCTCCAAGGCAAACCGTTCGGCCATTACACGCTGGACGAAATCCGCAGGCAGATTGCATACGTTCCGCAGGAGCCGTTCTTGTTTACCGGCACGATTGAGGAAAACATCCGCTACGGCAACCCGGATGCAACGGATGAAGAAGTGATCGAAGCGGCCAAAGCGGCGTACGCTCACCATTTCATTCAGGAACTTCCTGAACAGTATAAAACGCCGGTGGGAGAGAGAGGAGCGTCGTTGTCGGGCGGACAAAGGCAGCGAATTGCGATCGCCCGGGCGATTCTCAAAAACGCTCCGATTCTGCTGCTGGACGAAGCGACTTCCGCGCTGGATAATGAATCCCAGCATTGGGTACAGCAGGCCCTGAACGTATTGATGAAGGGGCGCACCACCATTCTGATCGCCCACCGTCTCAGCACCGTGGAACATGCGGATTTGATTACCGTCATGAACCAAGGGACGGTCGTCGAGCGGGGCCGCCATCAGGACCTGCTGGCGCTCGGGGGTTATTACGCCCGGCTGTACGGCTAGACCCGCTTTACGGCGGGCGGCTTCCTGCTTGCGAATGCGACAGAGTCTTTTAGTAATCCGAGGTATGACTTTATAACCGGTAGTTACCAGAAAACGTAGACACGAAAAAGGAGGAAGAGTCCGAAGGAGCCGTTCCGGGAATGGCCTGCGCGGTTCTTCTAAGAGTGACTAAGTGACATCTAGGTACGAAGCCTATCTATAAAGAATCTCTAAACTGGGAGTGTGTCGATGTGAGAGAGAATACTAACGAGCAATATGGATTAACGCAAGCCCAGCGCCGAATATGGTTCATGGAAATTATGAATCCGGGAACGTCCATCACGATGCTTTCCGCGACCTACCAGATTACGGGCGAGATCAACACACAGCTTCTGGAGCAAGCGGCGGCAGAGATCGTCAAAACCTATGACGTTTTCCGAATCCGCATTAGCGGGGATTTGCAAAATCCAACGCAGTGGTTCGAAGAGCCGGAGAATGTCCAAGCTAGGATAAGCCACCTCGAAATAGGTACAACCGAACAATTCTATGCTTGGGTGAAAGAAGTAAGCGAAAAACCGGCCAGCGTGTTCGACGAACACCTCTACCAATTTACGATTATCCATTTTGCGAACGGCCAAGTATGGCTCAATTTGACGGTAAATCATATTATCGCCGACGGCTTGTCCGTCAATGCTTTGCTGCATGCGGTGATGGAAAAATACCTGGAACTGCGCAAAGGCATCTCCAGCAGTTACCAGGCCCCTTCCTATCTGGATTATATTTCCGCGGAGCGTGAATATGAGCAATCGCAGCGTTATCAAAAAGGCAAGGAATACTGGCTGACGAAGTACAACACTTTGCCTGAAACGACCGGCATTAAATCGTATCCGCCATTCTCGATCGGCAGCGAATCCAATAAACTGGCCATCACTTTGGACGGTTCCCGGTATGAACGCATTCTGGCCTTTAGCGAACAATATCAGGTCAGCTTATATACGTTATTTCTGTCCGCCATGTACGCCTTATTGTACAAGCTGACCGACAGCACCGATGTTCCGGTCGGCACGGTTTTCGCCAATCGCACCAGCAAGAAGGAAAAAGAAACGATCGGCATGTTCGTCAGCACCGTGGCTACGCGGATTCGTCTGAATCCAGACAGGCACGTGCTTTCCTTGATCCAAACGGTTTCCAAGGAGAATACGGCGGATCTGAGGTATCAGAAATACCCTTATAACCAATTGATCCAGGATTTACGCGAACAACACGGCCGCAACGATCTTTCGGGGCTGTTCCGCACGTCTCTGGAATATCTGCCTTTGAAAATCGTGGAGTACGAAGAAATCAAGGTACGCCTGGAGGCTCACTTCGCTAGGCACGAGATGGACGATTTGCTGCTGCGCTTCGACCATATGCTGAATGAAGGCCATGTAATTCTCCATGCTTCCTATCGTACCGGCCTGTTCGAGACGGCCGAGATTGATCGGATTATGGAACAGTATGTAACCGTTCTGGACCAGTTTCTTCAGACTCCCGAACTGCCGGTACGCGAAATTTCTCTGCTGAGCGATGAGGAGAGACACCGCATTCTCAACGTTTTTAACCCGCCGGTGGCAGGGCTGAGCGAGGGAGAAGCGTTTCATCGGTATGTTGAAAAGTTTGCCCGGGAAATTCCGGAGCATCCGGCAGTCGTCTACATGGACAAACAGCTGACCTACGGCGAATTGAACGAACGCGCCGAGCGGCTGGCTTCTCTCCTTCGCGAACAGGGCGTGGGAAGGGAGACGATTACGGGGATCTGGGCGGAGCGTTCGGTGGAACTGCTGGTCGGGGTGCTCGCCGTTTGGAAAGCCGGCGGAGCCTATGTACCGCTGGACCCCGATTATCCGGCGGAGCGGATTGAGTACATGCTCAGCGATAGCGATGCATCGGTGCTGCTTACGCAGCGTCATCTGTTGGAGCGGGCCGGAGGTTGGTTGGCCGATGACCGACTGAAGCTTCAAGCTGTCTATGCCATGGACGATGAACAGATTTATAACGGGGATGCCTTAGCCGTGGAATTTGAATCTGCCGGCAGCGCCCTGCAAGACTTGGCTTATGTGATTTACACCTCGGGTACGACGGGACGCCCGAAAGGCGTCATGATCGAGCACGGTAGTCTCGTGAATACGGCGGATGCGTACCGTCGCGAGTACCGGTTGGATCAGTTTCCGGTGCGGCTGCTGCAGCTGGCCAGCTTCTCGTTTGACGTGTTCGTCGGAGACATCGCGCGGACGCTGTATAACGGAGGCACGATGGTGATTGTGCCGAAGGATGACCGGATTGATCCGAACCTCTTGTACGGCTGGATTCGGGACCAAAACATTACGATATTCGAATCGACGCCTGCGCTCATCCTGCCGTTCATGCAGCATATTTATGAAGAAGGGCTGGACGTTAGCTCCATGCAGTTGCTGATTACCAGCTCGGATGCTTGCAGTGTCACCGATTACCGATTGCTGCAGGAAAGATTCGGCGGACAATTCCGCATCATCAACAGCTATGGCGTTACCGAAGCGGCCATTGACAGCAGCTTTTACGGTGAGCCGCTGGATAAGCTGCCGCCGTCGGGTCATGTGCCGATCGGCAAAGCTTGGCTGAACGCCCGGTTTTACATTGTCGATGCCGCGTTAAAGCCGGTTCCTGTAGGGGTTCCGGGCGAGCTTGTCATCGGCGGCGCCGGGGTGGCGCGCGGGTACTGGAACCGTCCGGACCTAACCGCCGAGAAGTTTGCAGACAGCCCGTTTGTGCCGGGCGAACGTCTGTACCGGACAGGCGATTTGGCCCGCTGGCTGAAAGACGGCAACGTCGACTTCATCGGCCGGATCGACTATCAGGTGAAAATTCGCGGGTTCCGGATCGAACTCGGCGAAATTGAAACGACCCTGCTGCGTTTCCCGGGCGTCAAGCAGGCTGTGGTGACCGACCGTACGGATGAGCAGGGGCAAAAGTATTTGTGCGGCTACGTGGCGGCGGATGCTTCCTTGCAGCTGAGCGATCTGCTGTCCCAATTGAAGCAAGAGCTGCCGGCCCATATGGTCCCGGCCCGGCTGGTGTCTCTTGATAAGCTTCCGCTCACGCCGAACGGCAAAATTGACCGTAAAGCGCTGCCTGAACCGACCGGAGAGGTAGAAGCAGGCCGTGAGTATGTGGCTCCTCGCACAACGCTGGAAACAAGACTTGCTCTCATTTGGCAGCAGGTGCTGGGTATTGCGCGAGTTGGAGTCCAAGACGATTTCTTTGACTTGGGTGGTCATTCCTTGCGGGCCTCCACGCTTGTATCCAAGATTCGGAAAGAGCTGCAAGTCGAGGTTCCGCTGCGGGAAGTTTTCCGTTACACCACGATCGAACAGCTGGCCCAAAGAATCGGCGGTTTAAGGCAGCAGGAGACGTATGAGATTACAAAGGCGGCTGAGGCCGAGTACTATCCGGTTTCATCCGAGCAAAAGCGTCTGTACGTCCTGCGCCAGCTTGACGGGGCCGAGCGCAGCTACAATATGTCGGCGGCGCTTCTTCTCGAAGGCAAGCTGGACCGCACGCGCGTCGAGCACGCGTTCATGGCGCTGATTCAGCGCCATGAGACGCTGCGTACCGGGATCGAGCAGGTTCAAGGCGAGCTTGTCCAGCGCATCTATGACGAGGTGGAGTTTGCTGTCGATTATTTCCAGGCGAGCGAGCGGGAAGTGGACCAAGTGGTGGAAGCTTACTATTATCCGTTTGATGTGACCAAGCCGCCACTTCTCCGCATCGGCCTGATCGAAGTCGCCGAGGATCGCCACATTCTGCTGTTCGATATGCACCATATCGTCTCGGACGGCATTTCGACAGCGCTGCTCTTCGACGAGTTCAGCCGCCTGTATCGGGGCGAGGAGCTGACCCCGCTGCGCATTCAATACAAAGATTATGCCGTTTGGCAGCATTCCGAAGCTTACGGGCAGATGCTTCAGCCGCAGAAGGAGTATTGGCTGGAACAGCTGTCGGGCGAGTTGCCGGTCTTGGAGCTACCGACGGACTTCCCGCGGCCTGCGGTGCAAAGCTTTGACGGCCGAACCGTGAAGTTTTATATCGAGAAAGATCGGACGGAGAAGCTGAAAGAGCTGGCGGCACGGACAGGGACGACCCTGTACATGGTGCTGCTGTCGGCTTACACCATCCTTATGCATAAATATTCGGGTCAGGAAGATCTGATCGTAGGAACGCCGATTGCCGGAAGAACGCAGGAAGAAGTGCAGCCGATCGTAGGGATGTTTATCAACACGCTGGCCATTCGCAGCCGTCCGGAGCGTTCCAAGCCGTACCTTTCGTACCTGAAAGAAATCAAGGACATCACGCTCGGGGCTTTCGAACACCAAAATTATTTGTTCGAAGACTTGGTAGTAAGTCTTCACATTCCGCGCGCGACCGGCCGGAATCCGCTCTTTGACACGTTCTTCTCCCTACAAAATACGGAGAACGAGCAAATTGTCATCGAGGGGCTGGAGCAATCGTTTTATCCACTGGAAAACCAAACATCCAAGTTCGAGCTGCTCCTGGATATTTCGGAGCTGGACGGTCAGCTCGAATGCCGGTTGGAGTACGCTACGGCTTTGTATAAACAAGAGACCGCGGAGCGGTTCGCCAGACATTATGACAAGCTGCTCGAAACCATCGCAGCAGCGCCGGACGGGGATATTGCCTCGTTGGAAATGCTCACGGAGGAGGAAATCCGCGAGCTGGTGCGCGGTTTCAACGATTCGGAGGCGGACTACCCGCGGCAGCAGACGATTCACGGCTTGTTCGAAGAGCAGGCGGAGCTTTACCCGGACAACGTGGCCGCCGTCATGAACGAGCGGCAGCTGACCTACCGCGAGCTGAACGAGCGATCCAACCGCCTTGCGCGGAAGCTGCGGGAGACGGGAGTCGAAGCGGACCAGCTGGTAGCGATTCTGGCCGAACGCTCGCTCGATATGGTCGTCGGCATTCTGGCGATTCTCAAAGCGGGCGGAGCCTACGTGCCTGTCGATCCCGACTACCCGGAGGAGCGCATCCGCTTCATGATCGAGGATTCGGGCGCGCCGTTATTGCTGATTCAAAAGCATCTGCACGAGAAGACCGACTTCGTAGGAACGCGCCTCGAATTGGACGATTTCGTTTGGGGCGACAGAGGAGCGGACTCCGACGATGCGCTGGACGCTTCGAACCTGGAGCCGATTTCCGGGCCGGGCAACCTGGCATATGTCATCTACACGTCGGGAACGACCGGCAGACCGAAAGGAACGCTGATCGAGCATAAGAACGTCGTGCGGCTCCTGTTCAACGACAAGAACCTGTTCGACTTCGGGCCGTCCGACACGTGGACGCTGTTCCACTCGTTCTGCTTCGATTTCTCCGTCTGGGAAATGTACGGAGCGCTGCTGTACGGAGGCAAGCTGGTCATCGTACCGCCGCTGACGGCGAAAAATCCGGCCGATTTCCTGGCGCTGCTGGGCCGCGAACAGGTTACCATTTTGAACCAGACACCAACGTACTTCTACCAGCTGCTGCGTGAGGTCTTGACGGATCATCCATACGATTTGCGTATTCGCAATGTGATCTTTGGGGGCGAAGCGCTGAGTCCGCTGCTGCTCAAGGGCTTCAAGACGAAGTACCCGACGACGAAGCTAATCAATATGTACGGCATTACCGAGACGACGGTTCACGTTACATATAAGGAAATAACGTGGGTCGAAATGGAGGCGGCGAAGAGCAATATCGGCAAGCCGATCCCGACGCTGAGGGTGTACGTCCTGGATGAAAGCTGCCGCCCTGTGCCGATCGGCGTAGCGGGCGAAATGTACGTGGCCGGGGAAGGCCTTGCGAGAGGATACCTGAACCGTCCGGATCTGACGGCGGAGAAGTTCGTCGATTCCCCGTTTGCGGAGGGGGAGAAACTGTACCGCTCGGGCGACTTGGCGGCTTGGCTGCCGGACGGCAATATCGAATACCTGGGCCGAATCGATCACCAGGTCAAAATCCGCGGTTACCGGATCGAACTGGACGAAATCGAGACGCAGCTGCTGAACGTCGAGGGCGTGGAAGAAGCGGTGGTGCTTGCCCGTCAGGACGGCGGGGGCGAGAAGGCACTTGTCGCCTACTTTGTGGCGGACCGGACACTGACGGTCAGCGAAATGAGAACCTCGCTGGCCCAGGGAATGCCGGGGTACATGGTCCCGTCGTACTTCGTGCAGCTGGAGCGCATGCCGCTGACGGCCAACGGCAAAGTAGACCGCAAAGCGCTGCCGGAGCCCCAAGGCAGCTTGCAGACGGGCGTCGAATATGTAGCACCGCGTAACCGGACGGAGTCCGAGCTTGTGAAGATCTGGGAGGAAGTGCTGGGTTACTCCGGTATTGGAGTCCTGGACAATTTCTTCGAGCTCGGAGGCCACTCCTTGCGGGCGACGAACCTTGTCAGCAAGATTCAGAAGGAAATGAACGTCGAACTTCCGCTGCGCGATGTGTTCCGCTATACGACGGTAGAGTCGATGGCCGGGGCTATTGCCAGCTTGGAAGAATCGCAGCACAGCTCGATTCCGAAAGCGGAAGAGAAAGCGTACTATCCGGTTTCCTCCGCGCAAAAAAGGCTGTACGTCCTGCACCAGCTGGATAGCTTGGAGCTGAATTATAATCTCCCAAGCGCCTTGCAATTGAGAGGGGCTTTGAACGAGGCCAAAGTGGAAAAGGCGCTGACTACTTTGGTGGCCCGGCACGATATGCTGCGCACCGGATTTGAAATCGTGAATGGGGAGCCGGTTCAGCGTATTCATCCGCTTGTAGCTTTCAAGGTCGAGAAGCTTCAAGCAAGCGAAGATCAGGTTGCGGCCATTCTTGAAGGCTTCATTCAGCCTTTTGACTTGACCCAGCCGCCTTTGCTGCGCGCCCTGCTGATCGAACTGGAGAAAGAGAAATTCCTGCTCGCGCTGGATATTCATCATATTGGTTCCGACGGCCTTTCCATGGACGTGCTGCTGCGTGAATTCGTGCGGCTTTACAATGGGGAAGAATTGCCGGAGCTGCGGATTCAATACAAGGATTACGCCGTTTGGCAGCAATCCGAGGAGCAACGGCAGCGCATCAAACGGCAGGAGGAATACTGGCGCGGGGTATTCAGCTCCGAGCTTCCGGTTCTTGAGCTGCCTCTCGACTTCTCCCGCCCGGCCGTCCAGCAGTTTGACGGTCAAACGCTCACGTTTACGCTGGATGCGGAGAAAAGCGAAGCTCTCAAACGGCTTGCCAGCGATTCGGGAGCGACGCTGTACATGCTTCTGCTGGCTGCGTACTCCGTATTGCTTCATAAATACGCGGGACAGGAAGATATAGTGGTCGGCACTCCGATTGCCGCCCGTTCTCACGCCGACCTGCAGCCGATTATCGGCATGTTCGTCAATACGCTGGCCCTTCGCTTGGGTCCGGCGGCGGAGCGGACGTTCCTGGATTACTTGCAGGAAGTGAAGGAAACGACGCTTGGAGCCTACGAGCACCAGGACTATCCGTTCGAGGAGCTGGTGGAAGCTCTTCAGGTGAGCCGGGATTTAAGCCGGAATCCTCTGTTTGACACCATGTTTTCTTTGCAAAAGCACGAAAGCTTGGATTTAACCCTGGAAGGCTTGCAATGGTCGCTGTTCGACATCGAGGAAAAGACGGCAAAGTTTGATCTTAGCTTTGATATCGTGGAAGCCGATAACGAGCTGGTTTGCAAGATCGAGTACGCTACCTCGTTGTTTAGACAGGAAACGATGGTACGGCTGGCGGGTCATTACGAGCAGCTTTTGGCGTCGATCCTGGCTCAGCCGGGTGCACGGATTTCGGATTTGGATATCTTGACGGACAGCGAAAAGCATGATTTGCTGGTCGGGTTTGACGTGTCGTCTTCGGCTCTTGCGAAGCAACCCGCCGCAGAGGGTACAGGTTTGGAAGCGGATGAGTCGTGGAGAGAGAGAACGTTCCACGAGCTGTTCGAGGAGCAGGCGGAGCGCACTCCGGGAGCGCTGGCGGTTGTCTACGAAGACAGCAAGCTGACGTATGCGGAGCTGAACGCCAAAGCGAATCGTCTGGCGTATGCACTGCGGGCGCGCGGGGTGAAGCCGGAGCAGGTGGTCGGCATTCTGGCCGGCCGTTCGGCGGAGCTGTTGATCGGGGTGCTCGCCGTATGGAAAGCGGGCGGCGCTTATGTGCCGCTCGACCCGGACTATCCGGCGGAGCGGATCGAGTATATGCTCGCGGACAGCGGGGCGTCGGTGCTGCTCACGCAGACCCGCCTGCTGGAGCAGGCGGAAGCTTGGCGCCGCGACGGAGCTCTAGTGCTGCAAACGGTGCTTGCGCTTGACGACGCCGCGACGTACAGCCTCGGAGCGGCGGAAGCGGCTGTGGGCGAAGCAGGCGCAGAGGCGGAGGCTTTGGCGCAAGCGGAAACGGCTGCTGCCGAAACGTCCGCCACGGCAGAAGCCGAGAAGAACGTACTAGCGGCGGATCTCGCATCGAATCCGGCGAATGTGAACAAGCCGCGCGATTTGGCTTACGTCATCTACACCTCCGGTACGACGGGCCGTCCAAAGGGCGTGGCGGTGGAAAACCGCAGCCTGGTGAACACGGCGGCGGGCTACCGGCGGGACTACCGCCTGGATCAGTTCCCGATCCGGCTGCTGCAGCTCGCCAGCTTCTCGTTCGACGTGTTCGTCGGCGACATTGCGCGGACGCTGTACAACGGCGGCACCATGGTCATCGTGCCGAAGGACGACCGGATTGATCCAACCCGCCTCTACGGCTGGATTCGCGACTACGCCGTGACGGTGTTCGAATCGACGCCAGCGCTGATCGTGCCGTTCATGGAGCATGTGCATGCCGAGGGTCTGGACCTCAGCTCGATGCAGCTGCTGATCACAAGCTCGGATGCGTGCAGCGTAGCGGATTACCGCACCTTGCAGGAGCGCTTCGGCTCGCAGTTCCGTATTATTAACAGCTACGGCGTAACGGAAGCGGCGATTGACTCCAGCTTCTATGACGAGCCGCTGGAGAAGCTGCCGAAGACGGGCAGCGTGCCGATTGGGAAAGCGTGGCTGAACGCCAAGTTCTACATCGTGGATGCGAATCTGAAGCCGGTGCCGATCGGGGTGTTGGGCGAGCTGGTTATCGGCGGAGCGGGTGTGGCCCGCGGTTACTTGAACCGCCCGGATTTGACGGCGGAGAAATTCGTAGACAGCCCGTTCGCCGCTGGGGAGCGGCTGTACCGGACGGGTGACCTGGCGCGCTGGATGCCGGACGGCAACGTGGACTTCATCGGCCGGATCGACAACCAGGTGAAAATTCGCGGCTATCGGATCGAGCTTGGTGAAATTGAAGCGGCCATGAAAAATGTTGCCGGCGTGCGTCAAGCGCTTGTCATCGACCGGACGGACGAGCGGGGGCAGAAATATTTGTGCGGGTATGTCGTAGCGGATTCCAGCTTCGATCTGGAAGGGCTTGTGGCCCATCTGGACGCCGCGCTGCCTTCCCATATGGTGCCTTCGCGCATCATGCGCCTGGATCAAATGCCGCTTACGCCGAACGGGAAGATCGACCGTAAAGCGCTGCCTGTGCCGGAAGGAAGCATTCGTGCCGAGGCTGCATACACGGCGCCTCGTACTCCTGCCGAGCAAGCACTTGCATCGGTCTGGCAGTCGGTGCTGGGCGTGGATCAGGTCGGCACGATGGACAATTTCTTTGCGCTCGGCGGCGATTCGATCAAGGCCTTGCAGGTATCGTCCCGTCTTTTGCAAACGGGGTACAAGCTGGTCATGAAAGATTTGTTCCATTACCCGACGATTTCCGCCCTTAGTTTGCAGCTGCAAACGGCGGAGAGAACGGCAAGCCAGGCCGAAGTGACGGGAGAGGTCATCTTGACCCCGATTCAGCGCTGGTTCTTTGAACAAAATCCGGCCGACGTGCATCACAGCAACCAGGCGTTCATGCAGTTCTCCAAGCAAGGCTTTGACGAAGAAGCTTTACGCCAAGCGGTGCGTCAGCTTGTCGTGCATCACGATGCTCTCCGTACGGTTTACCGCCAAACCGAGAACGGCTATACCGCCTGGAACCGCGGCGCCGGGGAGAACGAAGCGCTGTTCGATCTGGAAGTTGTCGATTTCAAGGGAGTCGGCGACGTGAAAGAAGCGGTAGAGGCTAAGGCGAATGACATTCAAGCGAGCATCGATCTGGAAAACGGTCCGCTGGTGAAGCTCGGCTTGTTCCGCTGCGACGACGGCGACCACCTGCTCATCGCGATCCATCACTTGGTCGTAGACGGCGTATCCTGGCGGATTCTGCTTGAGGATTTTGCTGCCGGCTATGAGCAGGCGCTGCAAGGGCAGCCGATCCGTCTGCCGCTCAAAACGGATTCATTCCAAACGTGGGCGAAACAGCTCGCTGATTATGCGAACGGTCCGGCGATGGAAAGCGAGAGAGAGTATTGGCAGCATATCGAGCAATTGACCTATGAGCCGCTTCCGAAAGATTTTGAACAAGGCAGATCCAAGCTGAAGGACAGCGGGCTCGTGACCGTTCGCTGGACGGCGGAGGAAACCGAACAGCTGCTGAAGCAGGCACACCGTGCTTACCATACGGAAATGAACGATTTGCTGCTTGCCGCGCTTGGCCTCGCGGTACAAGCTTGGAGCGGCCGGGAACGCGTGCTGGTGAATCTCGAAGGCCACGGCCGGGAAGATATTTTGCCGGATGTGGACATTACGCGCACGGTAGGCTGGTTTACAAGCCAATTCCCTGTCGTTCTGGAGCCGGGTCACGCCCAGGCGCTCGGTCATCAGGTGAAACAGGTTAAAGAAAGCTTGCGCCGCATTCCGAACAAAGGAATCGGCTACGGCATCCTGCGTTATTTGTCGGCGCCGCGTGACGGAGAGCGCTTCGCTTTGGAGCCGGAGATCAGCTTTAACTATTTGGGTCAGTTCGACCAGGATTATGAAAGCAGCGGCTCGAGGCCGTCTCCGTTCAGCCCGGGCTCCGATTCAAGCCCGAATGCAGTGATGGATTATGTCCTCGATATCAACGGTATGGTGTCGGAAGGAGTACAGGAACTCACGATCCGTTATGGGGAAACCCAGTATAAACGGGAAACGGTAGAGCGCCTGGGCACCCTGCTTCATTCGAGCTTGCGTGAAGTCATCAGCCATTGCGTATCGAAAGAGCGGCCGGAGCTTACGCCTAGCGACGTACTGCTTCAAGATGTGACGTTGGAGGAACTGGAGCGGCTGACCGAACATACGGCGGCGCTCGGCGAACTGGAGAATGTATACACCCTGACTCCGCTGCAAAAAGGGATGTTGTTCCACAGCCTGCTGGATGCCGATTCGGAAGCTTACTTCGAACAGGTGACCTTCGATCTGTACGGAAGCCTGAATGTCGAAGCCTTCACCCAAGGATTGGATACGCTGGTGCAGCGGAATGAGGCGCTGCGGACCAACTTTATTACCGGCTGGAGAGACGAGCCGATTCAAGTGGTATTCCGTGAGCGGAAGTGTGAAGTGTACTTCGAAGATATTCGCTCAGTAAGCGATGATGACCCGGAGAAGATGATAGCCGATTTCGTCAGCGCGGATAAAGCGAACAAGTTCGATTTGGCCCGAGGCTCTCTTATGCGCGTGACAGTTTTGCGCACGGGCGACGAGTCCTACCATGTGATCTGGAGTCACCATCACATTTTGATGGACGGCTGGTGCATGTCCTTTATGATCAAGGAAGTGTTCGACACCTACTTCGCGTTCCAGGAGAAGCGGACGCTGGAGCTTCCTCCGGTTACCTCGTACTCCCGGTATATCGAATGGCTGGAAGCTCAAGATGCCGCGAAAGCTTCGCGTTACTGGTCCGAGTATTTGGCGGGTTACGATCAGCAGACCAAGCTGCCCCAGGAGAAAACGCAGCTGAAGCAGGGCGCTTTTGAAGCGGCTGAAATCGATGTGGAACTCAGCAAGGAACTGACCGGGCAAATCGAGCGGGTGGCGCGCCAGCAGCAGGTGACGCTCAATACGTTCATGCAGACCGTATGGGGACTGGTTCTGCAGGTATACAACAACAGCGAGGATGTCGTATTCGGCTCCGTCGTATCCGGGCGTCCGGCGGAAATTCCGGGCATCGAAAGCATGATCGGCCTGTTTATTAATACGATCCCGGTCCGTATTCAAGGCAAAGCCGAGGAGACGGTAGCCGATATCTTGAGAAAAACCCAGGATCAAGCGCTGGCATCGGGAGCTTACGAAACGTTCCCGCTGTTCGAAATTCAGTCGCTGAGCGAGCAAAAGCGCGATTTGATCAACCATATCATGGTCTTCGAAAATTATCCGATGGAAGAACAGATTGAGCAGGTCGTCGGCGGAGACAAAGAAGCGCTGAAAATCGCTAATATCCAGTCGCCGGAGCAAACGAACTACGACCTGGACATTACCGTCATTCCGGAAGAGCATATTTTGCTGCGGTTTACGTACAATGCGCTGACGTTCAGAGAGGAAGACATCAGGCTGATCCACGGTCATTTTGCCCGGGCACTGGAGAAGGTTGCGGCTAACCCAAACATCCGCGTGAATCAGTTGGAGCTTTTGACGGCGGCGGAAAAAGAGCAAATTCTTGGCGCGTTTAACCCGGCGCAGCCGGAAGCGGCTCCTGCGTCGGCGTTCCACCGGCTGTTCGAGGAACAGGCGGAACGCACGCCGGAAGCGGCAGCTGTCGTGTACGAGAACGACCGGCTGACGTATGCGGAGCTGAACGAGCGGGCGAATCGCTTGGCGGCTACGCTGCGCGCAAGCGGCATCGGCCGGGAGACGATCGTCGGCATTCTCGCCGAGCGTTCGGTGGACTTGCTGGTGGCCGTGCTGGCCGTCTGGAAAGCGGGCGGGGCGTATGTGCCGCTCGACCCGGATTACCCGGCGGAGCGCGTGCGGTTCATGCTCGAAGACAGCGGAGCGAAGGTGCTGCTGACGCAAACGCCGCTGCGAGAGCGCGCCGAAGCCTGGCTCGGCGAAGAGGAGCTGGCGCTGGCGGCGGTGCTGTACCTCGACGACGAAACTTCGTACAGCGAGGAGGGGACGAATGCCGACAGCTTCCATGAAGCCCGTCCAGAGGACCTGGCGTACGTGATCTATACGTCGGGAACGACGGGCAAGCCGAAGGGCGTGATGATCGAGCACCGCAGCCTGGTGAACACGGCGGCGGGCTACCGGCGGGAATACCGGTTGGATCAGTTCCCGGTGCGGCTGCTGCAGCTGGCAAGCTTCTCGTTCGACGTGTTCGTGGGAGATATCGCGCGGACGCTGTACAACGGAGGCACGATGGTGATTGTGCCGAAGGACGATCGGATCGATCCGTCTCGTCTGCACCACTGGATGGAGCGGGAGCGGGTCACCATCTTCGAATCGACGCCGGCGCTGATCGTGCCGTTCCTGGAGTACGTGCACGAGCAGCGGCTGGATATGAGCTGGATGGAGCTGTTAATCACGAGCTCGGACAGCTGCAGCGTGGCGGATTACCGGACCTTGCAGGAACGCTTCGGCTCGTTGTTCCGGATCATCAACGCCTACGGCGTGACGGAAGCGGCGATCGACTCAAGCTTCTACGACGAGCCGCTGACGAAGCTGCCGCAGACAGGCCATGTGCCGATCGGCAAAGCGTGGCTGAATGCGAAATTCTACATCGTGGATGCGCATCTGAATCCGGTGCCGGTCGGGGTGCTGGGCGAGCTGGTCATCGGCGGAGTCGGGGTAGCGCGCGGGTACTTGAACCGTCCGGAGCTGACGGAAGAGAAGTTCGTAGACAGCCCATTCGCCGCGGGCGAGCGGCTGTACCGCACGGGAGACTTGGCGCGGTGGATGGAGGACGGGAACGTGGACTTCATCGGCCGGATCGACAACCAGGCGAAAATCCGGGGGTACCGGATTGAGACGGGCGAAGTCGAAGCGAAGCTACTGAGTGTAGGTGGCGTAAAGGAAGCGGTCGTCGTCGTCAGGGAAGATCAAGAAGGTCAGAAAGCTTTGTGCACTTATTATACAGCGGAAGAAGGCTTGACGGCGGCGGACCTGAAGCGGGCGATTGCCAGCGAGCTGCCGGGGTACATGATCCCGTCGTACTTCGTGGAGCTGGAGCGCCTGCCTCTGACGCCGAACGGAAAGATCGACCGGAAGGCGCTGCCGGCACCGGAAGGGGGAGCAGGCGGAGGCCGCGAATACGTGGCGCCGCGCACCGAACTTGAGGAGAAGCTGGCCGCCATTTGGCACGATGTGCTTGTTCGGGAGAAGGCGGTAGGCGTAACGGACAACTTCTTCGACCTCGGCGGACACTCCCTGCGGGCGACGACGCTTGTCAGCAAAATGCATAAGGAGCTAGGCGTTGAATTCCCGCTTCGCGACGTATTCCGCTATTCGACGGTTGAGGAAATGGCCGCGGCTATGGAGCGGCTGGAGATCGGCTCGTTCACGGCTATTCCGGCTGCGGAACCTAGCGAGTATTATCCGCTCTCTTCCGCTCAGAAACGTCTCTATATCTTGAACCAGCTGGAAGGAGCCGAGCTGAGCTACAACATACCGGGAGCTATGCTGCTCGAAGGGGAGCTCGACCGGCAGCGGTTTGAAGAAGCGTTCCGCGGGCTCGTAGCTCGTCATGAAACGCTACGTACCGGCTTTGAGATGGTAAAAGGCGAAGCGGTTCAGCGGATTTACGAAGAAGCCGCCTTCCAGGTGGAATATGTGCAGATCAGCGGGGAGCAGGCGGAAGAAACGGTGCGCCAATTCGTTCGTCCGTTTGATCTAGCGAAGCCGCCACTTCTGCGGGTAGGCCTTGCCGAACTGGCGCCGGACCGGCACATTCTAATGTTCGATACGCATCATATCGTATCTGACGGCGTTTCGATTGACGTACTGATCGAAGAGTTCGTCCGCTTGTACAGCGGGGAGCAGTTGGAGCCGCTCCGCATTCAGTACAAAGATTATGCGGTATGGCAGCAATCGGACGTGCAGAAAGCTCAGCTTGCCAAGCAGGAAGCCTACTGGCTCGATATGTTCCGCGGAGAGCTGCCGGTTTTGGAATTGTCGACGGACTATCCGCGCCCGGCTATGCAGAGCTACGAGGGCCGCACGCTGCAATTGTTTATGCATAGCGAGAAAAGCGAGGGTCTGAAACGGCTTGCAGCCGAGAACGGCGCAACGCTTTACATGGTTCTGCTTGCTGGTTATACAATATTATTGCATAAATATACAGGGAAAGAAGACGTGGTGGTCGGTACGCCGATTGCGGGAAGAAATCACAGCGACGTTCAGCCGCTGATCGGGATGTTCGTCAATACCCTGGCCATCCGCAGTTATCCGGCTGCCAGTAAGACGTTCCTTGACTACTTGAAGGAAATCAAGGAGACGACGCTGGGCGCTTTTGAACATCAGAATTATCCGTTTGAGGAACTGGTGGATAAGGTGAACGTGGCTCGTGATTTACGCCGCAATCCGCTGTTCGATACGATGTTTGCTTTGCAGAATACAGAGAATTTGGAAATCCAGCTTCCCGGACTCCATTTGTCGACGTATGCCAGCGAAGAAATTGTTTCTAAATTCGATCTCAGCTTGGACGTCACGGAGATCGAGGAAGGCTTGGAATATCTGTTTGAATACGCCACTGCTCTTTATAAAACCGAAACGGTGGAGAAATTGGCCGCTCACTACTTGCAGCTGCTTGAATCCATTCTCCGCAACCCATCGGCGACTATTGCCGAGCTGGGCATTTTGACATCGGCGGAAAAAGAGCAAATTCTCGGCGCGTTTAACCCGGCGCAGCCGGAGGCGGCTCCTGCGGCCGCGTTCCACCGGCTGTTTGAGGAACAGGCGGAGTGCACGCCGGAAGAGGCGGCCGTCGTGTACGAGAATGACCGGCTGACCTATGCGGAGCTGAACGAGCGGGCGAACCGCTTGGCGGCTACGCTGCGCGCAAGCGGCATCGGCCGGGAGACGATCGTCGGCATTCTCGCCGAGCGTTCGGTGAACTTGCTGGTGGCCGTGCTGGCCGTCTGGAAAGCGGGCGGGGCGTATGTACCGCTCGACCCGGATTATCCGGCGGACCGCGTGCGGTTCATGCTTGAAGACAGCGGAGCGAAGGTGCTGCTGACGCAAACGCTGCTGCGAGAGCGTGCCGAAGCCTGGCTCGGCGAAGAGGAGCTGGCGCTGGCGGCGGTGCTGTACCTGGACGACGAAGCGTCGTACAGCGAGGAGCGGGCGAATGCCGACAGCTTCCATGAAGCCCGTCCGGAGGATCTGGCGTACGTGATCTATACGTCGGGAACGACGGGCAAGCCGAAGGGCGTGATGATCGAGCACCGCAGCCTGGTGAACACGGCGGCGGGTTACCGGCGGGAATACCGGTTGGATCAGTTCCCGGTGCGGCTGCTGCAGCTCGCAAGCTTCTCGTTCGACGTGTTCGTGGGAGATATCGCGCGGACGCTGTACAACGGAGGCACGATGGTGATTGTGCCGAAGGACGACCGGATCGATCCGTCTCGTCTGCACCACTGGATGGAGCGGGAGCGGATCACCATCTTCGAATCGACGCCAGCGCTGATCGTGCCGTTCCTGGAGTACGTGCACGAGCAGCGGCTGGATATGAGCTGGATGGAGCTGTTGATCACGAGCTCGGACAGCTGCAGCGTGGCGGATTACCGGACCTTGCAGGAACGCTTCGGCTCGTTGTTCCGGATCATCAACGCCTACGGCGTGACGGAAGCGGCGATCGACTCAAGCTTCTACGACGAGCCGCTGACGAAGCTGCCGCAGACAGGCCATGTGCCGATCGGCAAAGCGTGGCTGAATGCGAAATTCTACATCGTGGATGCGCATCTGAATCCGGTGCCGGTCGGGGTGCTGGGCGAGCTGGTCATCGGCGGAGTCGGAGTGGCGCGCGGGTACTTGAACCGTCCGGAGCTGACAGAAGAGAAGTTCGTAGACAGCCCGTTCGACGCGGGCGAGCGGCTGTACCGCACGGGAGACTTGGCGCGGTGGATGGAAGACGGCAACGTGGACTTCATCGGCCGGATCGACAACCAGGCGAAAATCCGGGGCTACCGGATCGAGACGGGCGAGATCGAGTCGCAGCTGCTGCGGGTGGAAGGCGTGCGCGAAGCGGTGGTGCTGGTTCGAAGTGACGCGAACGGGCAGAAAGCGCTGTGCGCGTACTACACAACGGATGGCGAACTGACGGCGGCAGACCTGAAACGGGCGATCTCCAGCGAGCTGCCGGGTTACATGATCCCGTCGTACTTCGTCGAGCTGGAGCGCCTGCCTCTGACGCCGAACGGGAAAATCGACCGGAAGGCGCTGCCGGCGCCGGAAGGGGGAGCAAGCGCAGGCCGCGAATACGTGGCACCGCGCACCGAACTGGAGGCGAAACTGGTCGCCATCTGGCAGGACGTGCTCGGGCCGGTCACGATTGGCGTGACGGACAACTTCTTCGACCTCGGCGGGCACTCCCTGCGGGCGACGACGCTGGTCAGCAAGGTGCACAAGGAGCTGAGCGTGGACCTGCCGCTGCGCGATGTGTTCCGGCACTCGACCATCGAAGCGATGGCCGAAGCGATCAGCCAATTGGAGCGGCAGGAACACCTCTCCATTCCAGTTCTGGATAAGAGGGATTACTATCCGCTTTCCTCCGTGCAAAAACGGCTGTACATCCAGCAGCAGATGGAAGGCGCCGAGCTTAGCTACAACATGTCCGGCATGACGGTTCTCGTCGGGCGTTTGGAACGGAATCAATTCGAGGCGGCGCTCAAAGGATTGATAGCTCGTCACGAAATTTTGCGAACCGGCTTCGAAATGGTCGACGGCGAACCGGTACAACGGATTTATCCGGACTTGAAGTTTGCCGTCGAGTATACGAAAGCGACGGAAAGTGAAACGAAGAGCATCGTAGACGGCTTTGTACGCGTCTTTGATTTGGAGCGGCCGCCGCTGCTGCGTGTGGGCTTAGTCGAATGGGAAGCGGAACGGCATCTGCTCATGCTGGACATTCATCATATCGTCACGGATGGCATGTCGATGGGCATCTTCGTCGAAGAGCTGCTGCGCCTGTATAACGGCGAGACTCTGGAACCGCTTCGGATTCAATACAAGGAATTCGCCGCTTGGCAGCAGTCCGAACCTGTAAAAGAGCGGCTGAAACGTCAGGAAGCCTACTGGCTGGACGTGCTGGAAGGCGAACTGCCGACGCTTGAACTGCCTACGGACTTTGTCAGACCTGCCGCTCGCAGCTTTGAGGGAGATGTGCTGCCTTTCAGCATCGACAAGCAGATGACCGACAGCTTGCAGCGCATCGCCGATGAGAACGGTACCACCCTTTATATGGTGTTATTGGCGGCCTATTCAATCCTGCTCAGCAAGTACTCGGGACAAGAAGACTTCATTGTAGGCACGCCGGTTTCGGGCCGCACACATGCCGACCTGGAGCCGCTCATCGGAATGTTTGTCAACACTTTGGCGATTCGCCATTATCCGTCCGGGGAGAAGACGTTCCTCGCTTACTTGAACGAAGTCAAAGAAACGATGCTGGGGGCCTACGACCACCAGGATTATCCGTTCGAGGAGCTTGTGAAAAAGCTGCAGGCGCCGCGAGATCAAAGCCGCAATCCTGTATTCGATGTCATGTTTGCTCTAGAAACCAAGGAAGATAACGTTCAAAGCTTCGGGGATATCAAGATCGAATCTTATCCGGAAACTCATACGGTTTCCCAATTTGATCTTACCTTGGTCATTTCGTTGCTGGATGAGGGAATGAACGGGCAGTTTGAATATGCCACCAAGTTGTTTACGCTCAATCTGATCGACAATTTCGCTCAGGACCTGCTCGTGATCATCACCCAAATTTGCGAACAGCCTTCGGTGCTGTTGAAGGATATTTCCCTGAACGGGCAATCCGAACAGGAGCAAGATGTGCTAGAGGCCATTGATATTATTTTCTAATCCCTTACCCGGCTTGGGTGTATGCCGTATTTCTCTCGGTACGCATCCTGCCGGGTGTTTTTTTCCAAATGAAAGGGAAAAATCCACCACAGGAATCTGACGTCAAGTGCCGCTGAGTAACTATTTCAATTTATTGGAAAATCGACAAAACACAACAGACTACCATCCAAATCTGCTTGGTAGTTTTTTTTTTTGTAAAAGGGGTCGAATAAGCTGAATTGAGATTTTTAAGACTCTCTTTATATCCTGCATTTCCTGCATAAATCCCATTTAGATTTATCATAAAATGATGCTGTTTTTTCAAGGCTTATCCATCGAGATATTTTTTGTGCAGTTTTTTTGTTTTCAGATCATTATCTCACTCACGGTTAATTGAACGAACAATAGGCTCACCTCATTAGGTTTTTTAATATCGTATGATGGCACGAAGACTGTGCGGCTCTCGTGACACTAGATACCTTGGAAGCCTTAGAACAACAAATAAAAGTAATAAAGCACGATAATGGAATTTATAAAGTTAGAACGATTACAGACGAAGAGGATATAATACCTGTACCTGCAATTGGTAAACTGGTTTATAACATTGAAGAGGAAGAATCAACAATTAGAAAAGAAGACGTTAACGGAACTGAACTCGATTACGAAGAATATGATGAAGGGGGTGATTACTTTGTTCCATTACCTACTAATATTAAACCAATAATAGATAGTTTTAATTCACTAGATGACAGAAGAGTTCAAACTGTTATAAATTCTTATTATTGCTAATTGTTGCGTATCACATCTTTCGTTACTTATAAATACACTTGTCTCAAATATCTCGAACGAGAGCCTATTGTCAGTTTATTATGACAATTTAATTGAGAGAGTTAAAAAATTTTAAGGAAGATCAGAAGGAAGAGTTTATCGGTTTAATGGTGGATATAATTGATTCGCTTAAGGACTATGTTCACAAGGGTCAACTTAATGGGAAAAAGAATTTAGCGAAACCAAACTTAGATAAATTGAGCTACTTTTTAACTATTTGCGGAAAATCAATCTATAAATCTGCTGAATTAGAGTACAAAGATGTCCAAACCGAAGTATGTTTAGTTCCAGGGTATCAAGAGATAAAAAGGAAACGTGAAGCTCTTGGAGAAGACAATGGCTTCATTGAAAGAAGTGAATAATGAACTAGTAAGAGATTTGATAGAAGAATTTAATAAAATAAAAATGGATAATAACCTAACTTTAGTTCAAAAAGAGCATCTGAAGACAGCACTTCTTCTTGAACTCTCACGAACTACAGGGCGGTTAGTTCAAATATATGGACAATGGACTAAAGATGGACAGATTATTAGAGATAATTCTTTGAAAAAGAAAATTGATCATTTAAGCACGTTATATGCGACATTCAGTATATTGAGGAAATGGTTATGAAATAGGAATATCCTGAGTCGCTGTAAATGGATTTATTAAGATGTAAAATCATAATAATCCGCCACTGTATAAATATTCTTTAAGGACTGCGGTTAGCTACTTGAGTTGTTTTCAAAAGGTAAATTCAATTGGAATGTAAATACGTTATGACTATGATTGAGCGTTAGGGTGCCTTGATGTAACTCAACAATATTCCTAGCGATGGAAAGACCCAGTCCTGCTCCAGTTTGGATACCTTCGCTACTTCTTGAATGATCAACCTTATAAAAACGATCAAATAGCTTCTCCTCTTGATCTTGCGTGAGGGGAGCTCCTTTATTTTCGACCTCAATCGTAATTTGCTCAGGACTCGTTTTCAGTCGAATGCAAATGCCTCCCGGCTTCAAGGAATACTTTAAGGCGTTCATGAGGAGATTATCGATTGCTCTAGCAATTTTATCGCTATCAATGGAGGTAACCACTGGGGAGTCACCGATATCTTTTACGATATATACACCGTTTTCTTGAGCAATGGGTTCGAACTCGAACAGCAATTGATCCAAGAGTTGAAATAAATTGATCCTTCTCAGATTTAAGTGGGTATCGACTGAAGTGAGCCGAGTATATTCGAACAAGTCATCGAGCAACTTCTTCAAATGAATCGCTTTGTTATAGGTGTTTTGAACAAAGCGCGTATATTCATCTTTATCCTGATATGAGTCTGTTCTTAAAAGCTCGATATAGCCGATAATGCTTGTCAGAGGCGTGCGCAAGTCATGTGAAATACCTGTGATCAAATCCATCTTGGATTTCTCTATTTCACGTTCTTTTACAATCTGTTGCTCTAAACGTTCTGTCATTCGATTGATGTTGAGCGCAACCCGTCCAAGTTCATCTTGCCGAACAACAGGCACCCGATATTTTAAATTACCTTCGGAAATAATCTGAAGCCCTTGCTCCAATGTAATTAAGTCTCTAACGATTCGCCGTGTCAAAACTAAAAAAGTAAAAATAAACGTTACCATAAACAAGGGGGTAAGAAGATAAGGAAAAAAATTGCGAAACCAATGCCATTCCATAGTACTGCTAATTTTCAAGAAAAGTAAAATGAGAATATCATTTATAGCAATGGCGATAATAAAACTTAGCACCATTCTGATTAAAATGTTGACTTGAATCCGTTTTTTTCGTTTTGACTTTTGTACATGTTCATTCAATTTTATAGCCAACTCCCCACACCGTTTTAATATACTGAGGATCTCTTGGGAACTGCTCTAATTTTTCTCGTAAATTACGAATATGAACCATTACGGTATTATCAGAAAATCCATATGGCGCCTTCCATACATTTTCGTAAATGTGCTCCGAACTAAAAACTTGCCCAGGATGGCTGGCAAGCAAGACCAGAATAGCAAACTCCAGAGGAGTCAACGAAATTTCGTTGCCCTTTAACTTTACGGAATGTTTACTCTTATCGATGATCAGGTCTTTAATAAGAATAAGGGAATTAAATTCTTCTTTTCCTATTAATGTTTGACGACGTAGCTGTGCTTTTACACGAGCAAGCAATTCTAATGGATTGAACGGTTTGATCATGTAGTCATCGGCCCCGGTAGTCAGTCCGTTAATTTTATCAATATCTTCTTCCTTGGCTGACAGCATGATAATCGGAGTATTCGATATTTCCCTTATTTTAAGGCATGCTCTGATTCCATCCATTCGTGGCATCATGACATCCAAGATAACCAGTTGAATCGGTGTTGTCTTTATGGCATCCAGGGCTTCTTCACCATCGGCTGCTTCAATCACATGGTATCCTTCATTACGTAGATATACATGAATGACATCCCGAATCTCGGAATCATCATCCACAACAAGAATGGTATTCATTACTGACTGCTCCTTCTTTTTTGACTGGGTAGAATAAAGGTATTTAAGGTACCTGAAATTACGCAACTAGTATAGTTATCCTGATAATAAGGTAAAGTCTTCACTTTTTCTACATACGCATAAGCAAAACATTTAATGGAGTGAATGAAAGTGCCATCATCATTTAAATTGTTTCCTTTTTGCGACAGACGTAAACGAAAGCGGGAGGGATATTGAAAGGTACTAAATCAATTTTTTCAATGATAAATTTTTCGGAAAGCTGCTTTTTCATTTGAAGCGAATATTGAAAGGCGATAAACAAGCCTCCAGGTTTGAGTGCTTTATAGATCTGTTCAACCAAGGTATCTCTCAATTCACGCTCAAAATTAAAAAAAGGTAGTCCGCTAAAAATACAATCCAGCTGATGAATGTTCTCTTTCTTCATTGCTTCTACTAACTGAGCAGCGTTCGGATGACAGGAGAAGTCTGGGTATTCTGTCTGTAAATTATTCCTCATAGTCTCATTCATCTCAAACAATAACACTTTCGTGGGTTCACTCACCTGGGCGTTGATAAAGCGGGTGATGGCACCTGTACCCGATCCGAGTTCTGCGACTGCCTTAATCTCGTTCCAGGGGGCTTGTTTAACCATTTTGGTCGCTAGAAACCGAGAGCTTGGTATAACACTGCCTACATTTTTTGGGCTGTGAATAAAGCTTTGCAAAAATAAAAGGTATTCATTAAGTTTCAACTGATTTTCCTCCATTACTGTTTTTATTGTCAGGAACAATGCTGAATATGGCACAAAAATTAACAAATTTATTTCTTTTATCGAAACGAATGGATACCGGAACGATTAAAAATGAGAAAATTGAAGTGAAGACATAGGGAGAAAATATCGTACGATTGGGAAGAACATACCGATGCACATGGCCCAATCTCTCTATTTCTGCACCTCTTTATTGTTTCGATACAGAAATCATAATGAAAAAAACTAAGGAATTAATGAGTATATTTCTAAAGAAAATCTAAAGATTCATCTATAGAAGGCTTAAAATCTATATCATCCAACCCAAAAAGCCTTACCAACCAAGTCGGTAAGGCTTTTTTATAAGGGCAAACTGTTCCGCCACGCAACTCAATGATATTTATGGCTATAGAAAGACCTAGTGCGACTCTAATTTGTATCCCTTCATAATGTTGGGAGGGGGATGTTTATGAGATCGTGTATTTTCTTCTACTTGTATGTGAAGCTATGTTTTCACTAGTACGAGTGGGAATAGGAGAGTGAACTCTCTCTTTTTCAATTTCCATCAGTGCTAAAGAAGTAGAATTACCAAAGTGTTAGGATAAAGTTGAGGTCTGATTAGCTTGGTTAAAAGCTGATCAGACCTTTCCTACATTGGGCGTAAAACAGTTTAAGATGTCAAGCCATGGCTTGGAGGGGAGAATTAAAGGCGTTTTTGTATTACTTCAGAATTTCTTTAGAAATATCCCTATAAGCTCCTAAGATTTTTATAATAATATACTTTCATCGACATTAACGAGGAGGTTAGAACATGATTAGTGATATCGTCTTACAGCTAGTCGATCATTATGGATATCTCTTTTTTTTCTTAGCCTTCTGCCTAGGCCCATTCGGCGTTCCGGTTCCAAATGAAATAACCATACTAACAGGTGGAATTTTGAGTAACAACGGAGCTTTAAACCCGTGGATTGTATATATTGTTATTCTCGCTGGCTTATTTACAGCAATTACAATTGCTTATTTTGCGGGCAGAATCTTTGGAGAAAAATTTAAACTAAAGTTTCAAAACAACCGTCACTTTCAGAAAGCAGAGAAATTTTTTGAACAACACGGAGATATCGCAATGTGTCTTGGACATTTCATACCAGTCATTCGGTATATTTTGCCTGTATTCGTTGGTCTAAACGGTACCTCATACAAGAAGTTTGCTTTGATTTCGTATTCCAGCGCGTTTGTTTGGACCGCTACGTTCTTTACCTTTGGCAAGTTCCTTGGACATTATATATTGGCTTTGCTAGATTTGATCGATTCTAAATTGGCCGTGGTTGCTCTAATGATAGCCGTTGGCACCTTTATCACAACCAAGTGGTTCAAGTCGAAATTATCCAACTTTACTGCATAAGCTGGTGAACAAATGAAAAAAATAGAAGAAAGGGGGAGAGTCATTTGACTTCAAATCAGTATGCAATGTTCTTGCAACGATTTATTAAAAATCCAAAGCGAGTTGGAAGTGTTTTGCCCAGTTCATGGTTTCTGGCGAGTAAAATGGTTCAATCTGTGTCATGGGATGATGTGAGCACAATTGCAGAATTCGGTTCTGGCACAGGAGCTATCACACGCTTTATCGAACTGCGAGTAAATCGATCTGCTATTGATAAAATCGATTTTGTGCCCCTCAATTTTCCTCCTGCTTTTGTTTATACATGCCGTAAGAAGGAGGGGATTTAAGTGAGTTATGATACACTAATTCATTGGATTGCGCAGTTTGGTTATGCTGCTTTATTCTTTGCATTATGGCTCGGAATTGTTGGAATGCCAATACCGGACGAGGTTGTCGTTATGACCGGCGGAGCCGTTAGCAAAGTAGGATTACTCCATTATTTCCCAGCATTTATTATCACTTATTTAGGAGTTATCTCCGGGCTATCTCTTGGTTATATTCTAGGCAGGTTTTTCGGTTCGCCGGTGCTGGATAAACTTCGCCATAAAAAAAATTTGGGGAAGCATATACAAACATCAGAACACCTTCTAAATAAATATGGAAATATTGCATTGAGTTTTAGCTACTTTTTTCCGGTGGTGAGGCATATTGTTCCCTATTTAGTCGGAATTAATAAAATGTCATTTCGCCGTTATATTCTTTATTCCTATACAGCCGGGCTTGTTTGGACGTCTGTCTTTTTTGTAGTTGGCCAATTTGCAGGTGGTCATGTGGAAACAATCGGGACAATGATTTATCACTACGGTATATATGTGGGACTTGCCTTAATCATAGGAATTGTCATATTCATGATTCTTAAAAGTCGGAAAAGGAGCAAAGCGTGATGTGTGGAATCAACCTTTAGGAGATTTAGATAATACGGTAGTAGTTCAAATTCTGAATTTACACGAGAAAATAGATGATCTCCCAAGAGAGCCGCGATATATAAAAACCGTTTGGGGAGTTGGGTAGAAAATTGAAACTGATAAACGGCAAAAGAAATGTTTGCTTTGAGATTTTTTTGGCGTTAGTTTTCAGTCTTGTTATTGCATATCTCAGTTTCGCCATTGTAATAACTTGTATCAATTTGTTTGTAAATCGATTACAAGCGGGATATTTTTTTCTAAAGCTAGACCAGCCTTTATTTTCCCCTTTTTTTAAACTGACCCGACACATGTTTAAATACATTTTCGATTTGCCCGAAGGTTCGCAAGTTCTCTTTTGATAGATTTAAAGGAAATACAACAAAGTTATGATTTCACTGTTGCTATATATTCTAGCAGCTCAAACGATTTTCACATAAGGCGAAATGCTGATTTAAAAATATAAATCGTCATAGGTCAGATATACCCCCACCAACTCCCGAATTTCATTTCATCATCAATAATAAGAATCGTTTCTTTGGCATATGAAAGCATCCTTTCTGTGTCTTCAGTTTATGCCGATTTCTCTTAACATAAAAGGAAAGTGATTCTTAAACGTTTCTGAGATTTGATTTTTTGAAAGGAGAGCTGTGATCCATGAAAAAAGGAACGAAAGAAAAAATGTTGATTCTTACCGGAAATTATGGAGATGGTCACATTCAAGTAGCCCAAGCGATACAAGATGCGATGCAAATTCGATTTCCTCATATGGAACCTGTCATTATTGATTTTATGGAATGGGTCCATCCTTATATGAATCATTTGAGTCGAAATGTTTATCTCCAAGCCGTAAAAACATTCCCTCAAGTTTATGGATATCTATATCAGAAAACGCGGAGACAAAACACCCTATCCTATATCATAAAGACCGTTTTTTCTACAGGAATCGGACGAATGATGAAATTGATTAATGAAATACAGCCTGCTATTGTAGTATGCACCTTCCCTTTGGCGGCAGGCGTGATGTCGAAGTTGAAATCATATGGTTCAATCGATATTCATACTGTTACTATCATTACCGATCACACGGATCATAGTTCATGGATTTATCCATATACAGATCAATATATTGTGGGTTCCAGAAGTGTACGTGATTCTTTAATTCAATTAGGTGTTGAAGAGACTCGGATTGCAGATACGGGAATTCCCATTCGCCCGCAATTTTCTCAGTCCATAGAAAGAGAGAAAACAGCTAAGAAGTATGGTTTAGATCCTCATATGCCTACTGTGCTTGTGATGGGAGGAGGTTGCGGCATGATTGGCGATGGAAGCTCTACTATTCAGAAATTTGATCTATTGTCACAGCCTGTACAATTCATCATTGTTTGTGGGCATAATGAAAAACTTCGAATGAAATTGAATGAGAGTCTGAAAATTTCCAAACATCGCATCTATTTAACAGGTTATATTAACTATGTTCATGAGTTAATGGCTATATCTGATATTATGATTACCAAACCAGGAGGAGTCACGACTTTTGAGGCGATTGCTATGGAACTGCCGATGCTACTTTGTAAACCAATCCCTGGTCAAGAACAGGATAATGCCAAATTTTTAGTTCGTTCTGGGGTAGCCATTCATGCAGAGACATCTGGGGATCTAACCGAGCGCCTATCGGAATTACTAGATGATGCAAAACTTCTTCAACATATGATAGAAAATACTAAACAGTTCCATCCTAAAGAGTCCGCGTTTGCTTCATTAGAAGTTATTTTTGGAACTATTGCAATGAATAATAGATCCAGTGAAATAAAGATATGCTCCTAGAAAAAAGGCAAGCATGGATTTATTACTGTTAAAAAGGAGCAGGATCATGAAGCAGACATTCATAATTCTCATTAGTGCATTACTCGTATACACGATTATCCCGACCCTTATAATCCGACTATTTGGAATCGGAGTTTATAAAAGGGGAACGGGCGAGCAGCCCATTGCGTTAACTTTTGATGACGGTCCGGACCCAGAATTTACGCCTCTTTTGCTTGATTTATTAAAGAAATATAATATAAAGGGTACCTTTTTTGTCCTTGGTCGCAAAGCAGAGAAATATCCCGATTTAATCCAACGGATGCACAATGAAGGACATCTTGTCGGAATCCATAATTATGTACATTGGTCAAATGCTTTAATGAGTCCTAAGAGGGTTCGCGAGCAGGTAAACAAAACGGCCAATGTCATTAATCGTATTATTGGAGAGAAAGCCTTCTATTATCGGCCCCCGTGGGGAGTCATTAACCTATTTGATTTTTTTCTGATGAAGCAATTTCGCATGATTCTTTGGTCTGTTATTGTAGGTGACTGGAAGAGCTCTGGCGGCAAGCAAAAAATTAAGCAAAGGCTGCTGTCCAAGCTAAGGGGTGGAGCTGTTATCGTTCTTCATGATAGCGGGCAAACGTTTGGAGCAGACAGGGATGCACCTGCATACATGTTGGAGGCATTAAATGAATTTATCATTGAAGCATTATATACGGGGTATTGTTTTCAGAGAGTAGATGAGAAAAGAGCTGCATAATGAACAGGCTAAATATATGAGCATTAATTATGGTACGGCCGTGAAAAGCGCGGCTTTTTTGTTTTACATAAACACATTATCTGTCAGCACTCTCGAAGATTATACTTAAAAAACAGAGTAAGTTTAATTTGGATACTAAAAATCAAAACTTAAGCCCGGGACAAAGTATTGTTCGGGGCTTAAGTTTTTCAACTTATACATCAAGGTTGCCGGAGTGGCCTTTTTCTGATCCAATGGAACGGGTCAGAACTCCTTCGAAAGGCAAAGTAAGAGTAAATTTAAATATGTTATTTATATGAATGAGCGTTAAGGTTCCTCCATGCAACTCAATAATGTTTCTAGCAATAGAAAGGCCCAGACCTGCTCCCGTTTGAATGCCTTCACTACTTCTTGAATGGTCTACTTTATAAAAACGATTGAAGAGTTTATTTTCTTGCTCTTGTGTGAGGGGATTCCCTTTATTTTCGATCTCAATACTAATTTGCTTATTATCCAACTTCATTAAAATACGAACGGTTCCTGGCTTTACAGAGTACTTAAGGGCATTCATGAGTAGATTATCGATTGCTCTGGCAATTTTTTTACTGTCAATAACGGTTATAATAGGAGAGTTACCTAAGTCTTTAATAATATGGATACCGTTCTCTTGAGCGATCGGTTCAAATTCAAAAATTAATTGATCTAGAAGCTGGAATACATCGATCTTATTTAGGTCCAGGCGGGTATCGACCGAAGTAAGTCGGGTATATTCAAACAAATCATCGAGCAATTTTTTTAAATGAATAGCTTTGTTATAAGTGTTTTGAACAAATCGCGTATATTCATCTTTATTTTGAAATGAATTTGTTCTTAAGAGTTCTATATAGCCAATAATGCTTGTAAGTGGCGTACGCAAGTCGTGTGATATGCCTGTTATCATTTCCAACTTGGAGATTTCTAGTTCACGTTCCTTTTCGATCTGCTGTTGTAGACGTTCCGCCATCAAGTTGATATTAAACGCAACCCTCCCAAGCTCATCATTTCGCATGACAGGCACTCGATAGCTTAAATTACCCTCGGATATAATTTGAAGCCCCTGCTCCAACGAAATTAAGTCTCTTACGATTCGTCGAGTTAAAGCTAGGAAAGTAATAATAAAGTTAACCATAAACAGGGGGGGGAAAATATACGGAATGAAATTGAGGAGCCACTCGGATTCCATGCCATGGCCAATATCCAGTAAAAGTAAAATGAGCATGTTATTTATGGTTGTGGCGATAATGAGACTTAGCATCATTCTGATTAAAATATTGACCTGAATCATCCTTTTTTTTCGTTTTGGTTTTTGCACATGTTCAGTCAATTTTATAACCAACTCCCCAAATCGTTTTAATATACTGAGGATCTCTGGGGAACTCCTCTAATTTCTCTCGTAAATTACGAATATGGACCATCACGGTATTATCGGAATACCCAATAGGATCTTTCCACACGCTTTCGTAAATCTTATCAAAGCTAAATACTTGCCCAGGGTGGCTTGCAAGCAACTCTAGAATTGAAAACTCAAGAGGGGTCAGCGAAATGTTATTTTCTTTCAATGTAACGGAATGTTTACTCTTATCGATCACAAGATCTTTGATGAATATAACAGAATTAAATTCTTCTTTTCCTATTAATGATTGTCGCTGCAAATGAGCTTTTACTCGAGCGAGTAATTCTAACGGATTAAAGGGTTTTATCATGTAATCGTCCGCACCGGGAGTAAGACCCGAAATTTTACCAATATCTTCTTCCTCCCCTGATAGCATGATAATGGGGGTGCTCGATATTTCCCTTATTTTAATACAAGCATTAATGCCATCCATTTGTGGCATCTTAATATCTAAGATGACCAGTTCGAAAGAGATTGATCTTATTAAATCTAACGCTTCCAGACCATTTGCAACTTCTATGACAAAGTATCCTTCATTGCGCAAATAAACGTGAATGACATCTCGAATCTCTGTATCGTCACCTACAACAAGTATTGTATCCATTACATGATGCCCCTTTCCTACTTTTTATGATTACGGCTACTAAAATTCTATAATTAAGACAAACCCAATGATTGCTACGAAAAGTTTATTAATACCAATTATTGCCTCCCCTTTTGCGACAGGTATATACAAAAGCTGGAGGGAAATTGAAAGGTACGAACTCGATTTTTTCGATGATTAAATCTTCGGCAAATTTTTTTTTCATTTGAAGTGAGTACTGATAAGCGACAAAAATCCCTTCTGGTTTTAGTGCCTTAATAATCTGACTAAGTAAGGTTTCTCGCATTTCACTCGTAAAATTAAAAAATGGCAATCCGCTAATAATACAATCAAGCTGGCCGATGTCATCTTGATTCAATTTTTTGATTAATTGGCAAGCGTTTGAATGACACGCGAAATCCGGGTATTTTGTCTTCAGAGTAGCTCTCATTTTCTTATCCCTTTCGAACAATAGCACTCTTGTTGATCCGGTTAACTGTGGCTTCATGAAACGTGTAATAGCACCTGTACCTGACCCGAGTTCTGCGACTGCCTTTACCTCATTCCATGGTATAGACTCAACGATTTTAGCTGCTAGAAATCGGGAGCTAGGTATAACACTTCCTACTCGTTGTGGATTTGTGAGAAAACCTTGCAAAAAAAGTAGACATTCACTGATATTCAACTGTTTTTCCCCCATTATTTAATTTCTCCCTTTTGGGTACCCAACAAATAAAGGGATGATATACCGAACAACTGGAAGGAATAATCCAAAACATATTGCCATATCTCCTCGTTTTGTTATTTATATCAATATAAAAATAGTAACGAAAAAATCTAAGGATTTTACGAGGATATATCTAAAGAAAATCTGAAGATATGTACACTATTCAGACTCGAAGTCTGCAAGAAGTGCATGAAAATCAGAAAGCTGATCTGATTGAAGAACCCAAAAAGCCTTGCCAACAAAAAAGTTGGCGAGGCTTTTTATTACGTAAATTGTTGATAAGATTCCCTATAAATAAGATGCGAGAGGGAATACCCCTTACCAACTAATGTTAAGAAATTCTTTAGAAAAATCCTCTAAAGTTCTTCAGAGTTTATCATTATGATGGGTTCATTGCTATAGATGAACCTAATCAGGAGATGATAACGTGACTCACCCTACAAAACAAACCTTCCTTTCAACTTGGCTGTCTCTTCTATGGCTTACAGTGGTTCCGTTATTGTATATTTTCTACGGTATACTTAACCATCCTACCGAACACGTCTATAGCCTCGTAACGGATCTAGATCGCCTAACGCCATTCGTTCCGTCCTTTATTATTCCTTATGTTCTTTGGTACCCGTTCATTGCATCTGTACTGATCGGACTTGCGTTCAAGGACAGAACAGCTTATTACCGGACGCTACTTGCGCTCTGTGGAGGGCTGATCCTTTCTTATATCGTCTATGCCCTTTTCCAAACGGCTGTTCACCGTCCAGACAATCTAGCCCAGACAGGCGTCATCAACCGTTTGGTCTGGTTGGTGTACAGCCATGACCAGCCGTTTAACTGTTTCCCGAGCATTCATGTGCTAACCAGCTACCTGATGCTTCGTGGAGCAAGGGTATTCGGAAGAACGATTCGCTGGGCAGTCACCGCGATGTCTATTGTCATTATAGCGTCCACTTTGCTGGTCAAGCAGCATGTACTAGCGGATGTCGTTGGCGGTATCCTAGCCGGAGAGCTGTTGTACCGATCGGCGGGCATAGCCTTATCATACCTACGGGGACATAGAAATCGCCTGACTCTGAAAGGAGGCGAGCGTCATGTTTCTGCTGAGTAAAGAGAGACGCTCATTCATATCTCATTTTATGAGAAAACCCTGACATATGATTACATTGCTAGATCGTTTCATCCCGAAATACTTTTAGCCAAAGCAGAAAGCAATCTGCACGTGTCTATGATTCATTTGTAGTTGCTCAAAAGAGAACAATAGATAATTCATATAAGAATGTGTTTGTACAATTATTTAAAAATAGAAAGAGGGGGTTCTATGAAAAAACGTATGTTCATTTTATTGCTGTTGGCCTTATCAACCAGTTCTTTTTCAGGGTCCTTTGTTCAAGCAGAGGGGCAGCAATTGGCTTCCAATGCAAGTGTGAAACTAACATTGAGTCAAGCCCAGCAATGGGCGCGATCCAATAGCTTTAGCTTGAAGGAGGCCCAGCAAACGATAGATCGCAATCGGATTAACTTGAAAAATGCAGGTAAGAATCTGGACTTCATTCCCGCAGGTACAGGTAATGGAGAAGAGGATGCGGCCAGTAGTTCAGCATGGAAGGGGTATGCCTCATCGACGGTTTCTTATCTGGAATCCAAGAAGCAAATCGAGCTTGCCCAAGATCAGACAGACTACACTACAATGAAGAACTATTATGAGGTACTTCTGGCTGATAACAAGGTGAAGAGCAGTGAGGATGTACTTTCGCTTGCATTATTGGAGGAAAAAGCTGCTGAGGCAAAAGCCAACCGTGGAAAAATTTCTCCAAGTGATCAAAGCAGCATTATTCAGACTCGTATAGAAGCACAAAAAAATATAGAGATTGCAAAAGCTGCGTTGCAAAAAGCGATGGATTCACTAAATACCCAAATGGGGCAACCGCAAGGTACGGTCTATGAACTGGTGGATCGACCTGTTTACCGAAAAATGGATAGCACGAATTTGGATACGCTTGTGACACGTGCCATTTCGGCGAGTCCTTCGGTATGGAGACAGGAGGAGGCTGTCAAGCTGGCAAAGATGGAAGTTAAATATTACACGTGGAACTCAGGGAATGATGATTATGAAATTAAACAGATCGATGTAGATTCAGCACAAGGTGGACTGGAAAATACCAAAGACCAATTGGCAGAAACATTGAAGAGTATGTACTTTAATTTACAGCAAAATGATGAGCAATACGAACAACTGCAAAGTAATCTGCAGAACGCTAATAAAGTATTAAACATTTCTCGTAAAAAAAAGGAACGGGGATTTGCCACAGGTACGGAGGTCGCTACTAATCAGTTAAAAGTGAAGCAAATAGAACGGAATATGGATGAATTGATTGTTCAAATGACACAGTTACAACATGCTTTAAACAAACCATGGAGTGTATAGGATTTAAAAAATTATATTTAAGGGGATATGACATTGCCGGAAACAGTAAAAAAAGATGCATTGCAAATATTAAGAAAAAAAAGAAGATTAAAAGTGATCATAGGTATTCTGGCCTTGATCATTATAGTGGGAATCGGTGGTACTGTTTATATGAATAGGGGGCAGGAAAAGCCCGTGGAGGGTCCTGCGAATCAGATTGTTCAGGTGAAAAAAACCAATATAACCGAATCGCTTGCCGTGACTGGGACCGTTCAGGCTTCCAAGGAAGTGAATATTAATTTTACAAATGTCGAGGGTGCCAAGCTCATTGCGGTCAATGTCAAAGCAGGAGATAGTGTTAAGGCGGGCCAGGTTTTAGCTCGTTTAGATGATTCAGATGCCAAATTACAAATTAAAGATGCCCAGTCCAATGTTGCGATTGCAAGGGCCAAGCTAGAGGAAGCCAAGCGTGGACCAAAGCAAATTGATATTGAGCTCCAGAAGGCAAATGTCCTAAAGACACAGATGGCGATTAAAACAGCCAAGGACGGGATGGAGTTAGAGGAAGCCGCTGCACAAAAAGAGGTTGCCAAGGTGACCTTGGATAAAGCCCAGAAGGATTATGATGACCAGACTTATCTAGTTCAGAATGATGCGGCCGCAGAAAGTGACCTGGCGACGGCCAAGCAAAGCTTGGATAAGGCAAAATTGGATATGAGTAATGCCGAGCTTCAATACAAGAAGGCACAGATCAGACAAAACCAGGCTATTGAAGATGCTGAAATGGGTTATAAAACCGCTTTAATTCAATTAAAGGCAGCACAGTCCCCGCCTGAAGCTTCCAACATTCAATCTGCACAGGCTTCTTTACAGCAGGCCGAAACAGAATTGGAGCAAAAGAAAAGTGTTCTGAATAAATTACAGGTTACGGCGCCGTGGGATGGGATTGTTTTGAAGGTCAACGGCGATGTGGGCACCAGTCCTACTGCACCTTTTATCATAATGAATAACTCCAATACAGGGGTCATGAAGGTTAGTGCCAAGGTTAACGAAAGTGATATCGCCAAATTGAAGACCGGACTTCAGGCTACAATGCATACCAATTCATTTCCGGACAAGCAATTCAAAGGAGAAGTTCTTTTTGTTTCTCCAGAGCCAGTTGTGGAATCCAATGTGACTACATACAAAGTTGAATTGTCTTTGGATAGCCAAAAAATAAGGCTGCAACCGGGGATGAACATGGATGTATCCCTTCTGTTAGCTGAACACAAAGACGCGCTGTCTGTGCCATTGTTTGCATTGAGATCTGAAGGTGGTGTAGATGGAGTATATGTGGCGAAGAACGCGGCACATCCTGCTGATTATGGATTTAGACCGGTAAAACTAGGCGTCTATACAGCGGATCAGGCCGAAATCAAGTCTGGTGTCAAGGAAGGCGAAACTATTGTTATTCCTCCTCAGAACAGCAGTGCTGATCCGAATGGCAGTGGAGGGGGGCAGGCACAATGAGCGAAACTCAATCCAATAAAACGGTGATCGAAATTAAAGAACTGAAAAAGATGTATGAAGTAGGCGGTCAGGAGATTCAGGCTCTGCGCAGCGTGAATTTATCCATTAGCGAAGGTGAGTTTGTTGCTATCATGGGACCCTCTGGTTCGGGCAAGTCTACCATGATGAATGTCATTGGTTGCCTGGATCATCCGGATACCGGAAAATACTACCTGGATGGGTATTCCATATTGGATGCTCGTGAGAACGAACTTTCGGAGATTAGAAATCAGAAACTAGGTTTTGTGTTTCAAAAATTTTATTTACTTCCCCGAACTACAGCATTAGCCAATGTAGAGCTACCTATGATGTATGCAGGTATACCTGCCAAGGAACGCCGGGAACGAGCCGTGGAGGCGCTACGAAGCGTTGGCCTTGCCGAACGGATGTATAACAAGCCTAACGAGCTTTCTGGTGGTCAGCAGCAGCGTGTCTCCATTGCCCGAGCATTGGTGAATAATCCGGTCATTCTGCTGGCGGATGAGCCGACGGGCGCACTGGACACGAAAACGAGTATTGAGATTATGGAACTGTTTCAAGGGTTGAATGAGCTGGGAAAAACTATAGTTCTGGTTACTCATGAGCTGGAAATAGCTGAATATGCCAAACGATTGATTAGTTTTCGGGATGGTAATATTGAGCGGGATGAGCAAATTACGAATAGACGAATTTCATCAAGGATGGTAAGCCTATGAATGTGATGGAAACGATCCGTGTATCAATGAATAGCTTAACCACCAACAAGATGCGTTCATTTTTAACGATACTCGGTATTATTATTGGGGTGGCAGCGGTTATTGCCATTATGGCAATCGGAAACGGTTCTAAAGCCAGCATTAAGGAGGAAATAAATAGTCTAGGGAATAATGTGGTTATGGTTGCACCAGCCATGCCAATGACCGAGGAAGAAGTCAATGGGGACAACTTGCCCTCCTTTACGTGGGCTGATATCAAGGCAATGGAACAAAAGAGTTCGATTGCGGCATTAATGCCCAGTATTTCGAGCAATTCAAAAGTTGTATGGGGTCGATATAACTATAATGCAACTATTATAGGAACATCCGCTTCATTTTATAAAGTTAAAAAGTTTTCCTTTGCTGAAGGCAGGACATTTACCAACGATGAGTTGGATAAACGTATGAATGTTGCTATTCTGGAAAGCCAAGCGGTTGTACGTCTTTTTGGTGGGGATACCAAAAACGTGGTGGGACGAACGTTTCAAATTAAACAGATCCCCTTCAAAGTGATCGGAGTATTGAATTCTCAGCCCGTTACGAATTTAAGCCGCAGTACAAATGATCAAATTTACATCCCTGCTACAACCATGATGAACCGTCTGGGTGAGAGAAATATCACCAGCCTGGATGTCTCCGCCAAGTCACCAGCTATGATGGATCAAGCTCGTTCAGATATATTGGGGAGCTTGCGTGTGACGCATCAGCTAAAACCCTCAGAACCGGATCAATTTCAAACTATGAGTCTGTCCGAAGCAGCAGGTGCAGCTTTGGGTGTAGATGATATCATGAGCAAATTGCTGGGAGGTGTAGCCGCAATATCGCTCGTGGTAGGGGGAATCGGAATTATGAATATTATGATGGTCTCCGTTATAGAGCGTACAAGAGAAATCGGTATTCGCAAAGCGATTGGCGCCAAGCCTAGAGATATTATGATTCAATTCCTGTTCGAAGCAGTCATTTTCGGTCTAATGGGAGGTATACTTGGGGTTGCTGCTGGCATAGGAGCGTCTAAAATAATTGAAGCAACAACTCGTATGACCATTGAATTCACGGTCTCGCCGATCATATATTCGTTTCTTAGCTCTGCAGGTATAGGCATCTTATTTGGGGTATACCCAGCTTATAAAGCAGCGAGATTGAAGCCGATAGATGCATTGAGATACGAATAATTTTATTGAAAAATGTTCATGAAACGTAAATAGGTATTGTTGAGGGTGCAGTATTTGTTGAAAAGCAATCGAAACAGGAAGGAAAAGTAATGCCAAAAATCTTGCTATAGATGTATTAAGAAAACGAAAAAAGATGAGAGAATACTCTTCACATAGAGAACTATTTGATTATCACTGGGATACCCTCGATTTTGTAATTCAAGAGGAAGTCGAGCGAATTCTTTTGATGGTAAGTAATGACGAGCAAAGGACTGTACTCGAATTGCGCCTAGTCCAAGGATACTCCATAAAAGAAACAGCTAAAATTTTAAACAAGAGCGAAGCTGCCGTGAAGTCGTCGCTGTACAGAGCTTCTAAACATATTAAATTAAGATATATTTCATGAACTGATTGGGAAGAACCTAATAAGCAGTAGGACTGACAGTATTCTTTTTGCTGAAAGAGCTTTTTTTCAAGCTCTGATCCTTAAATATCTTGTTATTGATCCAACCAATACCTCTAGTTTATCTGTTATCTAATACAATAAACCACGTTTTTTATGTCTAGAAGAGTGTAGGTAGAATAGTTGAGTCAAAACATTAAAAAGGTGGTCAAGTGACCACCTTAGGATGTGAAGGAATTCTGAATATCTAACCGTGAAAAATAATTGCTTTCATTCTATTGCCCTCATTTTTTCAGTCCACGTAACTGTAGCCTATCCAAAGAATTTATTCTGAAGGTTAAAGAAGCTCTACTTGTTCTGGACGACGAGATACTAGTCGGACAAGATCCAGCGTAAGCATTGGAAGTGTCATACCTGCCGGATAAGCTAAATATCTTGCTTGCCATTCAGGTGAGAATTTTTCCTTGTAACGGCGCAATCCCTCAAATCCATACCAGTGCCCACCATATCGGAACACCAGCCGAGCTAATTTTTCTTCACGATGCGCATTCTGATTTTCACCCACACTGGAGAGCGGAGACATACCCAAATTGAAATAAGAATAACCTTGTTCTTTTGCCCATTCAATTATACGTACAAATAACACATCCATCGTTCCATTCGGTGTATCATTCAAATGGCGCATCAGATCAATTGAGATCACTTTATTTTGGTCATAAGCTGGAGCTAATGTTGCAAAAGCCAAAATGTGACCCTCAGCATTACGAAGCAATGTTAAGGGAGAGCGTTGAATATACGCTTCGTTGAACCAACCTAAAGAATAAGCTTTTTCTTTACGATCGCCTAGCCACTCATCCGAAATCTGACGTAATTCAGACAGTAATTCTGAATGATAGGGTGGGGCAAGCACTTCAAATATTTGACCTTCACGATCTGATTTATTTTTAGCAGTTCGCAAGTTCTGCTTACTTTTCCCACTTAATGTGAATGTAGTTAGAGGAACCAAAGCTTCTTCGCCTAGTTTGAAGAATTTGTAACCATTCTCATGATAGATCGATAGATATTCAGGTGTTGCTTGATAAAAAACAACGGTTAATGCATACTGATCCGCATACCTCTGAAATTCTTGAATCGCAGCAGAGACAAGATTTTTATTACCAACTGGGTCGCCAAGTACAATTAATTTGTGACGCATTCGAGAATAGGGAATTAAAATTTGATCATTTTGCGCCCAATAAAAATTTTTGTCTCCTAGATAGAGAAGATGAGTCAAAAGATTACCGTCTTCTTTGGCAATAAATTGAGTTAATTTCTCTATACCCGCCTCATCTGGACGTATTCCTGTGTAGCGATGCGGGCGTAATGTGAATATAGATGCCATTAAAATTAAAGCACCGATTAATCCAACAAGGGCCGTCACTGCATATTCATGCGGGTTCAAAAACCATTGTTGAGCACGCATTGGTAGATGTCGCAAAATAGCTGGATGAATATGTGTACCAATAACGTAATACGATAACGATGAGATAAAAGCAAGGAACGCCCAAATCCAGATACTACGTAAAGAAATACTAGCACTTTCACTGTTAAATCGAGCCCGAGATATCCATAGCACCAATGCAACAATAAGTAAAATAATAGCTTCCTCGTAATCGAACCCTTTGGCAAATGTGAAGATAGCACCTGCTAACAACAATGCTCCCGTCCATATGTAAGCGCGACGAGTACGCATTGAAATACCACGTGATACGACAATAAGCATAATACCGATAGTCACAGATAACTGTTCTGAAAAACGCATAATAGGTAAAGATAACACATGTTCCATAAAACGTAGGCGAGCAATTAGGCCTGGGGTAGCCGCAGAAAGTAGTAATATGATACCACTGGTGAATACTAACTTTCCAAGCGCCCATGCTCCTAGATCACTAAGTAGACCGAAATGAGAAGGCCAGCCCCAGAATTTGACCCATGTGTTACGTGAAGCGTCCAGACTAGTTGTAATCATTTCACGCATTTGTTTACTGTTCGGACTCATCTCAAACGTAGCTAGCACAAGACCGATCAACCAAGGAACTACAAAGTAAAAAATGCGGAACAATAACAAAATCGTTAGTGCACGTGATGGATCAACACCTAATGTCTGAAGTCCAAGCAACACGATCAGATCAAATGCTCCAATACCACCTGGCGCCATACTAATAATCCCTGCAATTGCTGCTACAATATACACACCGAATACCGGGGCAAACGGTAATTGATTCAGATCATAAAAAGTGAATAACCAAAATAATGCCCCTGCACAAGCCCACTCTAGAACAGAGGAACCTAGAGAAGCGATGACTACTTTCCAAGGTAACTTGCCATCGCCCTTATGAAACCATTTGGCGAACAGGGAAGATCGTTGCATTAATAGGAAGAACGGTAAGTACAATGAAACTCCCCATACACCGATACGAAGCCAAGGAAGTTGTTCAAAAACAGGTTCTACAGGAAAAACACCGACCAGTACAAGACAGCCAAGTAAAGATAGACCGACTAATACGATAGGCGATAAAAAGAGTGCAGCAGCTCCCATTGTTTTCATAGGAACGCCACTTCTCTTATACAGTAATGTACGTAGTCCTAGACCGGTAAGACCAGCGAACCCAATCATATTATTAAATGTATTGGCTATCCATGCATATCGATAAGTCGTTTTCCAATTGATATCAAGCTTAAATTGTTTTCGTATTAAATAATCATAAGTACTCATTACAGATACCGCTATAAAAGAAGCAATGATCAATTGAATAACGACATGAACGGGCATCATGCGTAATTCATAAATAATTTTAGCTAAGTTAATATTCTGAATCTCGTGTCTTCCATACACATAGATAATGACTAAAATAGCTACAGGAATCAGTATCCTAATAATTTTAGCACGGTACAAAGCCAAAAATAGCTGTAAAATTTTAAGCTTTCGAAGCAATTCTCTCATTGTGTCGTCGACTCCACCCTCGGACAAAATAATATCGATATTTTTAATACAAGACGGATTGTCAAACCAAATGCGGCAGGACTTCTGTGAAAGATTCGTGAGCGGTCCTCCAATCCAGACATTTTCGGGGTCGGTGGTTAATTAGATCCAGTAAATGAAGGAGATCTTCATCCGTGACCCAAGCCATCAGTACTCTTGGGGAGGAACCCAGCAGTAAACCGTTAGCATTTTCATTCAAACCGCGTTGCTAGGACAAATAGCGTCAGCAAAATAAACTAGCAGGTTAAGTATAGCCTCCATATCCGCCTAGCAAGCAAACTACTTGGTTCAGTTAGCAGTGGCTGTGAATAAGCTGCCTGCGGGGTACTGTGTGATGGTTACACCTAGCGCAATCTCTATGAACAACTCCGTACGATCGGCATTGTTGATGGGAGTATGCAAGCGGGTTTATGTTCAATTATTGTGGCTACGTACGCTTCATCCTTACCGTGGGCCAGATACGAGGATACTAGATGTAGTTTCATATGGGATTGTATTCTAAAAGAACTCAGAGAGAGGGCGAAATAAGAATAGATAGCCCTAGGAATTAATAAATTTTTAGGTTATATCTAACCATTTTTTACTTCTCTCTCTTTCTTTCAATGCAGAAAGCATAATAAAAAAAACTAAGGAATTAATGAGTATATTTCTAAAGAAAATCTAAAGAATTTGTATAACTAAGTAATAACTTGAAATGGAGATTCTTTCGCTAAGACTCTCCACCGTTAAAGTTGAACAGGGCTTCCTACGCAAGTGCTCCAGTTGCAAGCTCCGTGATTAAGCTTCAGCGCCCCCCATCTCGGTTAGAAGACGGAATTCAGTGTGAAAGCTCTAGCTACGCATGAAGAGTTGAATATATTCTTGACTGAATCGTATTTGGTTTATTGATACTCGGATATTTTATTGTTTTGTGAATATAAAAAATCTTATTACCAATAAATATAGTTATAAGCTAAAGGGAAGAACGATGATGCCCCTAAAATCAGATTCTTTGAAAATATATGATTTTGCTTCAGTGACACCTTTGGGTATCCATTATCGGCATGCGCATTCAATATACCCAACTGACTGGAAGCTAGTGCAGAATTGTTGTAAGAGAGTCATTACTTTGATGCGAAATCCATTCTTGGCTAGATCGATACCTTGCGGTTTCTTTTATAAGATTCGCTTCTGCTGCCAGAAGTAGAGTATAGTAGGAGTAGTTGAAAATATATTCCAGGAGGCTACAGCCATGTCACAGGAGATATGGATTAATCTGCCGGTCAAAGATGTTGAGAGGTCAACTGCCTTTTTCAATGAGATTGGATTACATGCGGCTAGCGTTGGTAACGAGAGAGCCAAGCTTGCCATAGGCCAAACAACGATTCTGCTGTTCCCGGATACGGCGTTTGAGAAATTTACAGGTTCAAAAATCGCAGATACTTCCCATACCGCAGAAGTAATATTTTCCATTGGCGCTGAAAGCAGAGAAGAAGTAGATGCCTTTATTCAAAAAGTAGAGTTTGCCGGAGGAAACATCTTTGGCAAACCGAGTGAAATTGACGGCTGGATGTACGGCGCAGGATTTGCCGACCTGGACGGTCACCGCTGGAACCTGCTGTACATGGATGAGAGCAAAATGCCGAAACGCTAATATGAAAACGCCGGTCACCTCCTTAAGGTCACCGGCGTTTTTTACACCCCCTATAATCTCATATCCGTAATTCAAATCAAAATCGTTGCTTAGAAGGAAAAATTCGTGGGTTAAATTTATACAAATCACCTGGGCTATCCCTAAGCTAAGGGATATATTAGATATTTCCAATCCTTTTGAAAATCTCGATCGCTCAAGAGTAGAACTTGTGCATGGATTGACCCATTTGCTTAATAATGCGGGATTAGACCCTAATAATTTAAGTGCTTTTTCTTTAAGAACAGAAGTTATAAAAATCACGGCCAACTTTAACAGCTGGCCTGCGGAAGTAATAGATTTGTATCTAACAACTTCAAAAAACGTTCTAGAAGGTATAAAGGAGATTATTCAGTCTTTTGCTGACCCGAACACACAGCTGAAAGAATTGTTAAAGAAACGTGTGTGAAATACAATGCAAATGGAGGAAACAACTATAATGATTGTATTACAGTTTTGCCTATCATTTTTATGGCAATAGCATTATACATTCATGAAGGACATCCTCAATTATCATATGCTTTAGGTACTTTTGGTCTAACGCTTGTACCCGTTGTATGCGGTAGAACATATCCGGATGACCGGTCAGAACCCGTTAATACTTGATGGTTGTTGGTCATTAAATATACGGAGGAATGTACGCACATAGAAGCTGTCGTTGGTGCATCTTGGTTCACTCCCCATCCGTTAAAAATTTAGTCCAGAGCAATATCCTGACTCTCTCTCTTGGATATACTTTTTAATTGGAAGCAACCTTAGCACGGTGCAATACCGAACTGAGGTTGCTTCAGTTAACTAAGACATACTGCCGCTTACTTCAGATAGGTTCCCGTTTCTCCAATTCCACCGCTGCCATTCAATACATATACCCTTGCGTTTCCTTTGCCGGAGCATGTCAGGGTAATCTTTCCATCAGTAACGGTTTTGGAATTACCAGTCACCGCATCCACATAAGTTCCGTTCGGAATTCCGGTAAATGTGGCGTTTCCTGAAATCGTGACCAATGCAAAGCTGTCAATGCCTTTGGCGCTGTCGGTATATCTTCTCTTAAACGCCAGATTGCCCGTTACATTCTCTGTGGAATACTGTCCTTTTTGCAAGGCGGGAACAGCTCTTCTGATTAAATTAAGCTGTCTGATATGTTTTGCCAGAGGATGGTTGAGCGATTCCGCAAGTGTGCCGGTAGCATTTGTGTATTTGCCGTAATCTTGTACTGTAACACTGCCTTCCATGTGATCGCCGTAATAAGCCCGTCCCGTTTTGCTTAGCGGTGCGTTTGGACCCGGATCAATGACAGCCCCCTTTTGGAATTCGATTTCGGAACCATAGAAGATAGCGGGTATTCCGCGGAAGGTGAACATCAGATCGAGATTCTCGGCCCAAGTGTCCTGTGTGCCCGCAAATCTTTGATTTTCCGGAGCCTGGTCGGGCGCATAGTCATGCGAGTCGATATAGGTTACATTCCAGGTAGCATCATTATAGTATTGATCGCCACTTCTCATATTGAATGCTTCCTGCGCGGTCTTGAATGCCCAATGCATCGGAAAATCAATCACATCCATGCCCGATTTCATTGAATAGTCAGGCGTATGATAGGTATTTCCGTTTAAGAGAGCATTGTTCGAGGTTGGCTGTCCTGCTGTAGTAGAGTTGTCCGCCCACTCTTGTTCAACCGACACTTTATTGGAGGCGTAATCATTCTTTCCATCGCCCGGATACGATTTCGAGCTTTTCCAAGTATAGAATGGCGTCGAGATCGCCGGAATTCCACTGTTCCAGACATCTCTGTAACGGGTGGCTACTTCTCCAAAAATATAGAAATCCGAGCCGCCTCTTGTCTTCCAGGCAGGAATATAGTATTTATTGAAAATATACCGGCTCACATGCTTCACCGTATCGACACGGAAAGCGTCAACACCCATGTCTATATAGTGATTGTAGGTATCAATTAAATATTTGTTAACTGCAGGGTTTTCCGTGTTCAAATCCACGCAATCTCCCGCTATCTGACCAGTTTGAACAGTATAGGATTCCCAGGAGAGACTTTTCTCTGTATGGTAAATGTTATTGTTCGTTTCCGCGTTCTTCATTAAAGCGAGCCTTGCCTGATACTGCTGATCGGGTGTCATAGTATCATAGTTTGACGGCAGCTTATCCGTAGTTTTCACCAAGTTGTTAGCCGTATCCGGTTTAGCCGGATCTTTCTTGAACATGGGGTACAGATTCTCTTCACCGAAATTACCGGTATGATTGACAACGATGTCTTGAATAACCTTCAGCCCTTTGGCATGGGCCGCATTGATCAAATCCTGGTAAGAAGCTCCCGCTGATTCATATCTTGGGTCTACTTTGGCGAAATTTATTGCATGGTAACCATGATAATCATAACCGCTGGCATTCTGCACAACAGGTGTAATCCAGACGGCGCTGAATCCGAGGGCTTTGATATAATCGAGCTTTTGAATCAGCCCCTTAAAGTCCCCTCTCCAAGCCGGGTCCGAATCCGGATTACGCGCCTTGGCATCATCCCATGCGTGCATGTTGTTGCTCGGATCACCGTCATAGAACCGGGAAGTAATCACGAAGTAAATAGTATCTTCCCGAAAATCACCTTTATTTCCAATATTATAAACAAAGCTTTGTTTGGTTTGATTGCCAGCGCCGTCTATAACGAGAAATTTTAATGTCGTGGTCTTGGAAATAAGGATGGACGGTCCGGTCAATCCGGCCATAGCGTTGCCGAGGATATATACTTTCGAGTTTATGGTTGGTTCCGTACCATCGTCCGTGTAGTATGCCTTGGTTGTTGCCGCCTTGTTATCATTTAGGTTGAAGGATACAGTCACCGAGGAATCGGAATGTCTGGTAGGCAAATTCGCTGTGATTGTCGGAGCTTGCAGATCTGAATTCAAGTCAATCATATAAGCGAAAGAGGATGCATTTCCAGTTTGACCGATTGAGTTGACACCGAAGGCCTTAATGGTCAAAGAGGAAGCAACTTGGATTGGAGAGGTATACAAGGTAGAGGATGTCGTAGGTGTCGAGCCGTCTATCGTATAGTAAATCTTATCGTCACTGTTGGTGCTGGAAAGCGTCACCGATTGGGACGAATCATATGTTTTGGGTACAGGAGAGGCGGAAATCGCCGGAATTTTAGGCATTTCCGGGCTGGTATCATACCATGTGTTATCTGTGTAATACCAGCCCTCTTTCACACTGCGGGACAAGTCGGCCGTCTGTTTGCCGCTACCGTCATTAAAGATGAGACTTGAGCCTGTGGCCTCGGCAATGGTGTAGCTGTACCAGTCGTTTCCATCCGACTTCATCAGGATTCCCGGCCACGCTCCGCTTATCGGAACGGTTGTCGGATTCAGATTCCAGTAATGGATTCGAATCGCTGAATTCCAGCTTGAAGGTTTCTTAAAGTGAACCGTTAACCCAGTTTGAGTTGATTTAGGTATTGTGGTAGGTGCATACGTTGCGGTAACGGTAGACGTGATCGAAGCGGTTGTAGAGGGAAGGGTAGTCGCTGTGGAATTCGTGTAGGTGGCTGTATAATCGGTGCTACTGGCCGAAGCTACGCCGGGTAAACCGAAGAAGTTGAAGCAAAGCGACAAAATAATCAACCAAGAAATAAAACTCCCAGTTTTTTTTCCTAGCAAGTTAACAACCTCCTGATAATATTTAGTGGAATAGATAATGCAACCGGTTGCATTAAAAATAAAAAAAAAAGAAGACATTTATTTTGATAAAATGGATTCTTTGATCGCCTCCTCCGTGGTATATATGGAAAATAATCATTGTACGCGCTTACAAAAGAAATTATGAGAAAAGCCCATTCACGCATGGCTCTATACCAATGATTTTTTCCTTTTATGATTATATCATCCATACTTTTACTGGTCAATGAATTGCTAGGAACATATTTCAAACCTAAGCTAGCCTGTTCATAATTGAAGCCAACGTCCAAAAAGCCTTGAAAGGCACATGTTAATGTATCAAAGCGAGTCGCTAAGCAGATGTCAATAAGCAGTATATGGTCAGGAAAGAAAATAGAAAACGCGAGCGTGAGTATCCTAAGGTGGAATGGACAGCAATATAAGCTTGAACTTGAAGCTGAACCGGGGATGATTCCTTCAAACGTAATACTTGTTGTCTGACTTCCCTTCATTAAAGTTGGTTCCTGAGTTATAAACCGATTGGAGTTACATGACCCCTTTCCTGTATTGGTATCTTTAAAGTAATTGAAGCAGGAAAATGCTAACCATCCGCAAACATATGGGTTAAACAGGGGATTTATTAAATACCTGATTATATTCAGCTGCGCATCGGTGATCGCCAGCTTTGAATAGATTTCCAGCGATTTTATTCATGGCCGAATGCATCATCAAAAAAACAGCCACTACAGGGCTGCTTTTGTACTACGGGCTAATTGCTCGTGTATTTTACCCAATCATATTCAGCGTATAGCGGATTTGCTCCATTATACGAACCTAGCCAGTCGTCAACGCCAGTGCCATTCCATAAATTCATCATAATCTTGCCTGGCGTGCTTGGTATGTTTGTAGTTGCCGTATGCTTTAGAACCCCGTCAACATACCACTTAATGTATCCTGGCTGCCAATCGAATGCATAGGTGTGAAAGCCTTTTGATGCATCGAAGCCCAGGTCTACAATCTTCTCGTGACCACCGCCCCCGTTTGTATAATAGTTGAATTGCACTTTTGTCGTGTCTTTGCCTAAAAATTCAATATCTATTTCATCCCATTGCGTGCCATCAGTAGGTCCCGTATACGTAAAAAAGGAAGATACGATCCCTGTATTTTTAGCCGGCTTCATGCTGACCTCGTATAAGCCGTATCTGTAAGTGTTCGTCGATCGATACTCTCCGCAGTCAAATTTATTGTACGCAGAACTTGTTAAGCCAAGCTTCATTTTGCCATCGTTCGTAAAATTGACATTATTGGCACGCCAAGTGCAATTAAACATGTTCCCATTGGAATATCCATCCGCTTTTTGCCATGCACCAGAATTGAAACCATTAAGTGGTTCCCAAAAAACATTCCCCGCATAAACGCTTACTGAAAAAAACAGAGAGACAATTCCAGTTGCCAGTAAAGTAAACCAAGATTTCTTCTTCATTTTACACCTCCATAAAAGATTGACCAAACATGAAAGAAGCGGCTGACAATGATACATTATTTCAAGTATTGACCGGCTTACCGAAAAAATATAAAACGCTTCCATATTTGGTATCTTCATTGTAGCTTGAAATTGAGGCGTAGACTATAGCAAACTTAACGCTTGAAACATAATTTAAAAAAACCTAAATTTTATCAAGTTGTGGTTTAAAAATGCACCGCTGGGCCGCTACGCTACTCACCCCGATAACCAGAGCCCTTACGTCCGGCGGGGAAGTTGAATCCAAGAAGGATGGTTAAAGAAAAGATAGCAAGACCTTTTTAAGGGGGCCTTGCTATCATTATGGTTTAGAGCAATTGTGACCTTTAATTTTGGATTCGCAAAGTTCAGTCACCTAACATTTACGGCCATTTTGAGGCCTTCCGTTATGTAAGGTTGTTGAAATGATGAGGAGAGAGTATAGTTTGTATGTATTTATTTTGTGCGGGAAGAGGTTAATATGGCGACAATTCATGATGTAGCATTAAAAGCGGGCGTGTCAGTCACTACAGTATCCCGTGTAATGAATAACCGAGGATATATCAGCGAAACTACACGCAAAAAAGTGTTTGACGCAATGGAGGAGCTTAATTATCAACCGAATGAAATAGCACGATCTCTGCTACGTAAGCAGTCCAATATTATTGGCCTTATTATTCCCAATGTCTCGCATCCTTTCTTCGGTGAGCTTGCCAATCAGGTCGAGTATTATGCCTATCAGCATGACTGCAAGGTCCTGCTGTGCAATTCACATATGGATCCCGTGAAGGAAAAAGTATATATCGATATGTTGAAGCGGAACCGGGTGGATGGCATCATTATGGGTAGCCATACATTAGAAGTAGAAGAGTACCGACATTTGAATTCACCGATCGTGACGTTTGATAGGCAGATCGACCCGTATATTCCTTACATATCCTCGGATAATTATCGCGGAGGCGAGCTGGCTACGGAGCTGCTCATTCGCAAAGGCTGTCAGAAAATTGCGCATATCTGCGGAAATCTGGAGCTGAACATGCTATCCAATGAGCGGACCAAAGCATTCCGGGATGTCGTGGGCAGGAATGGTGTCGAGCATGTGATCGTTCAAACAGACTTGAATGTGTTCGACCAGAAGGAGTACGAGCGAATCATTTCAAAACTCGTTCATGAACATCCCGATGTGGATGGAGTGTTCGCAACAAGTGATATTATTGCCGCTTTTGCGCTGAAAGAATATATTCGCGCTGGAAGGCATGTGCCAGAGAATGTGCGCATTGTAGGCTTCGATGATGTAAGCGTTGCTTCCTGGCTGACGCCGGAACTTACATCGGTAAGACAGCCGATTGCAGACATCGGCAGACTGGCGGTCGAGCTGATCCGCAGGCAGGCGGAAGGGGAGCAGGTACAACCTGTCAATCTGCTGCCTGTTGAACTAATTGAGCGTGCAACGACCTGAATGAAAATCTGTTCCTCTAACAAGGGGAACAGATTTTTTTTAGTACATGTTAAAAATTCAACATGTCAAACGATTGACACAAGTTAAACCTTTGACATATAATCCGTTTGTAAGCGTTTTATTTAAGTGTTCAGAGCCATTATATAAATAAGGGGATGACAACAATGAGGAAATTCAAAAGAGTTCAATGGATGGTAATGCTGCTTCTTTTGGTTATGGTGGTGTCTGCATGCAGTGGCTCCGGAGGAGAAGGTAATTCGGCTTCTGGAGGGGGATCAGGGGATTCAAAAAATGTGAAAATTACGCTTTTGAACTCTAAAGGCGAAATCCTTCCACAGCTGGAGGAAGCCGCGAAGGCGTTCCAGAAAGACAATCCGGGCATTACTGTTGAAATCCAGCCGGTTCCGACTGGTGGTTCTCCTTTTGAGCGTGCCTCCGCATTGTATGCATCAGGAAACCCGCCGACCATGATCATGCTAGATACAGGTGATGTTGAGAAATTCAAGGACCGTATCCTCGATCTAAGTGGGGAAAAGTGGAATGCGGACACTGTTGAAAACGCTACCACTGCTACGACATTTGATGGTAAAAATTACGCGTTTCCACTGGCTGTTGAAGGCTACGGATTCATTTACAACAAAGCCGTTGTAGATAAAGCGGTAGGCGGAAGCTTTGATCCCACCACAATTAAAACCCGAAATGACCTTGAAAAACTGTTTCAGCAAATCGAGACATCCGGAAAGAAAGCACTGGTGATTTCATCAATGGACTGGTCCCTGGGCGCTCATTATTTGCCTCTTGCTTATGCAGGCCAGAACAAAGACATGGCTGAAGTGGACAAATTCATGGCGTCACTAAAAGCGGGCCAGGCGGACTTGGCTAATAATCCTGTATTTAACGGACTTATGGATACATTCGACGTCATGATGAAATACAATATCGATCAGGCTTCTCCGCTAGCAGGAACTTATGAACGCGGACCGGAACTGCTCGGCAAAGGTGAAGTTGGCATTTGGTTCATGGGCAACTGGGCATGGCCGCAAATCAACAGTTTTGATACCGCTAACAAAGAATATGGTTTTCTGCCTGTACCAATCAGCAACAATGCCGATGACTACGGCAATCAGGAGATTTCGTCTGCTGTATCCAAGCGCATTGTTATTGACAAGGAGAAGGCTACTCCAGAACAGCAAGAGGCGGCGAAGAAGTTCCTGAACTGGATCGTCTATGAAGCGAAAGGCCAGGATTTCCTCGTGAACCAAGCAAACATTATCCCGGCGTTCAAAAATATTACACTGCCTGCGGCCGATCCGCTTGGCAAGTCCATCCAGGATTATATCGCAAAAGGCAAGTCAGAGCAGTCGATGAGCATGCTGCCTGCCGACCACTGGTCCAAGACAGGATCTTCCATGCAAAAGTATCTGGCGAAACAGGGTGATCGCGCAACACTGGTTAAAGAAATCGAAAACTACTGGAAGACCGCAAAATAAGGTTGTTTTCAAATTACCCGGAATAGAGAGAGAAATCAGGGACAAAGAGAGGGATCATCATGATTGCGGAAAAAGGAGTATGGAATCGGCTGCGGACGCGGCTGCTGTTTACCGGACCAACCTTGTTTGCCTTCATAACAGTAATGATCATTCCATTTTTGTACGGCATCTATCTGACGTTCACAAACTGGGATGGTATTTCCACCACACTATCGCTGGTTGGCATCCAAAACTATCTGGCTGTTTTTAGAGATATTGAGTTTTGGAAATCGTTCGGCTTGACGCTTAAGTATGTGTTTTATACCGTTGTTCTTATCAATGTGATCGCTTTTATGCTGGCTTATGTGCTGACAAAAGGGTTAAAAGGACAGAGTATTTTCCGGGCGGGATTTTTCCTGCCCAACCTTGTCGGCGGCATTGTACTCGGTTTTATATGGCAGTTTATATTCAACAACGTGCTTGTCTATTTGGGACAACATGCCAGCATACAGTCGCTCAGCACGACTTGGCTGGCTGATCCCGACAAAGCGTTCTGGGCACTCGTGATTGTAACCGTGTGGCAGAACGCGGGTTACATGATGGTCATTTACATCGCGGGATTGACGGGTGTGCCGAATGATATTATGGAGGCCGCAAGCATTGATGGGGCGAACAGCTGGACCAGACTGCGGAAAATGGTGCTGCCCTTGATGGTTCCTTCTTTCATCGTATGTATATTTTTGTCCCTGCAGCGCGGTTTTATGGTCTATGACGTGAACCTTGCGCTCACGAAAGGTGGGCCGTTCAGCAGTACTCAAATGGTGTCGATGCATGTGTATGAAAAGGCATTCCTTTCCCGTGATTATGGTGTGGGGCAGGCAGAAGCATTCGTGTTGTTCCTGATGGTTGCTCTCATCACTCTGCTTCAGGTTTATTTTAGCAAGAAGTTGGAGGTGGAGGCGTAATGACAAGAAAAAGAGTTGCTTCCTCCGTGATCAAATTCATTGTGTTGACAGTCATACTCATATTGTTCATCGTACCGTTCGTCTTTCTGCTGATCAATTCGTTCAAGGAAAACATGGCCATCACCTCAAATCCGTTATCGCTTCCAGAGAGCTTCAGTATGGTCAATTATATGAATGCATTCGATAAAATGAATTACATCGCTGCCTTCACCAACTCATTGGTCATAACGGTGTTAAGTGTTCTGTTTATCTCACTGTTCGCGGCGATGACGGCTCATTATTTTGTCAGAAACAACACCAAGTTCAACCAATATACATTTATGTTGATGGTTGCATCCATGATCATTCCATTCCAGGCTATCATGATTCCATTGGTGAAAATCTACGGGTCTCTTGATCTGCTGAACAGTAAGTGGTCGCTGATTTACATGTATATCGGTTTTGGCAGCTCGCTGGCCGTCTTCATTTATCATGGTTTTGTAAAGAGTATTCCAAAGGAACTGGAGGAAGCGGCGCTAATTGACGGATGCACGCGGTTTCAGACATTCTTCCGGATCGTGTTTCCGGTACTAATGCCCACGACGGCCACCATTTCCATTCTCAATGTGCTGTGGATCTGGAATGATTTTCTGCTGCCTTCCCTCATTCTGGTCGATCCGGAGCAAAGGACACTTCCATTGTCCACGTACAACTTTTATGGAACCTATACAGTGGATTATGGTCCATTGATGGCAAGTTTGGTACTGACGATATTTCCGATCATTATCATCTATCTGTTCGCCCAGAAGTATATTATTCAGGGTGTTATGCAAGGTTCGATTAAATAACTGCAGGGGAAGGATGCTTTATCAAACAGACTAAAGCGTATACGAGAGAGCGTGCAGATCAATTTATTTCCCAATCGAAGCATATGCTTCGGCCGGATTATCGCCTGAGCTACCACTTAATGGCTGAATTCGGCTGGATGAACGATCCGAACGGCTTCATTCAATATAACGGGCAGTATCACTTGTTCTATCAACATTACCCGTATAAATCAGTATGGGGACCGATGCACTGGGGACATGCAGTCAGCCGCGATCTTATGAAGTGGGATTATCTGCCGATCGCTTTGGCACCGGACGGTGAGTTCGACCAGGATGGCTGCTTCTCCGGCAGTGCGATTGAGCAGGACGGGAAGCTTGTCCTGATGTATACCGGACATGTTGTAACCGGGCCTGACAAAGATCAGGATTACAAGCAGTCGCAGGGAATCGCAGTATCAGAAGACGGAGTAACGTTCGAAAAGTGGGAGGGCAACCCGGTCATCGGTTATGACGCCATACCAGACACGATCAGCCGTAAAGACTTCCGTGACCCTAAGGTGTTCAGACACGAAGGTCAATATTACGCCGTTCTCGGTTCTAATGATGCGAAAGGGAACGGACTTGTACTGCTTTACCGTTCTGAAGACCTGAAAAGCTGGACGTATGTCAATGTACTAGCCGTGAGTGACGGACGCTTCGGCGATAATTGGGAATGCCCGGATCTGTTCCCGCTCGGTGGTCGGCACGTATTTATGCTGTCCCCGCAGCGCATGCCTGCACAGGGGGAGGCTTACCGCAATCTGCATTCCACCATGTACGGTATAGGTGATTTCAATTCCGCTGCCGGAACATTTACGGCAGAGCGGTATGCTCAGGTGGATCACGGATTCGATTTCTATGCCCCACAGTCAACCTTGGATGATAAAGGGCGGCGTATCGTCATCGGATGGATGGATATGTGGGAGTCGGAGATGCCGACCCAGCAGGGGCACCATTGGGCTGGTGCGATGAGTCTTCCGCGGGAAGTGGTTATCGACGGCGCCAGGCTGCTATTCCGTCCGCTTGAAGAGGTAAAGAATTACCGATGCAATCTGTTCGAGCAGCGGGATATCTTACTGACAGGTGAGCAGATTATGGACGCGCGTGGAGATAGCTACGAACTGAAGGTCGTATTTGAGTTTGAGGCCAGTAACACCGACGAATTCGGTTTAAAACTGCGGGTGGGTAGCGAAGAGGAGACTGTACTGTCGTATCGTCCCGATGACGGTCTGTTCCGTTTCAACCGTGAACGTGCTGGTATAGGCCCAGGAGGAGAGAGAAGAGTGCCTTTGGACTTACACGAGGGCCGTCTGGAGCTTCGGGTTTTTGTCGATAAAAGCTCCGTGGAAATATTCATCGGCGACGGTGAATACGTCCTCACAGGAAGAGTGTATCCGGGAGTGGAATCTACGGGCATTCGAGCGTTCGCGAGCGGAAAGTGTACGATTGCTTCGTTTCAGAAGTGGGATATATCCACATAGAAATGCATGACACACAGGAACCCGACCATCAATGGTCGGGTTCCTGTTTTTTTGTAGGATTGTAATTGTGTGATTTACACAAGCTTATTTTGAAGATAGGCATCAATTTTTGCGAGGGCTTCTTCTGTACCGCCAGATTGCTGGAAGCTATCGTTTATTTTTTGTACCCCCTCTCTATACGCCGCGTTCGACATTACCTCATGTACGGCATCTCTTAACGATTGTACATTGATTTGGTCTTTGGTTATTCGATAGCCAGCCTGAAGTTCTGTTAACCGCTGCGCGACCATGGGCTGATCCTTGTCCTGAGGCAGTACAACCAAGGGTACATTAAAGTGAATCCCTTCATTCACACTGTTCATTCCACCATGAGTAATAAATACATCCGAATGACGTAATACCTCCAATTGAGGAACATAGGGCGAGATGATAAAGTGCTCTGGGGCCGGATTGATTTTTGAAAAATCAGCTTTCTCGCCAGCTGCAATCACGACGATACCTTCAAAATCGGAAAAAGCTTCAATACAGGTGTTGAAAAAGTCCTCAACATGATCCAAAACCGTTCCCATCGAAATATACAGAACTTTTTTATCTTGTAGTGCGTCCAAAGGAAATGAATTTTCCCCTTTGCGTTCTGGGAAGCTGGGACCAATAAAGAGATTCTCTTCACCAAAGCTGTCAGCGTCTGGTTGGAAATATCGGCTGGTGTATACAACGTTTAGAGCCCCTGTATTGTTCATAAATTGAACCATATCTTTGGGAGCAACACCGAATCTTTCTTTCATGAGATGTAGTGAGGTCGTGGCCTGTTCATCAAGTTGAAACGGCTCATTTCCATTAGAGCGAAAGAGATTGGTAGCCATCCGATTCTGCGAAATCAGAAAAGATGGGGAGGAAGCAATACCAGGGATTTTCAAATAGTCTCTAACTAACTCGCCAGCTCCGAATCTATCATAGAATACAAAGTCAAAATCAGTGCTTTCAGACAGTTGCTTAGTGATTGCTAATATGTCCATCGAAGTCTGAATATGAATATTCATAAATGCACTCAACCCAGCCGGAGTACTGGAATCAATAGAAGCAGTCCTGATCAGATCGGTATGCAGGTGAACCGTTGCTCCAACGGCTTCGAGTCTGTCCTTGTATTTCTCAGTTGTAATGTAATGTACTTGGTCCCCTCGTGCTGCAAAGGCTTGCGTCATCCCGATCGTAGGGTTTACATGTCCTTCTGCCGGAAAGTTAACCATTAATATGTTTAACATTCATCATTACTCCTTTTCTCTACAATTAAGATCGCAGTTTTCACTGAATCTCTCAATCCATAATAACAATAATATTTATTTTTTCAAATGATATCCTTTCACGATCGTGAAACACATGTTGGCATGAAATGTGTATAACAAATATTTAACTCGTGCATAGTAAAGGCGAACTCTACTTAGCAAGGGAGGTTTTTTCTAAGTGAATGTTCAAAGAGCGCAAGAAATAGCGTCCTCTTCCATAATGGCGAATGTGTTGTGTGATGGTTTACCCATTTATATTCAGCATGTGAACGAGCAGAGTGAGACGGCACGCATTTATGCGCTGAACCATCCAGAAGAGGAACGGGAAGTACCTTTGTACACGTTAACGGAAAGAGATCAGGTACTGGAATAAGAAAGGAGCGCTATGAAAAATGAAACCAAATCAACAGAAAGTAGTCGAGGCAGACCGTTTGAATTTTCGTGACCAGACGGATGATGTGGTTAGAGAAGTGCCGGCCACGACGGATGCCAGCGAAGCAGTTGCAGCAATAACCTCACATATCAATAAATACGATGTACCGGATGAGTTGGAGGAGAAATAGAGAATGACCGAGCGCGCACAGGATAACCTGTTGCGTGCTTTTTATATGATGCATAAGGATAACCAAAGATTTAGCAGCTCTGTAAGGGGCTGCTTCTTTTTATTGTTTCGAAAGCATCATAAATATTTTTAAAAAAGTATTGCATATAGGTTTACTAGGTATTATGATAACAACAGATTTATATTTTTTTGTTTTTTACAATGGTATAAGGTTTAGACCTTAAAGATTTATGATCGGAGTGTTCATATGTTAATCCAAACTCCTCTGCGCTTTGAAAAAGTATCAGCTAAAAAAGTGAGTGATTTTATTAGAGAGCAGTTGGAAGAGGCTATTATTTTAAAGGAATTGCTTAGCGAGGAGCAACTACCGACAGAACGGGAACTCGCAGAAATATTTAATGCCAGTAGAATTACAGTTCGTGAGGCGTTATCTCAATTGGAATCCAAGGGACTCATTGAAAAGAGAGTAGGTGCCAAGGGAGGGACCTTTGTTCTTCCAGTGACAGCAAACTCTCATAAACGTACCCGGGAAGAAATTGCAAAAGATTGGGAGCACATGCTGAAGGTCTTTGAATATCGGATGATTGTGGAGCCAGAGGGTGCTTTTTTAGCGGCTGCGCGGATCACCACGGATGAACTGGACCTGCTTCAGCATTACCTGGAACAGAGTATTGAAGCGGACTGTACCCGAGAATGGTTTCGGGCCTTGGATGTTAAATTCCATCTGGCCATTGCCAAAGCATCTGGCAATCCATTTTGTGAAGATGCGGTTAGGCAGATTCGTACCAAGATTAACCCGGCACTTGATCTCATGCCCTATGATGATCAGATTCGGACGGTGAATTACGACGTCCATACAGAAATTTTGAGTGCACTTCGGGCACGAGATGCTGAGAAGTCGCGGGAAATGATGAAGCATCATATCGGACATTCCGCAGATGCCATTTATGCAAGAGTAGTTGCAAAAGGCTAACGATATCATACAGAAAAAGAATACGATTCGAGTGGGGAGGGTGAAAACATGAACATACACGAGCTTTTGGCTTTATCTAGACCACTTCAAGAGCAATTGATCACATGGCGAAGGGATTTTCATCGCCATCCTGAAACGGGTTATGAAGAGATTCGTACATCGGGCATTGTAGCTGAGCACTTACGTAGCCTCGGGTTGGAGGTGACAACCCAGGTAGGGAAAACCGGGGTTGTGGGTCTGTTACGGGGAAAAAGCCCAGGGCCTACCATCGGTCTAAGGGCAGATATGGATGCATTACCGATTCAGGATCAAAAAACGGTCCCCTATCGTTCGGAGATCCCAGGTAAGGCCCATTTATGTGGGCATGATGCCCATACAGCCATACTGATGGGAACTGCACAGTTACTTGCTCATTTGGAGCGACCTGAAAGAGGAAATATCAAATTTGTCTTTCAGCCGGCTGAAGAAGGTTTGGCAGGGGCCAAGGCTATGATCGATGACGGTGTATTGGAGAATCCAAAAGTGGATGCGATGGCAGGACTACATATGTTCCCGGGTCTGAAGACAGGAACACTGGGGGTCAGCAAAGGGGTCGCTTTTGCATCGGCAGATAGCTTAACCATTAAGATTCTAGGCAAAGGCGGTCATGCTGCCCGTCCACACGAGGGAATAGACGCCATTGCCGTGTCCGCGCAGGTTATTTCTGCCCTGCAAAACATTCCAAGTCGTATGGTTGATCCCCTTGAAACCATGGTCATTACGATTGGCAAAATTAGTGGCGGGTATATGGGAGCGGCCATTGCACCGGAAGTAGAGATGATCGGTACCGTGCGTACCCTATCTGCGGAACTGCGTAACCGGATGCCTGAGCTGATCGAACAGGTGGTCCGTGGGGTATGTGAGTCGTTCGGAGCTGGATATGAGCTGAGTTATCAGCAGGGCTACCCGGTTGTGCAGAACGACCCGGATATGGTCGATCTGATGACGGAAACGAGTGAGCAGTTGTTTGGCTCCAAGGAGTGGGACTACATCAAACCGTCAACAGGCGGGGAGGATTTCGCTTTTTATTGTGAGCAGGTACCCGGCGTGTTTTTCCGGCTGGGATGTGGGAGAGGTGATGAAGATACCAGCTATCCATTACATCATCCCAGATTTGATTTAGATGAAATGGTACTGCCTTATGGGGTAGCCATGATGTCGGCCACCGCGCTGAATTTTTTGAAGACAACATAAAATTGGGATTAAGACGCTCAAATGCAGCTGTGTGGCAATATACAACCTTAATGGAGTGGAGTGGACAAGATGAATAGACATAAGTGGTTTAGAGGCGGGATTACGTTACTGATTGCTGCGATGATCCTGGCAGGCTGCGGTACCCAATCCACAGGCGATAGTAAAGACAGCGCAACATCGACCGACAGTAAAGTACTGACAATTGCTAATGCTACGGATATTGAAAGTTTTGATCCACATAACAATAACAATACGGCGAGTGAAGCTGTTCTGGTTAACGTATTTGACTACTTATTGAAAAATGATAGTCAGCAAAAGAAAGTACCTGGACTCGCTACTTCCTGGGAAAAGGTAGATGATACCACTTGGCGTTTTCATCTGCGCGAAGGGGTAACCTTCCATAACGGTGATCCATTCACAGCCGAAGATGTGAAGTACACGATAGAAAGAGTAGCAAAGGATAACACACTCAAACAAAATTCCTACTTTAAAAATATCAAAGAAGTGAAAGTGGTAGATGAACATACGGCAGACATCATCACCGATGGACCTGATCCGTTGCTGTTGAATCGTTTATCCAAAATGGGAGCTGGCATCTTACCTTCCAAGTATATTGAGAAAAATGGGATAGAGGCATTCCTTAAGAATCCGATAGGTACGGGCCCTTATAAATTTAGCCAATGGATCAAGGATGACCGGGTGGTACTCGTTAAAAACGATAAGTATTACGAAGGTCAGCCCAAATGGGATCAAGTTGTCTTCCGCTCCATTCCAGAAGCCTCTACGCGTGTATCTGAACTGCTCGCAGGCTCGATTGACATTGCATCTGGTATCCCTTCCACGGATATAGAACGTGTTCAAGGCGAAGAGGGTAAAAAAATCGTTAAGGCTCCGATCCAGCGTGTGCTGCAATTGATTTTACGTCAAAGTCAGGGCAGTGTTACGGCTGACTCCAAAGTGAGAGAAGCGATAGATCTCGCGATTGATAAAAAAGGAATCGTAGACAGCATCGCAGGCGGTGCTGGGATTGTAACCCGTACTTCCGTTACACCAGGCAACTTTGGTGCCGATCCTTCCTTATATGAGAAAACATTATATGATCCGGCTAAAGCTAAGGAACTGCTGAAGCAGGCCGGTTATGCTGGCGCAGGCCCGACATTGACCCTTTCAGTATCCTCAATATACAAAGAGTATGCCGAGGTCGTAGCCGCTATGTTAAATAAAGAAGGATTCAACATTAAATTGGACGTGCTGGAGCCAAGTGCTTTCAGTGAGCGTTACAGTTCCAAATCTTTCAAAGAAATGTTTATGATCGGCATTGGTAATTCTCTATTTGATGCTTCCAACAACTATAATCGCTATCTGGTAGAAGAGGCAAAAGGCGAAACGGATTATAACAATCCGAAGGTAGAGAAGCTGCTGCAGCATGCGCTGACGAATTTGGATACAGCCTCGCGTGAAAAAGAGTATCAGCAAGTGCAACAGATTTTGGCTGAAGATCGTCCAGCCGTATATCTGTTCCAAATGGAAGGGATTTATGGCACCGGTAACGGTGTGAATTTCCAACCGAGAAGCGATGAGATGTTCTATGCACAGGATATTACACCTGCTAAATAAAGAAGAGAAATGAACGGGCGGGGACCTCAATGAAGGTTCCTGCCCGTCCTTTTAAAAAAAGCCTGCTGGTTATGGAGGTGACAGATTGAAAACGTATATCGCTAAATCACTGCTTCAGGTTATCCCTGTACTGTTGATTGTCTCCCTTATTGTATTCATCCTGGTGAGGGTAACTGGGGACCCTGTGGCCCTTATGCTGCCGGAGACCGCTACAGCTGAGGATCGTGCAGTGTTAACGCAGGCGCTGGGGCTAGATCAGCCCTTATATACGCAATACATTAAATTTATTGGCAGTGCCTTACAAGGAGATTTTGGCACCTCGTTTCGCTATGGTGAATCGGCTTTGCCGTTAGTATTGGAACGGCTGCCTGCCAGTTTTGAATTGGCAGTAGCCGCCATGATTTTTGCGGTCATCATTGCTGTGCCGTTGGGCGTCATCTCAGCAGTCAAACGGGATACCTTTACCGATTTAATCATTTCCAGTTTATCCGTAGTCGGAAAGGCCATGCCTAACTTTTGGATGGGGATTATGCTCATCTTATTATTTTCCGTCATGTTAGGGATGCTTCCGGTGTCCGGCCGGGGCGGGATGGATCATTTAATACTCCCGGCCTTTACACTGGGTGTCGGCCTTTCTGCACAGATGACCCGACTCATTCGCTCCAGTATGCTGGACATTTTGAATCAGGACTATATTCGAACAGCCCGAAGTAAAGGGATTCTAGAAATCGTGGTTATCGGAAAACACGCTTTCCGTAATGGATTGATTCCGGTCGTTACGATTATGAGCTTGCAATTTACGAGCTTGATCGGCGGTACACTGATTACAGAGACGGTATTTGCATGGCCGGGTTTGGGACAGTTACTTGTCGTCGCTGTGAATACGCACGACATGGCTATCGTTCAGGCTGCTGTATTTGTGATTGCCTTTATTGTGGTGGTCAGCAATATTTTAACCGATGTCGTTTACCGACTGCTTGATCCAAGGATTAAATACAACTAGAGAGGGGAGGGGGAAGCGTGGCAGGCATTCATGATGTACAAGCCCTTGGTCCAGATCTAAACCTGGATGGCAAAAAGCAGACACAACCGTCCGGTATCGGACGCATATGGAAGCAACTATTACGAAGTAAAACCGGAACGGTCGGCGCAGTAATCTTACTGCTCGTTAGTTTAACGGCATTATGTGCCCCTATGCTGGCCAGTCACAATCCTGCGGAAATTGACCCGCTTAACCGTCTGAAGCCGCCTATGTGGCTGGATGGTGGATTGCCGAAACATTGGCTTGGTACAGATAACCTAGGACGAGATATGTGGAGTCGTATCGTATATGGAGCGAGAGTTTCGCTTATCGTCGGTATTGGTGCAGTTCTGGTCTCAGGCACCATTGGCGCAATACTCGGCCTCCTCGCCGGGTTTTATGGTAAATGGGTGGATGCCACCATAATGAGAGTTGCCGACGCCTTTTTGGCTATTCCGGCTATTCTGCTGATGCTGGTTGTCTTGGCCGTGGTAGGACCTGGCATGACTACGCTCATTTTCGTCATTGGCGTTACAAATTGGGTTTCTTATACGAGAGTTGTCCGGGGCGAGGTATTGAGTATCAAGGAACGAGACTTTGTTAAAGCAGCCAAGGCGATTGGCTCTAAAAATAGTAGGATTTTGTTGAAGCACATTTTACCGAATGTCCTGTCTTCGTTTATCGTCATTTCCGGTATGAATGTAGCAACGACGATTATTATGGAAGCTTCTCTTAGTTTCCTCGGGTTAGGGATTACACCGCCGGCAGTGTCCTGGGGTGGCATGCTGAGCGATGGGAGACAGTATATAGCCACGAGCTGGTGGGTGGCAACGTTTCCCGGTCTGGCGATTACCATCACAGTCCTGGGCGTCATTTTTCTAGGTGACTGGCTTCGCGACGTGTTAGATCCCCATATGAAAGCGAAAGAATAGCAGAAAGCGGGGGATCGGAAAAGATGACCACGAGATTGCTTGAAGTGAATCATTTGAAAACCTACTTTAAAACGGAGGATGGCATCGTTCCTTCGGTCAACGGTGTCAGCTTCACTGTGAATCCAGGCGAAACAGTAGCTATTGTTGGAGAGTCCGGTTCCGGTAAAAGTGTAACCTCCTTGTCTATTATGGGTTTAGTGGCAGCACCAGGTAAAGTCGTGGGCGGGGAGATTCTGCTTGAAGGACGAGACTTGCTCCAATTGTCCAAGGGAGAAATGCGCAAATATCGGGGAAACGAGGTATCCATGATTTTTCAGGAGCCAATGAGTTCGTTGAATCCTGTATTTACGATTGGCAACCAAATCAGTGAGGTCATCCGGCAGCATCAGAAGCTGAGCAAACCCGAAGCACGGCAGAAAAGTATAGAGATGCTGGAAAGGGTAGGTATACCTGGCGCGTCGAAAGTGGTAGGTTATTTCCCACATCAGTTGTCGGGAGGAATGCGTCAGCGGGTGATGATCGCAATGGCCTTGGCCTGCCAGCCAAAACTGCTCATCGCTGATGAGCCGACGACGGCTCTGGATGTAACGATACAGGCTCAAATTTTGAATTTAATCCACAAGCTGAGCAAGGAAGAGAATACAGGCATCATTCTTATTACCCACGATTTAGGTGTCGTCGCGGAAATGGCTGACCGGGTAGTCGTGATGTATGCCGGGGAAGTAGTCGAGGAAGCGGACGTATTTGAATTGTTCGAAAAGCCGGGCCATCCCTATACGATCGGACTGCTAGGATCACTCCCTAAGCTTACGGAACAGAGAGAATGGCTGGATTCCATTCCCGGTACCGTTCCTAATATGATGCAGATGCCAAGTGGTTGTCCATTTCATCCCCGCTGTCCTTATGCCCAGGAACAGTGCACAAGGATTCATCCTGAAATACAGGCTAAGAATCCAGGACACTATGTCAGATGTTTACGGATGGAGGAGGTGTCAGTATGAACGAGACAGCACAGAAAACACCGCTTCTCGAAGTGAATGGGCTCAAGAAATATTTTCCGATGAACAAGGGCTGGTTTTCCAGAAAGAGCGGTTATGTACGGGCGGTTGATGATTTGAGCTTTAAGGTGATGCCAGGAGAAACCTTAGGTATTGTAGGGGAATCAGGGTGTGGCAAATCAACAACAGGACAAATGATTACACAACTGCTAGAACCCACGGCAGGCGAAATTCGTTTTCAAGGGCAAAGCCTGTCTGATTTAACAGACGAAGAAGTCCGTAAAGTCAGACGAGATTTACAATTTGTATTTCAAGACCCGTATTCCTCTTTAAATCCAAGAATGAAGGTTTTTGATATCGTCGCGGAACCGCTGCATGTACACGGGATTGCTAGAGGCAAGGAGCTTAAAGCTGAAGTTTTTCGACTGTTGGAAACGGTAGGGTTAGGCGCGCATTTAGCGGATCGGCATCCCCATGAATTCAGTGGCGGGCAGCGTCAACGGATTGGCATAGCGAGAGCACTGGCTATGAAACCGAAGCTCATTGTTTGTGATGAACCTGTATCCGCGCTGGATGTGTCAATTCAGGCTCAGATTTTGAATTTGTTAAAGGAGCTTCAGCAGCAGTTCCAGCTTACCTACATTTTTATTGCCCACGGGTTGCCCTCCGTCAAGCATATTAGCGACCGCATCGCGGTGATGTACTTGGGCAAAATCGTGGAGCTTGCAGATCGTGACGAGTTGTTTGCAAGACCGCAACATCCGTATACAAAAGCATTGCTTGAGGCAGTGCCTGTTCCTGATCCGAGGCTGCGTAAAGAACGGATCACATTGACGGGGGAAATCCCCAATCCTGCCAATCCGCCTTCGGGCTGTACTTTTCACACGCGTTGCCCCTATGCACAAGAGATATGCCGACTACAGAGTCCATTGCTCGAAGAGCATACTCCAGGACATATTGCTGCCTGTCATTTTCCTCTGCATGAGCAGGTGGCTCACGAATAGATGAACTTTTGGAAGTAGGCGTTAACCAAAAAAAGGAGATTACTCATGAATAAACGATCAATTGTACCGGAGGATTTGTACGGATATCAGTGGATCAGTGATCCCACAATAAGCCCCGATGGAACGATTGCCTACGTCAATAAAAGCATAGATCGCCCAAAGAATGACTACCAAACACACATCCGTGTCGCATCCCTTCTTGGGAACGACGATCAGCCGTTGACCGGTGGCCACAAGGATTCGGCTCCAGCTTGGTCACCCGATGGATTACAGCTAGCTTTTTTACGTCTGGCGAATGGAAGCAAACAGCTATGGACGGTTCCGGCTGAAGGTGGAGAGGGACAGCAGCAGACGGAGGTGAAGCGGGGAGTGGGTGCATTCGTCTGGTCACCGGACGGAAAGTATATTGTATTCACAAGTATGGTGAGTATACACGCTGAGCGGGAAGCCATGGGGCTTGAGGAATATAGCAAGCAATCAGGTGAGCGGGGGCGTATTGTGGATCGCACCACTCCCAAAGCTGAAGGATCGGGCTGGTGGAATGGTCTATTTAGTCATTTATATGTATTGGAGCTTGAAAACGGCCGGATCACGCCAATAACGTCGGGACCTTGGAATGCATCTTACCCTGTATGGTCCACGGACAGCAAGCAGATTTCCTTCTTGTCCAAACGTGTAGACGACGACATGAAGGATGCAGACATGCTTTCGTTTTCGGATGTGTATACGATCGATTGCGACGGCGGTAATCTGGTGAAAGTTACGGATTCCAGCTTGGCGATTAGCCAATTTTCGTATGCCCCAGACGGAAAATCATTGACTCTGATCGCTAGTGATCGCATTTATGGAAGTGGTAGCCAGAATCGACTATACACCGTGCCTGTTACGGGGGGAGCCCCGGAACTATTGGTTCCTGAATTAGACATGCAAATCGGCAACTTCGCCTTAAGCGATATGAAATCATTTGGTCCGTCTCCATCTCCGTTATATGCTCCTGCACGATTGAAGCCAGAAATGTATGTGCTCGGGACGTTGCAGGGTGCTGTTCATATATACCGCATCACAATGGACGGGGATGTTCAAGCGGTGACTGGCGGAAGTGATAGAGATATCTATCAGTACACGCTATCTGCTGACGGTCGCTATTTGGTTTTTGCTGCACTTGATGTGGACCGGCCAGGCGAGCTGTATCAAATGAATCTGGAGACAGGGGAAGAGAAGCGACTTACGCACCATAACGACGATCATATGGCTTCCTTGCAAGTGAGTTCACCAGAGACATTTTGGTTTGAGGCTTCGGATGGCTTCAAGGTACAAGGATGGATTTTCAAACCGGCCGGAATGGTTCCGGGGGATCAGGTTCCTTTGATCTTACAAATTCACGGAGGACCCCATGCGATGTATACCAGCACGTATAGCCATGAGATGCAGACGCTTCTGGCACAGGGATATGCCGTGCTCCTGACCAATCCGCGCGGCAGCTTTGGTTATGGTCAGGATTTTGCCCAAGCCTGCCGGGGGGACTTTGGGGGAGGAGATTATCGTGATCTGCTGGACGCCTTGGACTTTGCGCTGAACCAGTTTGATTGTATAGATGAAACCAGGCTCGGGGTGGCTGGCGGCAGTTATGGCGGCCTGATGACCAACTGGATCATTTCTCACACGAACCGATTTCGAGCTGCCGTTACACAGCGCTGCATCTCCAACTGGCTCTCCTTCTATGGCTTGAGCGATATTGGTATTTCCTACACAGAGGGAATCGTGGGGGCTAACCCGTGGGAAGATCCTGAGCTACTCTGGTCCAAATCCCCACTGGCACATGTAAATAGCATTGAAACTCCGTTGCTGATTTTACACGGCGAGGAAGACCTGCGCTGCCCTGTTAGCCAAGGGGATGAGTTATATACGGCTCTGAAGCGGTTGGGTAAAATAACACGCCTCATTCGATATCCCGGGTCCAATCATTCATTGCTAAAGAGCGGTAAACCGTCCCTTCGTGTGGATAACTTTGAACAAGTGGTGGCTTGGTTCAATTCCTACTTGAGTAAAGGAGTATACTCCAATGAGTAAAGTGAAATTGTCCATCCCAGTGGCCTTTCTGATCGAGAACTTACGTACGAGTGGTGAACCGAAAGACGTCATCATTGAATGTATCAAAAAACAGGATTTCACTCCTTTGCTCGACAAGGTTAAAGAAAAAACAATGGATTTCAAAGAACGTTGTCAAACGGCAGCAGACATAGGAGACGAGTGGGAAGAAGCGATCCTTAGTGGTTATGAATTTAAGTTTTTACACATCAATGGATTGAAAAGGCTGCTTTATTTTCGTTTTGATCGAGCCCTAGATCGCGATTATGAGCAAGATGGGATCACGTTGAAAAATCTGTATCTTGATCCTCTCGAAATCGATACTTTGCAAGGGCTTATCGGCAGACAGTGGCAGGTGATTGCTGAAGACAATGAAGCTGCAGGTAACGTGCAGAGGAGAGTTAGCATTAAGCTTTTATACCAAAATGAAGATGATTCTTAAAAAGCAAATAGTATTTAGTGCCCAAACGTACAAATGATGTTGCCCATGTGTACGTTTTTTTCTGTTTGTTTTTTTGTAAAATAATATATAAATGATTTCTGTTCAAACTAAATGGACCAGGCCGTCATAGTGCCATTATCTCTATTAAGTTGAAAAGCCGAATTTAGAATTGTAGGAGGGAATTATGAACGATGAATTCAATGTACAGGTCCAGAATGTAGATACGGAAATAAGTGAAAGTGAAGGTGAATTTGAGAAGAAAGATATTTCAAAAGTATTAACTATAATATGGATTTTTATAATTTATAGTGAGTCTGTCATTCTTCAACATTTGTCTAGTGGACTAAATCTTCTGCAAAGTGTCTTATTTACTGTAATTGTCATATTACACATCCTCTTGTACTTGCATGCTCAAAGAGTTGCAAAATATTTTTCATGGGCTTATTTTGTTGTACAAGGAGGATTGATCTTTTCAAGTGCCTTACTTTTACCTGAAAGTTTCTCCATTGTACTGGTTGGGTTAATGCCAATTTTGGTGGGGCAGAGTATAGGTATTTATTATAAGCCGCTTAAGGTCATTCTTGTATTTTTGATCTCCTATGTACTTTTTTGTGTGGCTGTGGTCTGGCATAATGATGGCAAGCAGTTTGTATTGTTCATCCCGCTATTTTTTCTAATTGCAGTTGTTATAGTAGCTTATGCCATTCTTTTTCTCAAACAAGTCCAAGCACGAATCCACACGCAAAATGTTCTTAAGGAACTTGAAATCGCACATCAAAAGGTCGAAGAACTTACAATTGCTAACGAACGACAGCGTATGGCCCGTGATCTTCATGATACGCTGGCACAGGGGCTTGCTGGGCTAATCATGCAACTTGAAGCCATTGATGCCCATCTGACAAAAGGAAGTACGCAAAGAGCTCAGGAGATCGTTCAACAATCGATGTCACAAGTGCGAAGAACATTGTCTGATTCAAGGCGAGCTATAGACAATCTGCGTTCGAAAACCATCTCGGAAGTTGATTTTGCAGAAGCAGTGGAGGAAGAAATACAGCGATTTACAATGGCTACGAGCATTCGTGTAATACGCAACATCAAAATTAAAGCTTCGGTTCCCAGACTGGTGTTCGAACATGGATTGTTTATTATAAGCGAGTGTTTAACCAACGTAGCGAAGCATTCACATGCTAATACCGTATGGATTAATATTTTAGATAACGAAGGCAAGATTGAAATCGAGATTCGCGATGATGGAAAAGGATTTGATACGGATATTATTGCCAAGCAAACAGGGCATTACGGAATAATAGGTATACATGAACGTGTACGGATACTGGGTGGAAAAATCAATATTAGCAGTATATTTCAAGAAGGTACAGCTATAAAAATAGAGGCGCCTCTTACTAAAGGAGACCTATCATGAAATACAAGATTTTAATTGTCGACGATCATTGGGTAGTTAGAGAAGGATTAAAGCTAGTGCTGGAGACCAATGACAGTTATGAGGTTATTGGTGAAGCCGGAGAAGGTGTAACGGCTCTTAAATTGATTGAAGAACTTCAGCCGCATGTCATATTGTTGGATTTATATATGCCACAAATGAGTGGTTTGGAAACCATGAAAGCCCTCAGAGAAAAACAAAATGAAACACCAGTCATTATCCTGACGACCTATAACGAAGATGATTTAATGATTAAGGGACTCTCTTTGGGAGCAAAAGGATATTTATTAAAAGATACCAGTCGAGAAAATTTATTTCGCACTATTGAGTCTGCGCTAAGGGGGGAAACGCTGCTTCAGCCAGAAATAACAGCAAGGGTATTCGCTGCCACGAATAAGAGAGAAGCTGAGATAGAGTCACACGAAAGAAACTTAGTTCTGACTGATAAGGAAAAGTATATATTAAAGTCTGTTGCACATGGTTATAAAAGTAAGGAAATTGCGTTTGATATGGGAATTTCCGAGCGTACCGTAAAGGCACATTTAACGAATATTTATAACAAGCTTGGTGTTGATTCCAGATCCGAAGCTGTTGCTGTTTCGCTGGAACGTGGTATTTTACAGCTTTAGAAATAATAACTGAAAATATGTTATTTATTTGCCCAGTCGTACATAAGGTGCTTGCCCCTTTGTACGATTTTTTTGTTTGTTCATTGTTATAACATGAAAAAAGGATGAAAAAGTTTACTTGACCCACGGGTTGCTGATAGCACCTTTAGAAGAGGGAATCAGAGAGGATGACATTAGTTGAAGAGAAAAGGAATCAGAATAATGATTGCAGGGGTTGCATTAGCTATAGTAGCTTCTGGTTGCTCCAGTGCAACGGAGAACTCTGTAACACAAGCCAGTCACCCGGTAAAAGTGGAGAAACTTGCAATGAAACCTTTGACCAATGATTTTAATTTGGCGGGGACATTGCAGGCAAGTAATGAGGCCAATGTTTCCTTTGAAGCGGATGGACGTATATTGAACACCATGGTCGAGGTTGGAGATTCAGTAGAAAAAGGGAGTGTCCTTGCGAAGTTAGATACATCTGCTTATCAGTTACAGCTGGATCGGGCAAAGGCAACCATGGAAAAGGCACAGGCGGGTGTTAGCCAAGCGGAGGCTTCTGTTCAATCGGCACAGGCGGGCATTCATAGTTCACAATCCCAGGTCAATGCGGCCCAATCCAAATTGCAGGAATTGAACAATGGCGCCAAAAAGCAGGAGATTGCACAGTCTCAAAATGCGGTTACTGTAGCAACTAATAATTACAACAAGAAGAAAGCGGATGCCGCACGGTCCCAAAGTCTATTCCAGGCAGGTGCAGTATCCTTAACGGAAAATGAGAATGCACAGCTGGAATTAACGAACGCACAAGAAAGTTTAAGTGATGCGCAAGAGAAATTGTCTCTTTTGCTTGCAGGGGCATCCCAAGAACAACGTGCACAAGCTTCGGCTGGGGTAGATCAGGCCAGAGCAGGGCTGGAGTCAGCTAGGGCTACTAGGCAACAAGGGATAGCCAGCAAAGCCCAGGCGCAGGCTACCTATGAGGATGCACTGGCTGCTTATGAACAGTCATCCTTGTCACTGAAAAAAGCTACTTTAACCTCCCCGATCACTGGTGTTGTGATTGAAAAAAAGATATCTGATGGTCAATTGGGCTCCAGCGGGAGTGAGGCATTTGTTGTCGGAAATATCAAGACTTTAAAAGTACTTCTCCCCGTACCGGACAGTGAAATCTTATCGTGGAAGAAAAACCAAAAAGTAAATATATCTCTCTATGATGAAATCAGAACAGGGACTGTTACCCAGATCTATCCATCGACTAACTCCAAAACGGGAAGCATCAATGTGGAAGTTAGCATTGCCAATCCTGAACTGGATTGGAAGCCTGGTCAAGTCATAAGCGCATCTAAAAGCATGGATCAAAACGAAGCACTTTTAGTGCCCGTAGAGGCCGTAATTAGTACGGGAAATGACCCTTATGTCTTTAAAGCTATAAATGGAAAGGCCGTTAAAACAGTGATTAAACTGGGAAAAGTGACTAATAATCAGCTCGAAGTTGTCTCTGGACTACAGGCAGGCGATCAAATCGTTACGCAAGGAGCAGGCACCTTATTTAATGGTGATTTAATTGGGAATGATGTACTTGGGAAATCGGAGGAGTCGTCCGAATGATTAAATATATCGTTAAAAAGCAGAAAATTACACTCATTTTCTTTGGCATGTGCATTGTGCTAGGGCTCTACAATTTTACATCGTTACCTAAACAGGAGCAGCCCGATGTTATTCCCTTGTCAGCCAGTGTTACAACCATCTATCCGGGCGCTTCACCCGAAAGAATCGAGCAAACCATTACTAAGGTCATGGAACAGAAAATTAAAGCAGTACAAGGTGTCAAAACGATTTCTTCCACTTCATCTAAAGGCCAATCCAGTATAACTGTAGAAGCTTTTGAAGATGCGGACCCGACAAAGGTGTAGGCTGATCTTCGTACAAAGGTACAGGATGCACAGTCCGAGCTTCCAGATGATGCGATGCAGTCTATTATCAATGATAGCATGACAAGCTCTTTCATTGGTTCATATGCGATTACTTCTGATAAAATTGAGAATTTATACTCGTTAAATGAATTGATGAACAAATGGAAGGATCAATTAAAAACGGTATCAGGTGTTTCGCAAGTTAATATTCAAGGAATACCAGATCAAGAAGTACGAATTAGTTTAGACACACAAAAGATGCAACAATATAACATCTCCTGGGAGCAGGTTGTTCAAGCAATCAAAAATGAGAATGAAAGAGTTCCTACAGGAAGTATGGATTTCAATGAGCGTACTTATCAGCTGACGGTAAATGCCTCTACCGATCCATCCATTCTAAATAACGTCCAGATTTCAAGCAATGACGATGGATTCCCCATATCTCTGAAAGATGTAGGGACAGCCTCACTTGTTTTTAAAAAAGCGGCTAGTTATACGTATGTGAATAACAAGCCAGCTATTTCAATCAGTGTGAGTGGAGATACAGGCACAGACGTGCCAACGGTATCTAAAGCGACAACAGCCAAAATCAATGAACTTGTGAGCAGTTTACCGAAGAATGTGCATTTTGAGCTGCTTTTTGCACAAAATGATCGAGTCAATGAAATGTTTGGAAACCTGACCAAAGAGATGATCATCGCTATTATATCGGTCATTGTTATATGTACATTAGGTTTAAATTTGCTGACTTCTGCATTTGTTGCCTTGGCCATTCCTGTTTCCATCGCCATCGGCTTTATTTTCTTGCCCACAACAGGAATCACGCTGAATCAAATTTCAGTCATCGGATTAATCATCGTGCTAGGGATATTGGTTGATGATGCCGTCGTGGTCAATGACAATATTGAACGCCGACGCACTGAATTTGGGGAAGATGCTACGGAGGCGGCTATTAAAGGGACGAAAGAGGTATCCTTATCGATCATTACAGCTACGCTAGCTACGGTTGCAGCATTTGCCCCGCTTTTATTCCTGCCGGGCACCATTGGTGACTTTATTAAACCGATACCTACCGTTATTTCGTTAACGATGCTGGCTTCCATGATTATGTCGCTAACGATCATTCCTATTTTCCGTCAATGGTACGATCAACGTCGTAAAGGAAAAGAGAGTAGTAAGACAGTTAAGCCACCTGGACTTCTGGGGAATCAAATCCAGTCTCTATCCAATGTGTACTCTAAAAACTGGATGCCAAGGATCCTGCGACGTCCACTGTTAACAGCGCTTATTGGTCTTATGATGGGTACAGCAGCTTATGGACTACTTGCTGTTGTTCCCATTGAATTATTTCCGGATTCTGATAAAGCGGATGCTACGATCAGCGTAACGATGCCAGAAGGAACGTCGTTGCAGGCAACCAATCAGGTTATTAACGAGATTGGGAGCTGGGTCAAAAAACAGCCAGAAACAGAGCGACTGGCGGCAACGGCAGGTGGAGGAGCACCTCAGCTGTACAGCGATGTTGCAGGTGGTCACGGCTCTGGGGGAGCGGTAAACGGCCAAATTGCTGTCGTTGGAAAAGAGGGGCTATTTGATCTCAAAAAAACAGTGGATAACTGGATCCATACGCTACAAACTAAATATCCATCTGCATTAATCAGCATTCGTGTTCCCCAATTAGGTATTCCGGTCGGCAGTGCGGTGTCTATCCGTATTAAAGGAGAAGACATTGATAAGCTGCAAAACATGACAACTAAAGTCAAAGAAATTGTTGCGGGGACCCCCGGAGCTGTAGATGTGACCGATAATATGGGTATGCAAAGCTATAATCTGAATTTCCAAATCAATCAGCAAGCCCTGGATAAATATCAGGTTAGCTATTCCGATTTAACGCGTACCTTGTTACTAATGGGTGACGGTGTGAATGTAACGGATTTTGATACGGGTAAAGAATTGCTTGATATAAATGTATATATGAACAAACCAAACAATGATCCTGAGGTATTATTCCAACAATTAAGCGTGAACAATTCGGCAAGGGAGCAAATCCCCTTATCCCAATTAGCCACGATGAAACCGGACTTTTCCATCCAGCAAATCCACCGCTATGATTTGGAACGGACGGTAACGATCTCATCCGATGCAAATGGGCGTACAGCTACAGAACTCACTCAGGACATCCGTAGCAAACTTACCAATACACAGTTTGAGCCAGGCTACACATGGGAGATGGGAGGGGAAACATCCGCGCAGTCCGATATGTTTAAGGATTTGGGCAAATTAGCTGTGATTGTTATTTTTCTTATTCTCCTCTTAATCACCATGCAGTTTTACTCGGTTTCCACACCGCTAATTATTATGACCACTGTTTATCTGGCAGCGGCAGGAGGAATCCTTGGAAGTTTTATTTCAGGGATGCCCATTGGATTCATGAGTATTATGGGTATCATTTCACTTGCTGGTATCGTCGTGCGTAACGGTATTGTGTTAATAGAGTTTATTGAAGATGCGCGGCGTGAAGGCGCTGATTTAACAGACGCCATCTTAATGGCATGCTCTGCCCGTTTCCGTCCGATCTTGCTCACCTCGCTAACTGCGATCGTCGGAATGATACCGATTGCTACGATGGGAGAAATTCTATTCAAGCCATTGGCAGCGACCATTATATTCGGACTGATTTTTTCAACCATTTTAACGTTGTTTGTAGTTCCGACTCTTTATATGGTCGTAGCTCATCTGAAGCTGAAACGGAAGCATAAGAAGGAAAAGGCTATAAATAGCGATAGCTCAATGACCTTGTAGGTAAATATAGAAAAGAATATACTTCATTTTTCCTTATTATTATGAAATCGTACATTAGACGAGTGTCTTAATGTACGATTTTTTCTTTTGTGATTATTATTTCATTGACAGAGTCCACAAAAATCATTACTATAATTGTTGCAAAAGTCCACTAAATTGGGGGAGTTATGATCAATATAAATGCTAATATGATAGCGGATATGAGGCGTTTTAATCGGTTCTATACGAATATACTGGGGGTTTTAGATAGACATGTGCTGGATAGCGGATATTCCTTTACCGAGGCCCGTGTCATTATAGAGATCGGGTTGATCGAGCCATGTATTGCGAATACTCTTGTCGAATCTCTTAAAATTGATCGCAGCTATATGAGTAGGATCATTGCTAAATTTTGCAAAGAGGGCTTTCTTGTTAAGGAAAATTCAACGTTGGATAATAGAACAAATCTGATTCGTTTGACTCCTAAAGGAAAGGAGTTCTATAACCAACTGAATGAAAGGTCTGATGAACAAATTCTAAAATTAGTTCAAGGACTTTCAGAAGAAGAGATAAAGGAATTACATGCTTCTATGTTGTTAATTCAGAAGAAATTGGATAATTTGGAGAGGATACAGAATGATACGATTTGAATGCGACTATACCGAAGGTGCCCATGAGCGCATATTAAAGCGACTACTGGAGACTAATGATGAACAAACTCCAGGTTATGGTGTGGACGATCATTGTGAAAAAGCCAGAGCATATATTAAAGAAGCATGTGACTCCCCAAATGCGGATGTACACTTTTTGGTTGGAGGTACACAGACCAATACCACCGTCATTTCTTCTATTCTGCGTCCACATCAAGGCGTCGTTGCGGCAGTTTCTGGACATGTTGCTGTTCATGAAACCGGAGCAATTGAAGCTACTGGACATAAAATACTTACTTTGCCAAGCGGGGATGGGAAGATCCGGGCCGAGCAGGTACAAGATTTGTATGACGCTCACTGGAATGATGCCGCTCCTGAGCATAGTGTACAGCCCGGTATGGTTTATATTTCCCAACCTACTGAAAATGGAACGATCTATAGTAAATCAGAGCTGGAGGCATTAAGTAGAGTCTGTCGAGAGTGTGGTTTACCACTGTTTATAGATGGAGCCCGATTAGGTTATGGCTTGGTGGCCGAAGATAGCGATGTATCTTTAGCAGATATAGCGAAGCTATGCGATGTATTTTATATTGGTGGAACCAAAATTGGAGCCTTGATGGGAGAAGCAGTAGTCATTCTAAATGGTACATTGAAAAAAGATTTTCGATATATGATCAAGCAAAAAGGAGGGCTGCTGGCTAAGGGAAGAATGTTGGGCATTCAATTCGAAACTTTGTTTGAAGACGGTTTATACGTTGAAATTTCCAAACACGCTATAGATATGGCCATGCTGCTTCAAAACGGATTATCTGAGCAAGGGTTTTCTTTTCAATACCGTTCTACAACCAATCAGCAGTTTCCGATTTTACCAGATCGTATACTAAAGGCATTGAGTGAAAAATATACTTACTCCTTTTGGGAAAAGGTTGATGATGCACATAGTGCTGTTCGATTCTGTACCAGTTGGGCAACGAAGAAAGAAAATGTTGAATTGCTAATTCAGGATATTAAAGCATTGCGATAAAGGTCATAGAAAGAGTAATTTATAATTTTAAAGATGTAGAATGACTATGTAATAGCCATACTTCGTTGCATGCATTGCAGCGAAGTATGGTTTTTTTTGTGCATTTTACTTATTCCAAAGTGGCTTGTCTTTAGTTCCATGAAAGAGCAAGTGGATATAAAAATGGAAAAACAAGACAAGAGCGGAGGTATAAAATCGGCGTCTAATTCTTTACACTGAATATCTACCGAACCTGCTTGCGGTACTGAAGAGGGGAGAGCCCAGTTATTTTTTTGAAGATTTTATTAAAGTGGGAAGCATGACCGAACCCGACATCCTCTGCAATATGCTGGATTTTGTCCTTGGTGGTTCGAAGTCTGGTTTGGGCCGCCCTGACCCTCACTACGCGGATGTATTCGCTGAAATGAAAACCAGTCAACTTTAGAAAGATACGGCTTAGGTACGCTGGACTAATGAAAAAGCAGGCGGCCACTTGTTCGAGAGTTAACGGTTCATTGTAATGATCCTGAATAAAAGAAGAAATTTCCGTGATTTTCTGATGCATGGGATGAGAGGAAACAGGTTCACTACGCTCGATCGCTTCCGATCGGTGCACCAGGATCAGCATTTCCAGCAGTAGATGCTGTACGCAACGGTCATGCAGAGGCTGCTTATTCCTGCATTCGGTATTCATCTGTAGGAATAAACGTTCAACTTCCACTTGCTCTCTCGCAGGTAAGCGAAGCAACGCGGATTGCTGATACGGCGGCAGGTCAAGAATGTCATGATCCTGCTGTGGGAGAAACGTCGGAGAAAAATGAATCAAGATGCGCTCTGTTTCCTGCAATTGCGTACTGGCGGTAGAGTGCAAGTCATGAGGAAGGATGAATATCAGATCCCCCTTGCGAGCGGTGTATACCTTGCCATTCATAAAATAGATGCGTTCGCCTCGCAGTAAGAGATACAGCTCATAGTTCTCATGGACATGAGGCCGGGGCATGACTGTGAAACCGGTACGATAGATGTGATGAATGGAGAATTGTTGTTCGCCAATGACATATTTATCTTCTTTCATTTCATTCATGTGCTTCTTCCTTTACAAATTAAGATAAGTAAGCGCATTCATATACCAACAGTATATATGACAACCTGCCAATGATAAAAGCAGAAAAGATTGATGAAAGGAGGTGAAGGCGCTTCTGAACGTCTCGAATCGTGTTTTTATAAAAATATGCGCTGATGTGGAAGAAAATCTTAGGGAGGAAACAGAATATGAGCAAGCAGCGTACATGGAAAAAGGTGCTATGTAATGTGGTTGTGGGTTCATTGTTGTTGACCTTGTGCCCACCACTAATCCAAGCGGAGACTGCGGTAGGAACAGAGAATGCAAAGGTGTCGAAAGTAGCGACGGATATTCCGGCGTTTCCGGGGGCTGAGGGTGGCGGTAAATATGTTACCGGTGGACGCGGAGGTGAAGTGTATGAGGTTACCACGCTGGCAGACTACGGCAAAGGGGAACAGATAATACCCGGATCTCTTCGCGCAGCGGTCAGCTCCGATAATCGGACGGTCGTATTCCGGGTGGGTGGAACGATTCACCTCAAGGAGCCACTTAAAATCTTGGGAAACAACCTGACGGTTGCTGGTCAGACAGCTCCTGGCGACGGTATAACTGTAAGCGATTACACAACAGGGATTGATGCAGATAACGTCATTCTCCGTTACCTGCGTTTCCGATTGACCGACCGTTACCCCAGTGAGGATGACGCGTTAGGGGCCAGATACCATAAAAACATAATGATTGATCACTGTTCCTTTAGCTGGTCGGTGGATGAGGTACTGAGCCTGTATGACAACGTCAATACAACGGTACAATGGTCTATTGCGTCGGAGAGTATGCTAATGACCACGCACCAGAAAGGTCGCCACGGCTATGGCGGCATATGGGGCGGACGAAATTCCACCTATCATCATAACTTGTTGGCTCACAATGCAAGCCGTAATCCGCGTTTTCCAACCGATAAAAAACAAATAGACGCTGTGGAAATGACTAATAATGTCATTTATAACTGGGGATTTTTCTCTTCGTACGGCGGAGGTGAAGGATCGTATAATGTGCTAAATAACTATTATAAGTATGGCCCCAACACATATCAGGACGTTCGCGGTCAAATCTTTGTGGACGTGGGTAGTAAAAAATATAAAACACGCATCTTTATTGGTGGTAACTACATGTACGGCAATGACTCGGTTACAAAAGACAACTGGCAGCTTGGAACATCCATTGGGTCAATTATTGATCCTTCCACCCGTTTGGCGGAGCCGATTGAAGTTAGAGGGGAATACGACAACGGAATCTCACCAGATGCGTATGGTCCATATCAAGCGACAGATGCACAAACCGCATATACTGAGGTGCTTGCCGGCTCAGGAGCCACGCTGCCAAGAAGAGATGCGGTGGACGCTCGAATTATGAATGATGTGAACAATGGAACGGGTGCGTTTATTAACTCTCCGCGTGAAGCAGGGTGGATTTATGACGATTATAACGTAACGACGACGGAGCTTTCTGACAGTGACCATGATGGAATGCCGGATGAATGGGAACGTGCCAATGGGCTGGACCCCAATAATGCAGATGACCGTAACGGTCAGGGGCTTGCCGGTACAGGGGCGTATGCTCATTTTGCCAAGGGTTATACGAATCTTGAGGTCTATTTAAATGATCTTATTGAGAAGCTAGCGAATGGAAATGAGGTGGATAATCCAGAGGCCGTCGTTCAGGTGTCGGATGCAGACGGACGTCCACTAAAGCATAACGATATTTTGGAAGCAGGCCGGGATGCGACCATAACAGCAACAGCCAAGGATAAAGATGGTATTGCTCACGTTGAATTTATCATTGACGGCAAACTTGTTGGTAAAGTAGAGACCGCACCTTATCATCTGGATTGGAATCATGTAACAGACGGTACCCACAATATTATTGTACGGGTGACTGACCGCAAGGGGACTGCTGTATTTTCCAATCCTGTTACCATTCACGTCAATACGACTGCGCCATCGGGAAGTTGGCTCAGCGAAGAGATTGGCTCTGAGGGCAACGATGGTTATATAAAAGGGCATACTCAGGTCTTAAAAGAAGATGCAAGCGGTAGCAGCATACGACTGAAGTCAGCGGGAGACGTTGACGGTAAGGCAGATATTTTCCATTATGCTTATCAAAAATGGGAAGGTGACACTGAGATCACAGCCCGTGTGGAACAAATTACCCCGGTGGATGATAATGCCGAAGCGGGTGTAATGATTCGTGAATCGCTGAAGCCTGGATCAAAAATGGCTTTTATGTCTTTAGCATTTGTTAAATATGGCAAACAGGGTATTCTTATCAGTCGTGATCAAACGGATGGTAAGACGAAACGTGCGTCAATGGAGGCTTTTATTACAACGCCATATTCGGTTCGTCTTGTACGACAAGGACAAAAGGTTACCGGCTGGGTATCCGCAGATGGTGTGGCGAACTGGGAGAAGGTTGGTGAAACTGTTATAGATGTGCCGGATAATCAGCCGCTATTGATCGGGTTGGCTACCGATGCATCCAAACAACAAAACGATGTATGGAATTACAATACGTCGGAATTCAGCAATGTCACCATCCGCAACCTGACAGACTCAGGAGGAACTCATCCCACTAGTGTGGTGGTAGCGACCTATGGCCCTGCTGACTTTAGATCTCTTCAGGCAGCTATTGACGCAGTCCCTGACGACAGCAACACAAGGACAGTTATCCATCTCAAAAACGGTACGTATCGTGAAAAAATAAAGGTGAATTCCTCCAAAAAAAATCTGAGCATTATCGGAGAAGATCGCGACAAAACGATCATTTCTTTTGATGATACGGCCAAAACCGTGGTGGACGGAAAAGAATTAGGAACAAGCAACAGCTATACAATGCGTGTGCAAAGTCCCGATTTTGTGTTGGAGAATGTCACGGTTGCCAATACAGAAGGAACTGGGCAGGTGCAGGCTGTAGCGTTATATGCCGAAGGCGATCGTGGTAAGTATCACAATGTCAAAATTACCGGCCTACAGGATACGTTGCTTGTGAACCGTGGCAGACAGTATTTCAAGGACAGCTACATCAGTGGCAGTGTAGATTTTATATTTGGCAATGCACCTGCCGTGTTTGATAATTCGATCATACACAGCCTGCGTGCTGGATATGTGACAGCAGCTTCAACAGAAGAGAACAAGCCGGGCTTTGTATTTATTCAATGTCGGCTGACAACAGAAAATGGCTTGACAGGCAAGGTGGATCTCGGACGGCCATGGCGCCCTTACGCTCATGTTACTTTTTTGAAGACCTATATGGATGACCATATCAAGCCGGGCGGCTGGAACAATTGGGGCAAGGAATCCAATGAGCAGACCGCAAGATTTGGAGAGTTTGACAACTTTGGGCCAGGTGCAGAAAGTAGCGGGCGTGTACCTTGGGCCAAACAGCTTACCGCCGATGAAGCAAGCCAGTACACCGTTGAAGCTGTTCTGAGCGGGACAGACCATTGGGATTGGCGTCTTTAAATTTGATGTTCAATGGTTAAGCGGGGCAAGCGCTTCTAGCGTTCAGCCTCGCTTATTTCTATAGTTTGAGTAGAGGATACATACTTAATTTTCGGTGTTGAAAATACTTGTTTATATGGTAAATGTTTGCTATGTTAAAAGTGCATTTATTTCAAATTGTAATTTATTATTGATTTGGAGGTGTAAGGTATGGCACGTGTGTTAGTAGTGATCACGCCTGCTGAAGGCCATGTTAATCCGACACTAGGATTAGTGAAAAGGTTGGTAGACAGTGGGGAGGATGTTGACTATGTGTGTACGGAAGAATATCGTACGAGAATTCAACAGACAGGAGCACAGATGATCACCTACCCTTTTGTTGATGATGCTTTTTCTAAAGACTCTGATTTAAAGCCAGCAGAATACAAACATCATTATCAATTTGTGTACATGATGGTAAAAGGTATGATTCTTCCGATTATTCCAGAGGTTTTGAGAGTTATTGAAAACAGAACCTATGATTATTTAATCTATGATTCTTTGATGGGCTGGGGAGGCACGATTATTGCACAGAAGCTAGGAATCCCTGCTGTGTGCTCTATCGCTTCTTTTGCTTTCGTAGAGCCGTTGGGATCGGGACAAGGCATGAATGACAATGATCCGGAGGTAAAAAAGTTGTACACGGCTACGATGCAAATAACGCATCAACTAGCTAATGAGCTTCAGGTTGACGCTCCGGCTATAGAAGAGATTGCTCCTCATGGCGGGCGCTTAAGAATAGTTTATACAAGCCGCTATTTTCAACCGCAAGCCGAAAAACTGGATCACAGTTTTATTTTTACAGGTCCTTCTATTGTACCGCGTAAAGATGCTCCATCTTTCCCGTTCGAACAACTTCGTGTTCTGCATCCACAGGCGGTTTACATTTCAATGGGTACTATATTGAATAAAGACTTGGAATTTTATAAGCTTTGTTTTGCAGCATTTCGCGATTTGCCTGTGCAGTTTGTGCTGTCTTCAGGCAATTATACAGACATGGAGCCATTGGCCCCGTGTATCCCTGACAATTTTATAATCAAGCCTTATATTCCGCAATTGGAAATGCTTCAGCATGTGGACGCTTTTGTTACACATGCGGGGATGAACAGTACAAGTGAAGCCCTATATTACAATGTACCGCAGGTCATGATTCCTTTAACATCGGATCAGCCGATCGTAGCCAGTCGGGTGCAGGAACTGGGAGCGGGTGTTGTTGTGGATAAAAATAAGCTTACACCCGCTAGTTTGAGAGCTGCCTTATTAGAGGTATTGAGTCATCCAACCTATAAAGAACAGGCTCATGTGATCGGCGAATCATTACGCCAGGCTGGTGGGTATAGACATGCTGCAGATACAATTATGAGTCATTTCTCCACCATAGAAAAATAAGCGCAGTCTATATACTGTGATTCCTTTCTTTTAAAGCAGCAGATTTTTCAAACTCTAATTTCTTCGAAATTGCCAGGAGACCAAGGGAGCAGATGATTAGGGCCAAACATACCCAATAGGTGTTTCGGTAACCAATCCATTGAGCGGTTAATCCGCCCATCAAGCTCCCTACCAGTCTTCCGATGGTTGTCGCATTGGAATATAGCGTCGATGCGTACCCTGGAAGAGAGGGCAACAAATCCTGCATGTAACTAATGCCAATGGCAGAAATCACTGCAACAAAGAAGGCTAGAAGAAGTTGCCCCACGAATAGCTGCCACATCTCCGTAGACATAATAACAAGGATATAATAGACAACTCCTGTTAATGCCCCTAAAAATACAAGCAAACGGTTGGAGTATTTAGCTGCTAGTACGCCTAGCATGAGCATCAAGGGGATTTCTAAAATGGCGCAAATACTGGATACTAGAGCAACGTCACTCGTGTCACCTTTTAAATTGTGAATGATGAACAAAGAAATATTTAAACTGTTCATCCAGTGAGACGTATAGAGCAGAGTAAGAACTAAAAAGGGGATCAGAATCTCAATATTTTTATGTAATGTAATGTTATGAAGTGAAAGTTGATTCTTATGTTTAAGCTGAGCGGGAGTCTGCTGGATAAAAAAGAATAAAAGAACAGCAATGAGAACAAAAATAGAGGTCGTTCCCATAAAGATACCTTTAAAGCCCGTATGTGCAATCAAAAAGGAACCAAAAAGCGGCCCAGTAATAAAGCCAAGAGAAAACATAGACCGAAGCGTTGAATTAGCAAAGGCGTGATCCGCAGATTTACTGCGATCTACTGCTTCACGTGCACTGGCAAATAACTGCGGCATCCCAGGAGCACCAATGGCCGTAAAGATCGTCATATAAACAAAAAGTACATAAAAATTTTGGATTACAAGATATCCTGCAAATGCTACGGCATTAAATAACGTACAAATCACCAAAATTTGTTTACGATCTAATCCGGTATCAGAACGTTTGGCAATCAGAGAGCTTATCCATATGCCACAAATCAAGGTCACCGCTGTAAACACACCGAAGGTTCCCACAGATACGCCAAGTGTACTTGTAAAATATACAGCTAAAAAAGGTGCGCTGATGGATATAGCCATGCCTTGCAATAACATGCAGATCATGAACAATGGGTAGTTAGGGATAACGAAAAGATTTTGAATACGCTTTAGCATTTCTTTTTTACACCCCTTCGGATTTAGTAGCAGAAACATTTCTATCCTTCCTAAACTATATATGATTTTAGTATAAAATGTATATTCACATGGTGTGAAATATTATATATTATTTTTCACTTTGAGGAGCAGGTCAATATACAGGCAAAGATACAGTAACAGGCTAAGAGTCAAACTCTCCATACCTTCAACTACTAACCTAGCTATGAGATCATGAGATTAACCTGAATACGGAGGGTAACTCATGAATGCCAAAGAACAACGCAGACAAGATTGGCACACACGTATCGCAGCCTATCGGGCAAGTGGCCTCACGATGAAAGCTTGGTGCTCCGCAAATCATTGTTCTGTCGAACAATTGAAATATTGCTGTACAAAATAAAGCGGTATCATCCTCAGCTACTCCAGATCCAAAGACTTCTCCCGTACAGTTTGTACCTCTTGCCACTGTAGATCCACCTGGCAGCGTTTCTCCTTCTCTAATCCTTCATATCGGTGAAGCCAGTATCGAGCTTCATTCCCGCTTTGACCCAATGCTTTTGCGCGAAGTGATTCACGCGCTTACTTCACCATGCTGACCTTTCCAAGCATCAGCGTGTGTTTCTTGCTTGTGGTTCCACCGATCTGCGCAAGTCGATCGACGGACTTGCTGCCATCGTTCAGGAAAGCTTTGGTCTGAATCCGTTCTCCTCCGGCTTATTCGTATTCTGTAACCGGGCATGCAACAAGCTCAAAATTCTATATTGGGATCACAATGGGTTCTGGCTTTACTATCGCAGCCTAGAACGTGGCAGATTTCAATGGCCTACAGGCAAGGAAGAAGTAGTAGCCATTTTACTAAGGTGGTAACGCTGATGTTATGTTTTTTGCTACTTCCACACGGCTGCTCTGTCCTGCTTTTAACTCCTGTATGATGGCTAGTTTCTCAATCGCATTGTATTCGTTCTTCTTAGACAAAGGAAAACTCCCCTTCAAGTAGCGGTTTATTTATTAAACCTGTCTACTTGAAGGGGAGCATATCAAAATCGGTAGCCTGTTCCGTAATTTATAATAGCGAGGTTACGAATTTCACCTCCGGAAAGCGGCTATCCGGTCCTTTCATTAAGATTCCGCCTTGATTTTTCAGATACCTATCGAAGAAATCCAGCATATAGGCATTGATAACGGAGTTCGCTCTTTCGGGCGCAATCTTTCCTGTAATGCCCAGCATTTTGAAAATCGGAGAAATGAACTGTACGTCGGCAAAATTCAAATGCTCCGTATTTTCGATATAGAGGACTTGTCCTCCTTCGTCGACCGTTTCGCGCATCCGTTCAAGCTCCAACTTTTTATCTTCCGTTACTTGATCCTCCCACTCTCTTGTTGAGCCCATATGGTTAAGCTCTGCATCCGTGTAGACCCGGTTATCCATCACCATTTTTAATTTTTCGAAATAGCTTTCCGAGTTGATGAACAAAAACGGCTTTCGCAGACCCTCTCTGTCACGCAGTCGATAAAGCCCTCCATCAAGGTCTATTCCAACCGCGATTCGCGGATCGTAAGAAGCGTCATAGGCCGTCGCTCCGCCGATGGAATGACCGAACACCCCGACATGACCAAGATCAATTCTCCCTTTTAGATGACTTGGAATCTGTCCCGATTGGATGAGCTCGAATTGGTCCAGCGCAAACGCCACATCGCCGGTTAAAACTTGTCCCAACTTGTCACGATTTCCTCTACTCGTCTGGTAATCATGGTCGGGCGAGAATAAGTCGTTGGTTGTGCTGGTCGTGATTCGCCCGTCCGGAAACTCGGTTGCAAATGTATTGTAGGTGTGGTCGATCACTGCCACGATATATCCATGACTCGCGAGATTTTCGGCTTGCGACGTGTGGAGGTACCTGGAAGAGCCGTTGCCGGGATTCGCAAGGATCAGCGGGTATGAAGTCTGTGCCCAAGAGACTTCGGCCCCCGAATAAGCATGACTGGGTACGTACTTCAGGTGTTGAAAAGTAAACCCGGGAAGGCCATAGTCCGCGGCCATATAACGTAAAATCTGGGTTTCGGGAATAAAGGGAGCATACTTGCCGATGCCAGCTTGAGCTGGATACCATACCTGAACCATCAATTCCCTTTTGCCTGTCGTGGTTTTGCCAAATGTCTCCTCCCGGCTTGGATCGATGAAATGAAAGACTTGCGTACCTACCTTCAACTCGCCGGTTGGCGCCGGAAAGTCGAATACGGGAAACACATAGAGGAAGCACCCCGTTGCGATTAGCCCAATCACGATAAAAAGGCGGCCCAGCACCCTACGGATTCGCGAGGCAGTCCGAACGACTTTCAGCGTTATGAAAACGTCTATAAGTGAGAGCATAAGCATCAGGATCGTAAATCCGTATAAAAATAAAAGCTGAACCCTGTATCCTTCGACAAGCAAATGTATCACTAAAAAAATGGAGCCTGCTCCGCTTGTTAGGAGCAAAGCTGGTTTTCGAATACGTTGATTGATAATGAACAGGAGTGCCAACAAACAAGCACTTGAAAAGAATAGCAGCATTTCAAAAAACCTCACGCCAACTCCTCCTTAAAAATAATCCTATCAATGGATTAGTATAGAGGAGCAGCTAGGTTGATACCATTGATCTAGATGACAATTGCCTAACACTCTTGTAAGGTTGCGCGACGATGGCGCAGAAAACGGCATGTAATGTGCTGATTCCTGCCTTTCGGCCGGGGTTGTTTGTTTCACAATTGTGAAGACAGCTCAATCTCCAATCTCCGATAAAATGATTTTCAGAACTCAGCTTCTTGCTTCGTTTATGGAAGGGTTCAAAGGCGAGATTGACCGAAACACCTCGGTCAGCATCACTTCCGCTAACTTGTTAAATCATAATTCAGCATAACTTAGCCCTCATTTAGTTGAACAGGTGGGGGCTACTTGACGCTTACGTAACAGGAGTGGGATGTAGATATGTATGTGGAATTTTCCTGTAGGATTTACCTTAAAGACTGAAGCGATCTACGAACTGCTTGATCAGTTCATTCAATAATCTGGCGGCCTTCGTAGGAAGGCGATGATCAGCTTTCTTAAGGAAAACCAGCTCACTATTTGGTAATTGTTGATGCAATATTTTGGCATAGGGATGAAAGTGCTTATCTTCTTCACCATAAACGAGCAGGACAGGAAGCTGGATTTCCTTGAGCAGAGAGGTGCAGTTGTACTTCAAGCTGTAACGGTAATATTGTTCGACATTCCTGGGATTTCCCTGCTTCGCATCGTTGAATAACTTACGGAACAAAGATAGCTGTTTCGTTTGTGACCAAGCAATAGAAAGGGCAAGCGTACCGACTGCGCCGATTTTGGAAAGAGCAAGGCCCAAAGAAATTTTGTTTCTTAGTCGCCATTCGTTTACTTCCGACATTCCACTGATAACAATTCCTCCCCATGCCCGATCTGGATAAGTCAAGAGGAACTCAAGTACTATCGAGCCTCCGGTAGAATATCCACACAAAAATACTTTATCTAAGCTCATCCGGTCCATCAAATGTTTAATATCCAGGGCGATGAGAGGATAAGTAACCGTTTGTTCGGAAGGCTGACTTTTACCGTGTCCTCTGATATCAAAAGCTATAGTTCGAAAATCGGATGACAACTCTTGGAATTGGTATGTAAAATTTAAGCTTGTGAGTACTGGAGGGTGAATGAATAGGATGGCCATTCCTTCACCAGAATCCATGTAATGCATAGAGTATTCGTTTATGTTTGTAGTAGCCATGGTTATGCTCCCTCCCTGAATGGTTTGATCTTAAATTTGGCCTATTAGATCCAAAAAATTCATGGAGGCGTAACTTTAATTGCTTGTATGAAATACCTTTGTCCCGATGATCCAATACAGGAATAATATTTTTAGTACAAGAAAAAAATAAGAGGATCAAGTTTTTCTAAGAAAGGGACACATACATGGGCATGAAAAATAAAGTTACCATAGCACTAGTGCTAAGTTTATTGTTGATGATCTTGGGCTGTAGAGCGGACTCCAGTCAACAGCTAAAACAACAAAGTGTGAAGTCACCTATCATAGTAAATCAAATGGGCAAAAAACCTGTCATTGTGATCTTGATTGATTCATTAATGGATAAGCCTTTGCAAGATGCGATTCAAGAAGGCCGTGCACCCGCGATGCAATATCTCCTTCATCAAGGGCAATATTTCCCGCAAGTAGTGAGTTCATTTCCCACGATGTCTGTGACAATCGACAGTACATTATTAACGGGAACGTATGCAAACCAACATCATGTGCCCGGACTCGTTTGGTACAGCGACCAAAAGAAACGCATGATTCTCTACGGCAATGGTGCCAAAGAAGCCTTGAAGATAGACCAACTGCAAGTATTCTTAGACGCAATTTACCAATTAAACCAAGTTCATTTGAATAAAAAAACGAAAACCATACATGAGGAATTGGCTGACAAAGGAAAAGAATCCGCGTCCATCAATGCTATTGTCTTCAGAGGGAAAACGAAACATGCCTTAAAAGTGCCTGACTTCATAGCGAATAGCAGCAGGGTGCCAGAAAAAATGATAGTAACAGGGCCTAAATGGTTATCTTATGCAGCTTTGGCACAATTGAATCCGAAAAATAGCTGGAATACTCCTTTGTGGAAAAAATTTGGGATGAACGACGAATTTTCCGCAAAAGATACCGCTTTTCTAATAAGCCAGAAGAAACTTCCAGACGTAACCATCACATACTTTCCAGAGAATGATAATTTAGCGCATAGAAAGGGCCCGACTCAACTGGAGGGAATCGAAAAAGCAGATCAAGCACTGCAAACTGTGTTGAATGCATATGATTCGTGGGAACAAGCTGTAAACAATGCGATATGGGTTGTCATGGGTGACAGTGCGCAAAGCGCTGTTTATGATGATCGACAGGTTGCCGCTGTTGATTTAAAGTCGCTTTTGAATCATTACCGTATTGCAAAATTAAATCAACCTGTAAGAAGTGATGACCAAATCGTGATTGCCGCTAATGAACGGATGGCCTATATCTATGCGATAAACGATAACGTAGAGCTGTCCAACGTGGCGAAGCTTTTACAGCATGAGGACAAGCTCGACATTATCGCTATGAAAGATGGTAAAAACAATATTCATGTTACAAAGGGAAAAAAGGGTAAGCTGTTTTCTTATCATCCTGGTGGAAAATTCATCGATGAATATGGGCAATTGTGGACCTTGTCGGGCGAAGAGGACCTTGTGGATATTACGGTGAATAACAACCGGATCCAATATGGAAAATATCCAGACGTTTTGGCGAGGCTACACGGGGCAATGAATTCACATGAAGGAAGATATGTTGTCGTCACGGTCCAACCTGGATATGAACTCGTCGGCGAAAGTTCCCCTACTCACATCGGAGGGGGAGCTCATGGATCGCTGCATGAAAAAGATTCCCTTGTCCCATTAATTATTTCCGGAACGAATACACGTCCCAAAACACTGCGAATCGTGGATATAAAAGACTGGATTATGCAATTGGTGAACGAATAAGTATTATTCGTGCTTGATATTAAAACCGTACTACATTAGTATATAAGCATATAGTTATATAAGTGGAAGGGGGGGCACACCTTGGATCAACTTGGTTATGTAGCCGATCATTTAAAGCTATTGGGGGATAAAACTCGGCTGGCCATGCTTTCCCTGCTAAGAGAGAGAGAATGGTGTGTTTGCGAATTTGTAGATATCTTTGATATGTCGCAGCCAGCAATTAGCCAACATTTGAGAAAATTAAAGTCGCAAGGGATTGTAAAAGAAGAACGACGAAGTCAGTGGGTATACTATTCCTTAAATGTAGACGACAAGCCGCATATTCAAGCTGTTCTTGAGAGTATGCCAGACTCTAAGCAGATTTTAAAATGGCTGAATAAAGAGGAGCCGATCGCATCTTGTGGACCGGATTCATCGGCTTGCTGCTCATCCTAAAGGCTGCTCCGTTTAACTCCTTGCAGGGATAAAGATGTTTTTAATATAAGTATATGTTTATAAGGTGATGTAATGGAGGTTTAAAACATTGATTTTGTTGGCATGCATTATATTCTTAGCCACTTTAGTGTTGGTGATCTGGCAGCCTAAAAATTTGTCCATCGGATGGTCTGCCTGCGGCGGTGCCATACTCGCCTTGCTGGTGGGTGTCGTCGATTTGCATGATGTTTGGGAAGTTACTCATATTGTCTGGAATGCGACACTGGCTTTTGTAGCCATTATTCTGATTTCGTTGGTGCTTGATAAAATAGGCTTCTTCGAATGGGCGGCGCTTCACATGGCACGAGCTGCGCGAGGAAGCGGAACCCGGATGTTTGTTTATGTGACCATTCTTGGCGCCGTTGTTGCTGCTTTTTTTGCGAATGACGGTGCGGCCTTAATACTGACACCGATTGTACTGGCGATGGTTCGGGCACTTAAATTGGATGAGAAAATGGTTTTTCCTTTTATCATAGCGAGCGGTTTTATTTCAGACACGACGTCGCTTCCGCTTGTGGTCAGCAACTTGGTTAATATTGTGTCAGCCGATTTCTTTGGGATCACCTTTATGGAATATGCGAGTCGCATGATTATACCTAATTTATTTTCTTTAGCAGCCAGTATAGGAGTACTGTATCTCTTTTTTCGTAAAAGGATTCCGAAAACGTTTGATGCGACACAATTAATCAGGCCTGCGGAAGCGATTAAAGATCCAAAGATGTTCCGTATGTCCTGGATCGTTCTCGCGGTTTTGTTCATTGGCTACTTTGCATGCGAATTTTTTAATATTCCCGTTTCGGTGGTGGCCGGTATTATTGCTATCTTTTTCTTATTGATGGCGCGTAGAAGCCCTGCAGTGCCGATGAAAGAAGTCATCAAGGGCGCTCCATGGGCTATCGTATTTTTCTCCATCGGAATGTATGTTGTGGTGTATGGTCTGCGTAATGCCGGTTTGACGGATCTGCTGGCCCATGTGATTCAAGCGGCTGCCGATCAAGGTATGTTTGTGGCCACCATGGGCATGGGTTTTATTGCGGCGATTATCTCGTCGGTCATGAATAACATGCCTACGGTCATGATTAATGCGCTTGCCATTGATGCCACCCATGCAACCGGTATAGTCAAAGAGGCGCTGATTTATGCTAACGTCATTGGGTCGGATCTCGGGCCGAAGATAACTCCGATTGGTTCATTAGCCACGTTGTTGTGGCTGCATGTGCTTCGTTCGAAAAACGTGAAAATTTCTTGGGGGGCTTATTTTAAGACAGGCATTGTCTTAACCATTCCTACACTTTTTATGACCCTACTGGGCTTATACCTGTGGTTAGTCATTTCATAGGGCTATAGTATTTCAAACAAGCACGCCTCCTTAAAGAGGTGGTGCTTGTTTGGCGTTTTTTTCCCTCACAGTATACTCTTCCAGCACCTTTGTTTTATCTCCATAGATCCTATCCAAATGATCTTCTCCCCATAAGCAAAAACGATCAAGCAGATCTTTAAAATCCCATCCATATTCACTAAGCTCGTACTCCACTTTGGGTGGAACCTGGTTATAAATGATACGGTGGATGATTCCATCCTTTTCAAGCTCTCTAAGCTGTTGGGTGAGCACTTTTTGGGTGATTTTGGGAATGAGTTGACGAAGTTCGTATGTACGTTTTCTGCCGCTGATTAAATGGTGTAGGATGATGCCTTTCCACTTTCCACTGATGACCTCCAAAGTTGCTTCGATCCCGAGCATATAGGTTTTGGCGTTGTCTTCCATAAACTTTCCCCCTCCAATTTGTAGTTCTAAAAGCACTAAGGAACCTTAAAGTACCTACGGTACAATGAAGTGCGTACTTCACACTTTTATATATATCAACCATAATAGCATCTGTAAACAGGGTACACCAATCACGAGGAGAAAGAAGGTTACGGATACATGAAAGTTCTATTGGTCGTCACGCATCCTAGAGAAGATTCACTTACCCTTGCGGTCATGAATCGTTTTGTAGAGGGATTGAAAGAGAATAAGCACGAGGTAGATATTTTGGACTTGTATCGGGATGGATACAATCCGGTATATAGCGCGGCAGATGAGCTGGATTGGAATACGCCTCATAAACAATATGCTCCTGAAACACGGAGAGAGATGGACAGAATTGCTGCTGCGGATGCTCTGGTCTTTGTGTTTCCTCTATGGTGGTACAGTGTTCCTTCCATGCTAAAAGGGTACCTGGATAAAGTCTGGAACATAGGTTTACTTGAGGAGTTCAAGACAAAACAGGTCTTGTGGCTGTGCTTGGCGGGAGGAACGAAAGAACATCTGATCAAGTATGAATATCACGATTTAGTTACTAATTATTTGAATAAAGCCATTGCTGGTTACGCAAGAGTAAGAGAGTCCAAGGTGGAGTTCTTCTATGATACTTTGTCCGAATCGAAAGAATACATTGAAGGTTTACTGGAGCACGCTTATCAATTAGGTCGGGCATATAAGTGAATTTTATTCTGATAACAATGGGAAGTTAATATTATTGAAAAAGGGTTAAGGCTCGTTAGACGGCACTTAACCCTTTTTTATTTTATAGACGAGACTCTATCCTTTTATAGGCTCATGCATAGGTGCTGATGGTGCCCCTTGCATAGATAACCCGCCGCCAGTTGAGCTTGCTGGAACAACGGGATGTGGTGATCCCTTTTCAGAAGCATTGCCAGCAGTTTGCTTGGCCAGCTTTTGTTTTTCCCACAGTGCTCTGGCGATAACCAGCATGGAGAGTACACCCACATATAGTAACAGAGAACCGAGTTCGGGAAGCATCTCTTGCAAAGGTGCACCACGCAGACCCATGGTACGAAGGAATTTGTACATCCATACAAAGGGGAAGAAATCACCGATTTGAATCGCTAAAGGTGGAAACAGTGATCTGGAAAGAACAGCCCCTGATAAAACAAAAGCAGGCATGAGTATCATCACCATTCTGCCGATGGCTATTCCTGGATGTGCAGCGCCCCATGCAACCAGGACATTGATACAAACGGTACCGAATACATACAGGACAACCGGAATTATAAAGAGAATCGGATTGGCCTCGAAACGGCCTCCTCCAAACACTTTAAGCATCCCGAGAGAGAAGATTAAGCCAGCCGTCGAAAACAGCGTATAAGGAAGCATACGCAGTAGTATGTTGAACGGATTTTGCAGCTCAGCAGCCAGCCTCTTGGAAACCCGGAGTCTAGCGACCAGAGGTAAGCTATTTATATTGAGTATCATAAAAGAGAACATACAAGTGAATGCAAGTATCGTCGTATTCTGATAGTCATTCGTTGGATTAAACAGGGAACGCACTTCCAAGGCGATACCATTGAGGGCCCCTTGGGCCTGTTCTGCGTTCATCCCGGTTTTCAACATAGCTGGAACAGACAGTTCCATATTCTCGGAAACGCTAATTTCCTGCATAGCTGTACGAATCGAAGTAATAGATTGAACATTGGTATTATCGAGAATGAGACCCACGCGGCTGGAAAGGGAACGATTGTGATTATCCTCTAAACCATGCGGCAGGGAAATAACAGCCAAATATTGCTCATGATAAAAATACTGTTCAGGGTTGTCCGTATACGAAACAATCTCAGCTACGTTCATATACGGGGAAGCATCTATTTTCTGAATGAACTCACGGCTGTAAGCTGTGTTATCTTGATCCACCACTACCACGTTAGCGTCGTTAATTTGGCTGCTTGGGAGCAACAGTGAATACCCCAGTACGGCAATCAACGGGAAGATGATAGCTATGATCGGATACTTGGAGTGAACCAGATACGACCATTCATCACGAAGAGATTTCATTTGTATTCACCTCAACTGTCATGCCTGGTAGCAAAGCTGCTTCTCTTGTTACATATACACGTACCTGGAATGTAGCGGTATCTGCTTCTCCTTTTTCACGGGACATCTTCACATTAGCGAATTGTGGTGCGGCAGTTACATAGCGTACCGTACCTTTCAGGTCCTTATTGAGACCAGAGATATGAGTTTTAATTTCTTGATTGGCCTTGAATTTCCCCGCTTGTTCTTCATTCACATAGAGATCGTAATATAAATCATTGGTTTCCAGGGTAATCACAGGAGCCCCTTGCGCCACATTTTCGCCGACTTTGGTACTAATCGAAGTAACCTTGCCATCCTGTGGTGCTTTTAACACCAGGCGTTCTTTTTTGAGCAGCAACGTTTTAAGCTGAACTTCCTGTGTGTCTTTTTGTTGCTTTAAGAGGTCAATAGCCAGCTTCTGATCTGCCAACTGTTGACGACTCTGCTGAATGGTTTCCAGTTGGGTCTTGGAACGATCGACGGACAATTGGGCACCGCGAATTTCTTCCTCGGCTTGTTTTACCGAAACGGCTGCTTGTGTCGTCTGTTCACTGGCCTGCATACGTTCTTCAGAAGTGGCACCATGAAGTAGCTTTTGAAGAGACTCTTTTTGCTGGCTCAACTGATTTGTCGCTAAAGTCAAAGAGGATTCGGCATCATCCAACGCTGCTTTGGATGCACTTCCTGCATCATAGAGTGCTTTATTACGCTTATAGTTGGTCTGAGCCGTCTGAACATTTTTGGTGGCTGAGGCTACGGCAATTCGTTGCTGCTGAACATCTTCATCCCGAGCCCCGTTATTGACCTGTTGTTCCGCAGCAGTGGCTTGACGTTCAGCCGCTTGTGCCCGCTGCAATGCGGCCTGACTTTTACTCTCAGTCACTTGAGCTTGCGCGATATCTAGCTGTGCCTGTTTTTCCTGAGTTGCTGCTCGTGTATACCCTAAATGGATGGATTGTTGTTGTTGGCTGATTTGCGTATTGAACTGGGCGATTTGTGTCCGCAGCTGCTCAATTTGCAGATCCACATCTTTGGAATCCAAAGTCATAAGGACAGTTCCTTTTTTCACCTTAGTTTCTTCTGTTACCGGGATGTTCAGGATTTTGCCTCCTACTTGTTCAAACGATACATGAATGCTATCCGCATTTAGTGTTGTGCCTTTAACAGATCGAGAAGCATTGACTTGATCTTGTCCGTTAGTCTGAAGCAGGAACCCCCCGCCGATAAGGCAGGCAATAGAAATGACAGGGATGATGAGGCTGGCGACTTGTGTGCGATTCATGAGTAATACGCTCCTTACATTCATAAAATGAGTTAAACATAGACTCGAATAAATATCCTGGTATGTAAATTTTATTTATTCTTTTATTTAATAATTTAAAAGTTAGTCGGCTAACTAAAACGCAAAATTAAAACTTATTCTGGCTTTGCTGCTTTATATATCTCTTTTGCTTGAGGGATGCCGCTTTCTATTTTTTGGAGTAATGTCAGGAGCAGCTCTTTTTCATCGGTGGATAGGTGGCTCATCAGTGTGGAAGTGCTTGTGAAATGTGTAGGCAGCAGTCTTTCCATCATTTCTGTTCCTTGTTCGGTCAGTTTAACAATGCTCATACGGCGGTCGGAAGGGTGTACGGATCTCATAGTAAGCCCATCGCGTTCCAGGCGATCAAGCAGACCGGTAACGGTAGGCTTGCTAACCCCTACTTTCTCCGCAAGCTCTGTAGCCAGCAATCCTGTTTGGATGTTGCGGTACAGGAGAATTAATATTGAAAATTTTCCATGAGATATACCGAACTTCTCAAAGCCCTCAAAACTGACTTTAAAAACACTGGAAGATACTCGCATAAAAAATAGCATAGCTTCTGTCGCTCTTACATCAATCTCGGGGATACGCTTAGAAAATTCTTGCAGCGCCTCACGAGTGGGCAAGTCCCGTAAATCAAAATCCATAGGGTTCTCCTTTCTTCTTACAGTATGTTCCAATCAACAAATTAGTTAGCCGACTAATCTTAATCTATTCAAAAATGAATTTCAAGCTAAATTTTGTTAATCGTCATGTGGATTTTTCACTATATGGAGGTTGTTGTCAAAAGAAAATAAAGTATTAGACTGAAAAATAAAGTGTTAGACTGACGATGCTTCATTAAGCTAACTGGCAGATTAGTTACATAGACGTCAGAATTTTGCATAGGAGTGTAGTCCACCATCCCATACTAATTGTATGGAAAAGAGTCTAGATAAACAGTATACTAGCTATAATTGTTTTTTGTTGAGGTGCATATCAAATGGATGAAATCGATGAATCAAAACAAATTGTATTACAAATCGGCGGTGTCTTGAAAAAGTACAGAAAAGAAAAAAACATGAGCTTAGACGACTTAGCGGAATTAACGGGTGTAAGCAAACTTACTCTGGGGAATATCGAACGTGGCGATACAAATCCAACTTTGGCGATTATATGGAAAATTTCAAAAGGCATATCTTTACCGCTATTAGCTTTGTTGAAATCAGAAGACCCTGTTAGTTTGTATCGAGCAGGCGAAGGACTGCGGTTTTCTAATGATCAAAAAAATTGGATCATTGAACCGGTCTTTAAAAACGCAAGCAACGATATTGAAATGTGTCGGGCTTACTTACAGCCGAATAGCTCGTATCACCCTGAAGGTCATCATGTGAATACAACTGAAATTGCGACAGTAATGACTGGTTCCATTGAAATTCAAGTCAATGGAGAGATTTACACATTGAATCAATATGATACGATCAGTTTTCGTGCAGATTGTCCTCACTCTTATACCAATCGTACGAATAGCGAAACAGTGCTCCATATATCCTTAAAGTATGGTTTCTAAAAGTCGAAAATTCCACTTATTAAATACAACTCCGAATTCCATGACGGGAATTCAGAGTTGTATTTTTGTTTTTAGATGAGTTAATGTGTGTTATAAAATAATTATTGTTAAAAATAATATATTATAAAATAATTATTGTTAAAAATAATATATTATAATATACTTTTATTGTTCGCGCGGATGTTATTTCATAGTTTTTCAATCAGCAGGAAACAAATTTTACGTATGAATTTAGTAAGGAGAAATGAAGAATGTCGAACAAACAAAATATAAAAGCCGTACCATCCTCTATAGGACTGATAATTCTCGGCATTATTATTATTGCAGCTAATTTACGTGCTCCCTTAACCTCAGTCGGTCCTTTAGTGAGTCTCATAAGGGATGACGTTCGTATTTCAAATACAGTAGCAGGCCTGATAACAACGCTACCTTTGCTTGCCTTTGCTTTATTATCACCTCTAGTACCCAAATTTGGACGAAGGTATGGGATTGAACGTATCATTTTGATTGCCCTAATCGTTCTGACTGTTGGCATTGTAATACGTTCTTTATCTGGCGCAGCTAATCTATATATTGGGACAGCAATTCTTGGATTCGCAATTGCCGTATGTAATGTATTATTGCCAAGTTTAATCAAAAGGGATATCCCAAATAAAATTGGCTCCATGACAGGTGTTTACTCAATTTCAATGAGTTTATTTGGAGCAATCGCATCGGGAATCAGTGTACCGCTAGCCGTGAACGCAGGTCTAAAATGGCAGGGAGCATTGGGAATATGGGGGATTCTAAGCTTTGTATCGATTCTCTGTTGGTTACCCCAATTAAGAAATCAAACGAAGCAAACAACCACGACGAGTCAACAGATGGCCAGCAACGATGTGAATGTTTGGCGATCCCCTCTTGCCTGGCAAGTAACCTTGTTTATGGGTATACAGTCCATGGTTTTCTATGTGTTGATCGCATGGTTGCCTGAAATTTTAAAGCAGCAAGGAATTGGCTCAAACCAATCAGGATGGTACCTCTCGATAATGCAGTTAGCTCTGCTTCCATTTACCTTTATTGTCCCCGTTATTGCTGGGCGCATGTCTAGCCAACGTTTGTTAGTGGTCATCACAATCATTTTGCTTTTAACGGGAACGCTCGGACTTCTATACGGAAGCTCCAATATCATTCTGTTGTGGATTATAATACTCGGAATTGGTGGAGGCTGCGCCTTTAGTTTGTCCATGATGTTTTTCGGTTTACGTACTGAAAATGCGCATCAAGCAGCGGAACTGTCTGGCATGGCGCAATCGATCGGATATCTTCTTGCCGCAATCGGTCCTGCCCTTATAGGATTTCTGCATGATGCGACAAATAGTTGGAATCTGCCACTTTTCATTCTGCTTGGCGCTTCGGTCTTACTCTTTTTAGTCGGTATAGGAGCAGCAAGAAACCGTTTTGTAGGTAGCCGAAATAGTTACGAGCTGCCACGGAAAGGACGATAAATATGTTTGACAAAATTATTGTGGCAATTGATAAAGCTGAAATAACGAACAAACTCCTCGATGCAACCGTTGAAATAGCTCGAAACAAACAAACTCAAGTTACCTTGGTTAATGTCAGCCAGGAATATGTATCGAATGGCATGACATATTTACCAGGGCATTTCTTGGAAGAAATATTGAACGAAATGGAGAAAGCGAGTTTGGAACAGTTGCAACAAGCCAAATCCAAATTAGAATCTGCGGGGATTAACCCGGAAACACTTCATCTTAAGGGAGATCCTGCACATGAAATATTAAATTATGCAAGAGATTCCAAGCAGCAACTCATTATTATTGGAAGCCGTAGGCTAAGTGGCATAAAAGAAATGATGCTTGGAAGTGTCAGCCACAAGGTTTCACAGCTATCAAGTTGCCCAGTCCTCATTGTGCATTAACTCCTTCGGGAACCGTAAAGATGATGCATTGTTATACTAACGGAGAACTTTAGTTCAATAAAACAGCGACAGTCTAGGACTTTATTTTCTCGTCCACGGCTGCCGCTGTTTTTATAGCTGGGGCCAGTCTAATACTTTTTTTACGAGATCTGACGGTTTTATAATTCGAAATGTCGCGTGGGACCAACATATCCAGTCTAGTACTTTATTTTCTTTCTACAGTTGTTCGTGCCATGGTTCAAGCTTTTCCCTACATTGATATTTACAATGAAGTGCTTGATAATAAGTGGATATCGTACGAGACAAAGAACCCAAAAGTGAGGAATCTGGAATGACGACAAAATTATACTACACTGCTCCAAATCTTACGGAGTGGGACACTCATATTACACAGAGCATGGAAAGAGACGGAAAATATTTGGTTATGCTGGAGGAAACGGCCTTTTATCCGCATGGCGGAGGCCAGCCTTGTGATACAGGAACAATTCAGGGCGTCCGTGTATTAGATGTTGTTCTCGAAGATGGGGATATTTGGCATCAGGTAGAGCGTTTGCCGGAGGATAGGAAAGTAGCCTGCCAATTGGATTGGGAGCGCAGATTTGACCATATGCAGCAGCATAGCGGACAGCATTTGCTGTCAGCGGTTTGTCTGGAGTTGTTGGGTGCGCGTACTGAAAGCTTTCATCTGGGACAAGAATATGCCACGATTGATGTGAACTGTTCGGATGTAACACCTGCGCAGCTATCGGCAATCGAACAGGAAGTAAATCAGCAAATCTATAGTAATCGCAACATAAAAAGTTTTTTTGTAACCAGTGAGCAATTGAAGGATATTCCGCTGGTGAAAACGCCCAAAGTGACGGAAAATATTCGGATTGTCGAGATCGAGGGCATTGAATATAATGCTTGCGGCGGTACTCATGTAGCTCAGACCGGGGAAATTGGAATGATTAAATGCTTGAAATGGGAAAAGCAAAAAGGGATGGCGAGAATCCATTTCAAATGTGGTGCTCGCGCACTCCAGGACTTTAATGAGAGTGTTCGGATTTTGGACGTGTTATCTACGAAGTTCAATACTGGACGAAAGGATATTTTGACTCGATTCGAAAAGTGGGAGCAGGAGCATAAGCAGCTCAAGGCGCAAGTGGAGTTCTTGCAAGAGGAAAATGCATCGTACCAGGCGAAAGAGTTGCTATCTGCTGTGCAGGGGCATGTTCTTGCTCATGTATTCGAACAAAAATCCATTCAGGAGATGCAGCAATTGGCTGCCAAGCTGACCGCTGAGCATGATCTGCTTGTTTTATTTGCCACAACAGCCGAAAACAAAATCATTCTTGCACATAATGGTACCCATTCCATTAGCTGCGGAGCGTATTTAAAGGAAAATCTGGGCGCGTTTCAGGGCAAAGGGGGCGGTAGCAACCAATCTGCTCAGGCAGCATTTTCGTCCCGCAATGACCTCTTGAATTTCTTCGAAACGGCCCAGCGGCAGTTCATTCAGGGCTGATGTAATGGAGGATTAGTGACGAAGCGGCAGCTTCCACTTTTCCTCTTCTGTAAATAAAATAAAAGAAAAAATAAGTGCAACAACAGCGCCCCAAACGGCTTTATCCCCAATCGTCAAAGTCAGAAATCCCCCCAGCAAGGCTCCTACCAAGAAGGCAGCCAGGATGACACCATAACGCATCGCTCGAATGGCAGCGTTCGTGTCCTTGGTCGTTACAGCGACATACACAGCCTCGATAGCTGATCGAAGGTTACCGGTGCTGACCGTGGAGGTGTACGGCACATCAATGAGCTTGCGGAAGGAAGTCATTTGTACAGAAGCGACGAACGAGACGATCACCACCACTACCGTATTGGGAACTCCTTGTGGAATCAATCCCACGATGAAAAAAATTGCAATTTCCAGTAAAAGAATAGCGCGGGCCCAGTCTGGAGTTAAACGGTGAGTTGATTTTCTTTTAATCCATTCTGCAACAAAAACGCCCAGTGAAAAGGCAATTAGGGGCGGGATAAAGGCTAACGCCTGAATCCAGTGCCCTTCAATGGCTTTGACAGCCAGCAGCACGATATTACCTGTCTGTGCGTTGGCGAACACACCGCCTCTCCCAACAAAGGTATATGTGTCCAAAAAGCCCCCTACTAATGATAGTAAGGCGCCCAGTCGCAACGATTCGGACGTTACCTGATGTAAATGGATTTTGCCTTTCATAAACACGGCATATAAGCCTCCTATACTAAACGTCGATTTTTTAAAGCTAACACGAAAATCCAGGACCATACAATTAAATTAATCACTTAAGCATGAAAATGGCACAAAGAAGCCGCATCGGGTCCCATACAAAAGAAAGGACGCGATGCGGCTTTTTGGAGTGCTGTTTAAAGTGCCCACCTAGAACCTCAAAGATGTGCTTATTGCAGGGCTTTGACAAGTGCTGCGCCGAAGTCCTGTGCACCATCTGGACCGTCGGCTGTAATAATGTCGCTATGCGCAACGACATGCTGTGCCACATATTCGGCTTGATGCGATTGGAGCTGGTCCTTTTGTACATCCACAGGATAACATGTAGCCGTTCTGCCGGAGAGCAGTCCAGTTTGAGCCACGGCTACAGAGCCTGCGCAGATGCCAGCCAATAGTTTCTTTTGCTCATAAGTTTGTTTCAGCAGAGCTTGGAGATCCGCGTTATTCCAAAGATAGTCATTCGTTCCTGATCCGCCGATCACAGATACCACATCATAATCAGCCAGCACAGCGTCAGTAAAAACAAGATCAGCTGTCGCTTTACCGTTGTAGTCACCTATGATTTCGCCTGTTTTTGTACTAGCTAGCGTCACAGTAACACCTGCTTGCTCCAGCGCTTCCTTCGGTTTAAACAATTCATCCTCATTAAAGCGCTCTGGGGGTATAATAAAAAGAGCTTTTTTACTCATACTTCATTCCTCCTTGAATGTGAAACGATATCTACTATTGTAGGATGGCTTCGTCAGGCTGTGAAGAATGCACTTTCAAGTACGGAGGTTACCTGCAGGTTACTATTAGAGTGCAAGACCATGATGATTTAGAAGGAGTTAATTGATATATGTCCGATACGCTAAGAGAAGAAATACGGGAGAAGATCGTCAACGGAGACTATAACTGCGAAAAGGAACTGACCCTTTCGGTCTTAAGCGGAAAGTGGAAGGTCGTCATTTTATGGCATCTGGGTGTAGAAGGGGCGCACCGTTTCAGTGACCTGCAAAGGCTGTTTCCGAAGCTGTCGCATAAAGTGCTGACCAATCAACTGCGGGAGTTGATGGAGGACGGTATTGTGCACCGGGAAGTGTATCCCGAGGTACCTCCAAAGGTGGAGTATTCGATGACCGAGCTGGGAATGACGATTTTACCCATTGTGGAGATGATGTATGACTGGGGGAAAAAACGGGTGCAATCCATTCGTGAGGAAATGCAACGTAGCGGTGAGGGAAACGTTTAAATAATGGAATCGATATGTAGGTGAATCAATAAAGTTCCTTCATATGAAAAATAGAACGCCTTGCACTATGAGTACAAATTGTACTTAGAGCAAAGGCGTTCTTTGGCATGTTAGCAGTCTGTGTGTTTTTATCATGTTAGTTTAGGAAAAATAGCTGTAGCCCATATGGATCATTGCTTTTCAAGTGCTGGTAGAACCTCAATCCAGCGTGTAGCCCAAGTACCGATATGGTCAAACAAAGGAGCTAAATCGCGTCCCTTATCTGTAAGAGAGTATTCAATCCGTACAGGCTTCTCAGGATAAACCATACGTTGTATGATTCCTTCTTCCTCCAGCTCTTTTAGACGGTCGGAAAGGACCTTTCCACTTAAATTAGGGATTGAATTCTCAATAGCGACGAAACGTTGCGGACCATTAGTTAGTTGAAATACGATCAACACCGTCCAACGCTTACTCAGTAGCTCCATAGCTTTTTCAAACCGTGGGCACATCTGCGGAATGTTCATGTGATCACCTCATGCTCCTATTATTAACGATCCACTGTTAAAAGTAAATGATTTTACTTTACATAAATTTATTACTTGACGAAATGGTGTGATATAAATATACTTTGTTACATAAAGTAACTTGTTGGCTTTGATACGGAGCTTGAGATATGAATACTTAAAATTTGAACTTAATTTGATATTATTTTTGATATTATTAATGATGTAATTAAATGAACAGATACGAACTAATCGTTATGGTGATGGTTTGGGCGTAGGGGGAAGTCAGATGAAGTTGGAATGTGAAGTGTGCGTAGTTGGAGGGGGACCCGCAGGAACTTTGTTGTCCTGTCTACTGGCGGCGCAGGGTGTATCCACGATATTGATTGAGCGGCAGAGCATAGCGGGAAAGGCTTTCCGCGGTGAAATCTTGAATGATGAGGGTCAGGAAGTGATCCAAAAGCATAAGCTGCTCGAACAAATTCATAAGGACTATGTTCTCGCCTCTACAAGAATCGAATATTGGGAGCATCAGCAGCAAGTGAAGACGGTCAAGCCAGCATCAGTAGATGGTAATGTGGGGGTTCATATTCCACAGCCTCGATTTTTGGAGGCTCTGCTCAAGCAGGCGTCAACCTACGAGTCCTTCCGTTACCTGGCGGGTACAACTGTGACTACCTTGGAAGGTAAGAGCGAGCAGGGGTACACGGGCTTGGCCGCCCGCGATAAGAACGGTCATGAGATCACGATTGACAGTTCGTTGATTGTAGGGGCAGACGGTCGCTATTCGACTGTGCGCAAGCTGGCGCAGATGCCTGTGACAAACATTCGACACGGCTATGATCTGCTATGGGCGAAAATCACAGCACCTGCTGGGTGGGAGCCCGTCACTCGTCTGGCACGGGTCAACGGAGGGCAGTTGGCTTTATTCTCGCAGGCTGAGGGCTATATTCAAATTGGCTGGAATGTGGAGGAAGGTAGCTTTCCAACCCTGTTTAAGCAATCCTTTGAACCCTTTATACAACTGCTTACCGAGGCTTTTCCGGATTTGAAGCATAGTGTGCATGATCACATTCGTTCATGGAAGGACTTCGTACCGTTGGATATTTTCAGCAGTCGCAGTGACACCTGGGCGCAGAACGGGCTGGTCCTTATTGGAGATGCGGCGCATACCATGACACCTACCGGAGCTTTTGGCTTGAATGCAGCTTTGAAGGATGCCGATGTGCTAGCCAGTGAGCTTCTTCGTTTACGACAGAAGAGCTATACCGCAGGAGACCTAAAGGCGTTCGAAGACGGACGGCGACAGGCTGTCACCGAGCTTCAGGGACGGCAGCTGACGATGGAATCCACGTTTCATGAACATTTCTTACAAGCCGATAATCAAAGGATATAAATCCTGACAACAACATGAATTACCGGAATTTTCATATATAGAGTTTATATAAAGGATGGTGCAGAGAGATGAACCCAAAAGATGTAGCTACGCTACTTAACGATAAAATTCAAACCGTTCGCGGAGAGCAATCTTCGACGATTTTAGTAGGACCGATCAAGCTACCAGTTAATTTGGAAGGAGAAACGGTTGTTTTTCAGTGGTACTGCTGGTTGCCTGTACGGGATGAGGAAGATCGTCAGGACTTACTGAATGCCACCGCTGAGACGATTGTGAAGCGATTGTCCACACTGGATTTGGCAGAGGGACAACAGTCAAGCGTTTTGGTGTATGGCGATCTTCAACAGTCGGAAAATGCATTAGTTCGCATGCATAGTATTTGCCATACTGGAGATATTTTTGGTAGCAAGCGTTGTGATTGCGGATTTCAACTCCATCAGTCCATGAAAATGATTGTGGAACATGGAACGGGTGCATTGTTCTATCTGGCTAACCATGAAGGCCGCGGAATCGGTTTGTTTAGTAAAGCAATGGCTTATATTCTGCAGGAAGAAGGCATGGATACTGTAGAAGCCAACCACCAATTGGGTTTTGAAGATGATACCCGCAACTATGCAGACGCCATTAGTGTGCTCCGTCACCTGAGACAAAAACCGGTAACCCTGATCACAAATAATCCCAAAAAACTGGATGCCTTGAAGAAATCGGGTATGAATGTGGCGGGTCGCATGCCGCTCTGGGGCGATGTGTCGCAATATAATGAACGGTATTTGAATACAAAAGTGGAACGATCCGGCCATTTGCGGGATTCCGATCTCAGGGAGGTTCTATGACCACTCACGAAAAATATATGCGCCTGGCACTGGAAAATGCCAGAAGTGCTAAAGGGCAAACAGAGCCGAATCCGCTCGTCGGATCAGTCATTGTCAACAACGGTCGTATCGTTGGGATCGGCGCTCATCTGAAGCCCGGCGAGCCACATGCCGAGATTCATGCGTTGCGTATGGCGGGTGAACACGCTCAGGGAGCGACAATTTACGTAACGCTGGAGCCGTGTTCTCATCACGGTCGGACAGGCCCGTGCGCGGAAGCCATTGTGAAGGCAGGCATTCGTCGGGTGGTGGTTGCAGCGCTGGACCCGAACCCGCTGGTTTCCGGCAGAGGGGTACAGATTTTGAAAGATGCGGGCATTGAGGTCATTGTCGGAGTATGTGAGCAGGAATCCATCCGCATGAATGAAGTGTTCAATCAATATATTGTGAGCAAGCGTCCTTTTATTACGATCAAATCGGCAGTAACACTGGACGGTAAAATTGCAACCCGGACCTCGGAAAGCAAATGGATTACATCTGAGGCTGCACGGGAGGATGTGCATCGTCTTCGTAACGAGCATGTGGGAATCCTGGTCGGTGTACAGACGGTGATTCACGATAATCCTCAGCTTACGACTCGTCTATCAGAAGGACGGAATCCGATTCGTATCATTTTGGATAGCAAGCTTCGTATTCCATTGGATGCCCGTGTCATTACAGATGGGGAGGCGCCTACCTGGATATTCACAGGACGCGCTTATGATGAAGGCAAGCGTAGCCAGTTGGAACAGCTAGGTGTAAAGGTATTTCCGACTCAGGATGAAAACAGCGATCGGGTTAACCTGCCGCAAATGCTGGATATTTTGGGTGCGGCAGAGGTATCATCGGTGTTCGTGGAAGGCGGAGCCGAGGTGAACGCTTCCTTCGTGCAGCAAGGGCTGGCAGACAAGCTGGTGCTGTACATGGCACCAAAGCTGGTTGGAGGACGCGCAGCCCCGGGATTTCTCGGGGGAGAGGGCGTGTCTGCGATGAGCGATGCGGTGGCATTGCATGATTTGAGCGTGACACAGGTTGGTGTAGACTGGAAACTAGAAGGGTATTTTGAGCGGGAAAAATGAGTGTTGTTTGCGGGGGAGAAGGCACTCCACTAAGGGGTTGATCTTCCGATCGCTGTTGCAGTGGGATTCTTCGGATTGTATAAGACATTTAAAGGTAAGAATCCCACTGCAAAGGCGAACGCTTACGCTTCTCCAGATTCAACCCCTTCGCTCCGCTACTGCCCACCGCAAAGTCACTCATTTTTTCGAAATGGTGTGGAGCATGGGAAAGGCAAAAGGACTCAAAAGCTTATATACTTAAAAGCTTATATACTTAAAAGAACAGAGAATCTGAAGGGCTACAAGGCCTGGAGGATTCTTTTTTTATATACTAAACGTTTATTAGGGTGAATGATTAATGGGATGAATAACTCATAGGGTAAATGTCTAATGGGGTGAATTCGAGATAACATAATTACACATGCTTGGGTTTTTCGTCCTGGTTTCTCATGTATTTTTAGAGACTTTCGCCTCGTTTAGTTAGAATATAGAAATAAAAGGATTGACCTGGAAATTGAGATCAAGCACAATGAAGTTGAAATCAACTTGGAAGAGAAGGGAAAAGCCTTGCAGTGAAAGGGATTATAGAATTCAAAGGAGGATGTAGGTTGTGAAAAAAACGTTATTATGCTTGTTAAGTGCCAGTCTGATATTTTTAGCTGCACCGGTTTCTACTAAAGCCTTTTCGGGTGAGGTCACACAAGGCGCTGGCTCATATTCAACCACACTACCTGCCGGAGCAGCAACACCGCAAAACGAGATTTACAAAACAGCGAATGTAAACAGCCCAATGCCTACCAATGACTGGTGGAGCAGCCTCGCCTGGGTACCGTACTCCGAGGCTCAATATCCGCATCCCCTTGCCTTGAAAAATCAGCAAAACGGTTTACGCATCTTTAACCCGAGTGGGAAAATTACGGTAAATCCGGGATACATCGCAGGTTGGATGGATGATGTGAACGATTTTTCCGTCGGTCATTCTGTAAGCGCTTCATTTCCTGATGCCAAGGTGGACGGTTTCAGCGACTGGTTTGTCAAATCATTATTTCAAAGCGGCAGCAATAAAATGAGTGCTACCTATGGACACGGCTCCCCCTATGTTTTTTTTGAGTTTGGCGGTGGCAATCCCAAGCTTTCATTTAATGGGGTGCCAGAGGTTTGGTCTGGGTCAGCTAGTTCCCCTGTGCTTGGCATTACGGTTAATGGCTCACACTATGGTCTGTTTGGTCCTTCCGGCAGCACCTGGTCTGGCCTCGGAACGAGTACTCTGATCAATCAATTGAACGGGAAAAACTATTTTACAGTGGCCGCTTTGCCTGACAAAGCAACCGCGACATTGGACAAATTTCAGCAATACGCCTATTCTTTCGTTACAAACTCCAAAGCACAGTACAGCTATAACGAAGCCTCTTCCGAGGTGACGACCACCTTTACTGTTGCGACAACAGCGAAGGAAGGCACGCAAAGCGGTACTATTTTTGCCTTATACCCGCATCAGTGGAAAAATTCATCACAACCCCTGCTAGGCTATACGTACAATTCTGTACGCGGTCTGATGAAAACAGCAGAAGGTGCTTCTTTTCAAACGAAAATGAAGTTTACAGGGGTACTGCCTTCCCTGCCCGACTTGGGGTCCTACGATAAAAATACGCTCAACAGTTATATAGACGAAGCGAAAGCGGAAGTCTACTCCGGCGATAGAGACACGTACTGGACTGGAAAACGTCTGGGCAAGCTAGCAGCGCTGGCGCCGATTGCCGACCAGGCTGGCAATACCGCAGCAGCGACCCAGTTCCGCAATGAGATCAAAAGCCGGCTGCAGGACTGGTTTAAGGCCAGTGACAGCTCGGGTAATCTGAAAAGCTCCAGTCTATTTGTGTATAACAACAATTGGGGGACACTGATCGGTTATCCCGACAGCTTTGGCAGTGCGGTAGAATTAAATGACCATCACTTCCATTATGGATACTTTATCAAGGCCGCAGCCGAAATTGCACGTGTGGACAAGAGCTGGGCATCCAATTCCCAATGGGGGCAGATGGTACAGCTGCTCATTCGCGACATCGCCAATATCGACAGGTCTGATTCGAAATTTCCGTATTTGCGTAATTTTGATCCCTATGCCGGGCATACCTGGGCTTCCGGCCATGCCAAATTTGGTGATGGCAACAACAATGAATCCTCCTCGGAAGCGATGAATGCTTGGGCAGGTCTTATTTTATGGGGCGAGGCGACGGGAAATACTCAAACTCGTGATCTGGGCATCTATCTATACACAACGGAAATGAATGCGATTAACGAATACTGGTTTGATGTGCATGGCACAAACACCCCTGCAGGGATGCAAAGCGCGACGGCAAGCATGATCTGGGGTGGTAAAACCGTAGGGAATGCAACATGGTGGACCAATAATGCCGCAGAGGTTCATGGTATCAACTGGCTACCGATCACCTCGGCTTCCTTGTATCTGACGCAGTATTCAGATTATGCAGCTAAAAATTATAACGATCTGCTGCGAAAAAGCGGTGGGAATTTCAGTCCATGGGAAGATATTGTGTATATGTACAGAGCGATCTCGGATCCGTCCGATGCCAAGGCCAAATTCAGTGCACGCGTAGCGGCCATGACACCGGAAGCGGGGAATTCCAAGGCGAATGCCTACCACTGGATCTACAATTTGGATGCTTTAGGCAACATCGACCGCAGCATCACTGCTAATTCACCTATTTATGCCGTATTTCATAAAAACGGTGTAAAAACTTATGTGGCCTACAATTTTACAAACCAAGTCAAAACAGTAACCTTCTCAGATGGGCACAGTATTACCGTGCAGCCGAATAGCTTTAATACCGGAAATGGAAGCGGCGGTGGCAATCCGCAACCTGATACGGAGGCTCCGTCCATCCCGGCGAATGTTCGAGCTACGACCAAAACGGCTTCGGTAGTCACTCTGGAGTGGGATGCAGCTACAGACAATGTTGGCGTTACGGGTTATATCGTTTATAAGAACGGGGCTCAGGCCGCAGAGATAAGCGGTACTTCCGCTTCAATTACAGGGCTGAATGCAGCTTCCACTTACAGCTTTACCGTTAAGGCTCGCGATGCAGCTGGTAACCTATCTGCAGCAAGCAATGCGGTAGGGGTAACGACAGACCCAGCATCTGGCGGTAATGAGGGTGGTGGAGAAACGGAGGATTATAAAGTAGGAGCTCGCTTTGTCAGCGATCATGAAGCATTGCTTCAATTTACACCCAAAACAGCCTCGGCCTATGTTGACGTGCATTATACTTTAACTGGTGGACAACAGCTCAATTACCGAATGACAAACAACGGCGGTGTCTGGGAGCAGCGGATTACAGACCTCGATATCGGGAAGGCTGTCAGCTATTGGTTTACCTATGAAAAGGCGGGATTGCAATACGAGACCCCTTCATTCAGCTATACACACCAGCAGACCGCTTCTACAACGACAGACGTTCCACAACTTCCACTACCGAGCGTTGATCCCGTTTTCGAAAAAACATCCTAGTGGATCAGGCCTAAGATACGAACGCGACAGTTAACTATAGAAAGAAAGACACAAGGGAAGCAAATACGCTTCTCCTGTGTCTTTTTTTGTTTTTTTATAGGGTCGTAATACTTTCGCCATGTTCGTGAGTTCCAGGTTGCGCGATAATGATAAAGGCTGATACAGGAAGATATTACCGAGGCGAGGATTTCCAAAGGTCCCGCAGTGCCTGCCCTGATGGGGTCAGGTATCCTGTAATTCTGATGTATCCACCAACATTAGGGTTCAATTCCCAATCGCCTTCCACGCGACTTCTGGTAGAGTATTCGAATGATCGAATAAAAACAATGAAAAGACCCGGATAAGAGCATCCCATGTCTGGTCTCGATGACAGGTACCGGGGCGATGGCTATGCGGCCAGCGGATACCGGAGAGAGCAAGCGCCGACAGGGTTCGAGGCTTCGGGGATACAGATTCACAATCGATGTTGGGCTGATGAATTCCATCCCTAGAACACGGAAACAGGCGGTATCTTTCTTTTTCCTCAAGCTTGACCCCGCCGTCCACCCGGAGGGATGCTCTGCAAGGGTCACTAACCCTACTACAACAAATAAAAGTGAAAAATCCTCATTTTAAAAATGTGTGTTTACTATAACATGCGAATCAGCGGAGCGGTCCATTTTGAATCTGAAGAAGCGTTAGCGTTCGCCTTTGCAGTGGAATTCCTACCTTTGAATGTTTTATGTAATTGAAGGAATTCCACTGCAACAGCGATCGGAAGATCAAATGGAACGTGAAGCCGCTACACGCGGAAATGTACATTTTTAAGTTGAGGATTTTAAATACTAGGAGTGATACGATGTTTAAGAAGATAACGATTAAATCTGATGAGCGAGGGTTGCTGTTCAAAAAAGGAAGCTACCACAAGTTGTTGCACCCAGGAACTTACCTATTGAAAACATTTCAGCAGGAAGCAGTTGAAATTTTGAATGTAGCCGAACCTTTTTTTGTACCTGATCATGACATTCGTTTGTTTTTGACAGATCCCCTATTGCTTGAGCAATTGAATGTCATTGATGTAGAGGACCATGAATATGTGTTGCATTATGAGGATAATCGATTTGTGGAGCTACTGACGGCAGGGAAATATGCTTTTTGGAACATGCTCAAGAAACATCGTTTTGTTCGTGCAGATACTCGGCAGCCTGCGATTGATAAGGCATTGGGGCAAGCATTCTTGTCCAAGACACCGGGCTTCTGGAAGGCACTTCAGGTGGGCAGCTATGAATTGGGATTTTTATATTACGATAATGTGTTGCAGGGTGAGCTGAAACCGGGCAAATATTATTTCTGGATGTCCACAGTGAATACAGAGATCAAAACGATAGATATGCGACAACAGCAGATGGACCTGATGGGACAGGAAATCATGACAGAGGACAAAATCACGCTGCGCCTCAACTTCGTCTGTCAGTACCGTATCATCGACCCGTTGCGGGCGTTGGAATTCCGGGCATACGAGGAACAAATGTACATTATGCTTCAACTGCTGCTGCGCGAATATGTTGGCACGATGAAGCTGGATGATTTGCTGAAAATGAAGCAGGAGATTGCGGAATATGTTTTGACTCGACTGAATGAGCAGAGCGGCGAATATGGAGTGACTTTTACGTCAGCAGGGGTGAAGGATATTATTTTGCCGGGGGATATCAAGGATATTCTGAATACCGTGCTGTTGGCAGAGAAGAAGGCACAGGCCAACCTCATCACACGACGTGAAGAGACGGCATCCACTCGTAGTCTGCTCAATACGGCCAAGCTGATGGACGAGAATGCCACCCTCTTTCGTCTTAAAGAACTGGAATTCATGGAAAAAATCTGCGAGAAGATTGGCACGATTTCGCTGACTGGCGGAAATACGTTGCTGGAGCAGCTGAACACACTGGTTCACATGAAAGAGGGGCAGGGACTCCAATAACTGAAAATACTCCCGAACGATGAGTGCAAGCCGGCTCAAGGTTCGGGAGTATTTTTTGCTTTTTAGTTCGTCTTGGTGGATGCAAGAAAAGCGTCCATATCGATCACCGGAATGAGGGTACCCTGATGCTCCATTACTGTAGGGAACAACTCGCGTTGCCACTCTTCCTCATTGCTTTGTAGCTGACTGTCCTCAGCAGAAGCTGTGTCTTCCACCTGATCGACAAGCAGAGCAATCTTCGCACGGCTGAGCAAAATCATTTTGTCCTCGGCGGAATCGCTTGATGCAGGAAGAAACAGCTTTTTGCGTAAATTAAGGATCGTAAATACATTGCCGCGAATAGTCACCATTCCTTCATGCCACGCCTCGGAAAAGGGAAGCGGCGTTCCTTTTTTGGCATTCATGACTTCTTCTACTTCCACAAAGTTTAAAGCGAACTTTTTGTCCGCCAGACTGCACACAATAAATTCAGACATAGCAATTCTCCTTACATATTCAGATAAGCCATCACAGATTGTGAATGAGCGGTAAAATGGTTTAACTATTGCGTTTTGACAGATGGAACGATAAAGTTGAGGATGCGGTAAAGTAGTTGTAGTTAATCACAGAATATCACAAACGAGCAGTTAAATCTTCCAAATTAACAACTATACGGCCAAGGCGTGGCTTCAAGTTTCCCTTCATATATAATGTTTGGGACTAAAGCTGTGTCCGCTGGCACTACATTTTAAGATAAGCGGGTTGAGGTAGAATGGATCATGAAAAGCAGCGATTAAGTATCGAGGCAGCCAGATTATACTATCTAAACGACTACAGTCAGCAAGATATCGCGGTCAGACTCGGGGTTTCGCGTCCTACGGTATCGCGGTTACTGCAGGCTGCCAAGGAACAGGGATACGTGCGGATCAGTATTGTGGACCCGATGGAGGATATGGACGCGCTCGGAGAGCAGGTGAAGAAGAAGTACGGACTGGATACCGTGTTAGTCTGTTATTCGCCGTTAAATGAATATCAGGAGATTAAGAAGCATATCAGCAAAAAAGCAGCCGATTATTTGCATGAAACGGTACAGGATGCTGATATTATTGGAGTGACATGGGGAACAACGATGCATGCCGTAGCGCTTCATCTCCAGCAAAAGCAGGTCAAGGGAGTTGAGGTGGTTCAGCTCAAAGGAGGCGTGAGCCATTCGCATGTCAACACATATGCCGTGGAAACCGTGAATTTGTTCGCAGAAGCCTTTCATACCATAGCACGGTATTTGCCGCTGCCTGTGATTTTCGACAGTCACGCCGTTAAGAAAATGGTCGAGGAGGATCGGCATATCCAGCGTATCATTGAACTTGGCAAGCAGGCGAACATCGCGGTGTTTACGGTGGGTACGGTCAAGGAGGATGCATTGCTGTTCCGATTGGGCTATTTTAACGGAGAAGAGCAGAAGCTACTGCAAAGAATCGGCAAGGGCGATATTTGCTCGCGCTTTTTTGACGCTGAGGGCAACATATGCAGTCAGGAAATCAATAGCCGTACCGTCGGGATTGATTTGCCTGATTTGCGAAAGAAGGAGAAGTCCATTCTCGTCGCTGGAGGCCAGCGTAAAGTGGAGGCCATTCGGGCATCGCTGCGTGGCAAGTATGCGAATATCTTGGTGACAGATCAGTTTACGGCACAAGCACTTTTACAATAGAGCAAGTCGTTCTCAATCCAGCAAAATACACGGTTATGGCGTTTCCCTACAGGGTAATATGAATTGTAGGTGACGCCTTGCGCATAAGCTTGAACATAATTTCAAAATGTGTTTTACATATGTTCAAAGGCGTGCTATGATGGTCTCATCACAGAGAAATAAAGGACTTTTGTCTTCACACTATTTATCTAATGAAGGAGCTTTTAGATATGAACATTGCAGCATTAATCGACCATACATTGTTGCGTGCAGATGCGACGAAGGATGAATTTACGAAATTGACTGCCGAGGCAAAAAAATATCAGTTTGCTTCTGTATGTGTGAACCCGACGTGGGTAGCTTATGCAGCAGAACAGCTCGCAGGCACAGGAGTAGCTATCTGTACAGTTATCGGTTTCCCGCTGGGAGCGAGCACGTCCGCAACGAAAGCATTTGAAACGAAAGATGCTATTGCTAACGGTGCGACTGAAATCGATATGGTTATTAACATAGGCGCTTTGAAGGCACGTGATGTACAGCTCGTCGAGCAGGACATCCGTGCGGTCGTGGAGGCAGCTGCCGGTACACTGGTAAAAGTGATTATCGAAACATGCCTGCTAACAGACGAAGAGAAGGTACTGGCATGTGAGCTGTCCGTCAAAGCGGGAGCGAATTTTGTGAAAACCTCGACAGGCTTCTCAACAGGTGGAGCTACTGCGGAAGATGCGGCTTTGATGCGCAAAACGGTAGGACCTGAGATTGGTGTCAAGGCTTCAGGCGGTGTACGCAGCCTGGAAGACGTGCAAAAATTAGTAGAAGCTGGCGCAAGTCGGATCGGTGCAAGTTCCGGTGTGAAGATCATCGAGGGCGAGCAGTCTACATCTTCCTACTAAGTTTATTTTAAAGTCATGGAGGGATTCGCGATGAAGGATCAATTGATTCAGAAAGCGCTTGAGGCGCGTAAACAGGCATACGTTCCGTATTCGAATTTTCAGGTGGGTGCTGCGGTTCTCGGAAGCGATGGCACGATTTATCACGGATGTAATGTGGAAAATGCCTCCTACGGCTTATGCAATTGTGCAGAGCGGACAGCGATTTTCAAAATGGTATCCGAAGGCTGCCGTCAAATTGATTCGATTGCGATAGTAGCTGATACGGAAGGGCCTGTGTCTCCATGTGGGGCCTGTCGTCAGGTTATTTCCGAATTTGCTCATCAAGATACCAAAATTTATCTGACAAACCTTCATGGCAACACGGAAGAGTGGACGGTGGATCAATTACTGCCGGGTGCTTTTCGACCTGCGGATCTGGGGAAATAAAAAAAAGAATGCCTCTTTGGAGCGCATTCTTTTTACGGGGAATGTAAGCGCTTAATGTAATGAGGGGGAAATTAAATGAAATATGTAATCGCTCTGGTGGGACTGCTCGTTGTATTTGCACTTACTTACGTTGCCAGCAGTGACAAGCGTAAAATCAGGTATCGTCCGCTGATAGTTATGGTTGTTTTGCAAGCAGCGCTTGCTTTCGTATTGCTGAATACAGGAATTGGCGAATTTCTGGTCAAAGGCTTTGCAAAAGGTTTTAATAGTCTTTTGGCATATGCAACTGAAGGGATTAACTTTGTTTTTGGCGGAATTGCGAATGAAGGAGCAGCACCGTTCTTTATCGGTGTACTGCTGCCAATCGTGTTCATATCTGCGCTGATTGGTATATTGCAATATGTAAAAGTGTTACCTTTTATTATTAAATATATCGGGCTTGTCTTGAGCAAAGTAAACGGAATGGGTAAACTGGAATCCTACAACGCTGTAGCTTCGGCTATCTTGGGTCAATCCGAGGTGTTTATTTCCGTTAAGAAGCAAATTGGTCTGCTGCCAAAACATCGGTTGTATACACTGTGTGCGTCTGCGATGTCTACGGTGTCCATGTCGATTGTGGGAGCTTACATGCAAATGTTAAATCCCAAATATGTGGTCACAGCTTTGGTATTGAACCTATTCGGCGGCTTTATTATCGCTTCCATTATTAATCCGTACAAGATTGAGAAGGAAGACGATTTACTGGAGGTTCAGGAGGAAGAGAAGCAGTCCTTCTTCGAAATGCTCGGGGAATATATTATGGACGGTTTCAAGGTTGCTATTACGGTAGCTGCAATGCTGATCGGTTTTGTGGCGCTGATTGCCATGGTTAACGGGATTTTCTCTTGGTTGTTTGGAATCAGCTTTCAGGCGCTGCTTGGATATGTGTTTGCGCCTTTCGCTTTTGTCATGGGTATTCCGTGGAACGAAGCCGTTCAGGCGGGCAGCATTATGGCTACCAAACTCGTGTCCAACGAATTCGTGGCCATGCTTGATCTGACCAAGCAAACAGGCTTGTCGGAGCGCACGGTCGGGATCGTATCGGTATTCCTCGTATCCTTTGCTAACTTCTCATCCATCGGTATCATTTCCGGGGCTGTGAAGGGTTTGCATGAAAAACAAGGAAATGTGGTGGCCCGCTTTGGTCTGAAGCTGTTGTACGGGGCAACGCTGGTTAGCGTGCTGTCGGCAACGATTGCAGGGTTGTTTTTGTAAAAAAAACAGCGAGTTAGGAAAGGATTTTTATGATGTCTAAATTCAAACGAATTCACTTGGTGGTTATGGACTCGGTTGGTATCGGCGAAGCGCCGGATGCTGCCCAGTTTGATGATTACGATGTAGATACACTCGGTCATATTGCCCGCGAACGCGGTGGTCTAAAGATGCCGAATATGGGTAAGCTCGGTCTATCCAATATTCGTTCCATAGAAGGTGTGGAAGCGGCCGACAAGCCGCTTGCGTATTACACTAAGATGCAGGAAGCGTCCAATGGCAAGGATACGATGACGGGTCATTGGGAAATCATGGGCTTGAATATTGCTGTTCCTTTCCGTGTATTTCCTGATGGGTTCCCGGATGAGCTGATTCAGCGCATTGAGGAGCACACAGGCCGCAAAGTTATTGGCAATAAGCCGGCCAGCGGAACGGAAATCATGGATGAGCTGGGCGAAGAACACGTGAAAACTGGAGCGCTCATCATCTATACCTCGGCGGACTCTGTGCTGCAAATTGCGGCGCATGAGGAAGTTGTACCTTTGAAAGAGCTCTATGAGATTTGCGAGTTCTGCCGTAAAATCACGCTGGAAGATCCGTACATGCTGGGTCGCATTATTGCACGTCCGTTCGTAGGCGAGGCAGGGAACTTCTCTCGTACCTCCAATCGACATGATTATGCGCTCAAACCGTTTGGTCGCACCACCATGAACGAGCTGAAGGATGCAGGTCTAGATGTGATCGCCTTGGGTAAAATCTCCGACATTTATGACGGTGAGGGTGTGACGAAGGCGGTGCGTACGGTGTCCAATATGGACGGCATGGATAAGCTGGTGGCTACGCTCGATGAGGATTTCACCGGATTAAGTTTTCTGAATTTGGTGGACTTTGACGCTGTATACGGTCACCGTCGTGATCCGCAGGGATATGGTCAAGCCTTGGACGATTACGATGCGCGTCTGCCAGAGGTTTTTGCCAAAATGACCGATGACGATCTGCTAATCATCACTGCGGACCATGGGAATGACCCGACGTATCGGGGAACGGATCACACCCGCGAATATGTACCTTTGCTGGCATATTCCCCGCGTTTTACAGCTGGGGGCAAGGAGCTTGCAGTTCGTAAAACCTTTGCTGATATTGGAGCGACCGTGGCGGATAACTTTGGTGTGAAACTGCCTGAACATGGAACGAGCTTTTTGGCAGAGCTTCAGTAATCAAGGACCAGCAAGAGTACAAGCAAGATTACTAGTAACGATATAAATAACAATACAAGCATGGACAAATGGGACGGAGGAATAAAAAAACATGAGTGTACACATTGGAGCCAAACCCGGAGAAATTGCAGAAACGATTTTGCTGCCAGGAGACCCGTTACGGGCTAAGTTTATTGCTGAAACGTATCTGGAGGACGTGACCTGCTACAACGAGGTACGCGGAATGCTCGGATTCACGGGTACGTACCAAGGCAAACGCCTATCTGTACAGGGAACTGGGATGGGGCTGCCTTCCATCAGTATTTATGTCAACGAACTGATTAGCGAATATGGTGTGAAAAACCTGTTCCGCGTGGGTACATGCGGCGGAATGAAGGAGCATGTGCACGTTCGTGACGTCATTTTGGCACAGGCATCCTGTACGGATTCCGGCATGAACCGCCATATCTTTGGCGGCTACGATTACTCGCCGATTGCCAGCTTCAATCTATTGAAGGGCGCTTATGATCGCGGTGTTGCCAAAGGCTTGAACATGCATGTCGGCAATGTATTCAGCTCAGACAGCTTCTACCGTGATGACAAATCAGTGGTACAAAAGCTGATGGAATACGGCGTGCTGGGTGTAGAGATGGAAACTTCGGCTTTGTACACGCTGGCAGCCAAGTTTGGCGTAAACGCACTGACGATTCTGACGGTAAGCGATCATTTGCTGACGGGGGAAGAAACGACCGCAGAAGAACGGCAAACAACTTTTAAAGAAATGATGGAAGTTGCACTGGATACAGCAGTATCTCTGTAAACGATCATACGCACAGTGAGGAGAAATGACATATGAGAATGGTAGACTTGATTGAGAAAAAACGTGACGGAAAAGAACTGAGTACAGAGGAAATTAATTTTATTATCCAAGGCTACACTCAGGGTGAAATTCCTGATTATCAAGTCAGTGCATTGGCGATGTCCATTTTCTTCAAAGATATGACTGAACGCGAACGCGCTGATCTGACAATGGCGATGGTTCATTCGGGTGATACCATTGATCTGTCCGCGATTGAAGGTGTAAAGGTCGATAAGCATTCCACTGGCGGTGTGGGTGATACGACAACGCTGGTACTGGCTCCGCTCGTAGCGGCCTTGGACATTCCGGTAGCCAAAATGTCAGGCCGCGGCCTCGGACATACCGGAGGAACGATCGACAAGCTGGAAGCTATTGCAGGCTTCCACGTCGAAATCAGCAAGGACGAATTTGTGGATTTGGTGAATCGCAGCAAAATTGCGGTCATCGGGCAAAGCGGCAACCTGACACCTGCGGACAAAAAGCTGTATGCCTTGCGTGACGTTACAGCGACGGTCAACTCGATTCCGCTGATTGCCAGCTCGATTATGAGTAAGAAAATCGCTGCTGGCTCCGATGCCATCGTGCTTGATGTAAAAACAGGTGCAGGCGCATTTATGAAAACCGTAGATGATGCCAAAGCACTGGCACATGCCATGGTGAGCATCGGTAACAATGTGGGTCGAAAAACGATGGCAGTCATTTCCGATATGAGTCAACCGCTGGGTCTGGCCATCGGTAACTCGCTGGAAGTGAAAGAAGCGATTGATACGCTGCGTGGCGAAGGACCAAAAGATCTGGAAGAGCTGTGTATGGCTTTGGGCAGTCAGATGGTGTTTTTGGCAGGGAAAGCAGAATCCCTCGAAAACGCCGAAGAGAAGCTCAAAGAAGTCATTCGCAATGGCAAAGCACTGGAGAAATTCAAAGAGTTTATTGCAAATCAGGGCGGTGACGCTTCTGTAGTGGATCATCCTGAACGCTTGCCGCAAGCGCAATATCTTATTGAGGTGCCTGCGAAGCAGGACGGTGTGGTAGCTGAAATCGTGGCTGACGAAATCGGTACCGCAGCGATGTTGCTTGGAGCAGGACGTGCGACCAAAGAATCCGAGATTGATCTGGCTGTCGGCTTGATGCTGAACAAAAAGGTCGGGGATGCTGTTCAAAAAGGCGATTCACTGGTTACTATCCATGCGAACCGTGAAGATGTAGCCCAAGTGCTGGAGAAAATCTACGCCAACATCCGTATTGCGGATCACGCGGAAGCGCCAGTACTAATCTACGGAACAGTGACAGAGTAAGCGATAAGCCATATTTATAAAGTCGTGTTGAGTGTCTTTGATCAAGTTTGAAAAATATGACAGCCGGACTCATAATAGATATGAGTTCGGCTTTTTTTATTGTAAGGCCGAGGGTTGCACAGAGGGGGAGAGACATGTTCAGATTATACAGCGATGTCCGGGGAGCAGCCTATGAAAGACTGATTGATTATGCTATGGAACGGGCAGACACGTTTATGCTGGGCATACATAAATGGGCGACAGAGGATGAGAATGGAGTGATCGACCAGGATGTCCTGTTCAAGGAATTGTTACAGCAATTGAATCCTTTTATGCTGTCCACACACTCCTATGAGGAAATTAGGGGCATCCATTCCATTGCCTACACACAAGGAACATTTTACCGATACCAGTGTGCGCCCGAGGCAGGGGGATTATTAAAGCAGGCGGCGTCTAGTTTGTTTTCCTGGGTACATCCCCAATTACCTGAGGATTTGTGCTTCCAGAATGCGGAGGGAAGGGATTGGATCATTAACATAGCTCACGAACGAATAGGTGGACTAAACATGGCTACAGAAGAAGCGGATGAATTGGAGAAGCTTATCCCCGGTGTGTTTATTCACAAACCTGAATATCATCAGAATATAGATATTTTTCTGGACGATGCTATTCGGCATCAACCGGATCGAGTAGAGCTTATGCGGTTTGGCTTGAGGGAGATACCGGAACGGATTAGAGAATTGTATTCCCTGAAGCATCTGACTATTTTCGAGCAGGATATACGAACACTACCGCACGCTTTGTTCGAATTGGAATCGTTGGAGTCACTGACGATACAAGTAGCGGATTTGGAAGAGCTACCCGCTGACATTGCCAAGCTGACCCATCTCAAAAACCTGAGGATCAGCTGTGGATGCTATGATCGTCCGGCCCCAGATTTCAAAGTGATTCCCAAGGCGGAGCTGGCATTTCGGCATTTGCCTCCTGAAATCGGAGAGCTGCAACAACTGGAGTATCTGGATGTCCAGTATAGCGGAATCCGTACGTTGCCTCCTGAATTACAAAACCTGAAAAATCTGCGTTCCTTGGACATTGTGAATGGATTCATCGAATCGGCACCCGATTTTATATACAAAATGACCTGGCTGGATCGCTTCCTTATAGAAGATAAGCCGTTCCATCTGTGCAATCACGGTGACGACTGAAGGAAAGATAAGAAGAGGAGGAAATCAAATGGTGGAGAGGGGCGCAAGCTGTACATCAGTATCAAGAATACAGGTAAGCAACCCATACAATACAAGCTCAATAGTGCGAATGGATTAGACTTGCAAGGGTCAACGAGCGGGTTTTCCAGCCGAACGTTGCAGCCGGGAGAACGCCACGATCTGGTGTTTGTAAAGCCAGAGGGACAGGATGAAGCTGCAAATGACTCCTTGAAAGAGATGATTTTGAAAGTAAGTACGGACGATGGATCGCAAGGAAACGTTAAAACCTTCGCATATATTACACTGTAAGCTCCTTCCAGAAAGGGCACGACATGCGGTCATTAGTCTACTTATGTTACAATAGAACGGTTGAAGACTTAATGAACAGAATAGGTCAGAGCAGAAAGCAGAAAGGATGACCCGTTGTGCCCAAAAACCATGAATTCGGTAATCAAAAGATGTCACGGAGGCTGTCACTCACAGCCATTTTACTTACACTTACCTTTGTAGCACTTACTGGCTGTGGTCAGGATAAGAATGCTGAAACCATTGATACTGGAAGCAGTACAAGCGTAATCGAGAACGGAGCCGGTGGTAATCGTAGCGGTTCAGCCCAAAGTGACAAAGCAGCGAAAGAGAGCGAGAGTGCAGAAAACAGCGGTACTGATGCACAAAAATCAACTCCTTCAGCTCCATCTGCTTCATCGGATACATCTTCTTCTCCGGCAACCTCCAATCCATCGCAAAATCCATTTGAGGTAGCAGGTATTCAAGATCCTAAAGCGTTTTTGAACACGTTCAAAGCGCTGCAGAAGGCAGTTGCCGACAATGACAAGGAAAAAGTGGCCAATTATATTTTGTACCCTCTGCGTGTTAATGATAGTGAAAAGTCGCTAACGATTCCGAATAAGAAAGATTTTATGGCCAAGTATGATCAGATTTTTACGGACGCAATTCGCGAGGCGCTGGTGAATCAAAAGACAGATGATTTGTTTGTTAATTATCAGGGAGTCATGGTGGGATCGGGTGAACTGTGGTTGAGAAGAGCTACGGACAATCCGAAGCTTTTTGGAGTCTTTTCGATTAATCTTGAAACGGTTGCCAACTAAGTCGTACTTCGTGTGTAAATGACCTCTAAACGGTCGGAAACATATATAATGTTTCTGACTGCCCCCCCCCTAAAGAAAGAAAAGTCCAGATGATACATACCAAAAAAAGGTTTGACATCACTCCTAAACTCTCGTATTATATCCATATAACTCATTAAACAGGTAGGAATTAAAGAATTAATGTATGATCTCGCCATTTTGGCGGAGAACCTCTAGGAACAGCAGGCAGACACTGTCCACGTGACAGGTTTGACCTATCAGGGCTGCATCAGGGAATTCTCCGCTCTTTTTTTGATTATGTCTGTCAATAACAGGCGTAAATGAATACAAATTACATAGAATTCGGGGTGTCTTGATGAAGAGGCAATGGAAAAGTGGACTTATTCTCGGACTATCTTTGGTTTTAACGATTATGCTAAGCGCTTGCGGGGCAAGCAAGGGAGGGACGCAGGCGGATGGTAGCTCTGCTGCCGGTTCCAAGGACGTGGAGTTACTCAATGTTTCTTATGATCCGACCCGTGAGCTGTATGAGGCATATAATAAAGCATTTGCCGCCCATTGGGAGAAGGAGAAAGGGCAGAAGGTTACGATCAAGCAATCTCACGGAGGATCTGGCAAGCAAAGTCGTTCTGTGCAGGACGGACTGGACGCGGACGTGGTAACTCTGGCCCTGGGCTATGATATTGATGCGCTACAGGAAAAAGGACTCGTTAAAGAGGGGTGGCAAAGTAAATATGAGCATAACAGCGCCCCGTACACTTCAACCATCGTGTTACTGGTACGCAAAGGGAACCCGAAAGGGATTAAGGACTGGGACGATTTAATCCGTGGCGATGTGCAAGTTATTACACCGAATCCTAAAACTTCGGGTGGAGCACGTTGGAACTATCTTGCAGCCTGGGCCTATGCGCTCAAGAAGAACGATAACGATGAAGCCAAGGCCCAGCAGTTTGTACAGGAGCTGTATAAGCATGTGCCGGTACTGGATAGCGGAGCACGTGGAGCGACAACGACTTTCGTAGAGCGTGGAATTGGCGATGTACTGATCGCTTGGGAAAATGAAGCACTGCTCTCGGTGAAGGAGCTGGGTGCGGACAAATTCGATATCGTGTATCCGTCGATCAGTATTTTGGCGGAACCACCGGTAGCGGTAGTTGATAAGGTGGTAGATAAAAAAGGTACACGCGAGGTGGCGGACGCATACCTGAAATATTTGTACAGTGAAGAAGGGCAGACCATTGCTGCCGAAAATTATTATCGCCCAACACTGGAGAGCGTGACGGCAAAGTTCAAGGATCAATTTCCTAAATTGGAGCTCGTGACCTTGAAGGATGTATTCGGGACATGGAAGGAGACGCAGCAGAAGCATTTCAGCGACAAGGGCATTTTTGACCAGATTTATGTACCCGGCAGTTCATAAAATAGGTGGACTGTGTAGGGATTGGGTCGGTAGCCGCGAGTGTCATAGTGAATGGATTCAGAGAGGGATGGACAGAACATGAATCAAGTGCAAGCCACTCGAAAACGCGTACTTCCCGGGTTCGGGTTAACAATGGGTTATAGTGTGCTGTATCTCAGTCTGGTGGTGCTGGTGCCTTTATCGGCACTGCTTCTGAATTCAACTGGACTGACGTGGGAGAAATTTTGGGACGTGGCGACTGATGTTAGGGTGCTGGCTTCCTACAAGGTAAGCTTTTTGTGTGCTGCGGCTGCGGCGCTGATCGACCTGTTTCTCGGTTTATTGATAGCTTGGGTGCTGGTGCGTTATGAGTTTCCGGGAAAACGACTTTTTGATGCGGTGATTGATCTGCCCTTTGCTTTGCCTACTGCGGTAGCAGGGGTTGCTTTGACTGCTCTGTATGCACAGAACGGCTGGATCGGTTCATTGTTTGAACCGCTTGGATGGAGGATGGCGTACTCACAGACGGGGATTACGCTAGCATTGATGTTTATTGGCATTCCGTTCGTTGTACGGACAGTGCAGCCGGTGCTGGAGGAGCTGGACAAGGATGAGGAGGAGGTCGCTGCTACGCTGGGAGCTGGCAGATGGCGTATCTTCTGCAGCGTTATTGTACCGGAGCTGGTGCCACCGCTGCTGACGGGTTTTGCGCTCGCCTTTGCCCGTGGCATTGGCGAGTATGGTTCTGTCGTCTTCATCTCTGGCAATATGCCGATGAAGACGGAAATTGCTCCACTGCTCATAATGTCCAAGCTGGAGCAAAATGACTATGCAGGAGCTACGGCGGTAGCGCTGATGCTGTTGGTGATTTCATTCGTGCTGTTACTCGTGATTAACAGCATTCAGCGCTGGTCACGGCGCCGTGCAGTTTAACGTAACTGCCTAAACGCAACTGTCTAATGTGACTATCTAATGTTAACATGCAGGGCTGCGCATGATATCCACGTTCTAAGGAGGGATAGATTATGTCACAAGCGATAACTGGGCAGGAGCTTGCTTCTGCACCAGTGCCTTCATCTGCACCGCCCAACAGGGTCACGACCGAGGCCGCTTGGGTGAAGTGGACGCTGATTGGTGCTGCTTTTTTAGCTTTGCTCTGGGTGCTGGTATTGCCGCTAATCGTCGTGCTTACCGAAGCACTCAAGCAAGGATGGGGCGTATACGTCGAAGCGTTACGGGACCCGGATGCCATGTCCGCATTGCGGTTGACGCTGCTGGTGGCAGCGATAACGGTACCGCTGAATACGGTATTTGGTGTAGCTGCCGCTTGGCTGATCACGAAATTTCAATTTCGCGGCAAAGGCTTGCTGGTCACCTTAATTGATTTACCCTTTGCCATCTCTCCTGTCGTCGGAGGGCTGATGTATGTATTAGTGTTCGGCGCACAGGGCTGGCTTGGACCGTGGTTGGACGAGCATGATATTAAAATTATATTTGCTTTGCCTGGTATTATTTTAGCGACGCTGTTCATCACCTTTCCATTTGTGGCGCGAGAACTCATTCCAATGATGGAAGATCAGGGACAGCAGGAGGAAGAAGCGGCTGTCATGCTGGGCGCGCGCGGTTGGCGCATTTTCTGGAAAGTGACGCTGCCGAACATCAAGTGGGGTTTGTTGTATGGCATCATTTTGTGTAATGCGCGAGCCATGGGTGAGTTCGGTGCAGTGTCCGTCGTTTCTGGACATATCCGTGGAGAGACGAATACACTGCCGCTGCATGTAGAAATTTTGTATAACGAATATCAGTTCTCGGCATCTTTTGCGGTGGCCTCGTTGTTATTGTTACTTGCTCTGGCAACCTTGGTACTTAAAAGCTGGTTTGGACGCAAACGCGTGCATTAATTTATGATTTTGTATATGATCCCTCAGGGCCTCTCTTTGCGTCTATCGTCTGTTAACGGCGAGAAGATGGGAAGAGAGGCCCTTGTTCTAAGGTGGCTTATATGGATAATAAAATGATCATATCAAGGCACGTTGGTGTGCCCAGGAGGAGCGAAGGGAAAAATGAAACATCCGTTTCAGTCCTACCGTCAGCTATTTCCAGTGCTATCCTCACATATCCATGTAGGAAGCTGTTCCCAGGGGGCCGTATCGAGGCCGGTTTCCGCTGCCATTGAGGAATATCATCGAAGTTTGCTGCAACATGGTCATAACGGCGATCTGTCTATGGCACGTTTGGATGAGGCCAGAGGGCATTTTGCCAAGCTCATCGGGGCGGAGCCTGACGAAATTGCGGTCCTGTCCTCAGCCTCTGAGGCGATTGCTGGGGTGGCTACAGCCCTTCCTTATGTACCAGGAAAAGAAGGCATTGTGTATACGGACACCGACTTTCCGACGGTGGGACACATCTGGCAGGCACAGGAGATGTTCCATGATCACATCTGCTGTATCCCCTCCATCGAGGGAGAAGTGATGATAGAGCAGTATGAGGAGTATGTTACGGAGCAAACTGCGCTCGTTATGGTGTCACAAGTGAACTATACCAACGGATTTCAGCAGGATTTAAAATCCATTGCAGATATAGCACACCGAAATCAGGCGTTGCTGTTTGTGGATGCTTATCAGTCTGCAGGGATCGTTCCAGTGGATGTTAAGGCAATGGGCGTAGATATTTTGGTCGCGGGAGCACGCAAATATATGCTGGGAATTCCGGGCGTGGCTTTTCTTTATGTAAGCAAGGATCGAATAGACCGCTTCAAGCCCCGTCTTACAGGCTGGCTTGGGCAGGAGCTCGCTTCCCGGTTTGATATTGCTCACCCGGTTCCGGCGGCGGGAGCCCGACGCTTTGAGACGGGATTGCCTTCTTTTATTAGCATTTTTGCCGCCAATGCGGCTTTAAAGCTGCTGCTAGAGATCGGAGTCACTAATATTCAGGCCTATATGAGTGAGTTGTTGGATTTTTCCGTTGAATATGGACGGCGCAAAGGGCTACACATACGTGTACCTTACAGGGGAGGCACATTACCAAGCTTGCTCGCTGTTGAAGTAGCCGACGTGTCGGCTGTGGAGAGGAATTTGAGAAGCCAAAATATGATCGTTTCAGCACGAAAGGATGTTATCCGTGTGGCTCCTCATTTTTACAATACGGCTGAGGAAGTCCGACGGGTAATAGATGAATTGGCAGGGAGATGTTGAACGGCAAAAGCCTCTTCCGAGTGAATGGGAGCATAATATGTCCCTTTTTACACAGGAGAGGCTTTTTGGGCGTTTAGAGTTCTAATTATACGATCCGTTTGCGCAGCCAGCCGGAAATCAGATCCGTCAAAATGATCAGAACCACAATGCCGAGCAAAATAACGCCTACACGGTTCCAGTTGCGCATTTGGAGTGCAAATAGTAGCGGAGTACCGATACCACCTGCACCGACCAGACCGAGCGTGGTAGCAGAACGGATATTAATTTCAAAACGGTAAAGCGAATACGAAAGAAACTGTGGAATCACCTGTGGTAGCACGGCGAAGAAGATCACCTGCCAACGATTGGCACCGCACGCGATCAAAGCTTCCTGTGGCCCGTGATCGACACTTTCGATCGTTTCCGAGAAAAGCTTCGCCAGCATGCCGATGGAGTGAATGCCGAGGGCAAGCACACCCGCAAACGAGCCGGGTCCAACGGCTTTGATAAACAAGATGGCGACGATCATTTCGGGAAATACCCGGATGACACTAAGCACAAATTTCCCACTACCCGATAAGGGACGCAGACGGGTCATATTGCTGGACGCCCAAAAGGCGAACGGAAGGCAGACAAATGCGGATACGAAGGTTCCGAGCACTGAAATGACCAGCGTATCCAGCAACCCGCGCAGTAAATCCTCTCCCTCAGGGATGTAGACGAACGACCAGTCGGGATGAAGGAAGCCGTCCAATATAGCGACAGAGACACTTTTGGCTGTTCCCTGTAATCCTTCAAACTGCATCCCGCGAAAAGCCCAAATATAAATGATGATTAGCAGAATAGCTATCGCCCATAGGCGCAGGCGGGAGCCAATAGGTCTGCGAAGCGTAGGATCATTCATAATAATTTCCTCCGTAGCAGGTTACTGCCGTAATCAATCGCAAGGACGATGACGAGGGTCAGTAGAATAATGATGCTTGCCCGATCATATCGGAACAGCCCCAGAGAACGGTCAAGCAGCAGACCGATACCTCCAGCGCCGACCAGGCCCAGAACGGAAGCCGCGCGTACATTAACCTCAAAGGTATACAGCAAGTACGACACAAAATAAGGAAGAGCCTGCGGAACCACACCAAAGGCGATGACCTGAATGCGGCTCGCGCCAACAGCGGTCATGGCTTCCAGCGGCCCGGGATCAATGGCTTCAATCGCCTCAAAGGTCAGCTTGGCTATGATGCCAAAGGAGAAGAAGAGCAGGGCGAGCATCCCCGCAAACGGCCCGATGCCGAACACCGCCACAAAGATCGAGGCAAACAGCAAATCGGGAATCGTCCGTACTAGATTCAGGATCGTGCGCATCGGCAGCGAAATCAGTTTGCGCGGCATCACATTATAGGCACACAGTAACGCGACAGGGATCGCCAATATGGCTCCCAGTGTCGTGCCAACAATGGCGATCTGGATCGTTTCCAGCATCGGTTTCCAGATGGTAGGCAGATAGCTCCAGTCGGGTGGAAACATTTCCCCCAACAATTTGCCCATCTCCGGCAAGCCGACGATCAACTGGTACGGTGTGGCATCCGTATGAATGGAGCAGGCTACCAGCACCACGATAAAAATCATCCAGGTGGCATAACGTTTGTAACGTCCTGGCAACGGTGGCCCTGCGGGCGGCTTACTTGGCTGAGGCGGTCCAGCATGCGGTGACGGTTGCGTCGAAGAGAGCGGCTGGGCAGTAGAGTCGGGCTTCATGATCCCACTCCCAGCAGCTCATCATGCTTGATGGCCCGGCCGTAGATCTCCGCAAAGGCCTCATCCGTAGCCTCCTCCGGTGTGCCGTCAAAGACCACTTCCCCGGCGCGCAATCCGATGATCCGCGTTGCATATTCGCGCGCGAGATTAATGAAATGCAGATTGACGATGGTCGTAATCTGCATTTCACGGTTGATCCGCTGAAGGTCATCCATGACCTGGCGGGTGGTCAGCGGATCCAGCGATGCGACAGGCTCGTCCGCCAGAATGATTTTAGCCTCCTGCGCCAGAGCACGGGCGATGGATACGCGCTGCTGTTGGCCACCGGACAGCTCATCTGCCCGGCTGTAGGCTTTTTCGCGGATGTTCACGCGCTCCAGCGCTGTTAGTGCCAGTTCGATATCTTCCTTCGGAAAGAGGCCGAGAATGGTTCGCAGCGTTGAATGATAGCCGACGCGGCCGGAAAGTACATTGCGGAGCACCGTCGAACGCTTAACCAGATTGAAGCTTTGAAAGATCATGCCGATATCACGGCGAATACGCCGTAGCTCGCTGCTTCCAGCAGACGTGACAGACCTGCCACCCACGACAATGTCGCCGGACGTAATGTCATGCAGTCGGTTAATAGAACGCAGCAGGGTAGACTTACCTGCGCCGGATAAGCCGACAATGACGACCATTTCTCCCTCCTGAATCGTCAAATTAATATTGTTCAACCCTTTGGTGCCATTCGGGTATGTTTTCGATACGTTACGGAATTCGATCATATGCTCCCAACTTTCTCCCCCGATGGGGTGGAATGAAAACAACACCGCCATGAATACATGGACGGTGCTGCCCTGTCATTCGTAAAGCCTGTTTCGTAGCTGTTACTTCATTACAGTATCTTGTTTGCTCCGATTACTTAACCGCTTGACCAACGGCTTCGGCGTATTCACGCACGGAGTCGAAGTTTTTATCGTCGCCCTTTTCATAACCTACATGGGTGTAAATCTCTTTAATGATTTCGCCGCCTGCAGGATCTTTGGCGATGTCAATAAAGGCTTGGCTGATCTTGTCTCTCCACGCTTGATCCATATCAGAACGTACGCTGACGGTGTCATTTGGAATTTTAGCTGTGTAATGAATGACGCGAGTTTTTTCAAATACATCCGGGATTTCCTTCTTCACCGTGTTACGTGCATCCTGGAAAACAGCTACCGCATCAACTTGACCGTTCAGCAACGCCAGAATAGCAGCATCGTGGCCTTTGATTGTCACACCCTGCACATCCGTATCCGGGTCCACGCCAGCTTTTTTCAGCTCTGCTGCAGGGTACACGTAGCCTGCGGAGGAGGTTACATTTTGCCAGCCAACCTTCTTGCCTTTCAGATCAGCTAGACTTTGAATCGGAGAATCCTTTTTCACCACGATCATTGCTTTATAAAAGTTTACTTTTTCAGTCGTGTCCTTGCCTGTAGCATCTTCAATTCCGTAGCGTTGAGCTTGCAACAGCAAGTCGGCTGCTTTACGGTTATCGTGGGCCAGTACATAAGCATTCGGCGGAAGGAATCCTACATCTACCTGTTTGGAAGACATGGCTTCCACAATCGTATTGTAGTCAGGAGATACAGTTACTTTCACCGGGATTCCAAGCTTGTCACCCAGTAGATTTTCGAGCGGTTTGGCTTTGGCTTCGAGCGTATCTGCATTTTGAGAAGGAACGAACTGTACCTTTAACTCCTTAGGAACATAGGCTGTGCTTTCGTTTTTAGAGCCATCTGTACCCGGAGTGGACGCGCTGTTATTATTGCTTGCATTGGAGCCACAAGCGGCTAGACCCGCTGCCAGTGTGAAGGTCATGCACAAGGTCAGTGCTTTTTTGAACAAAATAATTTCCCCCTAAACATAGTGATAACGATAATAAAAAACCTGTAAATGCTGTGACAAACCAAATCTTAACAGCTAGTCCCATAGCTAGGGTAAAAACCACTCCTGACTTTGGTAAAAATGATGTAAAATTTATCGTATGTTTAAAACTATTTTCTGGATTTATGCAAAATACTTATTTTAACATTCTCTTAACAGTGCTCTGTTAGACTTGTTCAAGCTCTATGACCGAAGCTGAGGGAGAGAACAAGATTGGATATTTTGGATATTAACGAAAAGGCAGACCAGGACAATGTAAGCCTTATGAGAGTGAAATTCCGCATTATGGTTACAACCGATTTGCATGTCAGCTTGTGGAATTACGATTATTATACGGATCAGGAGACGCTGCATTACGGTCTGGCGCAAACAGCCAGCTTGATTCAAATAGCCCGGGCGGAGGTACCCAATCACCTGCTGCTGGATAACGGAGATGTGATTCAGGGGAATCCAATGGGAGATTATGCTGTACAGCGAATCCAACAGGACCCAAGCGCGGTGCATCCCGCCTATAAAGCCATGAATCTGCTTGGGTATGAGGCAGGCAATATCGGGAATCATGAATTTAATTACGGACTGGAATACTTGCAGACTTGCCTTCGAGGAGCGCAATTTCCTTATGTGAATGCCAACATTTATATAGCGGGAGAACAAGAACGAAATTACTTTACACCTTATCTATTGCTGGATAAGACGGTAGAGGATGAAGCAGGTGGTAAGCATCTGTTGAAGGTGGGAGTCATCGGCTTTGTCCCTCCGCAAATTATGCAATGGGACAAGGCGTGGCTGGAGGGGAAAATCATCGTCAAAGATATGCTGGAAACGGCAAGACGGTTTATTCCAGAAATGAAGGCGGCGGGAGCCGATCTCATCATTGCTATGCCCCATGCAGGCTTTGAGGATATTCCCGAAACGCTTGATATGGAAAATGCGGTGCTGCATCTTAGCAGGGTGGAAGGGATCGATGCCATTGTGTTTGGTCATGCACATAAAGTATTTCCCGGACCTTCGTTTATGGGGAAAACAGGTGTTGATGTAGAGCGAGGTACCATCCACGATATCCCAGCAGTGGAGTCGGGCTTTTGGGGGGATCATTTGGGTATCATTGATCTGGAGCTGACCTTTAGTGGAGGGAAGTGGCAAGTGGCTGCATCTGCTGCCGAGGTACGCCCAGTGTATGATCCGATACGCAAGGAAGCGCTGGTACAACCGGATACTGCCATTCAGCTGGCGGTAGCAGAAGAGCACGCCGGAACACTGGAGTATATTCGTGCACCTGTAGGTCAGACGACGGTGGCGGTGAACAGCTTTTTTGCTCAGGTGATGGATGATGCTTCGGTTCAGCTCGTGAATGATGCGCAAATGTGGTATGTGAAGCAGCAGATGCAAGGGAGCGAGCACGAAGGATTGCCCGTTCTGTCGGCAGCAGCTCCTTTTAAAACAGGTGGCAGATATGGCCCATCGTACTATACCCATATTCCGGCGGGGACGTTGGCGATCAAGCATATCGCCGATCTGTACAATTTTCCGAATACGTTGCATGTCGTTCGGCTGACCGGAACGGAAATTCGGGAATGGTTGGAGTGGTCTGCTGGACAATTCCGGCAAATTGATCCTTCAGCAGAACAAGAGCAAGAGCTGATTAATTCTGATTTTCCAAGCTTTAATTTCGATATCATCGACGGCATCAGGTATCAGATTGATGTAACACAGCCAGCCAGATATGATGCTGACGGGGGCCTAAAGGACCCAGATGCACACAGAATCATTCAGATGTCTTTTGATGACGAACCGATGGATATGCAGCGAAATTATCTGGTTGTTACGAATAACTATCGCGCGTTTTCCTCTGCGCTGGTCAATCCGGGTGGAGAGCGAATCATACTTGCTTCACCGGATGAGAACCGTCATGTGCTGACCGAATACGTGCGGCATATGAAGACGTTGACGCCAAAAGCTGACGGCCATTGGTCCCTCGTCCCATGGTCAGGGCGTCCGCATGTGACCTTCCTGACCTCACCGCAAGCAACGGATGCCGCTAATGCCTATTCGGAGTTGCTTTATGAAGGGTTAACGGTAGAGGGATACGCTAAGTTTGCCCTCGATTTCGGACGTTCACGGTAAAACTGCTAACTTGTTTTTGTCCTATAAGTCCACAGCATCAAAATAATAGAAAAAGACTGTCCCACAGAGGACGGTCTTTTTTCATAAAACAGTTTTAAAATCGTACAAAATTCGTGATTTTATATGTCCTGAGTCGTATTTAAAGTTATTGACCTCTCGTATAAATAGACATATACTTTGATTAAACAAATTTTGGTTTAAAAGGTAATGAAAAAGTCACCATCATTCGTTTGAGGGGGTGTCCCTTTGGAAAAAAACACCACGATCCGCGCAGAAATAGAAAAGTATATTCAAAGTGAAGGCATTTCAATGCAATGTTTTGCAGATGCTTCCAAGGTAAATCCGGGTACACTTAGCGGTATACTTAACCGGAACCCACCACGGCCGATCTCAGTCAATCAGCTGGATTTGATTACCGAGGCCATGGGATTGGAAGAAGGATCTTTGTTCGAGATGTATGTTGATGAATGTTTTATTCATTCCTTACCACACTGGAGAAGGTTGCGTCCGTTTCTCCTGCGTTGCTCAGAGTTGAACAAGCTGGAGTGTATACGCAGTGTACTTGGCTATTTGATGGACGATTTATCGAACGTTCCTGCTATTTTTGAGACCGCAGAAGCGATGTTTGAGGATGGCAGACATGAAGCTTCCATGCTTCTGTATGATTGTGTCATCGAGAGTGAAAAGTATACCCACTCTGAACGATTGGCGATCAGCTATTTCCGTATATTCCAGATTCAGATTAAGGATAACCAACGGAACTTGAAGGCTGCTGTACAATTCCATTTGTACCGTAGTCGTCTACCGGAAATTTACGCACTGGAAGGCTTACATATGCTATCTCAAGTGTTTGCTTTAAAAATGCAATGGTCCGAGATGGAAATGTATGCGGACGAGCTGAGAGAGCTGGCGCAGGCATTGTATCGCAATCGGAACCGTTTTGGAGATGAGCACCTGGAGCTGCTTAAGCCGCTCGTTTATTACTATGCTCAGGGGCATCTGCTCAAGGCCAGTTGCTATGAGTTTCAGGGTAGATATGAGGAATCCAAGCAATGGATTGAAGGTTATGCAGATTTGAGCTGGTTTGAGGGTTTAGACGAGGAAGGCTGGAAAGTGGTCAACCTACATCGTGTATATGCACAGGGCAACCGACTTTGTATTGAAATTAAAATGGGCAACACTTCTGCAATCTATGATTATATTACTTACCTGCGTGAGCATCCGGATGAGACACTGGAGGGCTTGAACACCTTGCTCGAATCAGCGAACCGGTTTGGTTATTTCGTGGATGCCGAACTGGGACTGTTTAGTCAGCAACTCAAAAGCTTTTGGCAGCTTGCACCGGAACGATGGGACACTCATTATCGCAAGCACTTTAACGCATTTCGCTTTGCATCCTTTTGTAAGGTGTATGCGGAATACTATTTCCGAAAAGGCGATTACCCCGAGGGAGTGGGACAAACACTGCATTGCTTGCAACTGTCTGTCGATAATAGCTATACAGAACATATCATTGGTTGTATGGCTTTATTTGAGCAGCATCGGAATTTTGCTACACTGGAACAGCAGCAGTTGTATCAGAGTCTGTGCTTAGGCGTACGTGCAAATGAAAAGAATCATGCCTATGATCATAGTACCGGTGGGTATTTATAATTCTAAATTTCATTCGAATTCTTCATATAACACGTTATTGCGAGGATGTTCCTGTTTCAAAAGGGGATGTTCTCGTTTTTTAGCTACTGTCGTCGCCTGTGACTTTTAGCATAGAGAGGACCGTTTTGCGCGTTGACAAGTTTCGCGAGCGGGATTAGGATAAATGCAGCACAGAAAGTGAAGGAGAGCATGTACAAATGACGATTCCCAAAACATTAACGATAGCCGGCTCCGACACAAGCGGTGGAGCGGGTATTCAGGCAGACCTGAAAACCTTTCAGGAGCTTGGCGTATATGGCATGACCGTATTGACAACCGTAGTAGCGATGGGTCCTAAAACCTGGGATCATCTTGTATATCCTGTTGCGTTGGATGTGGTAGAAGCGCAGCTGCGTACTGTATTGGAAGGTATCGGTTTTGATGCGATGAAAACAGGTATGCTTGGTTCCGTTGAAATTATCGAGCTGGTAGCCAGCCATTTGAAAAAGCATGATCTGAAGCGGATCGTAATTGACCCGGTCATGGTCTGCAAAGGCACGGATGAAGTGCTCCAGCCGGAAAATACAGAGGCGATGCTGGAATTGTTGATTCCTGGCGCTGACCTGGTAACACCGAACTTGTTCGAGGCTTCGCAACTGGCGAAGAATGGACCGATCACGACACTGGAGCAGATGCAGGAAGCGGCTGCGATTATCCATGAGCGTGGAGCTAAGCATGTACTGATCAAGGACCGTGGCAAAATTCGCGCAGGTAAAGCGATGGATCTGCTATATGACGGAATCACTTTTGACTGGTTTGAAGCCGATGTTGTAAAAACAAACTTTACCCACGGTGCAGGCTGCACCACTTCGGCAGCGGTAACGGCTGGTTTGGCTCAAGGGCTGACTGTACGTGAAGCAGTGGATCAGGCCAAGAGATTCATTACACAGGCCATTGAAGGTAGCTTCAAGCTGAATGAATTCGTCGGTCCGACTTTGCATGCGGCACATCGTTTGCAAAATCAATAAAGCATAAAGGTCTGCGATCTTAGAAAGACTTATAAATCTCCATCAGGCTGAATATATATTAGATTGTTTTAGACCATGACTTTTTTGATATATAGAGTTAGATGAGGCTCAAGAGCCGCAATACATGGTATTGCGGCTCTTGAGGTTGTATTTTTTTGGAATTATAGCTTCCAGTTTGGTCTAAGCGTACTGTATAATAGGCATCAGATTTATTATATTTAAGGAGGAACCAAAGCAATGACATTATTCAGCCAAATGGCTTACAGCCGACCAGAGCAACCTGAAATTGAACAGCGGTTTAAAACGCTGTTGCAGCAGTTTCGTGAAGCGGACAGCGTAGAACGTCAAAATGAAGTGATTCATGCGATTAACAAGCTGCGCAGTAACGTGGAAACGCAATTGCAATTGGTGGAAGTTCGGCACTCCATTAATACGGAGGACGCCTTTTACAAAGCGGAGCAAGAGTACGCTGATGATTTCATGCCGGTTATTCAGGAGTATGTAACCGATTACTACCGGGCATTGGTGGATTCTCCATTCCGAACCGAGTTGGAGAGCCAATGGGGCAGCCAGCTTTTCAGTATTGCCGAGGTAGCACTCAAGTCGTTCCACCCAGATATTATTGAGGATTTACAGCAGGAAAATAAGCTGACCTCGGAATATGCTCAATTGATTGCTTCAGCGAAGATCCCGTTCGAGGGAGAAGAACGCACATTGTCGCAGCTCCTGCCTTTTGAAATGGCTACCAACCGGGAGACGCGCAAACAGGCCTCCGAGGCTAAATATCAATTTATGAGTGAGCATGAGGACGAGCTGGACCGGATTTATGATGAACTGGTGAAGGTGCGCACTCGCATGGCACACAAGCTGGGCTATGACAACTTCGTAGAATTGGGCTATGCTCGCTTGGGACGTACAGATTACAATGCCGAAATGGTAGCCAATTTCCGCGAGCAGGTGCTGAAGCACATCGTTCCTCTGGCAACCAAGCTGAAGGAACGCCAGCGCGAACGGATCGGAGTAGATCAGCTTCGCTATTATGACGAGGGCTTCAACTTCCTGTCAGGCAATCCTACGCCTAAAGGTGACCCGGAGTGGATCATTCGTAATGGAGCACGTATGTATGAGGAACTTTCAGCGGAAACACATGAATTTTTCAGCTTTATGATCGAACGTGGATTGATGGATTTGATCAGCAAAAAGGGCAAGCAAAGTGGAGGCTATTGTACATTTTTGAGTGAATATGGCACGCCGTTTATTTTCTCAAATTTCAATGGTACATCCGGGGATATCGACGTATTGACGCATGAAGCAGGTCATGCCTTCCAGGTCTATGAAAGCCGACATTTTGAAATTCCTGAGTACCATTGGCCAACTATGGAGGCGGCTGAGATCCACTCTATGAGCATGGAGTTTTTCGCATGGCCTTGGATGAATCTGTTCTTCGAGGAAGATACGGACAAATATCACTTTGAACATCTATCCTCATCGTTGCTGTTCGTGCCTTACGGCGTAGCCGTGGACGAATTCCAGCATGCCGTATACGAACATCCAGACTGGACCCCAGCCGAACGTAAAAGCGCATGGCGCTCCATTGAACGTAAGTATAAACCGCATCTGGATTATGAAGGCAACGAGTATCTGGAGCAGGGCGGGTTTTGGCACAAACAGGGTCATATTTTTCAATCCCCGTTCTACTATATTGACTATACACTCGCGCAACTGTGCGCGTTCCAATTCTGGAAACGCATGAGTATCGACCGGACAGCTGCGTGGGAAGATTATTTGAAGCTATGCCGTGCCGGGGGAAGTCGCTCTTTTACCGGATTGGTTGAGTTGGCTGGACTAATCTCGCCGTTCCAAGATGGCTGTATCGCCTCTGTAATCGGAGAAATCGAAGCATGGCTGAACAGTGTGGATGATAAAAAGCTGTAAGCATAATTAAAAAGGGCATTTCGCTTACCTGTCAAAGCTGAAAAGCTTGCAGATGAGATCCTTTTTAGAATGAAAATAGAACAGTTGCACGAAAAAAGCCGGGAACCTCTACATGATGTAGAAGTCCCGGCTTTGCGTGATTTTAGAGCAAATATAACTCTATTCATGTTTGGTGTTAAGCGGTTTGAGATTGGCTTCAATAGAGGCACGGCGCGATTCCAAAAATGGCGGTAACGCCAGCGATTCACCCAGAAACTCCAGTTCTTCATCCGTATCAAAGCCGGGTCCATCGGTCGCCAATTCAAACAGAATGCCGTTCGGCTCACGGAAATACAAGGAACGGAAGTAAAAGCGATCTACAAAGCCTGAGTTGGAAATTTGCAGCTGATGGATACGTTCTACCCATTGTTTGAGCTCTTCCTCAGTTTCAACACGGAAGGCTACGTGATGCACACTGCCGCGTCCTGGTCGTTCTTGTGGCAGATCGTTACGCTCTTCCAGATGAACTTCGGTTCCTGTACCGCCTTCACCCGTTTCGTAGATGACCACATCCGGTTGTCCAGCAACGGGGGAAGGGTAAGAGCCTTTTTTGCGGAAGCCCATAACCTGTTCAAGAATGAGAATGGTATTCTCCGCTTTGGGAATGGTCAGATGAACCGGCCCAAGTCCTACAATGCCGTACTCGGCAGGGACAGGGCTTTTCTCCCAAGGCGTGCCGCCGCGCACTCCGTGATCATGTTCATCTGAAACGAGGAAGAAGCGTTGTCCTTCAAAATCCTCAAACGAAAGCGCCAAGCGTCCTGCTTGATCCGTAATTTCACCATGCTTTACATCCAGCTGCTCGAAGCGGTTTTTCCAGTAATCCAGTGCCTTGTCATTCGGTACCCGTAGGGAGAGCGCTGAAATGCTGTTATTCCCTGTACGAGTTTGTCCAGCATGTGGAATTTCAAAGAATGTGACTTCCGTACCCGCAGTTCCACGCTCATCTCCGTAAAAAAGGTGATACACACTAACATCATCCTGGTTCACCGTTTTCTTGATCAACCGAAGTCCCATTACCTGAGTATAAAAATCAACATTTTTAGCCGCTGCCGCTGTAATCGCCGAAACGTGATGCAATCCTAAAAGTTTCATGTCATTATCCTCCTTGGTTTTTATATGATTAGGTTTTTCTAAACAAAATAAACAGTCGAAAAACTTTTCTTTATATTTATTATCTCGATATTAAGATATATTATTTTTGATTGTTTGTCAACTTGAATTTGCACTGGCTCTAAAGACGGACAAAAATAGAAATTCGAAATAATGCAAAAGTAGATACAATAAAGCCCAATATAGCCCAATATAGATAGAATGAATTTTATTATTAAAGGAGTTTACTCAATGTATACGGATAAGGATTTAACGATTAGGCCTGTTACAGAAGAAGACCTGCCGGCTCTTTGGACGTTAACTTTTAAGGAAAAAGCACCGGAATGGAAGCAGTGGGATGCACCCTACTATGAACATAAGTCACTTTCTTTTGATGATTATTTAAAAGAGAAGGAAAAACGAATCGGACAAGATGACTTTTGGATCATTGAAGTGGAAGGCAAGGTCATAGGATCAGTGAGCTACTACTGGGAGCATCAGCCTTCACAATGGCTTGAAATGGGGATAGGTATTTATGATTCGCGGTATTGGAGCGGTGGGTATGGTACGAGGGCACTTCGACTATGGATCACACATTTGTTTAATACACTACCTCTAGTGAGAGTGGGCTTTACAACCTGGTCAGGAAACCATCGGATGATGAAGGTGGGGGAGAAGCTGGGCATAACCCTAGAAGCCATGCTTCGAAAGTGCAGATATTATAATGGAGAGTATTATGACTCGATCCGAATGGGGCTTTTACGGGAAGAGTGGGAACTGTAGATATTCATATAAAGTACCTTTCTAAGCATAAAAAGATGACCTCTGAATTGATCGAGGCCACTGAAAAACTGTTGATTTCCGAAAATACAAAGATTTTAGGGGTACAAATATGTCTCCCTGAACGCGAAACGAGCCTTAGAAGCGATTCTAGAGGCTCGTTTTTCTTTGGATATTCTCTTACTCTCAACAATGGGGGACTTTTTCAGTACCTCGATATCCCCGGGATTGTCTTTATGCTCTCTTAGGTCCAAAAATCATAAAACTGATCGCGGCTAGAACCCAGACACCAATACCGCCGTAGAGCATTATCAAGCCAAAGCCGTGCATAAGCGCCGCATGGACGACGGCTCCAGACGCATCCAGAGAGGAGAGTTCTGGCAAACTCTGCCTGAGAGATACAGTATTTCCGGCGGCTACTTTTTCGGCTACAGACCGCAATTGCACTGCACTGAGAGTCCCGGAAAGGGCACTCTTCAAATAAGACAAAATACCTGCCTGCAAGATGAATCCCATCACAGCGATATTGATGGCTAGACTGATCAATCTAGCACTCATATCTATACCGGAAGCCATGCCTGCACGGGCACTTGGAACAGAGCCGGTGGTCGTGTTGGTCACAGGCGTGTTCGTTAAGCCAAGCCCAATACCAGCCAACAAGGAGCCAGGGAGCATGGTCAACCAACTGGCGTGATCGCTGCCGCTGCCATATTTCATCAAAATGAAGCCCATACCGAGGATGAACAGACCTGATGGAATGACTATGCGCGGCTGGTAGCGGAGCGAAAAACGCTCTGCCAGAGGTGGAATTACCAAGGTGGGCAGCGCATAAGCCAAGAGAGACAGCCCGGCGGCTACGATGCCGTAACCCAGGCCACTCTGGAAATAGATCGGCAGATAGATCATGAACGGCCAGAAACTGAAGTTCATGCCGATGGAGCCAAGGAGAGCGCCGGAGAAATTACGTATCTTGAATACGGAAAAGTCAAACATCGGATGGGCGCTGAGCTTTTCCGCAAATAGAAAAATAATGAAACTTATTGCTACTGCAACAAGGATGCTGATGGATGCTCTGCTGGTAAAGCCGAGTTCCGGCCCTTGCGTGATAAAGTATGCAAGGCCAAAAACTGTCAATGAAAGCGTGACGATGCCGATAATGTCCAGCTTTTTCACCTGCGGATCTCTGGACTCCTCTATGCCACCAAAAACAAGAATCAAAGTGAGGATGGTCAACGGAACGTGGACCAGGAAAACCCAATGCCAGTTCAACACGGCCACGATTATGCCGCCGATGATAGGTCCAAAACCGAGGCCGATACCGAACACGATCCCCCATATGCCAAAGGCTTTGCTGCGTTCTTGTCCTTCCTGAAACCGATGTGAAAGAATTGCTATCTGGCAAATCTGCATCGCACCAGCACCCACCCCTTGAAGAAACCGACTGATGATCAGAACCGATGTGCTTTGCGCCAAGCCACAAATCAAGGATGTAATACCGAACAAGACGAGGCTGATAATAAAAATACGCCTCCTTCCATACCGGTCAGCCAGCGTTCCAACAGCCATCAGAACTGTGGCACATGCAATGGTATAAGCGTTCATAATCCATTGCATATCCTTAAGATCGCCATGCAATACTTTCTCCAGAGTTGGCAGTATCACTGGCACACTGGAAATTTCGAGGCCGAACATCAATGCGGACAAACATATAGCAGCCAATGCAATTATATTTTTGCGGGAGAGGGAGAGGCTCACTGAGAGGTCCCCCCAGACTTTTGTTCACGGTCTGGACATCCGGCAGCGCAACTATAATATTGCGCCTCATTAAGCGTAACTCGTATACCAGCACCAACCAGCCTTTTTTCGACAATTGTACGATCAATAGCCTCTTCAATATGTACTTCTAAATCTGCTACTGTTCCTACCTTATTAAAAACGTATTTGCTCAAGGGCAGCCATCCTCTCTATCTTTTCATGTTTGGTTCACCTTATCGATATGAGTTTTATTATATAATCTAAATCATTCATTTTACATAACGCAATCAATCCATTATGATGATTATACAAAGTAATTAAATGAATTTCTCATAAAAACGTTAAATTTAAAGGAGGGAATTCAAAGTGGATCATGTAGACAAACAAATCCTCTTTTATCTTCAAAGTCAGGCGAGAATTTCAATGACAGAGCTAGGGAAATGCGTGGGTTTATCCCAACCTGCTGTAACAGAACGAGTTAAAAGAATGGAAGAAAAAGGGATTATCAAGGGGTATCGCACTATCATCTCTCCTGAAAAAATAGGAAAGGATACGGCAGCCTATATATTGTTTCGGACTAGAGATTGCCATGCATTTCTTGATTTTGTTCATACATCTCCACATGTTGCCGAGTGCCATCGTATAAGCGGAGAACACAGTTATTTATTAAAAGTAGTGACCAGCTCGACGCGCACCCTCGAAGAGTTTAGCAACCAGTGCGATAAGTATGGAACCTACACGAGCCTGCTTGTCATGTCGTCACCGATCGATCATAGACTTCTCATTCATTCTCTGGAAGAAGCAAGTGGAGCTGCTCATTCAGAAAAAGATTAAGGATGAAAAAAAGACAACCCCGGATATCCCGAGGCCACTGAAAAAGTCCTAAACTCTAAAGCGAGACAGTTCCTCCATAACAGAGGTTACTGTCTCGCTTTTTCGGTATAATTAAAATATCCAAATAAAGGCGGGTGGTTCCGGTGTTTCCGAAACAGCAAAGCATGGTCCTAAGTCCATATATTGAACTATACAATCTGTTGATTCCCAAAGACCATCTGTTACGGAAGAATGGACGAATTGGTGGACTTTAGCTTTATTTATGAGGAACTGAACGAAACCTATTGTCACGACAAGACGAGTTCGAGTTTAACAAAGATGCGGGAATGTACGTATGCAAAGCTGGACATCTGGCGATCCGCAGAGCGCGTGAAGGCAAAAAAGTATAAAAAGCCATGAGCATTTGAAGAAGTTACGTTTCAAGAAAGCGAAAGCTTTAAAGCCAAGGCCAAAGAACGATACAAAATTGAGGCGAAGAATAGTGAACTGAAGCACAGACACGGGTACGATGTAGCGTCCTCCTCGGGTCTGATAGGTATGGAAATCCAGAGGGCTATGGCGATATTCACTGTCAATTTAAAACGAATATTGAAACTGATGGAGTAAGCAAGGGCCACATGAGGCGGAGAGCAAGAGAAAAGACGACGGTTCATTCTGTGAATTCAGAATAAACCGTCGTCTTTTTGATTCGTGTTCTTGTTTTTTTCACGAAAGGCTGGTTTTTCGGTGGCCTCGAATTGATCAGGAGTCATCTTTTTATTATTCACACTGGTATTATGGACTTTCTCGGTAAATCTACTCTGATTCTCGAAGCCGCTCCACAATACTTTGTTTGTCGTTCATAGAATAGACCGCTACTGGAATAAGTATCCCAAGCAATAACAGTAAAGGCAATAAGGCTAGAAGTGGCCAGATTATAAAGTGATAGCTCAAAAGCCATAGCAAGTTGCAAAAAGGTTTCACAATCAAAATAGAAAATAGTACTGCCAATAGAGTAGAGGTTAGGCTAGTAGCCCAAACATAATATAACCCTTCATAAATCAGCATTCCCCGCAGTTGTTTTTTAGTCATGCCTATGCTCTGCAGCATAGCAAATTCATTGCGTCGGGTCAGTATGCTGGTTAAAATCGCATTTATAAAATTTAAAATACCAATTAGGCCAATAATCAAGCTAAGCAGGCCGCCGATCATTATAATAGTAGTTTGCATACCTGATAAAGCGTCCCTTGATGTGATTTTGGATTCGTAGTTCATCATCGGTTCGATGGTTTCAGTGTAGCGCTTCAAAAAGTTCTGCATGGACGCTTCCTGAGATGAGGATACATTAAAGGCATAACTCATTACAACGGGCTGTTTTACAAGTGACTTGTATATATCCGCAGGGAGGTAGAAGTTATAGCCAGTATAAAGGCGATTCGAATTGGTAGATTTGATACCCACATGGCCAAGCACTGTAAAATTATGCGTTATATACTCTCTATCCAGTGGAGCATCTGCTGTTCCCACATAACTATGCAGAGTAACGTTTTCTCCCACTTTATGATGAATGCTTTCCATGTAAGGCTTGTCGTTGTCGTTCAGTTCGACTCCCTCCAGGATATACTTACCAGAAGCCAGTTTCTTAAGATCAAGCTCACCATCAATCAATTGCAGCCGATGTAGTGGTAAATCTTCCAGTCCATACACTTCTACAAGGAAGTTGCCGCGAGCGTCAGTGTTTTGGGTATCATCTATGATTCCTTTTGTATTCTCAGCAGTGAGAGCTGTTAGATCACCGTACAATCGGCCGCCTTCTTCATAGCCCGGTTGTGCCTGTACAGCCTTAATAAAACTTTCAGTGGTCTCATTTTCATGGCCGCTGAAACTACTGGGAACCTGGAAATATTCAGCATGAGCAATGAGAAAATCGGTATCATTAAATTTGGATAAAAATTTATCCATATCAAAGCTCTGAGATAGTGTGAATACTGTATTCAGAAGAACCAAACTTAAAGAAAGACTCATAACCACTAAAACGGTGCGTTTTTTATTGCGTCCCAAATTGGAACGAGCCATGAGGTGGATTTTTGCACCTCCGGTTGATTTTTTCAGCTTACCATTGCTCTTATTTACTCTACCTGTATATCTGACTGCTTCTACCGGCGATACGGATGACGCAACTCTGCCGGGTTTGAAAGTGCTAATCATTACAGTAATGAGAGCGAACAGAGCAGATCCGACAAAAATCCATGGGTTAGGGGATACCGATATCTCGGTACCGTTAAACACACTCATATTTATGATAAAAGGCACGAGCGATTTACCGATAAAAAAACCTGCTATTAATCCTACCGGGGTTCCTAACACTGATAGAATCAGCGCTTGTCTGCGAATAATCCGGCGGATCTGCTTGCCGCTTGTGCCGATCGTCTTTAAAAGACCATAAAAACGAATATCTCGCATTACCGATATTTGAAAAATGTTATAGATGATCAAATAACCGGTAAACATGATCAGTAACAAGGCAGAAGTTAACGCTATGATTGTCTCTGTATCCATACTGAAATTGGTCGAGATGTATGACCAATTTACATTATTCGCGATATAGTTCGGTGCATCTTCGTCAAGCGAATACCCGCTTTCGGTAATCACTTTACTGAGCTTTCCCCGCAAATCAAGGCTATTGTCGAACATCATATATGCACTAATGGTTCCTGTATAGAAGTGATCCTTTTTATAGTTGCTTTGTAATTCCTGAGCATGAGCATCGACATAGGCTTTAGAAGCGAATATTTGTCCTACGTTAACCACAGGATCGCTTTTCCACCAGCCGGATAGGATAAAATTACGCTGTACTTCTTTACCTCGTATGTCAAGCTTTAGTCTCAAAGGTGCTCCAACCTCCAGTGGAACACCCAATAGCTGCAACGTCTTGGAGTCTGCGATTACTTCATTTTCCACCGCAGGCTTACGCCCCTCTTTAAGCTCAATAAAACCAAGCTTCATCCCTACATCGTCGTAATACCAGAACTCCGTATGGCGTTTTAGAAATTTATCGTTCATAACTCGATCGCTTAATATACGGTTATAAGCTATTTCCTTGATCAATGGATGATTCTTGACATGATTAAATTCGTCATCCGTTATATACTTAAGTACGGCATGTCCATCTCCACCGACCTGTCGCATGGTCGCCCGTTGTAAGTTTTCCACAGCGCCAATCCCCATAGTGAACAGTGTTGTAAATAGCAATGAGGTTAGTGCAATGGCAACAATGGCAATAATGTTACGGGTTTTGTTCACTTTGAAACTCTTATCAGCCAGATTGCGGATTACTTTTTTGTTCTTTACCTTGATCATTTGGCATCACCGCCGACAATTTTACCGTCCTCAATACGGATGATCCGGTCTGCCATTTGCGCAATTTCCTCGTTGTGGGTAATCATCACTATCGTTTGGCGGAACTGCTGGCTGGATACTTTGATCAATCCCATCACATCCAGACTCGTTTTACTGTCCAGATTTCCGGTGGGTTCATCTGCCAAGATAATGGCGGGCTTGGCTGCCAGTGCTCTGGCAATAGCTACACGTTGCTGTTGTCCACCGGAAAGATTGTTTGGCAGGTTATTCATTTTGTGGTCAAGGCCCAAGGTATGTACAATTTTATCTATGTGGGTTTTGTCTGGCTCTTTACCGTCCAGTTCAATAGGAAGCACAATATTTTCGTAGACATTCAAGACAGGTACCAAGTTGTAATTTTGAAACACAAAGCCAATCTTTCGTCTGCGAAAAATAGTCAATTCTTCGTCTTTTAATGTAGAAATATCTTTGCCGTCAATCGTAACGTTTCCACTTGTTGGACGATCAAGTCCACCCAGCATATGGAGAAGGGTAGATTTGCCGCTCCCGGACGTACCGACAATAGCGACAAATTCTCCGCTTTCCACCTCCAGATTCACACCATCTAAGGCATAAACAGCAGTATCTCCGTTTCCATAATGTTTTTTTAATGCCTGAGTTTTCAATAGACCCATATACGTTCTCCTCCACAAAAAAATGTCTGTATCGTAGTCATCTACAGTACAGACATTAACACACTGATCTTTCTACAATCTTTCTGAAATCTAACGGTATTGAAAGAATTAAGTATCCATAGAAAGAAAAATAGAGAAGGTAGAACCACGGCCGTAGCGTGATCGTACCTTGATGTAACCCCCCTCCGCAGCGATGATTTCTCTAGCTAAAAACAGTCCAATACCTACACCCTCCTGCGAGTTAACAGTAGGGGAGCGATAAAAGCGGGTAAAGATTTTACCTTGTTCTTCTTCTGCAATGCCTATACCACTGTCGGTAATATCAATTCGACAAAACAAATCGTATGCCATTACTTTTATATTCATGCTTCCGCCTGTCTCTGTATATTTTATGGCGTTATCCATAATGTTATAGACAGCTTCACTCGTCCACTTTAGGTCAAAATAAGCATGGGTAACTGTGTCCTCCATAACAACTGAAATCCCTTTGGCGTCAGCTTTTGGCATCATTTGCTCCAGTGCAGCATCAAGGAGCTTTTGAACAGATTCTCGCCTTGGCGATACCGTGATAATCCCCGTTTCAAGCCGCGATGTTTTCAACAATGCCTGGATCAGAAAGTTAAGCTTTTCGGCCTGTGCAGATAGAGCTTTCACACAAGTGGAGGTATCCTGTGATAGTTCGTATTCGCTAAGTAGTTGGGAATAAAGCAGGATGTTGGCCAATGGTGTTTTCGTTTGGTGTGAAATATCGGAAATCAGCTCATTTATTTTATTCTTTTCGGCAAGCAGATTTTTGGAGGACACGGAACAAATGGAAAGAAATCTCACAAATTTAGCTTCTATTGAAGAAAGAACGGATTCATCAAAGACATCCTCTGAGAAGCTGCCATTTATCGCGGCATCCAGCATGTTCTCAATAGTTTTCATTGTTTTATGGATGCTCCTGCGATAAAGCATAATAGCACACACAGCGGTGCATACAGCAACAACGGCAATTCCAATACATATATATAGGAGTGTTGTCATTTCAACGCCCATGTGTAGCCCAGCCCGTAAACCGTTTTAATATATTGTGGGGAGGAAGGATGATCCTCGAGCTTGTCACGTAGCCTTTTTACTGTAACAGACAAGGCGTTTTCACCTACATACTCAGCTCCATCAGTCCAGATGCTGTCTACTAAATGATCGCGAGATACAGTATTGCCTCGATTATCGAATAGGATGCGCAACAATTTTTGTTCAGTTTTACTTAGTTCAATGGGCGTACCATTCTTAGTAAATTCCATCCTCTCGAATGAAAAGGAAAAATTGTCGAGCTGAATGGAGTCTGCAAGCGAGTATCTGGATTTCTTTAGCTGAACGCCAACTCTTGCTCTCAGTACCATAAGACTGAAAGGCTTGGTTATATAATCGTCAGCACCCAGCTCAAAACCAGTGACGACATCTGTTTCCATATCATTCGCAGTCAGAACGATGACTGGTAAAGTTGTTCTTTTTCGTATATGGGTTAACAGATCGAGTCCACTTCCATCCGGCAAATTTACATCAAGAATCACTAGGTCAAAGGCGGTAACGTTCAATTGTTCTTTTGCAGTAGCTATGTCATACATTTGCGTAAATACGTTGTTAGGTTCTTTAAGGGCAAGAACAATACCGTTACTCAAGGCGATATCGTCCTCGATGATTAATATGTGATTCATCATTCTCCTCCTATTTTTTTACTAACCAAAGTTAATGAACTCGGTTTCCAGAACTGCTCACCATAAACATAAAAAAGGGCTCCCAAACTCTCTATTTCCAGTTTACCGGATTTTACTCTTATTTGCTCCTTGGGTTGTCCAGGTGGGGTGTCGAGAAAGTTCTCTGCAGCTTTTTTGTCCAGCTTTAAAACCTCATCACATTGACAGATACGGTATGACTGATATAATTTATGCTAGTTGATTTTGATAATCATTATCATTATTGGAGGGGAGGACAGGGCCGAAGCTTGGTACAGGTTGTTGGAGAACAGGCTCCCTTGGTTAGAACATGAAATTGCGTTATTTAATACTGGCTTTTCTGGTACTGGCCTTCGCCTCGGTTTTTATCGGTGTTCATGATGTAACTCCACTTGATGTGTTCCACTTAACCAACGATCAGGCGCAGGTACTCCTGATTAGCAGATTCCCACGATTGATCAGTATCATTATCGCAGGGGCGAGTATGAGTATCTGTGGGCTCATTATGCAGCAGCTTACCCGGAACCGATTTGTATCTCCCACCACTGCAGGGACGATGGATGCGGCACGATTGGGTGTGCTGATGGCTATTATGGTGTTTGGAGCAGCAGGATTTTGGACGAAGATGCTGACGGCTTTCGGATTTGCTCTAGGGGGAACACTGATTTTCATGAAAATACTGGATAAAATCCGTTTCAAGGACCCGGTATTTATCCCGCTTGTCGGTTTGATGTTTGGAGGCATTTTAAATTCGGTAACGACCTTTTTTGCTTACAAATACAATCTGATCCAGGGCATTTCTTCGTGGATGCAGGGAGACTTTTCTCTAATCATGAGTGGTCGCTACGAGATGCTATATCTTAGTATTCCTTTGGTTGCGTTGGCGTACATATATGCGAATCGTTTTACAATTGCAGGCATGGGTGAGGATTTTGCGGCCAACTTGGGTGTACATTACAAGCGCACCGTCAATGTCGGTTTGGTGATCGTGGCTTTGGTTTCTTCTGTTGTCATCTTAACGGTCGGAACGATTCCCTTTTTGGGGCTGGTTGTACCCAATCTGGTCAGCATGTATATGGGGGATAATCTGAAAAAAAGCCTGGCCCATACAGCGATCTTGGGCGCCGTCTTTGTGCTGTTTTGCGATATTTTGGGACGGGTGATCATTTATCCGTATGAAATTTCTGTAGGGCTTACGGTTGGTGTGATCGGGAGCGCGTTGTTTTTGTATTTGCTGCTGAGGAGAAGGGCTTATGAATCCTAAATTAAAAATCGGAATATTAGCCGCTGCCGCGCTTGTGTTGATTGCTGCTTTCGTGTTTATAGATCTTCCACATACCTGGCATTACGCGCTGCCACGACGATTGAAAAAGATCGCAGCCTTCATTCTGACAGGTGGCTCCATTGCTTTTGCAACAGTTATTTTCCAGACGGTTACGAATAATAAGATTTTGACTCCCGGTATTATTGGACTGGATTCACTGTATATGCTGATTCAGACGACGATTATTTTTGCATTTGGTTCCGTCCCTTTCATTTCGACCAGCAAAGAATTGAACTTTTTGCTGTCGGTAGGGCTGATGGTGCTGTTCGCAGGACTGCTATACAAATTAATTTTCCGCAAAGATGGACGCGGGATTTATGTACTTTTGCTGATCGGTCTGGTGTTCGGCACACTATTCAACAGTCTGTCTACCTTTATGGAGGTACTGATTGATCCGAATGAATTTGCGAAAATCCAGGACAAGAGCTTTGCCAGCTTCAGTAATGTAAACACTGAGCTGCTGTGGCTTTCTGTATTCATTCTTGTGCTCGTATTTGCTTATGCGTGGAGATTCATCAAGTATCTGGACGTGCTGTCGCTCGGACGAGAGCATGCGATTAATTTAGGTCTCCCTTATGGTTTTATTATCAAAAGGCTGCTAATTATCGTAGCGATTCTTATCTCCATATCCACGGCACTGGTCGGGCCGATTACGTTTCTCGGATTAATTGTGGCCAATGTGACTTATCAGGTGATGAAAACCTATCAGCATCGTTATATTATTCCGGCCTCTATTTGTGTCAGTGTCATTGCGTTGGCAGGATGCCAACTGCTGGCAGAAAGAGTATTCGACTTATCGACAACGGTCAGTGTCATTATTAACTTTATCGGGGGGGTGTACTTCCTGTACCTTTTGCTGCGGGAGAATAAGTCATGGTAGAAGTCAGAAACGTATCCAAACGCTACGGGAATAAAAATGTGGTGGATCAGGTATCCGTCACTGTACCTAAAGGTACGATTACCTCCTTTATTGGACCTAACGGCGCTGGAAAAAGCACCTTGTTGTCGATGATCAGTCGCCTGACTAACAGTGATGAGGGAGAAATCTTCATCGACGGGCAGGCCGTGAGCCTGACAAAAAGTGAGGAGCTAGCCCGGAAGATATCTATTTTAAAACAGACGAACGATGTCAATATCCGCTTAACCGTGAAGGAGCTGGTTAGCTTCGGCCGTTTTCCGTATTCCAAGGGCAGATTGAACAGCGAGGATCGCAAAATGGTGGAGCAGTCTATGGCCTACATGGGACTGGAGGACATGAAAGATAAGCATATTGATTTGCTTAGTGGGGGACAGCGACAGCGGGCTTTTATTGCCATGATTTTGGCTCAGGACACAGAATACATCCTGCTGGATGAGCCGCTGAACAATCTGGATATGAAGCATTCGGTTCAGATTATGAAGACGTTGCGCGGTTTGGTGGATGATCTCGGCAAAACGATTCTGGTCGTGTTGCACGACATTAATTTTGCATCCTGCTATTCAGACTATATTGTAGGGATGAAGGATGGCAGGTTGCTAAAACAAGGAACGGCTGACGAGATGATTGATAGTCAGGTATTAAAGGATTTGTACGATATGGATATTCCGATTCAACAGATCGGTGACCATAAAATTTGCGTTTATTTCACTTAGGGGGAATGTTAAATGAAGAAAAATATGATGTTTTTAACGCTAATGCTTGCATTGGTACTGATTGTGTCAGCCTGTGGCAAAGCAGCTCCGGCAACACCGGAAGCGACTGGAAACGGCTCCTCTGCTGCAACAACGGAATCCAAAACCATCTCGGTCAAACACGCACTGGATGAAAACCCGGTCCAAGTCAAAGTTAATCCAAAAAATGTCGTTGTCTTTGATTTTGGTTCATTGGATACGCTGGATAAGCTGGGCGTTGACGTTGCGGCAGTAGCGCAGCAGGATCTTCCTACGTATTTGAGCAAATATAAAGATTCCAAATATGCAAGTGCAGGCACGCTGTTTGAACCGGATTACGAGAAAATCAGTGATCTGTCTCCTGAACTCATCATCATCGGCGGCAGACAAGCTGATGCATATAAAGAGTTGAGTAAAATTGCACCGACCATTTCGATGGCTGTAGACACCAAGGATTATATCAATTCCTTTAAGAAAAACGTTGAAACATTGGGAAAAATCTTCGATAAAGAGGATGCTGCCAAGCAGGAGCTGGCTGCGATTGATAGCTCCATCAAGGCCGTACATGACAAGGCTGTAGCGAGCAAAGCTAAAGGACTGATCGTGCTGACGAATGAAGGAAGCCTGAGCGCATATGGCTCACAATCCCGCTTCGGTATCATTCATGATGCTTTTGGCGTAACCCCTGTAGATCCGGGCATTAAAGTATCCACGCATGGACAAAAGGTTTCTTTTGAATATGTACAGCAAAAAAATCCGGATTATATTTTTGTTGTTGACCGTGGGGCTGTGGTGGTCGAGGAAGGCAAGGAACAGGTTACAGGTAAACAAACCATTGAGAATGAACTGGTGAAGAAAACCAATGCATTTAAAAACGGTCATATTGTATACCTTGATCCTAACTACTGGTACCTGTCAGGTAATGGTCTGGAATCCGTATCTGAAATGATCAAGGAAATGGATGCTGCACTGTAATGAATACATTCACATCATGGGGGACTGTGTAGGATGAAAGGTCATGTAGATGAAATTCCATTAGATGGGTACCTTGTGCACGTCTATACACCTCCCGTCTCCGTGAGTCATAATGAGCTGTATCCTGTGCTGTATGTGCAGGATGGCAGCTCTTTATTTCTAAGCGGGTTGGATGAGCTGGAAAGAGGTTTTTCTACGGGAGAGTTGCCCCGTGTCGTGCTGGTAGGTATTCAGCCCGTAAATCGGCTGGATGATTATACGCCTTGGAAGGCAGCTGCTTTAGTAGAAGGAAGACCTGCTTTTGGCGGTGGCGGAGATGCCTATCTGGCGTTTGTGGTTACAAAAGTAATGCCGTACGTCGAGGGGAGATATCCGGTAAAAACCGGACCGGAGCATACGGGAATCATCGGCGCCTCATTGGGCGGATTAATTTCCATGTATGCCGTCTTCAAGTATAAGGACATATTCGGACGCGTCGGTTCCATCTCAGGCTCGTATTGGTATCCGGGTATGATTGGTTATATGCAATCTGCATCTTGTGCAACTGTGAGGGATGGGATACATCGCTTTTATATATCTGTCGGGACCCGTGAAGGTGAAGGGAAGACGAATGTACAAAAAGATATGGTTCCGCTGACCCTCCAGGCACACGAGGTGCTGCGGACACAGGGACTGGATGCAAAAGATGTGCTCCTTGAGTTGGATCAGGATGCGGTGCATCGTGTGGATTGTTTTCAGCGTCAATTTCCTAAGGCTGTCCGATGGCTGTTCGGATAGCATGAATGGAATACGAATTTCATACAACAACCTCAAAGGATTGGAGAGCGTGGAGTCTCTATGCCTTTGGGATTGTTTTTTTTGTATATTTTTTTTCGTATAATAGAATCAATTTCATAATACCTTCAGTAGCTTTAATAAAGAGTACATATAGATCAAAATGGTTTAATTTGTCTATATGAGGTATACATTTCGTTAGTTTAATCATTTATGAAATTGATTCAATAGAGGAATATTAAAAATTTAAAGTTATACGTTATTGGAAGTGAGGGGAGCATAAATGAAAAAAAACCGCCTGGGATCATCGGATTTGCTGGTAGGTGAAATTGGTCTGGGATGTATGTCGGTCGGTACGGAGGAGCAGCAAGGTGTTTACTTGATTCATGAAGCGCTAGACAGGGGCGTAAACCTGTTGGATACGGCAGATTTGTACCAGCACGGACGCAATGAAGAAATCGTAGGTGCAGCGATCCGTGGACGGCGACAGGAGGTCATCCTGGCGACCAAGGTTGGCAATCGGCGTCTACCGGGGCAGGAGGGCTGGGGATGGGACCCATCCAAGAAATATATTCTGTCTGCTGTTAAAGAGAGCCTACGCCGCCTTGGAACGGACTACATCGACCTGTATCAGTTGCACGGAGGGACGATTGACGATCCGATGGACGAAACCATTGAGGCTTTTGAGCAATTGCAGCGGGAGGGAGTCATCCGTTATTATGGTATTTCCTCAATTCGCCCTCATGTCATCCGTGAATATGTCAAACGCTCGAATATCGTTAGTGTTATGAATCAGTATAGTTTGCTGGATCGGCGTGCAGAGGAAGAGGTACTGTCTTTGCTTCAGGAACGGGGAATTAGCGTGATTGCACGTGGGCCAGTGGCCAGTGGTGTATTGGCTGACGAAGGGGAAGGGAAGATAGCCAAGGGATATCTGGACTACAATGAAGCAGAGTTGCTGGACGTGCGTAAGCAATTAAAGGCATTTGGAGGGGCGGATCGTAGTATGGTTCAGACAGCGATCCGTTATAGCCTGTCTCATCCGACTGTCGCTGCTGTGATCCCGGGTGCAAGCTCTTTGGGACAATTGGAGCATAATATTTCTGCTGCGGATATTGCACCGCTAACCAGGCAAGAGCGGCAGACGCTACAGCAAATCAGCCGAGCCAATCGGTATGATGCGCAATATCGCTAATCCGAGCAAGTATAGGACAAGTGTCAAACATGTACCCGTCCCAGTTGCAATTTATAAAAGAATCATTACAATATAGGAATAAGCCTCGGTTTATAATTCATATGTGAATATGGAGACGTTATAAATACACTCTAGGAGGGACCAACGAATGGAACGCATCGAATCTCAGCAGCAATATCAGGATTTAATTAATGGTGACGGTCTGACTGTCGTGAAATTTGATACAACCTGGTGTCCGGATTGCAAGACACTGGATAAATTTATGGACGGCATTATTGAGGAAAACGCAGATAAGCGTTTCTTTGCGCTTGATGCGGAGAAATTCCAGCCGATTGCCGAAGAAAATCAAGTGCGCGGCATTCCGAGTCTGCTCGTGTTCCGTAATGGAGAAAAAATTGCTCATTTGCACAGCAAATACGCTAAAACGCCAGCTCAAATCTCGGAATATTTGACTACGCTGGAATCCAAACAATAATCAGAACGCATGATAGGGATAGTTCCAGACTATCTTTCCTTTCAGCAAAATAGTAAAAGGGATATCCAAGGCTGATCATTCAGACCCTATGGATATCCCTTTTTTTATTTATTGATACCAAACGATGGCTTATAAAATAATGAAAAAGAACACAGCCGCCAGCACGAAGCGGTAAATGGCGAACGTAGTCAGGCTCAAGCGTTTGAGCAGACCGAGGAATGTTTTGATCGCCAGCATCCCGACGATAAAGGCAGTAATAAAGCCGGCCGCGAACACTGGGAAATCACTCATAGACAGATGATCCATACTTTTGATCATATCAATACCCGATGCACCCAGCATGACCGGAACAGATACGAGGAATGTAAATTCCGCGGCTGCCGTATGGCTTACACGTGCGAATAGGCCCCCAGACATGGTTGAGCCTGAACGGGAGAATCCTGGCCATAGGGCTAGGACTTGGAACAAACCGATCGTAAAAGCTTGTTTGTAAGTGATCTCATCCAGCGTATGTGATCTAATAGGCGGATGAAATTTTTCAGCCGCGATCATGAGTAGGCCCCCGATCACCAAACTGTATAAAACCGTTTCAGGACCAAACAGGTATTGCTTGATTACATCACGGAACAGTACGCCAATTAGCCCCGCTGGGATCATGGCTAAAATAATATGTAACAGGTTTAGACGTGGCTGACTCGAGATTTTGCGTCTGAAATCAAACAGGCTCAGGAATCTGCGCCAGTATAATACGACGACTGCCAGCACAGCACCTAATTGTACGATAACCTCAAACGTTTTGACCGTATCATTCTCTGTGTTTAATCCTAGAAGATCAGCCGTGAGGATCATGTGACCCGTCGAAGAGACCGGCAAAAACTCTGTCAGTCCTTCAATAATTCCCATAATAATAGAAGATAAAATATCCACTTTACTAGCTCCTCCTTACACGCGTGCAGGGCAAACGACCTAAGTCGTTTGCCCTGGGAATATGTCATTTCAGTAGGAGTGAACACAAGTGTCAAGTGCAAAGATAAACGCTCAGGTCACACGGTTCACTCCCGGGAAGAAGTGTCCGATTCTGCTTCCAATTCAGATGCGGGGGATGTGTGGTGTAAAATAATCTCCACCCGACGAATACGATTTTTACCCATTTCACGAATGATAAATTTCACATTCTCTTCTATGAATTCCTTGCCCTGTCTAGGTTCCGGAACCCGGCTATACACCCACCCTCCGACAGTATCCACGTCTTCATCGTCCAATGTCAAGCCCGTCAGATCACTCAGATCGGAAAGCATCACTTTACCATCCATCAAATAACTGTTCTCCGTCAGTTTCTCGATTTCCTTCCGTTCATCCTTATCAAATTCGTCCCGAATTTCGCCAACAATCTCCTCCAAAATGTCCTCAATGGTAATGAGGCCGGAGGTTCCACCGTATTCATCGACCAGGAGAGCGATATGAACCTGCTCCTTCTGCATACGTTTCAGCAGTGTGTTGACGGGGATAACTTCCGGAACGGTCAAGATCGGTTGAATCAGACTGTCGAAAACAAGCTCTGGATTGCGATCATACTCAAGGAATAGCTGTTTGGTATTAATCATACCAATGATCTGATCCTTGCTGTCTGTCGCCACCGGAAAACGGGTATACTGCTCTTCGTGAATAGTCAGCATGTTTTCTTGTAGCGAGCGATTCGTAAACAAGCATACCATATCTGTACGTGGTACCATAATTTCTTTGGCAACGGTCTCGTCAAAAGCAAAGATACGATTTACGTAGCCATATTCGGTGTTATTGATCTTACCACTTTCCACGCTTTCGGACAAAATGATCTGAATTTCTTCCTGAGAGTGCGCTTCTTCATGCTCACTAGCCGGTTGAAGACCAAACAGACGAACCAGACGATTGGCCGAGCCGTTAAGGAGCCAAATAAACGGATACATAATCCGATTAAACCACACGATGACTGGGGAGGTTAACAGACTGACAGCTTCCGCTTTGCGGATCGCCAATGTTTTGGGAGCCAGTTCGCCGATCACCACGTGCAGGTAAGTTACAATGACGAATGAAATAATAAAGGCCAGGATATGTGAAAAATCCCCATTGATGTTGAGCTGTTGAAAGAGAGGCTCCAGCAATTTGACTACGGTCGGTTCACCGAGCCAGCCGAGTCCCAACGCTGTAATCGTAATACCAAGCTGACAGGCGGACAGGTAGCCGTCCAGATTATTGACGACTTTTTGTAGCGCCAGTGCGTTTTTACGGTTCTCCACGACCAGCTGATCGACCCGGCTGGAACGGATTTTAATAATCGCAAACTCGGTAGCCACGAAAAAAGCACTAAATAAAATCAACACCGCAAACAAAAATAGACTGACACCTATACCCATATAATTTTCACTCATCCCTTTTTCGTTCAATTTTTTAAGGAACTCCATTTTAAGTTCACTTGAACTTATTTTAAGAACTTAAAAGGAAATATACAAGGTTCATATGGAATCATAGCAGGTCACCTACCTCCAATTTACACGGAAAATAAGGCATAATAGAACCCGCACGGATCATTGCTTCACTTTACAAGCCTAGTTTGAGGGCGTATGATGAGTTCAAATGAACTTGAAATGTAATAAAGGGAGGAAAGCAGATGGAGTCTTTTACCCTTACTCGTCGTGATATGGCCCATTTGCTGCTGGCCATGGAAGGTCGCCGCGAATTGCAGCCTTTGGCCGTTCTACAGGACGCCTGGAGGCGCACTCATAGCCATCTCGCCCGTTCCGGGAGCACGATGCCGACATTTTTATACACCGACGTGACACCTGTGCTAGATAAAATCATCAAGGGTAAGCACAGCGCAGCCTTTTCGCTGCAGGAGATCGTTTCCCTGGGTCAACTGGTCGAATACAGTCATGTCTCACTGGCATCTATGCAAAATTGGGTCAAACGCGACTTCAAGGAATTTCTCGGCGCTCCGAAGATCGGCAAAAAATACTCGGTCAACCAGGCAGCTATATTGCTCATTGTGGAAGATTTAAAATCATGTCTTGATTTTGAATCCATTCGTCAGCTATTTCATATCCTGTTCCAACAACCCGAAGATGATACGGACGATCTGATTCAGCCGGTCGATTTGTACGCCGCCTATTCAACTTTGTTTGAGGAGCTGGATGCGAACGGAGACCAACTGCTCGATGTTGCTGGAGCAGGCTATGCAAAGGACAACGGAAATTCCGTTACAGGACAGCAGCGCCAGGAAGCTGCGACAGAGGAGCTGCTGGTTCAGGCGGCCGATCAATACATCAGCCGTTTACAGCATTTGACCCCTAACCAGTGTGAAGCAGTGCGTAATACTTTGCTGGTGGCAGCGGTAGCGGTGCAAAATAGTTATTTTTTGTCCATGGCACGTCGGTATGTGAATGCGACGTTGTTTCTGGACTTCCAGGGGTAAATCAGGATTGGCACTAGAAGCCAATCCTATTTTTTTGCTCTTTTTAGAGGATTGTCTACCCTTTTGGAGACTGAAAAAGTATACAAAAGAGGTATATACACTAAAACGCTGTCAAAGATACAATAAACATATATAATCCAGCAATTGGAAAAACTTAGAATATCTCTTCCAAAGCATCTGGATACACACACAGGAGGTAATGGCATGTCCGATGTCTCCATCATCATTTGTACCCGCAACCGGATCGAAGACCTGACACGCTGTATACAATCTATTGCAGTACAGCAGCAATTGGAGCATACGGCTGTAGAACTGCTGATTGTTGATGACGGCGATATTTCCGACCAACAGATCGAGCAGTACCGTCACATGGTATCCGGATTGCCTCAAAGCGTTTTGAAATATTATAAAAAAAGTCGTCCCGGCGTTTGGTTGTCCCGCTATGAGGCCTTGTCTCTTGTGCGGTATGATATTGTGCTGTATTTTGACGATGATGCAGAACTGGACGATAAACTCTATATCCGGCGCTTGCTCGATACCTATGATCAGGATGAAACGATTGTGGGTGTTGGAGGGATTGCAAAGGGATTACATTCGAGCCGGGCAGGAAAGCTGCTGGGCGTTTTGACATTTCAGATGTCTTCATCCCTCGGCAAGCTCTCGCCTAGTAGTCTGGCAGGTTCTTTGCTGCGTTGGGGCGAAGCGACTGAGGTTTTCGATACAGAATTTTTCCATGGCTGCAATATGTCATTTCGGAGGGATGCGCTTCGGGACATGAAGCCGTATCCGTGGATGACCAGTTATGCCGTTGCTGACGATTTGTACATGTGCCAGTTGGCGAGCCGTTACGGCAAATTGGTTATCAATCCTGACTTAACCATCATTCATCATGAATCTCCAAGCTCGCGCGATAAGGCGGGCAAAGTAGCCAAGGCTACAGCGATTAACCACTATTATTTTCTTGCCTTGAAAAAGGCTGGAGTGATTCAGTATGGAGCCCTTTTATGGACCTTATCCTACTTGATGCTCAAAGAAATGCTGCGCCGCAATTTTAATGCCGCAGATGGATACAAGCAGGGGGTGTTGTTCATTCTGAACCCGCGCAAGCAAAAATATAACGAATATTTAGGCCCGGCGGTTCAGTAAACTGTTTTTTTAACACACTGACAGGATAAAGGGGGAGTATGATGTTAAGCTTGTCCATTGCTCTGTGCACCCGAAATCGGGTTGATGATCTGACCCGATGCATTAATTCAATTGCCATTGGGGGAGCACCGGAGGCATGTGAAACCGAGCTATGGATTATTGACGACGGAGAACTGCCGAAGCATGTGCTGGAACGTTATGAGCGTCAGTTGGGCAGAGCGGGAATTACCTACCGATATCATCGCAAGGAGCAGCCGGGATTATGGTTATCTCGTGTAAAGACAGCTGAACTTGCGCAGGGTGACATCATTTTGTTCCTTGACGATGACGTTGAGCTGCCGAGCAACTATTTGAATGAGTTGATGCGTACCTATGAGGCTTACCCGCAGGCCGCTGGTGTTGGCGGTATTGCACAGGGAATGAGTAACAGCTTCATGGGAACGATTCGATGCTTGCTGTCATTCCAGCAGTCTTTGTCCAAAGGGAGGTTGTCCCTCAGCGGTCAGTCCGGCTCGATGTATAACTGGCATAAGGCCAAGAAGACGTTTAGAACCCAGTTTTTTCATGGCTGCAATATGTCATTTCGCCGTGAGGCGATTCGCAGTCTGGAGCCGGTACCTTGGTTGCAAAGCTATAGCGTAGGCGAGGATTTATTACTTTCACGCATCGCAATGAAAAGCGGTCCGTTATACATTAACCCGGCGCTTACGCTGCTTCATCACGAATCGCCGTCCTCGCGCGACAATATGGAGCAGGTTACTTATATGCGGGTGATGAATCATATTCATCTCCTGCGTGAAGAGGGATCTGGGCCGATTGGTTATGCAGCACTATACTGGACGACGTTGTATCAGATTTTGAGAGAAAAGCCCAAGAAAAATCATACTGCCATTCAAGGCTATAGAAGAGCGTTGAAAGCAATCTTTTCAAGTCCAAAGGAGCCTGTTGGCGGGGGACAGTTGCCTGAACGCAATTCCAAAAAAACGGTAGGCTGATGGAGGTGCGTCAAAAGACGCAATGTGAGCATAGAGACGAGAGGCTTAATAAGGAACAGGAGTTGGACGTAACATGAGCACATGGACAGCAGCAAGGAAAGTATTCACGGGTGACAGTCTCGCCAAAACGATCATGCGCACGAGCTTTAACAATTTTTTTGTGCTAATCGTCACGACCCTGACTTCCATCCTGACCGCACGTATGCTCGGAGTAGAGGGGAAAGGAGAACTGGCGGCAGTTCTGTTCTGGCCTACGTTGATCGGCAGTGTGTTGAGCTTCGGATTACCAACGTCGTTAATTTATAACATCAAGAAGAAAACAGGCACGACGGAAGAACTGCTGGCGTTGTCGCTCTGGATTCAGTTGCCTGCCAGCTTGTTGGCGGGAGCGGTGGCCTGGATATGCATGCCGCTGTGGCTGAATGGTTATGGTGCGGATATCATCCAGCTGTCCCAGCTTTATTGTGCGGCAGCCATACCGCTGGCAGTGCTTACAGCGCTGACGACAGCATTGTCGCAAGGGCTGGATCGATTTAGCGTATATAACGGTCTGTTGTTTTACTACCCGTTACTGAATTTCATCGGTCTGGTGACACTGTGGCTGATGGGCCTGCTCAATGTGCAGCTGGCAGGAGCAGTGAATTTTGCCGCGAGTTTCCTTGCGCTAGTATGGGCGTTCCTCCGTTTGCGCAAGTATATGAATTTGCGTGCTTTCCGTCCATTTACCAGCCGCCAAGTGCTTCGTCCTTATTATAGCTATGGAGCGAGGGTTTACGGGATGGAGCTGATGGGGACGCTGTCCACACAAACGGACAAAATCGTTATTGTGGCGCTGCTATCACCCAAAGCGTTCGGTCTGTACTCTGTCGTCTACGCCTTGTCTCGTGTGTTCAATGTGGTGCAAAATGCCGTCACTAACGTTACTTTTCCTAAGGTGACGGGGATGGAGCACAGCAAGATTGTCGAAACAGTAGGTCGTGCTTTTCGCATCTCTATGGCTGCGATGCTAATCGTCATTGTGCCTGCTCTCTTCATTGGACGATACATGCTGGGTTTGCTGTACGGCCCCGCTTTTCTGGAAGCATCGCTAACGTTCTACCTGCTGTCACTGGAATGTATCATTGGTGGCGGCTCATGGATTCTGGCTTCGGCCTTTAACGCGCTGGGACGTCCGGGACTGGTATTGTTCCGGCAAATTGTAGCCTATGCGATCACCGTCGGTCTATTTTTTATTTGTACACCGATCTTTGGTCTGGACGGCATTGCGATTGCTTTGCTTGTAGGCGCTTGTGTACGATTGGCGTTCTCACTGTTCTCATTCCCGATGTTTTTCAATGTTCCGCTATCACGGATCATTTTTGATAAAAGTGACATTACATTTGTCATTCAGACTATACAAAAGAAGCGCAGGAAGGGAGAACTGAAAGATGCCGAATTTGCATCCCATGGCTAAACTGAAAAATAAGCTGAGCGTCATTCTCGACGTAGTCCCCCAAGGTTCGAATATCATTTATGTCGATTATCCCGTCTATAATAACGGTGGGGATGTACTCATCATGAAAGGCACCGAAGCGTTCTTCAAGGATAATGGCATCCGTGTCCGTGCCCGTTATAGCGCTATGGATATTCCCGATCGGCTTCAAATTCCGGGTGACTGGATTATCGTGTGCCACGGCGGCGGCAACTTCGGCGATCTCTATTCAAATCACCAAAATTTGCGAGAACGCATCGTTCGCGATTTCCCTAACCACCGAATTGTAATTATGCCGCAGACGATCCACTTTCAATCTGAACAGAAGGCTAATGAAGTCGCTGCCTTGTTCAATGCTCATCCGGATCTACATATGTTTGTGCGGGATACACGCTCTTATCAGTGGGCTAAGGACAAGCTGAACCAGTGCAGTATCACACTATGCCCTGATATGGCGCACCAGCTCTGGCCATTGAAGCCGACTACGGAAACAGTGAAGGATGTATTGTATTTCCTGCGGACTGATATTGAAACGGTGGGTGGACAAAAGAAGTTCGATGACGAGGCAGATGCCGCTCACCGGCTGGACTGGGATACTTTGTTCACTCCGCTGGAAGTGAAGGGAATTGTCTATTTCCAGAAGTTTTATCGACTGGATAAGAAAATCGGTGGACCGTTGCCTACACGTACGTTCTGGTACAAGTACACAGACCATCTCATGAACAAAGCGGTTACGCTGTTCAGCTCTTACCGCGAGGTTCGCACTTCACGGCTGCACGGTCACATTCTGGCCTGTCTGCTTGATATGCCGCACGTTGTCATTGACAATTCCTACGGCAAGAACTCGCAATATTATAATACCTGGACACAGCCGAATCCAAAGGCGCAGCTGTTTAGTGAAGCTCCAAGTGCGTTGGAGCATCCATCTTAATAGTAAGAAAAGATACGTATGATTAATTTCAAAGGTATGATAACGGCAAAAAATCTCCTGACCACTTCATTGGTTAAGGAGGTTTTTCGTTTTGTGCTATATAGAGCATAAGTATAATTGTTAATTAGATAAACCATTAAGGCAATGAATATTTAATGACTTAAATACCGCTTCATTTTGACAATTCATTTCATGAATAGATATAATTTATGGGATAAAACTTGTAGGAATATTGGGAACTCCCCTAACTTTTGCAGAATAACATGAAAGTATATTTATTTTAATGAATCGAGGCTGACGAATGAGTAATCAATCGATGGACATGCTTCTCACGAAGGATATCGTGCGTGAAGGGGAGTCTATTTTGCGTACGAAGGTGGATCCGGTATGCTTGCCACTGTCTGAAGAGGATCTTCAACAGATGCAATGGATGCTGGATTATCTGAAAAATAGCCAAAATGAAGAGCTGGCTACCCGCTATGAACTGCGCCCGGGTGTGGGATTATCTGCGAACCAGGTAGGTTTGAACAAAAGAATGTGCGCTATTTATTATGAAGATGGGGACAAAACGGTAGAGTATGCGTTGTTTAATCCGAAGCTGGTCAGCCACTCCACGTCCATGATTTATTTGGAACAAGGTGAGGGGTGCTTGTCTGTAGATCGGTACGTAGCCGGATATGTACCTCGTTATGAAAAAATTCGTATTAAGGCCAATTTGCCAGACGGAACACAGGAGCTATTGACTTTCAAAGGTTATGCAGCGATTGTAGTACAGCATGAAATGGACCATTTGGACGGTATTATGTTCTATGACCGTATCAATCCGGAAGATCCGCACAAGCTGCCGCAGGGAGTGCATATCGAACCTTTTGTACGTAAATAGCTCATGATCCGTAAAGTGTGGTGACTCCGTTCGCCACATTTTTTTAATTTTGCAAAAAAATATGGATATAGAGGTTACGAAGCTTTAAACTGGAAACATGTAGCTCGTGATAGAGGATGTGAAAATACACAAAAATGTAAGCGCTTATCTTATGGGAGGGATGACATGAATCGTGGAGTACGGCTTCTGATGAATAATATGCGTATGCGGAATAAGCTGCTGTTCTCCTATGTACTGATTGTCATGATCCCGGTGCTGGTGGTAGGCGGCTGCGTTACTTTTTATTTGCGAGAGCAGGCATTGAATAGTGCAATTGCCCAGACAGTAAACAATGTGGAAAAGATCAAGAGCCAGACGGCAAATTTACTGCGTGTGCCAACGGATATTTCAAATGGGCTCATGTTCGATAAGAGGCTGAGGGAGATGGCGAACAGACGGTATCCGGGTATGGTAGAGCTGATGAATGCGTATCATCAATACAAGGATTTTAATGAGTATACTCAGCAATATAGAGAGGTTGCTACCATCCGGTTCTATTCGTACAATCCGACGCTTGTCAATAATCTGGAGTTTATTCCAGTGGACTCTAACATTGAGCGGCAGCAGTGGTTCCAAACGGCTTTGAAGGGGACGGCGATTAACTGGTTTTACATTCAGGATAAGGAAGATAACCCGGTTAATCGCCTGAGCCTGGTACGGCAAATTCCATTTCCCGAATATAATACCAAGGGAGTTCTGATGATATCGCTGAGTCAGACCGAGTTGAATGATATGCTGAGCAAGGAGCCCTTTGAAACATTGATTGCAGATCGTAATGGTATTGTGGTCGCAGCTACTCGTCCGCAGTCGGTGGGTCAGACGTTGGGAGATTTACATTTGGGCTTTGATGTTCAGCGTGCGGGTAAGGGAATATATGAAGCGAAAATCAACGGAAAGTCCTCCAACATCATCGTGGATGAGCTGCTGCCCGCCTCCAGTGTGAGCGGATTTACGATTATTTCAGTGTTTTCGACGGAGCATATTGTACAGGGAGCCAACCGAATTAGCTTGATTGGTGCTCTATGTGTTCTTGCGGTGCTGGTTATGGCACTGATTCTGATCACCATCATTTCCTGGCTGATTACCAAACGCCTACAGCGGTTGAGCTATGAACTGGGTAAGGTAGCCGCGGGCGATTTTCATGTGGTATCGAGTGTGGAGGGAAGGGACGAGATCGGGGATTTATCCCGCCGTTTCAACTATATGGTGAACAGTATTCGCCAACTCATGGCGCAGGTCTATGAGACGAGTGAGCATAACAACAGACTGGAATTGGCACAAAAGGATATCAAGCTAAAAATGATGGCTAGCCAAATTAATCCGCATTTTCTGTTTAATGCGTTAGAATCCATTCGAATGAAAGCACATCTGAATGGGGAAGCGGAAATTGCAACGACGGTGCGTTTGCTTGGCAGGCTGATGCGCCGGAATCTGGAGATTGGCAGTGGTAAAACGACGGTACTACAGGAGCTGGATATGGTGCGATCCTATTTACAAATTCAGCAGTTCAGATTTGGAAATCGTTTGATTTATGAAGTGAATTTGGAAGAAAGCGCGACGGACCTGTCGATTCCTCCCTTAATCATACAACCGCTGGTGGAAAATGCAGTCATTCATGGCCTGGAAAATAAGGAAGAGCCAGTTACCGTGAAGGTAGATATTGCAATAGAACGAAGAGAGCTAAAAATTAAAGTAGAAGATGATGGGATTGGCATGGAAGCTGGGCAACTGACCCGTCTGCTAGCTCGGATCAGGGGGACGGAAGAGCCGGAAGGAAGCAGTATTGGCCTGCGTAATGTACATCAACGTCTAACATTGATGTACGGCGAACGTTATGGACTGCATATTGAAAGCGCATTACAAGAAGGAACAACCGTATACTTTTCCATACCAAGGGGGGAAGAGTCGAATGTATAAAGCAATGATTGTAGATGATGAGCCTGCGATTCGTGAAGGATTGTCCTCCATTATTGACTGGGGGAATTGTGGCTTCCGTATTGTCGATACGGCAGGGAACGGACGCGAGGCTCTGGATAAGTTCGGAGAGCATCGACCGGAGCTGGTCATTGTAGATATTCGTATGCCCGGGATGAGTGGGCTGGAGGTCATACGAAGCATACGTGAAAAGAACGGAGAGCCGTTTCACTTTCTCATATTAAGCGGATATGCAGACTTTGATTATGCACGGCAAGCCATGGGCTTCGGGGTGGATGGCTACCTACTGAAGCCAGTTGATGAGGAAGAAATGACGACAGAGTTGAAACGGGTACGGCAAAACATTGAGGACGAGAAAGAAGATGGCAAATGGGGAAGTCCGCCTTCCCATGAGCGTAATTGGATCGAAGCACTATTGTTTCCGGTTCATCAAGAGCATGCTCGTAATGCTGTGGAAAGCAGCGATTCTCTTCACAGAGCATCCAAGCAAGCTGAACATCAAAGCGGTAACGGAAAACATGGACAACAGCCCGTGTTACCAGCGTTGGACTGGAGTAGCTATCAGGTTATTCTGCTGGATTTACGTATACCTGACTGGGATCGGCAAGCTCGGCTGGCGGCAGCAAAGCAGCGGCTAACAGAATTGTGCCATGAGCAGGGCAGAGGTATCGTGTTTGAGGCTGGAATATATATGGGTCTTTTGCTTCCCGCCACGTTAAAAACGGAGAAAGATGCTGTTCAGTTACTGGCTGCTTGGCGACAGGAGCTAAAGCCGTGGGCAAAGGAAATTTATGTGGCTGCCGGTGATCCTGTAGCCATTCTTAACGACATTCCTAGGTCTTTTGAGCAGGCACTACGATTGTTAGAACGTACGTTTTTGTTCCGGGCAGAAAGAGCCATGCTTTCCGGAGACCTACACGAATTGGAGACAGTCGAGACTGAAAGGAGTGGAGCGTCTGATAGTGCCACAGATGATCCCATACGTTATGCAGAAAAGCTGTACTATGCGCTAGATATGGCTAATAGTGAAGCTGCAACCCGTGTCATTAAGGAAATGGAAGGGCAATTTCCACGGATTTATCGCACAGAATCTGCAATCAAGGCGGCGTTCGCCCAAACATTCACACTGGCGTTGAACAAGTATGCAGCCGGACAGGATCACAGCCGAACCGTGCTAGAGGAGCACTCCAGCTTTATAACCGATGTATATGCTTATTCCACATTGGGCGAGCTGGTGGATCACTCGCTGGAGCATGTGTTGCAATGGATTGGCCAGACTGATCCTAGTGGCAAGGACATCATCATGAAACAAATGATTGACTTTATACATAGTCATTATGATGAAAATTTGCGACTGGAGTTACTGGCAGATATGTTCAATTATAATAGTGGCTATTTGGGCAAACTGTTCAAAAGTCATACGGGTGAGGCCTTTAATGCCTACCTGGATAAGGTGAGGATTGAGCGAGCAAGGGAATTGCTTGCACAAGGAATTAAGGTACACCAGGTGGCGGAACACGTGGGATATGCGAATGCAGATTATTTTCATAGTAAATTTAAAAAGTATGTTGGAATGTCACCTTCCTCCTACCGTAATCGGGTTCAAAAGAACGGAGGAACAGATGGCTGTTGATAGAATCCCTAGGTTTAGCGCAATGAGTCTCTCTTGCAGATGTCGGAGGTACAACCTCCGAACGAAGAGAGGCTCTTTTTTTATGGTGGATAAATGGATAGATCAATCGAAAATGTCACATTCATTATGGAGTTTAGGGCGTTTTCATCAAATGGACACCATTTTGACACGGCTTTGACACGATGTTCACATTTTCGATTCTATTTCATTTAAATTTATTCTATATAATGGGGATAATCTGAAGCCGGATCATGACAACCATGGTGAAGGTAGTTGAGTGAGTCATTTTCTAAAAAGTGACCGCTGCATATGTAAGAATGTGAATACTATCACTAATGTAGAAGACTTCAGATTACAGACACTATAAACCAATGTTAAGAGAAGTGCAGGGGGAGGAGCAACATCATGGACGTATTGGATTTGGCACGGTTGCAGTTTGCAACTACAACGATTCTTCACTTTGTTTATGTGCCGATCTCCATTGGATTGTCGTTATTGGTGGCAATTATGGAGACTATGTATGTTATCAAAAAAAATGACTTGTACAAAAAAATGGCTCAATTCTGGGGAACGTTTCTGCTGATTAACTTTGCATTGGGCGTAGTCACCGGGATTTTGCAAGAATTCCAGTTCGGGATGAATTGGTCGGACTTTTCCCGTTTTGTCGGTGATGTATTCGGTACGCCGCTGGCGATTGAAGCGCTGCTTGCATTTTTCCTGGAATCGACCTTTATCGGATTATGGGTATTCGGTTGGGAAAGATTGTCCAAAACGGTCCATTTAATCTGTATGTGGCTGGTATCTATCGGTACGATGTTATCGGCGTTGTGGATTCTAGCTGCTAATTCATTCATGCAGCGTCCAGTAGGATATGAGATTCAAAATGGACGTGCAGAAATGAAAGATTTTGCTGCTCTGTTAACGAATGAACAACTGTTATGGGAATTTCCGCATACGTTGTTTGCTGCTTTTGCAACGGGGGCATTTCTTATCGCGGGTATCAGTGCATGGAAGCTGATGCACAAAAAGAATATGGACTTTTTTAAACCTTCTTTTAAATTGAGCATTATTGTTGCCTTAATCAGTGCCATTGCTATTCCTTTGTTTGGTCATGGTCAGGCTCAATATTTAGTGAAAACACAACCGATGAAGATGGCTGCCAGTGAGGGCTTATGGGAGAACAGCGGTGACCCCGCTCCTTGGACAGTTATCGCGGGTATTGATCCTGAAAAGAAGGAAAATACCTTTGAAATTAAAGTTCCTTTTGCTCTGAGTTTTCTATCTTATAGTAAATTTTCCGGCTCTGTGCCTGGTATGAATGAGCTTCAAGCAGAATATGAAAAAACCTATGGTCCGGGCGATTATATCCCGCCAGTACGTACCACGTTCTGGAGCTTCCGTATTATGATTGCGGCGGGATGTGGCATGATTGCACTCGCTTTATACGGTGCTTACCTGACGTTCCGTAAAAAGCTGGAAGGTTCACATCGCTGGTTCTTCCGTCTTATGATATGGGGGATATCCCTTCCATTCATTGGGAATACTGCTGGTTGGATCATGACCGAAATAGGTCGCCAACCGTGGACTGTATTTGGTTTGCTTCAAACAAAAGATTCTGTTTCGCCTACGGTTGTGGCAGGAGAAGTGCTGTTCTCGTTCATCTCATTTACCACATTGTATTTAATTTTAACAGGTGTGCTGGCATTTCTGTTTTACCGTACGGCTCGCAAAGGTCCAGATATCGAGCCACATCAGCAAACGGTAATTCATGATCCATTTGCCCAAGGGGGTGACAATAATGACGCTAAATGATTTATGGTTCTTATTGATCGCAGTGTTGTTTACCGGTTTCTTTTTTCTGGAGGGCTTTGATTTTGGCGTGGGGATGGCCACGGGATTGGTACCGCGCAATGACCAACAAAAACGTTTGATGATCAATACGATTGGTCCATTTTGGGATGCCAACGAAGTGTGGCTGATTACAGCAGCAGGTGCGATGTTTGCCGCTTTCCCGCATTTTTATGCAACTATGTTCAGCGGATATTATCTGGTATTTGTCTTTATTTTGCTAGGTTTGATCTTGCGTGGAGTTTCTTTTGAGTTCCGCGGCAAGGCTGAAGGGAAATGGTGGACAGGAACGTGGGATGCCTGCATTCTGATTGGTAGCTTTCTACCGCCGATGCTGTTCGGTATGGCTTTTGCGGCTTTGGTGAAAGGTGTACCTATTCAGCAAAACATGGATTTGAAAGCTGGATTTTCCGATGTGTTCAATGGATACACCGTATGGATTGGACTGACAGTGGTCGGAATGTGCCTAATGCATGGGCTGACGTTCATTTCCCTGCGGACGATTGGAGAAGTACGGGATCGTGCTCGCGTGATTGCGTCCAAATTTCTTCCGGTATTGGGCATTTTACTCGCTGGCATGGTGGTATGGACTTATTTTGCAACGGATTTATTTGCACGTCGCGGTCCCTTTATGTATGCTGCGGTAGCAGTGGGAATTGTCGCCTATGTGCTGACGTGGTACTTCCTGAAGCAGCGCCGCGAAGGATGGGCCTTCGGGATGACAGGGGCATTGATTTTGCTGACCTTCGTTTCGTTATTCGTTGGTTTGTTCCCAAGATTTATGGTGAGCTCGATTAACAGTGCTTTTGATTTGACGATTTATAATGCAAGCTCCAGTCATTACACACTGAAAGCCATGACGATTGTTGCAGCAACGCTTTTACCCTTTGTGCTGGCTTATCAGGCGTGGAGCTATTTTGTTTTCCATAAGCGTCTCAGTGAGAAGGATCATTTGGAATACTAATGGATAAGGCATGGTTAGAATTAAAGGGCATTCGGCCAGTAATGCTGCTACTGGCTGCCCTTTCCCTGCTCCAGGGGGCTGCTGTGATTGCACAAGCAGTCTTCTTGGCAAAGGCTGTTACGATTTTATTTAATAAAAATCCGCTGGTGATGGCTTGGCCGTCGCTGGCGTTGTTTTTCGCTGCTTTTGCAATGAGGCATACGATGATCTGGCTGCAACGTCGGACAGCCGGCCGTTTTGCCGAAGCTTCAGGCGCTTCCTTACGGGAGCGTCTGCTTGCACGTTTGTTCGAACGGGGGCCGGGTTTTGCAGCGCAGGAAGGCAGCGGCAAGTTGGTGACGCTAGCATTGGACGGCATGGATCGTTTTCGCACGTATTTGGAACTGTCCATTCCTCGAATGATTGACATGATGGCTGTAACTATACTTGTGCTTGTGTATGTTTTCACATTGGATGTCATTTCAGGTGTAATTTTGACGACTACGATGCCGATTCTGGTGGGCTTCTTTATTTTGCTCGGCTTGGCAGCGCGGAAGCAGGCAGACAAGCAATGGCGTTCCTATCGTTTGTTATCTCACCATTTCACGGATTCGCTACGTGGACTTCAGACACTAAGGTTTTTGGGTCGTAGCCAAGAGCATGGGGAAACGGTTGGGAAGGTCAGCGACCAATACCGCACAGCAACGATGCGCACGCTGCGGGTAGCGTTTCTTTCCTCATTTGCCCTCGATTTTTTTAGTATGCTATCGGTCGCTTTTGTCGCGGTAGGCTTGGGGCTGCGCCTGATTAGTAGCTCGGTGGGTCTGGAGGCAGCGCTTGCGGTGCTTATTCTGGCACCAGAATATTTTATGCCCATACGCCAGTTGGGATCAGACTATCATGCTTCACTGGATGGTAAGGAGGCTTGGGGAGCAATACGCTCCATTCTCAGTACAGAAGATGATGCGAACGAGCCGAATAAACAGGCAGCTAGCGATAAAAGATTGGACATCACGGGACAGGATAGTCTCGAGCTATCTGATGTGTGCCTCCTTAATGAAGACGGTTCGGCTCGGCTCGAACATGTGTCTGCAAATGTTGAACCGCTCATGAACATGATCGGTATCGTTGGAGCTAGCGGTGCAGGTAAAACGACGCTGCTCAGTCTGCTTGGCGGCTTTGCTGATCCCACTTCGGGTGAGCTGCTCCTGAATGGATGCGGATTGGCTGGGGTTGCCAAAGCTGAATGGCAACGGCATATTGCCTATATTCCACAGCATCCATACCTGTTTAGCGCTTCTCTGGCAGATAATATCCGCTTTTATGAACCGGAGGCATCCAACCAGCAGGTAGAGTGGGCGATTGACGCGGTTGGACTGCGTGAACTGGTAGACGGTCTTCCGGGTGGATTGAATGAGCCCATTGGTGAAGCAGGTCGGACACTGAGCGGAGGGCAGGCGCAACGGATTGCATTGGCGCGGGCATTGCTCAGTAATCGTCCGGTCGTTTTATTGGATGAGCCTACGGCCCATCTGGATATTGAGACAGAATGGGAGCTAAAACAGACGATTTTATCGGTTTTGAAACATAAGAGAATGTTTCTTGCCACCCACCGGCTTCATTGGATGCCAGAAATGGACTGTGTCTGGATGATGGATCAAGGTCGTCTGGAAGAAGTAGGCTCCCATCAGCAATTGATTGCCCGTAAGGGAGCATATTACCGATTGCTGACGGGGATATCGGAAGGAGGGAACGGACGATATGAGAGTAACGGACAATAGCAGACAAGGCTGGTTTGTGACGTATCTGAGACAATATTTTTGGGCCTTTCTGGTAGCTGCTCTTTTGGGCGCGCTGGCCATTGGATGTGCGGGCGCGTTGCTCTTTACGTCCGGTCATCTGATTACCCGTTCGGCCTTAAAACCGGAAAATATATTAATGGTGTACGTTCCAATTGTGCTTGTGCGAACATTTGGCTTTAGTAAAGCGGTTATTCAGTACCTGGAGCGCTTGGTAGGGCATGATGCCGCACTGCGTCTGGTGTCCCGTATGCGGGTACGCTTATATCGGGCAGTAGAACCGCAGGCGCTGATGATTCGCAGCAAATTCCGTACAGGGGATCTATTAGGATTGCTGGCAGAGGATATTGAGCAGCTTCAAAACATCTATCTGAAGCTAGTTCTGCCTGCGCTATCGGCTTTGTTGATTTATGCAGCAGGCATCTTGGCGCTCGGACGGATGGACGGAACCTTTGCCTTGCTCATGGCGCTATATGGCGGATTTTTGCTTTTTATTGCCCCAGCTATCTCACTATGGACCTCACTCGCCAAACGCCGAATGTTCAAGCAGGAACGGAGTAAAGCCTATCAGGAGCTGACGGATGCTCTGTTCGGCATGAGTGACCTGGTGCTGAGCGGACGGACTGGGCATTTCCTGAGTACCTTTACACAACGGCACAATAGGGCTGCCGTGATGGAGAATTCACTTCGCCGGAGCGAGTGGCGTTCTCATTGGATCGCACAATGCGTTGTAGGCGGCGGGATTGTGATTATGACTGTGTGGGCCGGGGGACTGGTAGCACAGAATCGTATAGAAGCCACATGGCTGGCATCCTTTGCCCTTGTGGCTTTTCCATTGCTGGATGCCTTCGTTCGCGCTGGAGAAGCGGTGGTTCATGCACCGGAGTATCAGGATTCACTTCGACGGTTAAAGGATTCGGAGAAAGACACACCTACACCGGGAGCAGGCGGAACAGCAGACATTCTAGAGGAACAGGCTACCGCTATGCGATTGGGCCTCGGAGGAGACCTGCTGCTGAACAACGTAAGCTACCGCTATGCGGCAACGCAGGAATGGAGCGTGCGTAATATCTCCCTACACGTACCGCAGGGGGGCAAGGTTGCATTGCTTGGCCGCAGTGGTGCGGGCAAGTCCACGCTGCTGAACCTGATTCAGGGAGCATTGCAGCCTGATGAAGGTAGCGTCACTGTCGCAGGGATTCCCGTATATACAGGTGGAGCATACTCCAGTTTATTTGCGGTGCTAAACCAGCAGCCGTATTTATTCGATACAACGGTAGCGAACAATATTCGGCTGGGACGACCCGATGCTACGCTGGATGAGGTTCGTGCAGTAACAGAGCAGGTAGGGCTTGGAACTCTAATTGATTCTTTGCCGGAGGGCTACGATACCCGAATGCAGGAGACGGGGCTTCGTTTTTCCGGTGGAGAAAAACAGCGAATTGCACTGGCGCGGATTTTGCTGCAAAATCACCCGATTGTTTTGCTGGATGAGCCAACAGTGGGACTTGACCCACTGACAGAGCATGAACTCATGCAGACGATGTTTCGTGTGCTGAAAGGCAAAACATTGATCTGGATCACGCATCATCTGACAGGAATGGAGCATATGGACGAGGTGATTTTTATGGAAAAAGGGGTCATTTCCATGCGGGGCAGTCATGAAAAGCTTTGGCAGGAGCAGCCCCGATACCGCAACCTGTATGAGCTGGATCATCCGAGCCTGTGAACTAGGAATAGATTGACCTAAGCAAACAATAGCCCTCAACACATTTTGTGTTGGGGGCTATTGTTGTGTCTCGTTCATTTCAATGCTATAAATAATTCAATCTCATTGTCTGAACTTTCTGGATTATATTTCTCACCCCAAATTTCAAAATCGTAATCCTTCGGTTCATTTCCGGTATCTTTAATCCATTGGCCATATATGTAGTCATACGAATGATCAAGCTCCGATTCAAGCCCCTTATGTGTGAAAGTTACATACTTACTTTCATTTACAGTATGACTTATCATATTTAATGGAACCTCACCTAGTTTACTTATTTCATAACAGATTATATTTGTAAACTTATCTACCTGAGGATTAAAATCAGGCTTCATGGGATAAATTTGCATTAAAATTACATTCTCATTTTTCCTGTCCCGAATTTCATCTTTTCTTTCAATTAATGAATGATAGATGCTCTTGCCAAGACCAGACTCAAATTCATTAATATTGGCTTCGATTCTGTAACCTGCAACATGAAAAAGAGGTAATATTATTACGTTAGTTTCCATAAAGTCTCCTCCATCCAATAAGTTTGTCAAGTTTGATTATAATGTAAACCCCAATACAATTTTAGTCATCTTTCACTATAGGATCGATTTTGTTTGGAATCCGCAAAAAAGTTATGCTTGGAAGGCATAGAGACCCCTCATATATCTAATTTTGAACTGATTTTTCTCCTAATTCGTCGGGTACCCGCTTCCAAGCCAGCAAAGTATGATAATAGTATCTAGAGATGAGGAGGAGCTTGTTATGGAATCTTCAACTGAAACCGCTTCCAATAATGGTGCTGTGATTCCTGAATCCAACCGGGGAAGACCGCGCAAGGCTCGCGGACCGAAGCCTGAACGTGGTAGAAAAGGCTTGTGGGACAGTGTGAAGCAGCAAAAGTATCTTTATTTTATGTCCATTCCTTTCGTCATATGGGTGTTTGTTTTCAGCTATCTGCCGCTCTGGGGCTGGACGATGGCGTTTCAAAATTATAAGCCAGCTAAATCCTTTACGGACCAGAAATGGGTAGGGCTGAATAACTTTATTGAGTTATTTCAGGACGAACGATTTTATCTAGTATTACGTAATACACTGGCGATGAGCCTGATGGGGATTATATTTGGTTTTGTCGTACCGATCTTTTTTGCAATTCTGTTAAACGAGTTGCGGGGAATGCTGTTCAAACGGTTTGTGCAGACGATATCCTACCTCCCGCATTTTGTATCCTGGGTAGTTGTGGCTGGATTGGTCACGAAAATGCTGTCCATTGATGGAGGCATTGTCAACGATATATTGGTAGCGCTTCATATTGTGGATGAGCCGATTCAGTTCATGGCAAAGGGGAGCTGGTTCTGGTACATTGTAACCGCTTCCGACATATGGAAAGAGACAGGTTGGAATACGATTATTTATTTAGCTGCAATCACCGGAATTGATCAAGAACAGTATGAAGCATCGCGCGTGGATGGAGCGAGCCGCTGGAGACAGATGTGGCATATTACACTGCCGGGTATCCGCTCGACGATTGCCGTTCTGTTCATTATGGCGATTGGGCATCTGGTGAGCAATGGTTTTGAAAAGCAGTTCTTGCTTGGCAATAGTCTCGTGACGGATTATTCCGAGGTGTTGGATCTGTACGCGCTCAATTACGGGATTAATTTGGGTCGCTTCTCTTATGGGACGGCAATTGGTATTTTCAACTCACTGGTTAGCATTTTGCTGTTGTTTACGGCGAACGGTATATTCAAAAAACTGACCAAAGAAAGCATCATGTAGGGAGGGAGAAGCGAAATGACGAATAAGGCATTTAATGCTACCCGGTCTGAGAAGCTGTTTGACCTGTTCAATTATATCCTCATGGCTCTGATCGTGGTGTTGACGCTGTACCCGTTTCTGAACGTACTTGCGATTTCCCTGAACAATTCAACGGACACGGTTCGCGGTGGAATTTATATATGGCCCCGCCAATTTACGCTCGAAAATTACAAAACGATTTTCCAGTACGATGGCCTTCTTCAGGGACTGGAAATATCTATTCTTCGTACTTTGGTCGGAACAGTACTCGGATTGATTTGCGCGTCTATGCTTGCTTTTACATTGAGTCGGGTCGAGTTTCGCGCTCGTAAGTTTATTTCTACGTTTTTGGCGTTGACGATGTATTTTTCTGGCGGGATGGTGCCCGTGTTTATTTTGATGCGTGATCTGCATCTGCTGGGTTCGTTTTGGGTGTACATTTTTCCAGGCTTAATTAGCGCTTTTAACGTGTTTGTTATTCGTTCCTTTATGGATGGTTTGCCATATGCGCTACAGGAGTCTGCCAAACTCGATGGGGCGAATGATTTTACGATTTACTGGAGAATTATTTTGCCGCTATGCAAACCAGTATTGGCAACGATTGCTCTTTTTCTGGCAGTAGGTCAGTGGAATGCTTGGTTTGATACGTATTTGTATAATGGTGGGGCGCCGCAATGGACGACGCTACAGTATGAGCTGATGAAGATACTGCAAAGTACGCAGCAAGGTGGCTCCAGTATGACGAATAGTAACGATATGGCTAAGCAAATGGCTCAAATTTCACCAGAGTCGATAAAAATGGCAATTACAATTACGGTTACACTTCCCATTCTGATGGTATATCCGTTCCTGCAAAAGTATTTTGTAGGTGGTATGACACTGGGGGCAGTGAAATCATAAAAACCGGGATTCCGGTAGTGAAATAGCAGTTATTTGCAGGAGAAGTCATCATAGGAATATAGGAGGATTTATACATGAAAAAACACTGGTCCAGATTTGCACTGATTCCCTTGCTCGCGGTGTCCCTTACCGCACTCGCAGGTTGTGGGGGAAGCGATAAAGCAGCGAAGGAAGGCACATCCAGCGGCACAGACCCGATTACGTTTAGCTTTTTCGGAGCAGATACAAGCCCACAATGGAATGGAATGAAGGATGAAATAGGCAAGGAAATCACCAAGAAAACAGGTGTAACCTTGAATGCGGAATTTGATGTCAGCGGTGGAGGTGGAGATGACCGAATTGCTTTGATGGCAGCAAGTGGAGAATACCCGGACTTGGTTTCTCCTAAAGCGAATATTAACAAGCTTGTGGATGCGGGGGCCATGATTGATCTGACAGATCTGATCAACGATCATGCACCCAATCTCAAAAAGCTATATGGACCCTATATGGATCGTTTGAAATACAGTAATAAAGATCAATCCATCTATGTCCTTCCTACGTATGCAGGTGTGGGACAGGAGAGTTTTGACGCGACGGGGGGATTTGAAATTCAGCATAAGGTGCTCAAGGAGCTAGGATATCCAAAGGTAAGAACGCTACAGGATTATGAAAACGTACTCAAAACCTATGCAGCCAAACATCCGACGATCAATGGCAAAAAAACGATCCCACTCACGTTGGATGCAGACGACTGGAGAATTATGATTACCGTAACGAATCCTGCCTTCCAGACGACTGGAGCGCCGGATGATGGTGAATATTTTATTGATCCCAAAACATTTGAAGCGAAGCTTCATTACAAACGTCCGGAAGAAAAGGAATATTTCCGTTGGTTGAACCACATGTACAATGAAGGACTGCTCGATAAAGATTCATTTGTGCAAAAAAGTGATCAATACAAATCCAAAATTGCCAGCGGCCGTGTCCTCGGTCTGATCGACCAGGAGTGGGGTTATCAGGATGCCGAAAATGCGTTAAAAGCGTCAGGTAAATCCGAATCCAGCTACGCGCATTTTCCAGTTACACTTTCGGAGGAATACAAGGATCGTTCCTTTCAGGATACGGGCTTCACGTCCGGTTATGGAGTAGGTATTACAGAGAATTGCAAGGACCCGGTGCGGGCTATTAAATTCCTTGATTATTTAGCTTCCGATGAAGGACAGGTGCTAGTGAACTGGGGGATCGAAGGCAAGCATTATGAAATTAAAGACGGCAAACGTGTCATTCCTGCTGATGTACTGGAACAAAAAACGAACAATACAACCAACTTCAATAAATCTACGGGTATAGATTTGTACACGCTCATCAGCGGACACTATGGTGACGGCGTGAAGGACCCTACAGGTAACTACTATACTGCCAAATTCCCGGAACAAATTATCGCGGCTTATTCGAAGCCGGAGAAAGAATCACTTAAAGCGTATGGCGTAAAAACGTGGAAAGATCTGTTCCCGGACAAGAAAGAATTTGATGTAAAGCCTTGGGGCGCAGCCTATAACCTGACAACAGACAATGAATCCAGCTATAACGTTACATTCAAAAAAACGACAGACATTATCCGCAAACGTATACCGGAAGCTATTTTAGCACCGGCTTCCAATTTTGATACGGTATACGACAACATGATTAAAGAACTGGATGCCGCCGGAGCTGTCCAAATGGAACAGCAATACACGCAACTGGTGAAGGACAGAGTGGAGTTATGGAGTGGCAAGGCTTCTAAATAGCTGACTGCTTTTAACGAAATTTTGAATGCCGGAATGACAGAGCGCTTGTCCTTGTGGTCCATACGGGATTAGCGCTCTGTTTGATCTTGATAGGGGAGGGTTTGATGTGACGAAAAGCGAAAGACCACAGTCCCTGCGTTTATGGTATCGCCAGCCTGCTGAGGTATGGGAGGAAGCATTGCCAGTCGGCAATGGAAGACTGGGAGCTATGGTATTTGGCGGAATCAGAGAGGAGCATTTGCAATTAAACGAGGATACGCTCTGGTCCGGATTTCCCAGAGACGGCGTTCAGTATGATGCATTGCGATATTTGCAGCCTGTCAGAAAGCTGATTGCAGATGGAAAATACAAGGAAGCGGAACAACTGATTAATGCGAATATGCTAGGTCGCGATACGGAAGCCTATCAGCCTTTGGGAGATTTGTGGATTACGCAGGAGGGTCTAGGGGAAATAGCGCATTATGAACGGGAACTGGATTTGCTGACCGGAACGGCAGCGGTCACTTTTCAGAGTGATGGAGTCTGCTATACCCGTGAAGTTATCGCCAGTGCGCCAGATGGAGTCATGATGGTGTCACTGACTGCGAATAAGCTTGGGAAGATCCATGCATCCGTGCGCATCACTTCCCTCCATCCTTGTGAAGACGAGGTTGGAGAGGATATACATTTTGGTGATTCATCCAAATGGGATAGCGATAAGGAGGACGCTCCATCCGAGGAGCCGTCCGGGGACTTTATTACGTTGACTGGACGAGCGCCCAGTCATGTGGAATCTAATTATCACGGCGATCATCCACAGTCTGTTGTTTATGAAAATGATTTGGGGATGGCTTTTGCAGTTCAGGCGAGGGTTATTCCCGAGGGAGGAACCTTGACGAAGGGTGCTGATGGAGCACTGATCATCTCAGGCGCGGATAAAATCACGGTGTATTTGGCAGCAGCTACCGGATTTCAGGGATTTCATGCTATGCCGAATAGTGATGCAACGGAGTCAGCAGAAGCATGTCAAGTCATTTTAGACGGAGCAATTTCGCTGGGAAGTGAGCAGGTGCGGCAACGCCATGAACAGGATCACCGAAAGCTGTTTGACCGCGTTGTATTAGAACTGAGAGGTGATACTTTAACCGACGACTCCGTTCTACCGACCGATCTGCGATTAGAACGTTATCAGAAAGGTCAGGACGACCCGGGGCTGGAGGTGCTGTTATTTCAGTATGGCCGCTATTTGCTCATGGGCAGCTCGCGTCCGGGGAGTCAGCCTGCCAATCTTCAGGGCATCTGGAATGACCGGGTGCAGCCGCCATGGAACAGTAATTATACAACCAATATTAATACTCAGATGAACTATTGGCCCGCAGAGGTATGCAATCTTGCCGAGTGCCATGAACCATTGCTGCACATGATTGGAGAAGTTGCTCGCACGGGACGGAGGGTAGCCTCCATCCATTATGGTGCTCAAGGGTGGGCAGCTCATCACAATGTAGATGTGTGGAGATACGCTGGACCTTCAGGGGGCCATGCCAGTTGGGCGTTTTGGCCGCTTGGGGGTGTATGGCTGACCGCCCATCTATGGGAGCGCTATCTGTTTACCCTGGATACAGCCTATTTGGCAGAACAAGCTTATCCACTCATGAAGGGGGCGGCAGCCTTTTGCATGGACTGGCTCGTGGAAGGCCCGGAGGGTTGGCTTGTGACATCCCCATCCACATCACCTGAAAATAAATTCAAAACGCCGGACGGCGAGGAATGCAGTATATCTATGGGCTCCACCATGGATATGACGCTAATTCGGGAGCTGTTGGGTAACTGCATTCAAGCTGCGGACCTGCTGGAATTAGACGATGAGTTCCGCAACCGCTGCGAGGAGACACGGGACAGGTTAATGCCCTATCAAATTGGCCGTCACGGTCAGTTACAGGAATGGTTTGTCGATTTTGAGGAAGCGGAGCCTGGGCATCGGCATGTCTCGCATCTATATGGGTTGTACCCCGGTCGACAAATTCACATCCGTGATACCCCGGAGCTGGCTGAGGCGGCCCGTATATCGCTGCGTCGACGGCTTGATCACGGTGGTGGGCACACCGGATGGAGCTGTGCCTGGTTGATTAACCTGTATGCTCGACTGGAAGATGGCGATGCCGCACATCGGTATGTTCGCACGTTGCTGTCGCGATCGACCTATCCTAATTTATTCGACGCTCACCCGCCTTTTCAGATCGACGGTAATTTTGGTGCGGCGGCGGGGATCGCAGAAATGCTGCTACAAAGCCGTCCGGGAGAGCTGACGTTACTGCCTGCCCTGCCAACGGCATGGGCGGAGGGACGGGTCAGTGGATTGAAGGGACATGGCGGGATGACGGTCGGTATGGAATGGTCCGGTTCCCGGCTTGTCCGTGCTGAACTGGCCACATCCATCTCAGCAGGAAGCTGCACGATTCGCAGTGCACATCCGTTTAGCGCTGATGCCCGTCAGGCTCTGCCTGATCCTGAGCATGGAGGATTCATTTTGTCATGGATTTTTACCAAAGAGCAGGAAATAACGAACGGACATACGATTATAATTAAAGGAGAGGAAGAGACATTATGACCATTTTTCAATTTCCGCAGGACTTCATGTGGGGGACCGCGACGGCAGCCTATCAAATCGAGGGAGCTTATGAGGAGGATGGGAGAGGTTTGTCGATCTGGGATACCTTTGCCCATACGCCTGGCAAAGTATTCAACGGTGATAACGGCAATGTAGCTTGTGACAGCTATCATCGCTACGAGGAAGATATCCGCCTAATGAAGGAGCTGGGCATTCGTACATACCGTTTTTCAGTGTCCTGGCCGCGTATATTTCCCAATGGTGACGGTGAAGTCAATCAAGAAGGATTGGACTATTATCATCGCGTAGTCGATTTGTTGAACGAAAATGGGATTGAACCGTTTTGTACACTGTACCATTGGGATCTGCCTCAAGCGCTTCAGGATGCTGGAGGCTGGGAGAATCGTCGCACGATTCAAGCATTTGTCCAGTTTGCAGAAACGATGTTCCGCGAATTTCACGGTAAAATACACCATTGGCTAACATTCAATGAACCGTGGTGCATCGCCTTTTTATCCAATATGCTGGGTGTTCATGCCCCGGGTCTGACCAATCTTCAGACAGCCATTGATGTAGGACATCATTTGCTAGTTGCGCATGGTCTTTCTGTGCGCCGCTTCCGCGAGCTGGGCACCAGTGGCCAGATCGGTATCGCTCCCAATGTCTCCTGGGCTGTTCCTTACAGCACATCTGAGGAAGATAAAGCCGCTTGTGCGCGCACCATTTCCCTGCACAGTGACTGGTTTCTTCAACCTATTTATCAAGGCTCGTATCCTCAGTTTTTGGTAGACTGGTTTGCGGAGCAGGGAGCCACCGTGCCTATTCAGGATGGGGATATGGATATTATCGGCGAGTCTATTGATATGATCGGTATCAATTACTATGCTATGTCAGTTAATCGTTTTAATCCTGAAGCCGGGTTTCTTCAATCTGAAGAAATCAATATGGGGCTACCTGTAACGGATATCGGTTGGCCAGTGGAGTCGCGTGGGCTGTACGAGGTACTGCATTATTTGCAAAAATACGGTAACCTCGATATTTATATCACAGAGAATGGGGCTTGCATCAACGATGATGTCGTGAATGGCAAGGTTCAGGATGACCGTCGGATTTCGTATATGCAGCAGCATTTGGTGCAGGTACACCGGGCTATTCATGACGGCCTTCATGTCAAAGGATATATGGCATGGTCACTTATGGACAATTTTGAGTGGGCAGAGGGATATAATATGAGATTTGGCATGATTCATGTCGATTTCCGCACACAGGTCCGCACCCCGAAGGAAAGTTACTATTGGTATCGAAATGTAGTAAGTAATAACTGGTTGGAGACCAGACGTTAAACGAAGAGATGTTTTGAAAATAAAGCAGATTTACGCCTGTCTCTGCTCCCTTTTGTTTGAATAGGAGGCCCTCTGGGGTAATAATAACCAAGATGAATGCAGGTTGTTTCAAGTATGTAGAGACAGCAGGAATAAAAAAATAAGAAGTGTGCATACTGAAAAAAATACCTGACGAGGGCGTTTTAAACCATTTTAAACCAGAGGGAGTGGAGGGTATGGCTTCGAATGTTAGGAAATCAGGATCAAATGATAACCAAATGAGCCGCACGGTATCTGTTATCGCTTGGATCGCCTGTATTGCAGGAATTATCCTTATTTTGCTTGATATAGGTAATTTAACTGATCGAAATATATATTTAATGACAGGTATTGGCTGCGTTGTTGCCGGGATTTTTATTTTTCTAGTTGGGAAATCATTTGTCATTGCACGCAAGAAGGAAGACCAGGAAAACGGCCGCAGTTAATACAATTTAAAAATGATTTAAAGCAATATATACCGAAAACAACAATGTGGGGCTTCGAGCAGTGTAGGATGATAACTGTAAGGAGTCCCCTTTTTTCTTTAATATAACTTCTTTAAGATACACAAATAACGTTTTTATTATGTCATCTTTGTATTAATAAGAAATTTTGAATTTGCAAGAGAAATTTTATTTTTAGAGATGTTTTTCACAAAAAACGGACAAATAATCGACAATTCTGTTAACAATAAAAAAAGTGGCCGCTTTTCTGCTATCTTATATAAGGGCAACATTACAGGAGTTCGTAAGTTTTGAGTAATTTATTATTTAAGGAGAGGGGAACAACATGAACAAAAAACCAAAAGCGATTATTGCGTTGGTTTTGACCGTGCTCACGGTAGCATTGCTCATTTGGACGTGTTTTTATGCTGGCGGAAAATACGTTGTTTTCGATCCAAAAGGACCTATTGGGCAAGCACAAAAAGAGCTGATCATTCTTTCAACGTCTATGGCTGCACTGCTGATTGTACCGGTCATGATTTTGACTTTTTTCATCATTTGGCGATATCGCGACGCACCGGATAACAAAGCCAAGTACCAACCTCATTGGGATGACAGCAAAAAGCTGGAGACCGTATGGTGGGCTATTCCAATCATCGTTATCTGCATTCTTGCGGTTATAACTGCGAGATATACCTACTTGCTGGAGCCTTCCAAGCCGTTGGCAAGTACACAAAAGCCAGTAACCATTCAAGTGACTTCACTGGACTGGAAATGGCTCTTTATGTACCCTGAAGAAGGTATTGCTACAGTCAATGAAATTCACATTCCTAAAGGTGTTCCAGTCCGTTTTGAACTGACTGCCGACGCCCCGATGAACTCGTTCTGGATTCCGCAATTGGGCGGTCAGATCTACACCATGTCAGGCATGGCAATGAAACTGCATTTGCAGGCCGACCACGAAGGAACATACTTTGGTTCGGGTGCAAACTTTAGCGGTGAGCATTTTGGACAAATGCGTTTTGATGTAGAGGTTCAGTCGGATGAAGAGTACAAAAACTGGGTCGCTAACATCAAGAAGCAGTCTAAGCCGCTGACGAAAGACGGCTATTTGGCGCTTGCAAAACCAGGTTTGTCCCAACCTGATGAGTATTCTTCAATTCCAGATGGCTTGTTCCAAGACATTGTAAGCAAGTATGTAGTGGATGGTGCTTCTAACCCGCATGCTGGACATGGCGGACACACATCCACAGAAGGTTCTTCCAAGTCCGATACAGAAGATGAAGCTGCAATGGACATGAGTCATATGAATATGAGCGGACACCATTAAATGATTACAGGGAAGGAGGCCCCCAATGCTTGACAAAATAAAAGAGTTTGCATCCACTTTCTTCGTTACTGGAGACCCGATGATCTATGGAGCGGACGTTTCCATCGCACTAGCAACGATCGGGATCGTGTTTGTGCTCACTTATTTCAAAAAATGGGGCTGGCTTTGGAAAAACTGGTTGACTACCGTTGACCATAAAAAAGTCGGTATTATGTATATTCTTGCGGCCATCTTGATGTTATTCCGCGGAGGCGTGGATGCATTATTGATGCGTGTTCAACTTGCTACACCGGATGTTACACTACTGCATCCTGAGCATTACAACCAGATTTTCACAACACATGGCACGATCATGATCTTGTTTATGGCGATGCCGTTGATGTTTGGTTTGTTTAACATTGCCGTACCACTTCAAATTGGTGCGCGCGACGTTGCGTTCCCTTTCCTGAACGCATTGAGCTTCTGGCTTTTCTTTATGGGAGCGATGTTGTTCAACCTGTCCTTCGTTATCGGCGGTTCGCCAGATGCAGGTTGGTTGAGTTATCCACCGCTTTCAGAAATGCAATTTAGTCCCGGCGTTGGTCAGAACTTCTATATCTGGGGTATTCAGATTTCGGGTATAGGTTCATTGGCTACAGGGATCAACTTTATTGTTACTATCATTAAAATGCGTGCACCTGGTATGACTTGGATGAAGATTCCTGTCTTTACGTGGTCCGTATTTTCATCATGTGTTATTATCATTTTCGCGTTTCCAATTCTGACGGTTACTTTAGCCTTGCTATTCCTTGACCGCTTTGGAGGAGGACACTTCTTTACGCTTGATTTCGGCGGTAATCCGATGATGTATATCAACTTGATCTGGATGTGGGGTCACCCTGAGGTATACATTGTAGTTTTGCCGGCTTTCGGTATTTATTCCGAGGTCATCAGTGTATTCTCCAAAAAGAAATTGTTTGGATACAAGTCCATGGTTTACGCCATGTTCATTATTGCGATCTTGTCCTTCTTCACCTGGGCGCATCACTTCTTCACGATGGGATCAGGCGCAGATGTTAATGCATTCTTTGCGATTTCGACGATGGTTATCGCAATACCAACAGGGGTTAAAGTATTTAACTGGTTGTTCACGATGTATCGGGGTAAGATTACATTCAAGACCCCTATGATGTGGTCAATTGCTTTTATTCCTAACTTCTTGATTGCTGGTTTGACGGGCGTCATGTTGTCTGTAGCGCCTGCTGACTTCCAGTTCCATAACAGTTACTTCCTGATCGCTCACTTTCACTCCGCTCTGATTGGTGGTGTAGTGTTCGGTTACTTGGCAGGTCTGTACTATTGGTGGCCTAAAATGTTCGGTTTCACATTACCTGAAACGCCTGGTAAATGGGCTTTCTGGTTCTGGAACATCGGTTTCTATGTATGTTTTATTCCACAATATTCTCTGGGTCTGATGGGTATGACGCGTCGTCTGAGCACTTATGGCTGGGATACCGGCTGGCAGCCGCTTAACCTCGTTTCGACCGTTGGGGCATTCTTGATGGGGATTGGTTTCTTGTTCCAGGTTCTTCAAATTCTTCTGGGCATCAAGAATTACCGCAAGCTGAAGGATACAACAGGCGACCCTTGGGGTGGCCATACGTTGGAATGGTCGATTCCTTCACCTGCACCGGAGTACAATTTTGCTACCATTCCACAAGTAGAAGAACGGGATGACTGGTGGGCAGAAAAAGATAAACGTGCAAAAGGTATTTTCAGAAAGCAGCCGCCAATTGAAGCGATTCATATGCCGAAGAACTCGGCGATTCCATTCATTATGTCGGTATTCTTTTTCATTGCAGGTTTCGGGTTCGTATTCGGATGGTCGTTCTTCTATATTCCAGGGTTGATCGGTGTGGCAATTTGTATGATTTGCCGTTCGTTCTTCTCCTATGATGGCGACTACTATATCCCTGCGGATGAAGTAAAACGCACGGAAGCGGCAATAAGGGGGTCTGTATAATGGCACAAGCAGCAGCACACCAAAGCCATGATCATGACCACGGGCATCACGATCCGCAAGAATTGAAGATGCTTGGTTTTTGGATCTTCCTCGTAACGGACGTGATCCTGTTCAGTACCTTGTTCGCAACCTTCGTCGTCCTTCGGAACAACACAGCCGGAGGACCGGGTGGCGCAGAGCTGTTTAACATGACGGGCGTTATTATTGAAACGTTCCTCTTGCTCACGAGCAGCTTCACAAGTGGTCTGGCTGTGTTGGCCATGAACAAAGGAAGCATGAAGGGATTAATTAACTGGTTAATCGTGACGGCGATCCTGGGTCTTGGTTTTATCGGTTTTGAGGTTTACGAGTTTGTTGAGTTGGTACACGAAGGAGCCAATTTTGGAACCAGCGCGTTCTTGTCGGCATTCTTCACTTTAGTCGGAACGCATGGACTTCACGTTTCGTTAGGTCTGGTTTGGATGATTGGACTCATGTTCCAGTTGAAGAAACGCGGGCTTACACCAGAGACGAAGGGCAAAGTTTCGGCATTGAGCTTGTACTGGCACTTTTTGGACGCTGTCTGGATCTTCTTGCTGACAGTCGTCTATTTGATGGGGGTGATGTAGATGGCACAGCATCAAACAGGAGCGGGTTCGCATGGTCATGATGATTCTCACGGTTCAGTGAAATCCTATGTTATCGGGTTTATTCTGTCCATCGTACTGACCATCATTCCTCTCGGTGTGGTTATGAATCATATGTTGAGCCGCACTTCGACCATGGTTGTTATTTTAGCCGCGGCAGTGCTGCAATTTCTGGTTCAGCTTTTCTTCTTCATGCACATTCGTGAAAGCAATGGACCACGCTGGAATGTCATGACTTTGATTTTCGGGGTAGTTATCCTGTTGACCATTGTTGGTGGTTCTGTATGGATTATGGAATACAACATGGTAGCACACTAATAAGTCAGGATTTTTGCAAAATCACTCAAGTACAAACGAATTAGGAAAGAAGAAGCGGACTTAGAGCCGCTTCTTCTTTTTTTGTGTAGCTTATTAAAATTAAAACTGTGGCTTCTTGAACTCAAGTTTACATATGTGTAAAATGGAATTGTATAACAGTAGAGTGAAAACGATAATACTAGTGGAGAGCGGAGGAAAAATTAATGAACACAGAATTACTGTTTAAACCTTTTAAGGCAGGTAATTTATCTCTTCCCAATCGGATTGTTATGGCGCCTATGACACGGAATTTTTCTCCTCAAGGTATTCCAGGGCCTGAAGTGGCCGCGTATTATCGTCGCCGTGCGGAAAATGCAGTTGGATTGATTATTACGGAGGGCACTGCTATTAATCATCCTGCAGCTGTGGAGCACACAAGCATTCCTAATTTTTATGGAGAGGGATTAGAGGGATGGGCCAAGGTAGTTGAGGAGGTTCATGCGGTAGGTGGCAAGATTATACCGCAGCTCTGGCATGTGGGTACGGCCCGTAAAATAGGTGCAGATAATCAACCGAATCCCGAGGCATTGCCTGTCGGTCCGTCCGGTATTTCTCCCGCTGGTGAAAAGGTAGTCGAGCCATTGACGGAGGCTGAGATTGCGGATATTATCTCCGCTTATGCTCAGGCCGCTGCCGATGCCCAGCGAGTGGGGTTTGACGGTATTGAGCTTCATGGAGCACACGGCTATTTAATCGATCAATTTTTCTGGGACAAAACGAATAAGCGTACCGATCAATACGGAGGCAATTTGGTCCAGCGTACTCGGTTTGCGGTGGAGGTCATTGAGGCTTGCCGTCGTGCAGTGGGGCCGAATTTCCCAATAGTACTGCGATTCTCCCAGTGGAAGATGTATCACTATGAAGAAAAGCTGGCACAGACACCACAGGAACTTGAACAGTTTCTCACTCCATTAGTGAAGGCCGGGGTGGATATATTCCATTGCTCAAGCCGCCGTTTTTGGGAACCGGAATTTGAAGGGTCTGATCTAAACCTGGCAGCTTGGACCAAAAAGATAACAGGCAAGCCAGTGATTACTGTGGGCTCGATTGGTTTGGAGAAGGCCTTTTTGAGTGATTTGGAAAAAAATAATAATCGTCAAACCGATCAATCCAGTAGTGTAAAGGCAAGATTAGAACAACTCGTAGGGCAAGTAGAACGAGAGGAAGCTGATCTGGTTGCGGTTGGGCGTGCTTTGTTGGTTGATCCAGCGTTTGCGGTGAAGTTACGTGATCAACAGATAGAAGAAATTATCCCTTACAGTGATGAAGTATTAAAGACGTTGAATTAAGCTTTATGTCGTGTAAAGCTATAGTGTTAGGCAAGCATTGAAACTTGGAAGTTTTCTGTTACAGGGCAAGCTGTAATATAAGCTATTCGTAAACTCTACGAATTTGCTATAATAGAAGCATCAAGTCGAAATACACGGGGTGAAAAGGATGAATTCTGAAACGGAAGCTTTGGATTGCGAGCCGGCTTGTCACGGTTCAGATCAGGAAATCGAGCGCATAAAATCTTCCCTTGTCGAGGATTCCATCGCATACAAAATGTCGGAGCTGTTTAAAGCACTGGGTGACCCGACACGGATTAAGCTGATTTATGCCCTGGCACAAAAAGAATTGTGTGTTCATGATCTGACCCAGGTGTTGAACATGGGACAATCTGCGGTATCCCACCAGCTTCGCTATTTGCGCAACCTGCGTATTGTCAAACGACGCAAGGAAGGCAAGACGGTGTTTTATTCACTGGATGATAATCATGTGGAGCAGATCTTTTTGCAAACCCATCAGCACATATCACATCAATGATTTTTTGGAATAAAACAACAGTAGGGCGCCAAGTGATTGGCGCTCTTTTGGCGTTTGTCCGTTGAAGTCGATTTTTTTGTTAAAAAGGGGCTAGAGTCATTGACTTTTGACCCTGATCCTGAATATAATGGCCTTAACAAATAATATATGAACAGTTGCTCATATATAGTTAATTGGAGGCCGATGGATTATGGATGCTCTAAAAAGAACGGAACGGCATGAATGGATTTTGGAAGGTTTGGATTGCGCCAACTGTGCTCTAAAGATTGAAAATGGAGTCAGTAAAATAGAAGGGGTCCTGGATTGCTCGGTCAATTTTGTTACGAAAACGTTGACGATGACCACAAGTTCGGATCAAAAAGAAGAGGTTTTTCGCCAGACTGAACGGAAGGTTCACAGACTCGAGCCGCATGTTCGAATGGTTGTAAAAAATGCTCGTGGACGCTTGCGTGAAGACAGCCGAAGCAATGCTGGTGCAGTACAGTCAGACAGCACAGAGGATTGTGCATGCGGTCATGAGCATGATGGTGAAGGTGAAGGGCATACACACGAGGTCGGGCAACATGCGGCTCACAGCCACGCTGGTCATCATCATGGAGCACATGGCAAGCAAGCCCATACGCACGATGGACACAACCACGGCGATCATGGACACGAGCATCACAACCACCATGCAGAGCACGAACATGGTGAAGCCACCCACGCTCATTCACATTCGCATGGAGATGATGGCCACGCTGGACATACGCATGATCACGGTACGGACGGTATGCGCCGCATGATTGCGCGTTTGGCTATTGGTGCGGTCGTTGCGGCTGTTGCCTGGTGGTTACCTGTCGAAGGTGTAGGCAAGCTGGCCCTATTTTTACTGGCATATATCATCGTTGGCGGTGATGTTGTCTTGCAGGCTGCACGCAGTTTGGTGCGTGGAATGGCCTTTGACGAATACTTCCTGATGACGCTGGCTACTGTGGGTGCATTTGCGATTGGGGAATACCCGGAAGGCGTAGCTGTCATGTTCTTTTATCAAATCGGAGAGCTGTTTCAAGGCATTGCAGTTAACCGTTCACGTAAGTCCATCAGTGATCTGATGGATATTAGACCGGACTATGCCAACCTGAAGACGGCTGAGTCCGTACGGAGAGTGTCCCCAGAAGACGTTCGCATTGGGGATTTGATTGTAATTAAGCCGGGCGAGAAGATCCCGCTGGATGGTAAAGTTATAGATGGTAAATCGCATGTGGATACCTCTGCGTTGACTGGTGAATCGGTGCCTCGTACTGTAGAGCCGGGAAGCAGTGTGTTGAGTGGATTTATCAATACGAACGGACTTCTAACGGTAGAGGTTAGCAAAGAATTTAGTGAATCCGCGGTCTCTAAAATTTTGGAATTAGTGCAAAATGCGAGTGCCAAAAAAGCGCCGACTGAAAAGTTTATCACGAAATTTTCCAGATACTATACTCCAGTAGTGGTTATTGTAGCGCTGTTGTTGGCGGTTGTTCCACCGCTTGTTGTGCCAGGTGCACAATTTGCAGATTGGGTATACCGTGCGCTTGTTTTCCTCGTTATTTCTTGTCCTTGTGCGCTGGTAGTATCCATTCCACTGGGCTTCTTTGGGGGAATCGGGGCAGCCTCCCGTTCAGGTATTCTGATCAAGGGCGGGAACTATCTTGAAGCTCTGAATCATGTGAAATACGCTGTTTTCGATAAAACGGGCACACTCACCAAAGGTGTTTTCCGTGTAACAGGGATTTATCCTGCCGGAGATTTTACAAACGAAAGCTTGCTCGAAACCGCCGCTTTGGCGGAGCTGCATTCCACACACCCTATTGCTGCGTCTTTGCGTGAATCCTACGGTAAAGAACTCAGAGCAGAACGGGTTCAGCAATATAGTGAAATATCGGGTCACGGGATTCAGGCACAAATAGATGGTCGTCTGGTATCGGCCGGGAACGCCAAGCTGATGGAGCGGGAGCATGTGGCTTTTAACGCGGCGCAGCAAGCAGGGACGCTGGATGAAGGAACGGTCGTACATGTGGCTGTAGACGGAACGTATGCTGGGTGCATTCTGATTTCAGATGAGGTTAAGGAAGACGCAGCCCAAACGGTTGCTTCACTGAAAAAGTTGGGTGTGGTTAAAACCATCATGCTGACGGGTGACAATAGGACAGTTGCCGAGGCTGTAGGACGACAGCTCGGTTTGGATGAAGTACGGGCAGAGCTGTTACCTCAGCACAAAGCTGAAGCCATCGAGCAGTTGTCTACAAGTAAAAAAACGAGCGACAAAATTTTGTTCGTAGGCGATGGGATTAATGATACACCCGTACTGGCACTGGCAGATGTCGGTGTAGCGATGGGCGGTTTGGGATCGGATGCTGCGATTGAGGCGGCAGATATCGTAATCATGAACGACGAGCCTTCAAGGCTAGTTACGGCGATCCATATCGCTAAGCGCACACGTCGTATCGTATGGCAAAACATTATATTTGCGCTAGGCGTCAAAGCTGTGTTTCTTACGCTGGGAGCATTCGGTATTGCTACTATGTGGGAGGCTGTATTTTCCGATGTAGGTGTAACATTGCTAGCCGTATTGAATGTGATGCGTGTATTGAAGGTTCGTTCTTACGAATAAAAATAAACACCCCTGGGTTAGCATTGGATGTATAGGCATCCTGTGAAGACCGGGGGTGTTTATTTTATAGGTTCCTTTTTCGAGTGGTCTTGTGCCAGCAGTATAGAGATTTATTTTGGGATGTAGGGTGGTTGTGCCCAGATGTATAAATGTGTGGCGTGCCTAATACGTTAAGGTAGGGGCTTTACAGGTAAGGCCCATGTAAGATTCGGTTGCTCCATAATGAGTAAGCGTTTTCTTTGTTTGGAGGGGTACTCGAATTCGTGTGTGCCAACTTGCTGACGGAAGAAAGGATGGATTAATAGCATGGAGGCTAAACTGATGCATGTATTCGCAGAGCTGTTGGGTGGCAAAAACAGCCGGGATCTCAAAGTTCCAGAGTCGGGTACGGAGGCTGCTGCACAGAGGTTGGCTATGGAGACGCTAAGGGCAGGCAGCCATGAAGTATCTGCTACGCAGGAGGAAGATCCGTTGGGCTGGCTGGTTGGTTTAGCTGAGCAGGGCATAATCAGTCGAGCGGAGGCTTTGATGGCTGCGAATCCGGAATTACTTGGGAAAACGATGCTGAATAACAGCAACGATATTGGGCAAGCAATGGGCACACTCCTAAAATGGAGCGATGAATACAGGCGTACCTCCATACGGATTTATGCCGATGCTCCTGCAAGTTTGAGTCGCATCAGTACAGAGACAGCATCAGAAATAGGCAGTTTTGACGGTTATAGTCTTCTGCATGGTCCCTTGTCACAGGCATCTGGCCGCGTGGGGGAATTATGCTATGCCTATCTGGACGTAGCTGAGTCTGGACAGATGATTCATGCCCCTGACGGGGAGCCCGATCCCATCCTTATTCCCGGTTCTCGTGCATCTGACACGTACAAAACCTTTAACCAGGCATCTGGCCTGCCTGGATTGTGTGAGCATTTGTCCCGCCGAATTATCAGTTTGCTGGAAACAGAATATGAAGGCTTATTCGAGTCTTTGAACGGATCACCACTCACTATAGCTCTAATTGAGCAAAACAATGCAGTGGGTCTTGGAAGCCTGCAAGATATGCAGCTGGAGGCATTACTGCGTGCGGCGTTACGGAGCGTGCGGCAGGGGGGGGAACCCAAGCTGGAGATTATGGTGCGCAATCCGGCTGACGTGGACGAATTCCGGGCAACCCGAGACTGGATTGACGGCGTTGCGGAGCAGACCTTATGCGAACGTCTTCGGTGCATTCCATATCGGGTAGGCGTACTTTTGACAGTTGATCCGTCTTTGGTGCCTAACGTAAGCCAAACAGGGAACAGGCCAGCCGCACGGTCGGGGGAGTCAGCCAACCCCAATAACATGTCCGAAGTGGGCGCACGACAGATCAAGCAGGTGGCTCAAGCTGCAGATCTGGCACGCTTTGCCGATACGATCATTTTAGAAGTCATACCAACTCCATCCGATGACATTAGGGCTGAGAATCAGTTGATTCCATCCGGTGTCGATGGTCATGTGAATACTAGTGATACGATAAAATGCATAATGGAGGCTGTTCGGCGTGTAAAGCCCGAGCTTCCTTTATGGGTAGCAATAGATGAAATTAACCAGTCTCTGGAAGGGATTTCGATCTGGGAGAATGAGCTGACGGGGGTCATTTGCCCGGACACAGCAGTTCCCGCTGCACGCCTTGCGGCTGCGCGTTTGGAACTGCAACAGCCCGCAGATCGTCAGCACACTTCAGGAACTGCACACAACCATGCGTGGAAGTTTCCTTTAGCCTGAAGAAACCCCGAATTCATGTAATAGAGGATTTTGCAAAAATCCAATAAGCGACTTTCAATGAACAATATATAGATCGAAATGGTCTAGTTCGTCTATATATTGCACTTTGGAGCGACTGGAATCGAATTTTGCAAATCCTGAATAGGATGCTTTAAATAGGGAGGATACCTGCGGTGTTTGCGCGGGTATCTTTTTTTATTTAGGCCATTACTGGTTTACAAGTGGAAAAGAAAAGGTATATAATAAAACAAAAGTTTCACTAAACCAAAATAATTGTATAGATGCAAAAATGATTATCATTCTCATTGCCAAACATGCTGCTTCGGGCTTCCCGAAGCAGCATGTGCTATTTTAAGGCACTTAACAATGGATATCATTCTCAATGAGATGCTAGTACAAGGAACAAAATATGGAAAGGAACGTGACATGATGCAAGCTGCTCAACGATTACAAGATACATTGTCTTCCTCTAACCGAACCCTTTCAAAAAACAGTGGCAGCGGACGACCCGGTCCGAATCGCAAGCCGCAATTTCAGCTTAAAAGCATGCTGAAAAACAAGGAGATGCAAGCTGCTCTAGGTAGTGGATTGCTGATGCTAATGGCATGGGGGATTTCACATTGGTGGCAATGGCTATCGGTCATTCTGTATGTGGTGTCTTACGCCCTTGGGGGCTGGTCCAAAGCCAGAGAAGGGATCGAAACACTGATCCGAGAACATGATCTGGATGTTAATCTGCTCATGATCGCTGCCTCCCTAGGAGCTGCGGCCATTGGCTATTGGAATGAAGGAGCCATGCTGATCTTTATTTTTGCACTCAGCGGTGCGCTGGAGAGCTATACCACCGAGCGTAGTAGTAAGGATATTTCTGAGCTCATGGCGTTGAAGCCGGAAACGGCTTTGCGCTTGTCTCGCGAGGGGACGGAAACGGTCGGCATTGAGCAGCTGTTGCCAGGCGACCTGCTGCTGGTGAAGCCGGGCGAACTGATTCCGGCGGACGGGCGAATCTCCAAGGGCGTTTCGGCAGTGAATCAGGCATCTATTACCGGGGAATCTGTTCCGGTAAATAAGGTGGAAGGTGACGAAGTATATGCCGGCACCATTAATGGAGAAGGCGTGCTATATGTAGAGGTTAGTCAGTCCTCGGAGGACACTTTATTTTCAAAAATCATTCGTATGGTGGAAGAGGCTCAGACCGAAGTTCCTGATTCCCAGCGGTTTATTAAAACGTTCGAATCGGTGTACGCTCGAATTGTTGTTGCTGTCACGCTGATCGTCATTGCCGGTGCACCCATAGCATTAGGCTGGACGTGGGCAGCAGCGTTCTACAAGGCTATGGTGTTCCTCGTCGTGGCCTCACCCTGTGCGCTCGTGTCATCCATTATGCCAGTGATGCTATCGGCCATTTCCAACCGTGCCCGGCGGGGCATCCTGTTCAAAGGTGGCGCACATGTGGAGAATATGGCATTGACTTCTGTTGTTGCTTTTGACAAAACAGGCACGTTAACGATGGGGTCACCTGTCGTCACGGATTGGATTACCGCCGCAGAATACGATGCCGATGAGCTATTGCACATTGTCGCTACAATCGAAAGTTATTCTTTGCATCCGCTGGCGCGAGCGATTGTAGCCAAAGCCGAAGCTGAATGGGGACAGAGAGAGCTGCTCCCAACCGAGCAAGTGCAGGCACTCACCGGATGGGGGATGGAAGGCATCATAGGCGGGGTGAAGTGGAAAATCGGTCGTACAAATGTACTGGATGGACCTAGTCCTCTGGCAGAGCCACAGTGGATGGAGAGTCGGGCCCGGCTGGAAGCTGAGGGCAAAACCGTATCCATTATCCTCGCGGATGATCGGATTGCCGGGATGCTGGCACTACGCGACGAGCTGCGTCCGCAGGCCCAAGAGTCCGTGAAACGCCTGCAAGCGCAGGGGATCTGGGTCGTCATGCTGACCGGAGACCGCCCAGAAACGGCTGCTGTGATCGCGGAGCAGGCCGGAGTCGACGCCGTATATGCTGGCTTAATGCCGGAGGACAAAGTCAGCCATATTCGCATGCTGCGGGAGCAGTACGGGCATGTCGTCATGGTCGGCGACGGTGTGAATGACGCTCCAGCGTTGACTGCGGCAACCGTAGGACTAGGCATGGGGATGCATGGCAGCGGAGCAGCGCTAGAGGTCGCTGACGTGGTACTGATGAACGATGGAATCGAGGAGATTGCTCCGACGATAGCACTGGCGCGCAAGGCGCAGCGGGTGGTCAAACAAAATATGATCTTCGCGGTAAGTGTTATTTTGCTGCTTGTGATCAGCAACTTTGTGCAAGATATAGCCCTGCCATTTGGGGTTATTGGGCATGAAGGCAGCACATTACTTGTCATTTTGAATGGCCTGCGCTTATTGCGGTCATAGGACTAATAATTACAAGATGACAAACAGGAAGGAGCATTCATACCTCTTAAAATCCAGGGGGATGAATGCTCCTTCTTTTGCAGTGCCAGCCTATCTGTCTGAAAGGCAAGTTCATCTCATACCTCTAGTTCGCTAACGCTGTACGTCTATCTTCGTCGCGGTGTAGACCGTCGCAAGAACAGGGAAAACAATAGCCCTGCAAGTGCAATCCCTGTAGCAATGATGAAGGCATCATTAATGCCATGGATCGTCGATTCCGTAACGGCACTTCGGTACACCTGTTGTAGCGCCAATGCTGAACCACTTTCTGTTGAAACACCCGCCGTTTGCGCGAGGGTTTGTCCCAACTGTGCTACTCCTTCGGTTAAAGGAACATTGGCGGTGGTAGCGACATTCGCATAATCCGCTACATGAATCGTGGTCCGGCTGCTCATTACAGTAATGAGCCAAGCGGTACCGATAGACCCAGCGATTTGCCGTACTGTGTTGGACATGGCTGTACCGTGGCTACCGAGATGGGCAGGTAGCTGGTTTAGCCCTTCCGTCTGGACGGACATCATCAGCAATGACATTCCGAAGCTGCGAATCGTATAGATGATCATAATATGTCCGTAGGTGGTGGCATCGGTCAGCAGACTGAATTCCCATGTCGTGACTGCCGTAATGATCAGTCCAATGATCGCCAACGGCCTCGCGCCGATACGGTCAAATACTGCCCCTGATATCGGTGACATCACACCCATCAGCAGTGCACCCGGCAACAGCAGCAGACCGGATTGCAGCGGTGTAAAGCCGCGTATATTTTGCAAATAGATCGGCAGCAGCAGCATCCCGCCGAACATTGTCATGTTGACGGTAGCACCGACTAAGGTCGATACAGTGAAAATATCATATTTAAACACACGGAACTCCAGCATCGGTTGTATCATGTTCAGCTCACGTACGATAAACATTACAATAAACACAATCCCGGCAGCGAGTGTAAGTATTACCGTATTGCTACTCCAGCCTTTGTCTCCAGCTGAACTAAAGCCATACAGCAGAAAGCCAAAACCAAGGGTGGAAAAGATGGTTCCCAACAGGTCAAAGTTCGGTTTTGTTAGCTTGGATACATTTTTGAGCCAGCGTATGGCGAACAGAATATCAATGATCGCCAGCGGAATAACCAGCAAAAATAGCAGCCGCCAGCTGTAATGCTCCACAATCCAGCCAGATAAAGTCGGTCCAATCGCCGGGGCAAACATCATGGCGATCCCCATGGTACCCATGGCAGCGCCCCGTTTTTCCGGAGGAAACACAGTCAGGAACACGTTCATGACCACAGGCATGATGATGCCCGCTCCGCTGGCCTGGATAACGCGTCCAACCAGCATAGGCGCAAAGCCGGTACTGGCAGCACAGACGACAGACCCGGCAGTAAATAACCCCATCGCGGATATGAACAGCGCACGTGTTCCGAATGACTCAATCAGAAAAGCGGTGATTGGAATCAAAATCCCGTTGGTTAGCATATATCCGGTGGATAGCCATTGAACGGTCGTTGCAGATACATTGAAATCATTCATCAAGTGTGGAATGGCTACGTTAAGCAGCGTTTGATTCAAAATAGAAATGAAGGCGCCTAGCAGCAGCACGGACAGAATACGTCCGACGGACATTTTTTGATCCATGACAGCCTCCTACTTGTGAACTCTGATGGTCGCACTCATTCCCGGGATAATACCCAGCCCCTTGTAACCTTGAATGGAAATATTGACAGGCACGACCTGTGTTACCTTGGTATAGTTGGCAGTGGTATTGGAAGTGGGCAGTAGTGAAAAAGTCGATGCGGTCGCCAGGCCGATCTTTTCGAGTTTACCGCTCAGGGACGTATCCGGGTAAGCATCAATATATACATCTACGGTCTGTCCTACTTGAAGATCCTGTACAGCCGTTTCGTCTATATTGGCGGTAATCCATAAATTGTTTAGATCAAAAGCCTTCGCTAAAGGCGTGCCTGCCCCAACAATCGAGTTATTGACCGCAGATTGCTGCACGATGGTACCATCGGTTGGAATCGTAACGCTAATTCGACTTCCGCCTCCTTCTACATTCCCAAGCGTGCTTCCAGCGGTGTAGGTTTTACCAACTTCAGCATTCCAGCCTGTGAGCTTGCCCGCGCTTGGAGAGGCAACGGTAACCGCTTGTCCGCTCACTTGGGCATTATCGGTTTTTATGTAGTTGGCGGATTGATTATAGTAATAGGCGGCGGCTCCACCTCCTGCCAGAATAATGATAATAACTAGCAAGTTGACTAATATGGCGCGTGAATTCATGTGTAACATGCCTCCCTAGTTCTTGGATTTTCAAAGTATGCGTCAAACGATTCATAATATTCAGATGGATTTTGGGCAAGGTTAAGAGCGCATGCGAAAAGGATGATTTTGCTGACAAAGGATGATGCGCATAATGACGACCAGAATCATGATTGTATATGACAGTGAAAATGAGCATACCGAACGTCTCGCTCGCTCCATCGCAGAAGGCGCGCGCCTTGAGCACACGGAAGTGTTGCTAAAGCATGTGAACGAGGCCGATGTGAACGAGCTAGTGAATGTGGACGCGATCATATGGGGTTGCCCGGGCCATTTTGGTACCATTAGTAGCGGTCTGAAAAGCTGGATTGATAAGCTGGGGTATCTGTGGGCACAGGGCAAGCTGGTGGATAAAATCGGCGCTGTGTTTTGCACAACCGCTACTGTTCATGGTGGATTAGAATCCACACTTCTGAATTTGATTACTCCGATGCTTCATCAAGGCATGATTGTTGTAGGACTGCCAGCTAATATTACGGAAAATGCGTTATACGGCTCCTATTACGGCGTAGGGATAACATGTCCGGTGGAGACAGACCCCAATGGACCGCCTAATCTTCCAACGGGTGATGATCTTGCACTAGGTCGCTCTTTGGGCAAACGGGTCGCTGAGATAGCGAGACGGTACCGTAGCGCTGAAAGAGAATAGGAGGCCGCCGATGACCATTGCTTTTATCGTAGTAGCTGCGGTTGCCTTTATTTTTTTGCTGGTATTTAATACGAAGATGACGCGCAAGTCCTCTCCCAAGACTCACCCCACCGAAGAGGATACACGGCAAAGAAGCAAACGTCCTTATCCTGTGCAGGTGGAACCCGAGGTGCGTGAATTGACAGATCATACGCGAGAGATGCAGCATAAAAATCTCGACGTCGAAGAACACCATGCCGAGGAGCATCGCAATATGCCGGATATCCAGACGGATAAGAAGGTGGAAAAGGATCGCGAGAACATCAAAGGTGCTTACGGGGATCAGGATTATCGTGCGGCTTTACGTGGTTTTGCTGGAAAAGACGAAGAAAAGGATGAACGTTCCCAAATATCTGATAGAGAGAAGGAGACTCACAAAAGTGAGGATGAGCAGTACCGTGAAGCACTGCGCTCCATGAACCAAAAAAAATGAGGTACCTTCATGTGAACATGCCAAAAAGGCTGCTTATCTGTCTGGATTACAGGCAGAAGGCAGCTTTTTTGTGTTGCTCGGCTATAGCCATTCGGTTAGCCCAATCATCGTAATTAAGCCGAGAATAAAAGAGAATGTGGCGATCCGCTGGTTGCCATCCCCGTGACTCTCGGGAATCAGTTCCTTGTAGACGATAAACATCATGGCTCCGGCGGCAAAAGCAAGCCCGTAAGGTACCAGTCCGTTCACCCAGCTACTCAAATAAAACCCGATCAGACTCGTTATGATTTCCACGGCTCCGGTGAGGGTAGCAATGCCCAATGCCTTGAAACGGCCAATGTTTTGATTCACAAGGAATAATGCTACGATAAAGCCTTCCGGGGCATTTTGCAGGCCGATAGAGAAGGCGATCAGATTGCCGAGATTGTGAGTCTCACTTGCATAGCTGACTCCAACGGAAAGCCCTTCTGGCAAATTGTGCAATGTAATAGCTGCGATAATGAGAAAAGATTTGGACTCCAGATGAAAGGTCTTGGAGTCCGGGTCCTCCAAATCCGCATGGGGAATGTACATTTCCATCACCAGTAATACGAGACAGCCGAGCAGGATTCCCGCAGTCAACACGAACCAATTGGAATGCTCGATCGCTTCGGGAATGAGGTTATACACGGATGCAGAGGTCATAATTCCTGCGGCATAAGCCAACAAAACATCGCGAAGCCGATGCGTGATATTACGCATAAATAGTATGGGCACGGCGCCGAGTCCAGTGGACAGGGCAGAAATAAAGCTACCTACAAAAACGTCATTCATAATCGGGATAATCCCTCCATACCTAATTTATCTTTAAGCTTCGCTTCATGAAAACTTCATTTGACTGTTTACAGCTATTTCCGCATAATGAAATTAGGATTTAGAATCAGTCTAAGTCATAAGAACCTACAAAACAAGTGATTCGTTTTTGCAATATCCGGGTGTCCACATTTTGGGATAAGCTTCTGGTGGAATTACTTTTAGAGTATATGCAGCTGCCCAGCGCCCGGTGTCGAAAACTCGTTATATAATACTTATGATATTTTAGGAGGAACCAAGATATGTACAAGTCCATTATTATAGGTACCGGCCCTGCCGGTTTGACCGCTGCAATTTATCTGGCACGCGCTAACATGAGCCCACTGGTGATCGAAGGACCACAGCCAGGCGGACAATTAACCACGACTACGGAAGTCGAAAATTTCCCAGGTTTTCCTGAAGGAATCATGGGGCCCGATTTGATGGATAATATGCGTAAGCAAGCAGAGCGTTTTGGCGCTGAATTCCGCACAGGTTGGGTAAACAAGGTAGACACAACTGCTCGTCCATTTACATTGGATGTAGAAGGTTTGGGTGAACTGGTTACCGATACACTGATTATTTCCACAGGGGCGACTGCCAAATATCTGGGTATTCCCGGTGAACAGGATAATATCGGACGTGGCGTAAGCACTTGCGCAACATGCGACGGCTTCTTTTTCCGTGGCAAAGAAATTGTTGTCATCGGCGGTGGAGACTCTGCACTGGAGGAAGCCAATTTCCTGACTCGTTTTGCCTCCAAAGTAACGTTGGTGCATCGTCGTGAAGAAATGCGCGCCTCCAAAATTATGCAGGATCGTGCTCGTGCGAACAACAAAATTGAATGGGCGCTTAATCGTACTCCTGTAGAAGTGATCGCTGACGAGAACGGAGTCACTGGCTTGAAAGTGCTGAATAATGCAACAGGCGAAGAGGAGATCATTACAGTTAGCGGCGTATTCGTGGCGATTGGTCACCATCCGAATACAGGCTTCCTCGAGGGGCAAATTACAACGGATGCGAACGGTTATATCGTCGTAAATCCGGGGACTTCCGAAACAAACGTGCCAGGCGTATTCGCTTGTGGCGACGTACAGGATACACGCTACAGACAAGCAATTACCGCAGCAGGTAGTGGCTGCATGGCTGCTATGGACAGCGAGAAATACATCGAAAGCTTGGAGCACAGCGCACTGGCCCTGTAATGATCTTCGCAAGGTTGAATAAATATGATGTAACAAAATAAATGATGAGGTGATATTCATGGAAAAAGCAATTGTATACACATCTACAAACTGCCCGCATTGCCGTCAAGTAAAAAGCTATTTGAGTGAAAAAGGCGTGGAGTACGAAGAACGCAACATTGAAACCAATGAAGCTTTTGCTCAAGAGGTTTGGGATATGGGCATTCGTGCCGTTCCATTGACTTTGATCGGGGAAGAACGTATTTCCGGTATGAACAAAACCAAGTTTGAAAAAGTGTTGAACGCTTAATCCAACCTAACAGCAGATGACGGTCCTATGATCGTAATATGGTTTAAATAAGGCCCCCATTGCAGTTACAGCTGCGATGGAGGTCTTTTTACTTCTTTTTACAAAGAGAGAATTTTGTCGAAAAGTATTGCATCTGTAGATAATAGGTGCTATATTTTAATTGTAAGCGCTTAAAACCCGGGTTGCTTCTATGTAACAATTCATCAATGCACCATCAATTATGACTTCTAATTAACTAAATAGCACAATATCCAATAAAGGCGTGTTACTGTTCGGCAGGCAAGACCTAGATTGGGTAGGATATTTTTCCCTACCCTTTTTAGGTCTTTTTTTGTTCCTTATTTTAAGAAGGTAGGTGTAACTCATGAATTACAAAGATATCGCACAAGCCATTTTTAACAAAGTGGGCGGGAACGATAATATTAACAGTGTTATTCATTGCTCTACTCGATTACGGATGACGCTTCGTAAGCCGGAATTGGCACAAACAGATGAAATTAAAGCTTTGGACGGAGTTATGGGAGCCGTGAATAGCGGTGGACAATATCAGGTCATTATAGGAAATGATGTAGGCTATGTCTACAAAGAGCTAGTCAAATTGCTGGACCCGAATCAATCGTCTTCCGATGAAGCCGAAAAAGTGAAGATGGATCGAAGCTTTAAGGGATTGTTCAATAGTTTTGCGAGCATGATTGCAGGTATTTTCCAGCCCATTATTCCGGCCATTGCTGCATCAGGGATGTTAAAAGCACTGCTCTTGCTATGCACAGTAACCGGAATCATGAGCAAGGAAAGCCAAACGTATATGATCCTAAGTGTAATCTCGGATGCGGCATTTTATTTTCTGCCTATGCTGCTGGCTTTCTCCAGCGCGCAGAAATTCAAGACTAATCCATTCGTTTCCGTACTCCTAGGGGGTGTGCTACTTCATCCGAACTTAATCAGTTTGCTAGGAGGTGAGAAAGCTGTCACATTTGCGGGCCTGCCCGTAGCATCGGTACAATACGCTACCTCCGTTATTCCTATTATTTTGACCATATGGCTCATGTCATATATTGAGAAATTTGCTGATAAAATCTCTCCCGGACCTGTGAAAATATTTCTAAAACCATTAATCGTCATTCTGATTGTCGCACCTGTTTCTCTCATTGCCTTAGGACCTCTAGGTACGTATTTGGGCTTAGGTATGTCCAACGGTGTATTCTGGATTCAGGAACGAATCGGCTGGCTTACAGTCGTATTGATGTCTATCGTGATGCCGCTAATCGTCATGTTCGGCATGCACAAAGTATTCTATCCTATTATTTTTGCTGCGCTGGCTTCACCAGGATATGAAACATTGGTACTGGTTGCCATGTTGGCTTCCAATATGGCCCAAGGCGCGGGTGCATTTGCCGTCTCGCTGAAAACGAAAGATCCCAAGTTCAAACAAATTGCTTTGTCCGCAGGTATTTCAGGGGTATTCGGCATTACGGAACCCGCTTTGTATGGCGTACATTTACGCCTGAAAAAAACACTGTTCGCCTGTATGATTGGAGCCGGGGTTGCCGGATTGTTTGCAGGTCTTATGAATTTAAAAGCTTATGCAGCTGTGGGTCCAGGTTTTGCATCACTGCCGATGTTTATCAGTGAAGATCACTCTAACCTGGTATATGCGCTTATTACGATGGCCATTTCGATCATTGTGACGTTTATTGCAGTTTATATGATCGGCTTTCAAGATACGGTTACCGAACCGGCTAAAAAAGAAGCTCGTCCCGAGCCTGCTAAAGCACAAAGTATAAGTAAAAGCTTCAAATCTAAAACCGTTATTTTCGCACCTATGGAGGGCACCGTAATTCCCTTACAGCAGGTCAAAGATGAAGCATTCTCTCAGGAAGCAATGGGTAAAGGGATGGCTATTCAACCAAGTAGCGGAAAAGTGGTCGCACCTTTTGACGGCATCGTAGCAAATGTATTCCGCACCAAGCATTCCATAGCCTTAAAATCAGTTGAAGGCGTAGAACTGCTCATTCACATCGGTTTGGATACCGTTAAGCTGAAAGGCCAGCATTTTACTGTGCATGTACAGGAAGGGGACGAAATTAAGCATGGGCAACTTCTGATTGAATTTGAACTTGAAGCCATACAAAGGGCGGGGTATGATACGATAACTCCGATTATTGTGACCAACACGGCGGACTATCTGGAAATCATGGGTCATGAAAGTTCAGAAAAGACAGGGCCGGAGAAGCCTCTAATTACTGTACTTTAACAGTGTGTTTGTTGGGGGAATCAAGCCTGGAAAGTGAGATGTCGTTGGATATGAAAGTAATTAAAGTTCTCAATACGAGTATTGTTCTTGCCAAACGTGAGGATCACAAAGAAATTATCGTGATGGGGAAAGGGATCGGCTTTAAAAGCAAACCTGGTGACTTCGTCGATGAGAACGAGATTGAAAAGATATATGTTCTTGAAAATGAAAGCATGTCTTCTGATCTGACGGCGCTAATGAAGGAAACACCCAAAGAGTATTTGATTCTGGCAGACGAAATCATATCTTATGCCAAAAATACACTATCCAGTCACTTGAATGAGCATTTATATGTATCCCTGACAGACCATCTGTACATGGCAACCAAACGATTTAAAGAAAATATGAAGATTCAGAATCGGATGTTGTGGGAGGTCAAAAAGTTTTATCCGGAAGAGTTCGGTATTGGCTTGTATGCGCTCTCCTTGATTGAAAAGCGTATCGGTCTAGAACTGCCTGAAGAGGAAGCGGCGAATATCGCCTTTCATTTGGTTAATGCTCAACAAACCGATAACAATATGAACCAGGTTTTATTGATGACCAATACGGTCAAAGACATTTTGAACATCATTAAACTGCATTACCAAATCGAACTGGATACCCACAGCATCAACTATTCGCGTTTTCTAACGCACCTTCAATTTTTTGTTCAGAGATTACTTGAGCATAAAATGTTAGATTCTCAAGATCCAGAATTAATGAGCCAAATTGTGAACAAGTATCCTGAAGAAGAGAAGTGTGCATTATCGATTCAACAATATATTGAAGCCAAATTCGAACTTTTGATCCCGGATGAAGAACTCATGTATCTGATCATTCACTTAAAACGAGTCATAAGCAGAAATTAAGAGGAGGAGCTAGAGATGACAGAAATAAAAAGAACATTTCCGAAAGGCTTTTTATGGGGAGGAGCGATAGCCGCAAATCAGGTAGAGGGCGCCTGGAATGTCGATGGTAAAGGGATATCTACAGCAGATATGGCTATTTACAAAAAGAATGTGAGCAAAGCTGATTATAAAAAACACAATTCAATGACTGAGGAGCATATCCAAAAGGCGATGCAGGACACGTCAGATCATGATTATCCCAAACGTCAGGGAATTGATTTTTATCACCGCTATCCCGAAGATTTAGCATTGTTTGGTGAAATGGGATTTAAAACGTTGCGAGTTTCTATTGCTTGGACGCGTATTTTCCCCAACGGAGATGAGGACAAGCCCAACGAGGCTGGACTGCAATTTTATGATCGGCTGTTTGATGAAATGCATAAAAACGGGATAGAGCCACTTGTCACCCTGTCCCATTACGAAATGCCGATGTATCTTGTAAACCATTACGGGGGCTGGACCCAACGGAAAGTTGTAGATTTCTTTATCCATTTTTGTAAGACTGTATTTAAAAGATACCAAAATAAAGTAAAGCACTGGATCACTTTTAATGAAATAGATAGTATCGTGCGCCATCCGTTTACGAGCGGTGGTATTTTACCGGAGCGCTTTGAAAATGTAGAGCTAGCGGTTTATCAGGGTCTGCATCATCAATTTATAGCTAGTGCTCTAGCCGTAAAATACTGTCACGAAATCATTCCAGATTCTAAAATCGGCTGTATGTTAACCCGGCTAACGACGTATCCGCACACCTGTAATCCACAGGATATTCTGGCAGCGTTTAAAGATAATCAGTTCAACTATTTTTTCACGGATGTACAGGTTCGTGGAGCGTATCCCCATTATATGAAACGCTTCTTCCGTGAAAAGGAAATCGTGATTGAAAAGCTCGAGGGTGACGATGAAATTTTGAAGACGCATCCGGTGGATTTCATTTCCTTTAGTTACTATATGTCGTTGGTTGCTAGTGCGGATAGTGAAGGCATGGAAAAAGTCAGTGGGAATACGATTGGCGGCGTTAAAAATCCTTATCTGGAAACGAGTGATTGGGGCTGGCAGGTTGACCCAGTCGGCTTGAGACTCTCTCTGAATGAGCTGTACAGCCGCTATGAAGTACCATTGTTCATTGTAGAAAATGGTTTGGGGGCATACGACAAGGTGGAGGAAGATAGTAGTATTCAGGATGATTACCGTATTGATTACTTCCGTGCACATTTTGAACAAATGCATGAAGCGATTCTAGACGGGGTTGAACTCATGGGCTACACCAGCTGGGGAGCGATCGACTTGGTCAGTTATTCCTCATCTGAAATGGAAAAAAGATACGGATTTATATATGTGGACAAAGACAATGACGGTAATGGGACACTTGAAAGAAAACGAAAAAAGAGTTTCTACTGGTATAAGGATGTTATCTCCAATAACGGGTTGTAAGAAGAGGATTTTGCAAAATCCCGAGAAAAGTGGGCGTACAGGAACTTGAGTGTTCCCGTACGCTTTTTTTCTTATAAAGATACGCGCACACGCCCGAGAAAAGGAGCTGTTGCTGCATAGGCGGCACCTAGCATCGTCGAACGGCTGCCAAGCGTGGAGAAACGGATCTGTAGTTGCCGACGGTGATAGGGCAGAGCACGTTCGTCAATCACTTCACGCATACTTTGCTCCAACCAAGGTCTGGCTTCCGCCAGTGGACCGCCGATGATAAGCATTCCGGGGTTGAGGCTGTTCACAATGTTGGTAATACCCACACCCAAATATCGCCCAATATCACTAAGGACGCTTAATGTACTCGCTTCACCTTGCTGAGCAAACGGCAGTAATTCCGCTGTATTATGTGCAGGCAGTTTCAATGTGGATGCTACATACGCCTTCTCCGAAGCATACAGCTCCCAGCAGCCGCGACTACCGCAGGAGCAGAGCCGTCCGTTCCAATCAATGGTCATATGACCCGTCTCTCCGGCGTACCCCCAAGCTCCTTGATACGGTTTGCCGTCAATGATAATCCCGGCCCCGATCCCGGACCCTGCACTGATGTAGACCAGATCCCGCACCAGCTGTCGGTGATCACCGTCCATACCATAGTACAATTCGCCCTGCGCGCCGACGTTGGCTTCGTTATCCACTACGACGGGCAAACCTAGCTCAGCCTCAAGCTGCTGCCGCAGCGGAACCTCTTCCCAGCCCAGATTGGGTGCGAACAAAACGGTTCCGGTTTCATCCACCATACCCGGTACCCCCAGCCCAATGCCGACGATACCATGAGGGGAGGGAGGAGTGACCTGCATGAGCTCCTGAACGAGCTTTCGAATCTGTTCCATGATAAAGGCAGGATCATGCTGGGTTAGGGAAAAGGTAAGCTCTGTTTCAATGGTACCTGCCAGATCGGTTAGAGCGCCCTTGATGTACTGTACACTCACCTCAATACCGAGTACAAAGCCTGCACGGCTGTTGAACAGTAGCATCAAAGGCTTACGCCCGCCGCTGGATTCCCCTAATCCCGTCTCATACACAAGTCCATCGGTGATGAGCTCTGCCACCAGATTGGAAACGGTGGCCTTGTTTAATCCAGTTTGACTGGATAACTGTGCGCGGGATAGCGGAGCATGAAGGCGAATACGCTCCAGCACAATGGATTTATTCAGCTTTTTGACAAGCGCCTGATCGCCAGTGACATTCATGTTAATTCACTTCCTGTTGGTGTAATTCCTGATATTATATCATAAAAACAAACTTAGTTTAAGCAATAGACAAAGTCTTTTAGCTGTGCTAGAATCGTTTTTGTAAACGTTTACTATAAAGGAGGAACTTATAATGGCTTATTTCGAACAGGTATCTAAAATTAACTTTGAGGGCAAGCAATCCGACAATCCTTTTGCGTTCAAATTTTATAATCCACAGGAAATTGTAGCGGGAAAAACGATGGAGGAGCATTTGCGTTTTAGCATGGCCTATTGGCATACACTGGTTGCAGGCGGCTCTGATCCTTTTGGTGTAGAAACAGCGGAACGTCCATGGTCCAAGTTTACCGGGCTGGATTTGGCGAAGGCACGTGTAGAAGCTGCCTTTGAGCTACTGGATAAGCTGAATTTACCTTATTTTGCTTTCCACGATGTGGATATTGCACCAGAAGGCGCGTCATTGAAGGAATTTTACAGCAATTTGGATACCATCGTGGATCTGATTGAGGAACATATGAAAGCTACGGGGAAAAAACTGCTGTGGAATACGGCGAACATGTTTAGCCATCCACGTTATTTGCATGGAGCTGCCTCGACTTGCAATGCAGATGTATACGCACACGCAGCTGCTCAGATTAAAAAAGGGTTGGAAGTGGGCAAACGTCTGGGCGCGGATAACTATGTTTTCTGGGGAGGCCGTGAAGGCTACGAAACACTGCTGAACACGGATTTGAAGCTGGAGCAGGACAATTTGGGACGAATGTTCCATATGGCCGTAGACTATGCGCGTGAAATCGGCTTTGACGCTCAGTTCCTGATTGAGCCAAAACCGAAGGAGCCAACTAAGCATCAGTATGATTTTGATGCGGCGACGACGATTGCCTTCCTGCAAAAATATGATCTGGATCAGCATTTCAAGCTTAATCTGGAAGCTAATCATGCAACTTTGGCGGGGCATACTTTTGATCATGAAGTACGTGTAGCACGGATTAACGGCATGCTGGGATCACTGGATGCAAATCAGGGAGATTTGCTGCTGGGCTGGGATACGGACGAATTCCCGGTTGATCTGTATGATGCCACACTGACCATGTATGAAGTGCTGCAAAATGAAGGCTTGGGCCGTGGCGGTATCAACTTTGATGCCAAGGTGCGCAGAGCATCATTTGAGCCAGAAGACTTGTTCCTTGCGCACATCGCAGGTATGGATACGTATGCGAAGGGACTGAAGGTAGCCGCCAAACTGATCGAAGATCGTGTGTTTGAAAACTTTATTGAGAAGCGCTACAGCAGCTTTAAAGAAGGTATTGGAGCAGACATCGTATCCGGAAAGGCAACGCTTGCTTCTCTTGCTGAATATGCTTTGGCGAACGAAACACCACGCAAAAACGTATCCGGTCGTCAGGAATATCTGAAAGCAACATTAAATCAATACATTTTAGCTGACTAATGCCAGAACTTATAAGGGCAGTACGATAACAGGGAAGGAGGAACTCCAATGCAGGAGAAGCTAAATCAGGAGCAGGAACGCTATGTCATCGGCGTAGATTTGGGTACCAGCGCGGTCAAAACGGTGCTGGTTAACCGCAAGGGGCAGGTGTCTTATGAAACCTCCCAGTCTTATCCGCTCCATCAGCCGAAGGCGGGGTATAGCGAACAGCACCCTGAGGACTGGGTCAGTGGCACGTTAGCATCACTAAAACAGCTTGTGGAGAAGGCCGGAATCGGCGGCACAGATGCCGTGGACGGTATTAGCTTTTCGGGACAGATGCACGGGCTTGTGCTGACTGACAAGGAAGGCCAAGTGCTTCGTCCGGCTATTCTGTGGAATGACACGCGTACAACAGCACAATGCCGTCGTATTGAAGAAAAGCTCGGATCGGAGCTGCTGAACATCGCACGTAATCGCGCGCTGGAAGGCTTCACGCTGCCCAAGCTGCTGTGGGTGCAGGAGCATGAGCCAGACGTGCTGGCCCGTGCGGCACATTTTATGCTGCCCAAGGATTATGTGCGCTACTGTCTGACAGGAGAGCTGGCGACGGAGTATTCGGATGCGGCGGGCACGCTGCTGCTGGATATTGCGAACAAGCAGTGGAGCGAAGAGATCGCTGCCGCGTTTGACCTACCGTTGTCGCTGTTCCCGCCGCTAGTGGAATCCTTTGATCAGACGGGTACGCTACTGCCGGAGATTGCGGAGCAGAGCGGGCTTTCGCCTGAAACGAAGGTCTTTGCAGGTGGTGCGGACAACGCATGTGGCGCGATTGGCGCCGGCATTTTGAGCGAAGGCCGCACCCTGTGCAGTATCGGCACCTCAGGGGTTGTACTTTCTTATGAGGAACGCAAGGATATTGATGTGCAGGGGAGGGCGCATTTTTTTAATCATAGTGAGCAGGATGCTTATTATATTATGGGGGTTACGCTCGCGGCCGGATACAGCTTGACTTGGTTTAAGGATACCTTTGCACCAGAGCATTCTTTTGATGCACTGTTGACAGATGTGAACTCTATTGAGCCGGGCAGCCAAGGGCTGCTGTTCACGCCTTATATCGTCGGCGAACGTACACCTCATCCAGATGCAACCATTCGAGGCAGCTTTATCGGGATGGATGCGGGGCATAAGCTTGCGCATTTTACACGGGCGGTACTGGAGGGAATTACGTTTTCGCTCAAGGAATCCATTGATATTCTCAGAGGAACGGGCAAAACGGTGAACGAAGTCATTTCCATCGGTGGCGGTGCACGTAATGAAGCATGGCTGCAAATGCAGGCAGATATTTTTAACGCGGATATCATCAAGCTGGAAAGCGAGCAGGGACCTGCCTTGGGGGCGGCCATGCTGGCTGCTTATGGTAGTGGCTGGTTTGAATCTCTGCAAGCGTGTGCTGAAGCTTTTTTGCGTGAAGCAGCGAGATATTCGCCAAACCCGGAACATGTGGCACGGTATGAAGGCCTATACGAACTGTACCGTGAAGTTTACCTGCATACGCGAGAGCTAAGTGAGCATTTGGCAGTATATCGCTGAATACGGTGAGTTTTGAGCGTAAATGAAAAGCGGCTTCGGGTGTAAGAAACCCCCGGAGCCGCTTTTTTTTCATGTGATGATGAGTTTGAATTAAATACTTTTCTCGATTTTCGCATGATCTTCATTCATAGAACTCCCGGCACAGCCAGGACATGACTTGCTCGACGAACACCCCGCACAGGCGCCTTGACGGCTTTTTCGCAAAAATCGTACCAGCACCCACGCACTATAACCGAGGATCGCCAATAAAATGATGATATTGATCATGGAATCCACTTCCTTTTATTTACTGTAGGGCCTGACTTAACCCCAACCTAATAATCTGCCACATTGATAGATCAAGACGGCGATGATATATGCGACGGTCAAAGGATAGATCACAGAAAATGCGGTCCAACGCCACGAAAGGGTTTCTTTACGAATGACCGCTACCGTAGCCAGACACGGAACATACAACAGAATGAACACCATAAAGCTAAAAGAGGCAAGCGGTGTAAAGGCCTGTCTGACTTGTAGTTCAAGTCCCTGCATATCAGGAACGTGGTAAATAATATTCATCGTTGATACGACAACTTCCTTGGCCATAAAGCCCGTGAGCAGAGAAGCACCTGCTTGCCAGGTGCCAAAACCGAGAGGGGCCAGTAATGGAGCGAACCAACCTCCAACGGTGGCAAGCAGGCTGTCATCCATGTCTGCCCCGAAGCCCTGCGGACCGAAATTGGACAAGAGCCAGATGCCAACGGAACCTGCAAGGATAATGGTTCCGGCTTTACGGACGAAGCCTTTGACCTTCTCCCATGTGCTGCGGAATAGTGTAAGAGCCTGCGGCACTCGATAGGGAGGAAGTTCCACGATGAAGAGGGAGGGCTCACCCGACAAAATGGATACTTTGGAAAAAATTTTGGCAAGTATAAGTGAAACGATGATTCCTAACACATACATCAGCATGATGATGCTTGCCGCATGTGTTGGGAAAAACACACCCGCAAACAACGCATATACCGGCAGGCGGGCCGAACATGACATAAAGGGCACCAACAATGTTGTAATGAGACGTTCTCTGGGCTGTTCAATGGTGCGTGCTGCCATAATCGCAGGGACATTGCAGCCAAATCCGATGATGAAGGGAATGAAGCTTTTCCCGTTCAAGCCAACGGCTTGCATCAGGCGATCCATTAGTATCGTGACCCGTGCCATATACCCGGAGTCTTCGATCACTGAAATTATCAGAAATAAAATAGCAATTTGAGGCAGAAAAACAAGCACACCCCCGACTCCAGCCACGATGCCGTCCACGACTAGGCTTTGCGTAAAAGCGGACGCGTTCAAGTGAACGAGTAACTCAGAAATCCAAGTGCTGAGTGTCCCTGAAAAAAATCCATCCAGCATATCTGAAAGGATCGTACCCGCCCAATCGAAGGTGAACTTGAAGGTAGCGTACATCAGCAGCAAAAAGATCGGAATCCCCAGATACCGGTGAGTTAATAGTGCATCCAGCCTATCCGTCAGGCTGTGCGGTCTGAGTTTGGAGGTGTCGAGTGCCTTGGTGCACAGATCAGCAATCCATGCTGTTCGTACAGAACGAATATGCTGAGCAGGGGTGATGGCATGGCCTTCACCGAGAAGTTCTTCCTCGCAACGGTGGATGCGCACAGTTACTTGTTCACGCTGTACCTCATTCGTCATCCATTCCATGACGACAGGATTACCTTCCAGACATTGCAGTGCGGCCCACCGCAGTTGCGGCACAGGTGCATTTGGCAGCAAGTCGCAAATATCGGTAATAGCAGCTTCAACGGCAGGGCCGTAGTCCAATTGAAAAGCATTGGATGTACGTCTTACCTCCCGAAGAGAAGCGAGCATTTGCTTACTTCCACTGCCTGTACGCGCCACCATAGGAATGATGGGAACGTTCAACTGATCGGCTAACAATTCCTTGTTTACACGAAGACCCGTGGCATCGGCTACGTCAGTCATGTTTAAGCCAAGTACAAGCGGACGGCCATACTCCAGTAGTTGTACGGTTAGATAGAGATTACGCTGGAGCTGGGAGGCATCCACAATGTTGATCAGGGCCGTAGGAGGTTCTTCCAGCAAATATCGGGTTGCGACACCTTCATCCAGCGAAAGAGGGAGTAAAGAGTAGGCGCCCGGCAAATCCACCAATACGGCAGACTTGTCACGCAGGATTCCTGTTTTCTTTTCCACTGTGACGCCGGACCAGTTTCCTACTTCTGCATACGTACGAGTCAGCTTGTTGAATAATGAGGTTTTTCCTGTGTTGGGATTACCGAATAGAGCGATCATGTCCATGTTGGAACAACCTCCAGTTGCTTCACTTGATTTTGACGGAGGCCAACCAGCTGGCCGTTGCATTCAATGACGATAGGACCGCCCAATAAACTGATTTTCTTTAATCGTATGATGGAACCTTCGTTGATACCCATATCTGTTAAGCGACGGCGCAATGAGGGATGAAGAGGGGCAAGAGATTGCAAACGCACAGTTTGACCTAATGGTGTACGAAGGAGTGAGATACATTCTGGCATGGTGCTCAGCCTTTCTGATCTAGAATGAGAATCAATATCATTTACTTCCGATGCCAGTACCATATCATGAGGAAACCTAGATTGCTGTGATAAAACTCTCTGTGAACGACAAGTCTGCTCGTTGTCCCATCTGTTATATAGGCGTGTATAATGTCACAACCTGTCTTGAACTACTCCCTTACTCGTCTGCAACCGACAAAACTAGAGCGTTTGGGGCAACTGTTTTTATGGTAAGATATAGCTGTTTACAACTATGCTAAGAAGGGCAGGAACGCTCTGTATGAACAGAAAAATCGGGGTTAGGCTTGTAAAATGTCTGGTTGCGGGTGCAGCGCTGGCTGTGTTGCTGCCGCAGGCTGTGGAGTGGGGTAGCAATGTGTATGCGGCATCGACCAAGCCGGCTCCATCCGTATCATCGCAGCAGCTTCAGAACAAGCTTTTACAGGCAATGGCTACGCGGAGTGAAACGCTGACCTTTACATATCAAGGGCGAGTGAACGGTCTCAAGCAACAATTACAGACGGCCATCCAACAGGCCATGGAGAGCGATCCGTATGTGAATTATACGATCAAAAGCTACGCATTCAGCTATACAGGCACAACGACCTCCGCTCAGGTTACGATTCGTCTAAGCTACCGGGAGACGAAGGAACAGACAGCATATGTGGATAGCACAGTTAAAGCAGTGCTGGGGGATATTATTACGAAGGGAATGACGGATCATGAGAAGGTAAAGGCCATTCATGATTGGATCGTCGTTCGCCTGAAGTATGATGAATCACAGCAAAAGTACACAGCCTATGATGGCCTGAAAACGGGAAGCACAGTCTGTCAGGGTTATTCACTGCTGGCCTATAAAATGCTGGAACGTGCAGGCATTACGAACCGGATTGTGGAAGGAAGAGCAGGGGGCCAGCTGCATGCCTGGAATCTTGTTTTATTAGATGGTCGATGGTATCACATGGATACGACATGGGATGATCCAACCCCGGATCGCGCGAACGAGGTAAGCACTTCATATTATCTGTTGACGGATACCGAAATGCGACGGGATCACTCATGGGTTAAGCCGTATCCTCAGGCGAATACATCGTATCGGGAAACCTTATCAGCACTGGTAGCTACCGGAGGATCAAAGGCTGCTGTGTATCAAAAACTGTACAATACCCTCGAATATCCGCTGCAAGACGGCAAGGGTCTGGTTAAAACATCCGCCGACATTAAGGAACAGGTGCGTAAGATTGTAAATAAGGGAGGGACGACACTTACCTTTGCCTATCAGGGAACGGAGCGAAGTCTCAAGGAGGATTTACAATCCTTATATCAACTCGGTTTAAAATCCATTTCCTATCAGATTACGGATCTAGGAAGTACCGGCAATCTTCGTGTAACCCTGAAATGGACCTAATCATCTTGCTGTAAAAAGCTACATTAACAAAGGAGTATTCTATTTATATGCACAAGCGTTCCTTTACCTACTTGCTTGGCACGCAGACTATGTCCAATGCGGCCGACATTCTTTACATTATGGCACTTGTGTCTCTGGTTTTTCATGAAACGGACTCGATCTTCTCTTCGGTACTCGTCCCGTTGCTGCGAATGGGGGCACAGATGATCAGCGGCTTTTTAGCACCGCTCATTTTGGTCCGATTCCAGCTTCCTTTTATTTTATTCGTTTCTCAGTTCGGGCAATTGGCTTTCTTTGCTGTTCTGCTGGGCCACTTGTGGTCAGCGGGTACGGAGCCGATATGGGTGATGGTGTTTACGTTGGTGGCAGCCATGTCCTTTCTGGACGGATGGACCACGCCTGCGCGTAATGCGCTGATTCCCCGCCTTGCGTCTGGGGAAGGACTCATGCGGGCAAACAGTCTGGTATCGGTCAGCGATCAGACGGTGCAATTAGCGGGGTGGGGGCTTAGTGGTGTGCTCGTAGCCATGCTAGGCTCAGAAAAAACACTACTGGTGGCCGGCGGGCTGTATATGGTAGCAATGATCTTCACCAGCCTGATTCGAGATCCACTAGAGGGCAAAGCCCATTATTTGCTGCAACCTGGAACAAGGGTGCGAGGTGGAGATGTCTCAGTTTCCGAAGCTGTAACTGAGTCCGGGCAAGGGCATCATGACTTGCCTCCTGCACGGTTGGAAGATACACTGTATGGCCCGGAATCAGAGAGCACCGCACTACCTCCCAAACGTAAAAAGGAAATACTCCGTGAAGGCTGGAGCCTCATCGGAGCCAGTCGCAGACTGAAAGCTCTTATTTTTATGGATATGATTGACCTTCTAGGGGGTTCGGTTTGGGTAGGCGCGTTCACGCTTGCTTTCGCTCAGCAGGTTTTGCACAAGAGCGAGGCATGGTGGGGATACATCAATGCAGCGTATTTTGCAGGAGCGATTGGCGGCGGCATCGTTGTTCTCGCCTGCGTCAAGCATTTGCAGCGCAGACTGCTGCCCGCCATGTTGGCGGGGATGGCAGGCTACGGGCTGCTGACAGCGTGGTATGCACTGAACACATTACCGCCACTGACGCTACTTATCGTGTTGTTGATGGGACTACCTGCGGAAATGTCCGTCGTATCCCGCCGCACGATGATGCAAATGAGTGTGTCCGTACATGATTTGCCCAAGGTGCTGTCTGCCCAGGCCACACTGACAAGTTTGACCTTTTGTATATCGCTGCTGTTAATGGGCTGGATTGCAGATCATCTGGGCATCGTTAATTTGTATTTGTTTTCTGCAGTGCTGACGCTGATTGCTGTTATATACGGTATTTTTAGTCGTCGTGCCTTATCCATGTCTTTGTCAGCTTCATTGGAACCTTCCTCCAAATAAACAGAAAAAGCCCGTCTCCGGGCATATACAGGTGAAAATGCGGATAAACGGTCTTGGACCAGGTTTACCAGCGTGTTTTTCCTGATATGTGGAGACGGGCTTTTTTTACTGTTTTCTATTATTTATCCGAAGAAGCATCTGGACTCAAATCACATTCTTTTAACGGAACGATTTTAGTACGTTTGGTCCATTTGTAGCCGAGCCACAGCAAAAGGAACAGCGGCACACTCATATACGTAGCGATCATCGTTTTCCAGTCAATCTCCTGTCCGGTGAAGGCATCCGCCCCTTGCCCGATAATGACAATGATACACAGAGCGAAGGCGAACAACGGCCCAAACGGGAACCAGCGGGCTTTGTATGGCAGCTCACTTAGACTGTGACCTTGTGCAGTAAAGGCACGGCGGAAACGATAATGGCTGACCGCAATCCCGACCCACGTAATAAATCCACACATTCCGGAGGCATTCAGCAGCCAGTTATAGACTACACCGTCTCCATACAGAGAGGCGAGAAAGGCCAGCATACCGACAGCGGTCGTGATCAGCAGCGCGTTCATAGGAATGCCGCGTCTATTGATATGTCCGAGGAAACGCGGGGCTTTACCTTCCCGTGCCAAAGCGTACAGTACCCGAGTTGCCGCGTACATACCCGAGTTACCTGCCGACAATACGGAAGTCAAAATAACGGCGTTCATAACAGAAGCAGCAATCGCAAGCCCTGCTTTTTCAAATACGAGCGTGAACGGGCTGACCCCGATGTCACTGATGTCTCCCCGCAGCAGATTCGGATTGGTGTACGGAATGATCAATCCAATCACGAGAATCGCGAGAATATAAAAGAACAGGATGCGCCAAAAGATTTGACGGATGGCGCGCGGCACATTTTCACGCGGATTTTCGCTCTCTCCAGCGGCTACCCCAATCAGCTCCGTTCCCTGAAAGGAAAAGCCCGCTGCCATGAATACGCCCAATACAGCAAAGAATCCGCCATGGAACGGGGCGTCTCCTACCGTGAAGTTGGCAAAGCCGATCGCAGGGCCACCCATAATGCCAAAGATCATCAGCACACCTACAGTCAAAAAGATGACGACGGTCACAATTTTAATCATGGCGAACCAGTATTCAGACTCACCGTAGCCTTTGACGGTCAACGCGTTGAGCGCGAAGATTACGGCTAGGAATAACAGGCTCCACCAGGCAGAGTGGCTTTCCGGGAACCAGTATTTGATGAGCACGGTCGCTGCTGCCAATTCGGCAGCAATCGTCACTGCCCAGTTGTACCAGAAGTTCCATCCCATGGCGAAACCAAAAGCCGGATCGACGAAGCGACCTGCATAGGTGTTAAAAGAGCCAGATTCAGGCATAAATGTAGCCAACTCACCGAGGCTGGTCATAAGGAAGTAGACCATGAGACCAACTGCTGCATAAGCCAGCAGGGCACCACCGGGTCCAGCTTCGGCAACCGCGCCTCCACTGGCGAGGAACAGGCCTGTTCCGATAGAGCCGCCGAGGGCGATCATCGTCATATGGCGGGCTTTGAGACTTTTACGCAAGGTTGCGTCAGGTGTTGCTTTGTGTTGCACGTTCAAACACTCCTTCATGAAATTGTATTTCATGTCAGGGCAAGAGCCAGAAGGAGGGGGAGTATATAAATCAAAAAACCGCAGGGAATACGCCTGCGGTCTTGTCTATGCATTCCGCACCATACCTTCTTCTATAACAAGATAGCTCAACACACGTGTCTGTGTTAGGACAGCGTGTGACAGTTCTGCTCCTTTCGGTTAGCAGCCCCAGCATTCGGAGTATTTACAAAGAGTCAGCTCCGCATACTTCGGCGGGTGTACCTTTCCACTGGAATCTCAGACGGCTCTTATCGTCTCCTCCGGTGTACTGATTACATCCGCGACCTCTACCTCATCATAAAACAGGGTTGATGAGGTGTATGACATGATATTTTATTGTATAGCGAACTACAGTATATCGTACCTGTACATCTTCTGACAATCTACAATTTTTTGAAAATCACTCGTAGAATCTTAAATTAAGAGTTCCGCTTGGCCATCTGCTGCCAAACCGTTCCCGCGGCTTGTTCGCCTGATTCGATGCGCTCCAGCGCCATTTTAGCCTGTAGACTAACCTCGAATTCGGGATCATCGACGGCCTTCTCCAGCGCATCACGCGCATCCTCGGTTCCAACCTCGTATAAAAAACGTGCCGCCCGCCAGCGCACCAACTTGCTGCTATCCGACAGGGCTCCGATCATTGCGCTGGTAGCGACCGGGTCGCCGATGTCCGACAACGTGTCGCCTGCGGTGCGGCGTACTGCCGCTGAAGGATCGCGCAGTGCCTCGGCTAGCAGATCCATCGCCTCCGGTGAGCGAATATCGCCCAGATAGACGACGCCCAGCCGCCGCAGCTGCATTTTGTCGTCATGCAGCGCTTGCCGGATAAGCGGCAAATGCTCGGGCGTCGGTTCCAGCCGATCCAGCGCAGCGTAGCGTGTGCGCCAATCCTCGTGCTGCAGGGCCTGCCCCAACTCGGCATCGCTCCACTCGCGGCGTTCCTCCACGAATTCGCTGTTGTTTGCGCCGTGGGCAATCGCCTGTTGGATAATCTGCTCCAGCCGCTCTTGCGGAAAGGCAGCTTCCAGTTCCTGCTCGACCTCGCGTGCAATGTCCGGCAGTTCACCATAGCGGACGCCGTAATCACTCAGCTTGCGTTCCTTAATCAGCGTTGCACTCGCTACACGGGTAACGGCTTGCACAAAGCGGTCGGACAAGGAAATTCGTTCCTCCTGCTGCCCCGCCTTGACTCGAATTTGCATAGGAATGCCGCGAAAAAATTGCACAAAGACCTGTGCCTCGCCAAATGCTTCTCCAGAGGTTTCCTCTGGCAAATCCCAATTGGCGTCAGCGCCTTCCTCGCCTAGCCGATCCCGGACTTGACCCAAAATAGTGGACCAGTCTGCATTCCCTTTGCGGTCAAGGGCTACAAAGTCGGTCGTGTGAAACACGCTTTTGACCCCTTCAATGCCCAGCATGCGCCGGATAAATGGAGGAGCGGAACGCTCATTGTCCCGTGTATATGTTCTGCGGATACCCGCTTCCAGTCGCTCATCCAGATGCAGCATCATGGTGTTCGGACTGGGAGTTGGCTCAATAGATGTTATTTTCATAGCTCAGTACAGCCTCCTGTCAAAAGTTCTCCCTATATAGCTTATCTGTATTGTAACTCATTCTGCGAATGTCTCCAAAGAGAAGTTCGTGTTTATGAGGAAAACACAATGACATATCTCACACTAACTCACGTAAACATGGCTGATGAATATGGAGGTTTTTTTAATAAAAACAGGATGCTATATAAGCCGAACTCGAAAAATTAACATGAAAACGGAGTAGGTGGAATGGTGCTGTACAAGCGTAGCGGTGGCGATGGGAAGCACCATCCGACTGCGCAGTGGCGCTATAGGTAGCTTTTAAGTTTGGTTTATAGTTTGATGCTGTCTATGCATTCCGCTTCAGCGGATCGTTCTGGTGGCTGCGAATGAGCAGGGAGGCGATAAAGCCTAGAGACAGAACAGCTGCCAGCAGCATAAATGTAGTTGTCTGATTACCGCCATTATCCATCAAGCGAATGGAAAGCACAGGAGCTAGACTTGTACCGGCAAACAGGATGAAGGTATATAGTGAGACAGCTATAGCCCTCGCTGCACCGCCGAGCTGACCGACGATTGCTATGAGTGAAGGAACACTCAGGGCAATGCCGCTGACAAAGCATACACTCAATACCACGATAGTCATAAGAGAGTGTGTCATTCCCATCAGCGCCAAACTCAGAATGGAAAGAATAAGAGCTGTACGTAATATAAGGTGCACACCGTATTTCTGGGCTAGCTTTCCGGCGAATGGTGAAAGGAGCATGCCGATGATACCAGCGGATCTGACATAAAGCATCTGTCGGCTATTCAGGCCAAATTCAGGGCCGCCAAGATAGCTACCCAAAACCGTATACATGCTCACAAAGGACATCAGGAGAACAAAAGCAACTATGTAGCTTAACCATAAAGGATACGAGCGCAGAACGGCCCCCAACTGACTGAAAGCTGACCAAATGCGAACACCTCGTTGAGGGGAGGGGGTTTTAGGCAGGAAAAAAAGGACAATTAGGAAGGTAATTGCATATAAAATGCCTAGCATCCGAAATACCGTATTCCACCCCATTTGCTCGCTAATGACAATACTAAATACCTGACCAGCGATACCTGCTACTAGAAAACCGGTGCTGATAAAGCCGATAGCCGTTACCCGTTTTTCGGTCGGGAACATATCGACAGCGTATGCAAGAGCAACGGGAGAAAAGGTGGCCGCAGCTAAACCCTGAAGCAAGCGCAGTGTAACTAATACAGAATACTGACTGGTTAAGCTGAGGGATAACGAAATAATCGTTAATGCGAGCAGTCCGGTGACGATAACCTGCTTTCGTCCAAAGCGGTCAGACAATCCACCATAAACAAGACATCCCGCCGCAAAGCCTAAGGAAAAGATACTGCCCGGCAGGGCTGCTTCAGCAAGTGTTTTTCCAAACACTTTAGCAAAAAGAGGGACCAAAGGGATCGTCACATACAGGCTGGACATAACGGCAACCGCTGACCAGCATAGGATTACAGTCATCCATGCATAAGGGAGAGCCACATTTTCTTTCTGTATAACGGTATGATTGGTTCGTAATTTACTCATCAATTGAACACTCCTTGATCATAAAATAAGCAGCTTGTTGATACGCGCAATTAAATATATTAGACAACCTAATTATATGTTTAAAAAAATTTATCTGCCCACCCCCAATCTGCCTTCCATATGATGATGGATTTTTTCTATAATCCGCGAAAAAACGACCTGCTCCTCTGGCTCCAAAATACTCGCTAGAGAAGCACAGGAAGACCAAAATACAGGGAGCACCTGCTGTACAAGATGAGTCCCCGCTTCTGTAATGCGTACATGAATTTTGCGTCGATCTGTAGAATTATGTTCTCTGATAATCCATCCTCGTTGCTCTGTCCAGTCCAAGATCGATGTAACAGATGCACGACGGATTCCCAGACGGTCGGCAATCATAGAGGGGCTCATCTGAGCCTGAGATTGGTGCAGTGTCAACAGCAACAACAGATCTAGCTTACTCTCTGTGAGGCCGTAGGCAGATAGATCTAGATCGATCGCGTCCAGCACGTTATCACCCGTCCACAGCAAGAAGAGACCAATGCGGGCAAGTTGTCGGTCCGTTCCTGCAAGGGCAGTTTGATCCATTAACTCCAGATAAGGTTCTGGACCCAGACGGGGAAGGGGTTGCTGGATGGTGTCCCGCTTACTTTGTTTTGGTGGCATAAGTTCACTCTTTTCATATAATTAGGTTATCTAACTATATATCAATATAACGTATTGAAATGCATAAGACAATATCTAAAAAGAAATACGGCTACATTCAATGTATAAGCAGGGTTAAAACTCGGAAGAATGAACCAAACTGTGAATAGGTTACCAAAATGCGCCAATAGATAAGTGAAGGAGGCGTTCCTATGTTCCGCAAGCAGGAAAGAACGCTCATTATTGTATGTATAGTAATTGCGGCCATTATGCTATATGCCGTAATTAAAAGCATAGCTCGCTTGACTCCTTAGTTGGTAATCCAGAGTGATCCGCGATGTTTAAAATGTGAAATGAAGGAGTGAAACCCATTTGTCTTCATTGGACCCTGTATTGCTAAGCCGGATGCTGACCGGAATTACCCTGTTTGTTCATATCGTATTTGCATCCATCGGCGTTGGCGTACCCTTAATGATTGCACTAGCAGAATGGCGTGGGCTGCGAACCGGTGATCCGCATTATACACTGCTGGCCCGACGGTGGGCGCGAGGGTTTGTCATTACTGTTGCCGTGGGTGTCGTTACAGGCACCTCCATTGGTCTACAGCTCAGCTTGCTTTGGCCCACCTTTATGCGGGTGGCTGGACAAGCGATTGCGCTGCCTCTGTTTTTGGAGACGTTTGCTTTTTTCATCGAAGCTATATTCCTGGGCATCTACTTGTATACCTGGGATCGGTTTAAAAGCAAATATTTTCACCTGATGCTGCTCATCCCGGTAGCGATTGCCTCATCTGCATCAGCGGTTTTTATTACGACTGTGAACTCGTTCATGAACCAACCTCAAGGCTTTACACTCAAAAATGGAGTCATGACTGATATTCATCCCATCCAGGCCATGCTAAATCCGGCTACCCCGACTAAAGTTTCTCATGTACTGGCTTCTTCGTATACATTGAGCGCTGGGGTGCTGATGGGACTGGCGGCTTACAGCATGCTGAGGGGACGTAATCACCCTTATTTCAAAAAGGCGCTGAAGCTGACTGCCACCTGTACCATTGTGTTTGCCATCAGTACCGTGATGATTGGAGACGCATCCGGTAAATTTCTGGCCAAATATCAGCCAGAGAAGCTGGCCGCCGCCGAATGGCATTTTGATACGATGACGCACGCGCCCTTCGTATATGGCGGATATATGGATAAGAACGGTGAAATCAAGTATGCGCTGAAAGTGCCTTATGCACTTAGTGTATTGGCCGGGAACCTGCCCAGTACGGAGGTCAAGGGCTTAAATGATTATCCCGTAGATGAGCGTCCGCCACTGTCTATCCATTATATGTTTGACCTCAAAATCACTACAGGGGTGCTGATTCTCGTCATTCCACTGTTATATCTGATCCGCAAGCGTTTGCCAGGTCGCAAACCATACCCCAGATGGCTGCTGTTGGCGCTCATTTTGGTGGGGCCGATGGCGATGGTAGCTATTGAACTCGGATGGATGTTTGCGGAGGTCGGTAGACAGCCGTGGATTTTACGCGGATATATGAAAGTCTCCGAAGCAGCGACCACTTCTACGAGTGTCGGGTGGATGCTGGTGCTGTTTGTTATTTTGTATCTGGTGTTGTGTTTCTCGGCCATTAAGGTACTCAGCAAGCTATTCCGCAATAAGGATGCGGTAGAAGAGATAAGGCAGCTGGGCCTGGAAGGGGCTGAAGGCAAGTGAGCTATGAGATTGTAGGTATCGCCATTTTGTGGACGTTCCTGTTCGGATATTTGCTTGTGGCATCCATTGATTTTGGTGCAGGGTTTTTCAGCTTTTACAGTGTGTTAACAGGCCACCAGAACAAAATCCACAATATCATTCAACGGTATCTGTCCCCGGTGTGGGAGGTAACAAACGTATTTCTCATCTTTTTTGTGGTGGGATTAAACGGGTTCTTCCCGGATGCGGCATATTACTATGGTACGGCGTTACTCGTTCCCGGCAGTATTGCGATTGTGCTTCTTGCCATCCGAGGAGTGTATTATGCATACAATACGTATGGGCATTCCGGTAAAAATAATATCGTCTACATGGCGTTATACGGTGCGACAGGGTTGCTGATTCCGGCGGCACTATCCACGGTTCTTGCCATTTCGGAAGGCGGCATTATTGTAGAAAACAGCACAGGTGTTCATCTGCAATGGGGCCAGCTATTAAGAAACCCCTACACGTGGGCGGTTATTATTCTGGCGCTGGTGAGTGTATTGTATATCTCGGCGATGTTTTTGTCCTTTTATGCCAAAAGGGCAGGGGACAAGGTTGCTTTCGAAATCGTACGAGGGTACGCGTTGCTCTGGAGTGCTCCTACGATTTTGGCGAGTCTGCTCGCATTTTTTCAGATTAACAAACAAAATCCAGATCATTTTACCAATATGCTGAACATAGCCTGGATGTTTGTTGCATCCTTCATATGCTTTGCGGGAGCAGTTTATCTGGTATGGCAGCGGCGGCATCTAGGGGTTTCATTCATATTGGTGATGCTGCAATTTGCATTTGCCTGGTATGGCTACGGCCGCTCGCATCTCCCGTATGTTCTGTATCCCTACATTAATGTCTACGACAGCTTTACAAATTCTACGATGGCGTATGCATTGATTACGGCGTTTGTTGCGGGTCTGCTGGTGCTGATCCCTTCGCTAATCCTGATATTAAGATTGTTTCTGTTCGATGCAAAATATGTGCGCGGACATGAAGGGAAGAAAGGGTGAGTTAGAGTGGCTGCTTTCGAGCATTTTACGATTATGTACGAGTCACCTATCATTATTGTCGTGGCGATTGTGTTTTTGTTTATTTATTCGGCACGCTTTAAAAATCCACAAGACTGACAACAACAGGTGGAACAGGCCTTCCTGATTGATTCGGGAGGTCTGTTTTTGCTGTTTATCGCAGAATTTCCTTTACAGACGTGATTGAATTATACTTTACATATATCAGGATGTTGCATCATTTTATGTTCACACTCGAGTGACAATATATAGTTAAATTGAACCGCTGCGTTTCTTGGAGAACGGGTTCATCAGGGAGGGAGCTGCATCATGCCCAAAGTTCGTTTTAACAATATGGATCATGTAAATACCGATAAAACAATCAAGCAATTCAGACAATGGCGGCAGGAGCGACGCAGCAAAATAAAGGATTATACGTTCGTTGTGCCGAACCATCCCCCGGAGCTGGAATTTCTGCATAGCAATCGGGAGATGGCGACAGCGACCTGGGTGGGACATTCCACCTTTTTCATCCAGTATCTTGGGCTGAATATCGTCACCGATCCGGTATGGGCAGAGCGTATGGCTTTTGATAAAAGGTTGGCTCCGCCCGGCATTCGTATTCAGGATGTACCACCACTGGACATCATTCTGCTGTCTCATTCACATTATGATCATTTACATTTAGAATCGTTGCGGAAATTATATCGTGCAGATACGCTGATGCTCGTACCCACGGGGTTAAAGGCGAAAATGATCCGCAAAGGTTTTCGTAACTGTCATGAGCTGCAATGGTGGGAGCATTTTACGGTAGGAGGGGTGCGATTTACGTTTGTTCCAGCCCAGCATTGGACACGACGCACGCCGTTTGATACGAACACTTCGCATTGGGGGGGATACGTTCTGCAAAATGAGCAGCAGGTGATTGGCTCTGCCACGTCCGTCACGGAACCTCATCCTCATTCGAATACAGATTCAGAGCATACACCGACGTTGTATTTTGTGGGAGACACTGGATATTTTCGTGGGTTTAAGGAGATTGGCGAGCGCTTTGCCATTGACCTGACCTTTATGCCGATTGGTGCGTATGAACCGGAATGGTTCATGACCTCGCAGCATGTGACACCGGAGGAGGCATTGCAAGGGTTTGTAGATTGCGGCGCAGATCAGATGATTCCGATGCACTACGGAGCCTTCAAGCTAGCGGATGATACGCCAAGAGAGGCGCTGGATCGGCTCGAAGCGGAGCGTGAGCGTAGGGGTATTGCGAAGGAACGCATTCATGTTCTGGGGCACGGAGAGACGCTGAAAATTGGACGTCGCTGCTCCACTACAATTTGAGGAATTCGACATAATCCTTATAGAAAAAGCGACTCTGCGGACAATTGATGTTGT
>NZ_JBBOYK010000008.1:0-67500 GCF_038008045.1 Paenibacillus sp. FSL P2-0173
TAAAATATCTCTTGTTTGATTTTGCGAACAAAATCGTTTTACTCACTCGTTGTTCAGTTTTCAAAGATCAAACCTGCATTATGTCTTACTTTGTTTCACCACCGCATCTCAGCGGCGACTTGATTAATATAACACACATTCAGGATTTAAGTCAACACTTTTTTAAAATTATTTTTTTAATTTCATTCAAATGTTGTTCTCACAAAAAATTCCCGGGCTTTAAGGGCCGAGAATTAATGTATCACATTTTTGAATTCGCCGTCAACTATATTTTAAAAATAGAAACAATAACATTTAAGTTTTCATATGGCCTGTCCGAATAATACTATTTTCAATCCCAGTAAAAGGACAATCCCAGGTAAACCTAATATCGTTACCGCCCCCATTGTCACTGGATTGATCGGGATGTACACCTGCGTAATCCACCCTGAATAATTGATAACATACAATGCGATGGCTGCCAGGCCCATATGCGCCCCGAATACTACAAGCCAGCCGATACCCAAACGTTTTTTTAAGATTAGAAATAGTAGCATCCCGACACAGGCAATCAGAACAAGCCAGACCGCCCCTTTCATTCAGCTCTCCGCTTGTGAACACGATCCGTATCATTGGCATACCCAGGTTCATCTGCAGGCAGATGGAAACGATGCAGGCCTTGCTGTTTCGCGCTTTTTAAATGTATCTGATATTTACGTTCTGCAGCTTCTAGAACAAATATAGCGTAGTCGATCTCATCTTTACCCGTAGCTTCATGAAATAAACGATGCGCTCTTAGCCATTCCGCATGCGAAGCCCGAATCTGGGCAAACAACTCCTGCCGATACTCCGCTTCTGATTTGCCATTCTCCTGACGACGGAAATTTTGTTTCATCCGTTCCCACATCCGTTCATCCTCCTCACAAGCTGAATTATGTGCACAGTCTGCAAGACTACCTTATTCATACTTATTGAACTAAGGACAAACTTAGAACCAGGAACGATCTATACTGCCATCTATCACGGCAAATAAAAAAGGAGCCGTAGCGGCTCCCCCAAGTAAGTCGAGAATGCCCAAAGGACATTTCAGACTCCCTATTTATAACGTATAAATACACCTATTAATTGAGCTCTCTACGGCCTTCCAACGCTTTGGACAGGGTAACCTCGTCGGCATACTCCAAATCTCCACCCACTGGCAATCCATGAGCAATACGAGTAACCTTGATTTCAAAAGGACGCACTAGCCGAGAAATGTACATGGCCGTGGCCTCTCCTTCAATGTTCGGGTTCGTAGCTAAAATCAGCTCCTTGACGCGTTCATCACTGAGTCTGTTCAGCAATTCCTTGAGTTTGATATCCTCAGGACCAATTCCCTCCATAGGAGATATCGCCCCATGAAGCACATGGTAAAAACCATTAAACTCTTTGGTACGCTCCATAGCCACCAAATCCTTGGAATCCTGAACAACACAAATGACCGAGGTATCCCTCGTCTTATCCTGACAGATCCGACAAGGATCTGTGTCCGTAATGTTGCCGCAGACTGAACAGAAGTGAAGATTGCGTTTTACATTGACCAGCGCTTTGGCAAAGTCAATCACATCATCTTCCTTCATTTTCAGTACGTGAAAAGCCAACCGGGCAGCCGTCTTCGGCCCTACTCCCGGCAGGCGCGTAAAAGCATCAATTAGCTTTGCAATCGGCTCCGGATAATACAATAGCGTGTTTCTCCTTTATGCAGCAGGCTAGAACAAGCCCGGAATTTTCATGCCGCCTGTAAATTTACCCATATCATCATTAGCCAGTTCATCTGCTTTGGACAAAGCATCATTGACAGCAGTCAGCACAAGATCTTGCAGCATTTCTACATCATCAGGATCTACAGCTTCCGGTTTGATCGTGATGGACAACACTTTTTTATGTCCATTTACCTCCACCGTCACAACACCGCCGCCAGAAGTTCCTTCGATTACTTTTCCGCCAAGCTCCTCTTGGGCTTTCAGCATTTGTTCCTGCATTTTTTTCACTTGCTTCATCATTTGGTTCATATTGTTCATTTCAATCATCTCCTTTAATGAAGTATACATCTAGAAACTTGATTCAATCTTTAATGACTACTAGGTCTTCCCCGAAAAGTTGAATAGCTTCATCAATCCAGGGCTCCTTGGACTTTCCCGGCGCATCATGCTCCGGCTCCAGTTGCAATTCTTCGGCAGGCTGGTCGGAAACTCCTTCAATCGCAGCATTCCAATCCTTTTGCATCATCGTTACTAAACGATAAGGATGACCCAACTGCTCATGCAATACCTTCTCGATGACCTGCTTATTGGCAGGCTTTTCGGTAGTTTCACGATGAATATTGTTCTTAAATGCAACCAGCACACTGTCCTCTAACACAGAAACTGGCTCACCATCCATAAACCAAGCATGAACCGTAACTTTTGCCTCTTTTACCCCTTGCAAAATCTGGCTCCACTTACGTCCTGCTGCTGCGAATGCTTCGCTCGACTTCTCAGCGATATAGCGATCCAACTGAGAAGGAAGCTTGGCTGGCGCTGAAATCCGCGGAGCAGGGGCACGCCCCCCGGAAGCCTGACGACCACCCGACGATGCTTCCTGTCCCGCTCCAGCGCCCAATCCACCTTGCAGCGCGCGCTCCAGTTTCTTTTCCAGCTCAGCAAGCTGACGCTTCAACATTACCACATCTTCCTGATCAGCTGCAGCGCCAGAGCGTTGTGCGGTCGGCTGAGCAACAGTTCCTGCTTCCCCCGGAATACTGCACAGCTTCAATAGAGCTACCTCAAACAAGGTTTGTGGCTGTACGGCATATTTCATCTCGCTCTGATAACGATTAAGGGTGTCAATCATCGCAAAGAGTTGCTCCTTGGTAAAAGCATCTGCCACTTCCTTAAATCGCTCTGGATCCAGCACTCGCTCCGTCATTTTGGTCGCCTGAGGCACCATCTTGATCATTAGCAGATCTCGGAAATAGTACAGAAGATTCTCCATGCACTTATCCGCACTTTTACCTTCCTGCATAAAGTTCTCGATCATTTGGAGCACCGTGCCCACATCTTCTTTCAGTAATGCCAAGGCAAGCTTACCGAATTGCTCGGACGCAATACCTCCCGTCATATCCAGCACCTGCTGATAAGTAACCCGACCATCTGTAAACGAGGATATCTGATCTAAAACGCTAACCGCATCTCGCATCCCACCATCTGAAAGACGCGCAATGTACTGCAGTGCATCCGAATCAGCCTGTATGTTCTCCTGTTGACATATCAGGTCAAGCCGCTCTGTCTGTTCTTCCAGCGATACCCGCCGGAAGTCAAACCGCTGGCAACGTGAAATAATTGTTGCCGGAATCCGATGTGGTTCAGTCGTAGCCAATATGAACATCACGTGTGGCGGCGGCTCTTCCAGCGTCTTGAGCAGCGCATTGAACGCTTCCGTCGTCAGCATGTGCACTTCATCAATGATATAAACCTTGTGCCGCACTTCTGTGGGCGCATATTTGACTTTATCGCGCAAATCACGAATCTCTTCAACGCCCCGGTTGGAGGCTGCATCAATCTCCTGTACATCCATGACCGCTCCGGCCGTGATCCGTTTACAGGCTTCGCATTCGTTGCAAGGTTCCGGCGCAGGTCCATGCTCACAGTTGATTGCCTTGGCCAAAATTTTGGCCGCACTCGTCTTACCTGTTCCTCGTGGACCGCTGAACAGGTAGGCATGGGACGTGCGATTTTCGCGGATGGCATTCTGCAATGTCTGGATAATATGCTGTTGTCCTACCATGTCCTTGAAAGCCTGCGGCCGCCAAGCACGGTACAACGCTATATGTTCCAATGCGCGTTACCCTCTTTCCCATTCACTTTCATGACCATTCATGGTCACTTCATTATACTATACTCCCGTCCGAATCTAAACCAGACACCTTCCAATTTATAAAACACAAAAAAACATCTTCGCAATGATTGCCAAGATGTTCTAATTACCAATATATACCGTGCACCTGTTATTGATCGTTGTGATCCGAGCGGCAATCCTGAACAACAACTCGGGCTAGGCAACCCTCCGGCACAAGAGTGGACCTGCTTATGGCTGCTTCCTTCCGGACCTGACCAGGTTCACAAGTACTCATTGCGGAGGACCCAGCCGTCAACATTGTGCGCAGGGACCAGCCTCACATCAACAACACCTCTAACAGGAATTCAACCTCGCTATAGCGGATTGCGAGTTACAGGGCACCGCTACCTCCCCATCTAGCACGGTGAAAATAAGTATATCTTAAGGCCGCATAAAAAGCAAATACACATTATTACAAAAAGAGCCCTCTGCAGTTGCAGAAGGCTCTAATAACTTTATAACCTGCGGTAATCCATTAGATACCGTATTTCTTTTTGAAACGATCCACGCGTCCACCAGCATCAATAAATTTCTGCTTGCCTGTGAAGAATGGGTGGCAGGCGGAGCAAATCTCCACACGCAGAGATCCTTTCACAGAACCAGTTTCAAACGAATTTCCGCAAGCACAAGTGACATTAGTTACGTTAAAATTTGGTTGAATAGCTTGTTGCATTGAACTTTCACCTCTTTCCGCCCTGAACGTCCTATCAGTCCAGAGTTGTATGAACACATGTTCACATTATAGCACTTGAATATGAGCGTTTCAACAACTCTTTTCTGCATTCAAAGATGGCATAAAATAGGTGTGTTTCAAGTTACATCGACCATTTTAGGCCTTGGCAAATTTGGGACGTGCCAGCCCTTGTGGCGGTACATGAGTGTAAGAACCGATGACTACATCAGGCAGCTCCTCACGATAAATCTCAAGCATTTGCTTCATACCAAGAATCTCACCTTGAGCAGGTGGAATCAACTCCAGATAGCTTTCAGGATCGATATTCAAGTTACGCATTTGAATCAGCTTGAGCTTAGTACGTTTGGCAAATTCAATCATTGCCTCAATTTCTTCCTCTCGGTCAGTTACACCCGGAAAAATTAAATAGTTAATCGACGTATATACTCCCTGTTCGGAAGCATAACGAAGTGATTTTTCCACATTAGCCAACGTGTAACCGCGCGGCTTGTAATACGCATTGTAGTGATCGTCCAGTGCACTAATGGTACTGACGCGCATCAGATCAAGACCCGCATCCACGATTCCCCGGATATGATCGCTCAATCCCGCATTCGTATTGATATTGATGTATCCCATATCGGTAATGGAACGCACCTCTTTGATCGAATCAATAATCAGTTTGGCTTGTGTGGAAGGCTCACCTTCGCAACCTTGGCCAAAACTGATGATGGACTCCGGTGTCTTCAAATGTTCCAGCATAACTTCTACAATTTCTTCGACGCGAGGACGGAAGTTCATTCTTGTCTGCGGAGATACGAAACCACTGTCATCCGGCTGTTCAGATATACACCCAAAGCAACCCGCATTACAAGAATAAGATACCGGAACTCCTCCTTCCCAGCGATTCAGGAATGTGTTCGAGGAAGTAAGACATTCGTAGCCCAGCGCACAGTTAGACAAATGTTGGTACAGCCGATTTTCGGGATATTGCTCCGTCATCCGCTGCACACCCAATTTAACTTGATGACGGTCACAGTTTTCCGGATTCCACTTGGATGGACTGTCACTCTGCTCTGCCGTTACATAAAATGCCCCGTCTTTCCAGACTACAGCCGAATAACCGAACAAGGGAAGTTTGTACTCCTTATCGGTCTTCACATATCCCGGCAGGCACAAGCGTGTAAAACCTTGCGGCAATAAAGCCCCTACTGCTTGCATATCTCCGGGAAGAGAAACCATTTCCCCTGTTTCAGGGTTCATACCGACCGGGCGAGTGCTGGGTAGGCTTACCAATGTAGCTCCTTCCGGTAACGGAATAAGCTCATCCTCCATGATTTCAACAATCATGTCTGCACTACGGGCAAGCCCATACAAAGAAGCATGATCATATACATTGCCTTTTTCGTCGGCATACACCAAATACATTATGGAGCTCCTTTCGCTCCGTTAAGCCTGCGCCATTAACAAAATGAATGGTAACGACTGTGTACTTACGGAACAGATAAAATACATGATGGGTTTTAGTTGGTTGTGGCCGGGACTGACGCTGTGGTAGAACGCGCCGTTCTCCGTTGTTGCCCACCAGAACTGCTTTGCGAGCCACTGGAAGAAGGTGCCGTCAAATCAAACGAAGCCAAAAACTCAGCATTAGTTTTGCTATTACGCAGCTTTTTGAGGAAGCCTTCCACAAAATCATGGCTTTCCGTCATATTTTTACGAATGGCCCAGATGGTATCCAATTCTTCCTTATTCAACAACACTTCCTCACGGCGTGTGCCGGAACGACGAATATCAATCGCAGGAAAGATACGACGTTCTGCCAGCTTGCGGTCCAAATGCAGCTCCATGTTGCCTGTACCTTTAAACTCCTCATAGATGATATCGTCCATGCGTGATCCTGTATCAATCAGCGCTGTAGCAAGAATCGTCAAGCTACCGCCTTCCTCCACATTCCGAGCCGCACCAAAAAAGCGCTTTGGACGGTGAAATGCCGCCGGATCAATACCCCCGCTCAAAGTACGACCAGAAGGAGGGATAACGAGATTGTACGCACGAGCCAAACGTGTGATGCTATCCAGCAGGATGACAACATCCTTTTTATGTTCTACGAGACGCAGTGCACGCTCCAACACGAGTTCTGCCACTTTGATGTGATTTTCAGGAAGTTCGTCAAATGTAGAGGCCACAACTTCACCTTTAACAGAACGCTGCATGTCGGTCACTTCTTCGGGGCGTTCATCAATCAACAAGACAAAAAGCTCGATCTCGGGATTGTTGGTAGAAATGCTATTGGCAATTTCTTTGAGGAGAAGCGTCTTCCCAGCTTTGGGAGGTGCTACAATGAGTCCGCGCTGTCCAAGTCCGACAGGGGCCAGTACATCCATAATTCTCGTAGACAAATGGTTGGGGGAAGTTTCAAGGACTAATTTGGTTTGCGGATACAGTGGAGTCAGTGCAGGAAAATGTAGCCGCTCAGCAGCTTGCTCAGGACTTCTTCCATTGACGGCGTTAACTTGAAGCAATCCAAAATATCGTTCATTCTCTTTTGGCGTTCGGCATTTACCGGAAACAAGATCGCCTGTCCTCAAGTCAAACTTGCGGATTTGTGAAGCAGAGATGTAAATATCTTCGGTACTCGGGAGATAATTGATCGGCCTCAGAAAGCCGTAACCTTCGGGAAGGATTTCCAGAACCCCCTGCATAAACATCAATCCGCTCTTCTCAGCTTGTGCGCGCAGGATGGCGAAAATTAATTCTTTCTTTTTGAGCGTTCCGTAGTACGGGATCTGGTATTGCTTGGCCAGCTTGTACAGGTCGGTCAGCTTCATTTCTTCCAGATCGGAAATTTGCAGATCCATATAATAACCACCTATTCAATTATTAAGTCCATTCATACATCTAAATGATAGACAATGATATCATAAACACCATTAACATAATTTTAACCAAAACAAATAAAGTTATGCAGCCATCTGCCTGGATTATACCGAATTATTCCGGTTTTCCGATAAAAGATTGTTAGGTATGAACCACAATCTTTTATCAAGCAGCGGCTGCATAGATGTTGCCCGTTCTATTGCTTTCGTCCGGGAGTTCGAAAAAACTGCATGGTTTAATTATTCAGTTTGCCGCCATACATCCGCGCCCAAAAGACGCAGGTTGGAGACAAGGTGATCATAACCACGGTCAATGTACTCGACACCCGTCACCTCGGTTACGCCTTCGCTTACTGTAAGTCCAGCAATGACAAGGGCCGCTCCGGCGCGCAGATCTGCTGCTTTTACTTTAGCTGCATTCAGTTGACCACCCTCTATAATGGCGGACCGACCCTCTACGCGAATTTTAGCCCCCATTCGCACCAGCTCAGGGACGTGCTTAAAACGATTGCTGTACACAAAATCGCTCAATACACTGACACCCTGTGCTTGGGTAAGCAAGCTGGTCATGGGAGATTGTAAATCTGTGGCGAATCCGGGGTATATCAAGGCTTTAACGTCGACATGTTCATAGGAAGGTGCACCCAGTACGCGAATACTTTCATCATATTCCTCGATGCCGATGCCCATTTCCTGCATTTTTGCAGTGAGAGCCTCCATATGTTTGGGGATTACGTTGTCAATCAATACATTTCCACGGGTTGCCGCAGCGGCAATCATATATGTGCCCGCTTGTATACGGTCAGGTATGATCGAATGACGGCAACCATGCAGCTCCGACACACCTTCAATTCGAATCGTTTCCGTACCGGCGCCTTTAATAATGGCCCCCATGGAGTTTAAAAGGGTTGCTACATCTATAATCTCAGGCTCTTTAGCCGCATTTTCAATAATTGTGGCGCCTTTGGCACGTGCTGCCGCCAGCATAATATTAATGGTAGCGCCTACGCTGCTAACATCCAAATAAATTTTGGTTCCGCGCAGTTCTTTGGCGTGCAAATGAATAGCACCGTGCTCGTTCGTAACCGTGGCACCCAGCGCTTCAAAACCTTTAATATGCTGATCAATGGGCCGGGGTTCGAAATTGCACCCTCCTGGCAAACCGATGATCGCTTCCTTGAATCTGCCCAGCATGGCTCCCATCATATAATAAGAGGCTCGTAATTTCTTAACAGGCCCATTCGGCATAGGAATGGATTTAATAGAGGAAGGATCTATTTTCATCTGGCTACCTTCCCAGGTAACCGTTGCACCAAGTTCCTCCAGTATTTCGGAATACACCGCCACATCACTCAACAGTGGCAAATTGTCCAAAATGACTTCCGACTCTGCCAGAATGGCTGCGGGAATCAAGGCGATGGCACTGTTTTTGGCACCGCTGATGGAAACTGTACCTTGAAGCGGCCGTCCACCGGTGATCATCAATTTTTCCATAAGCTTGAGGGTCCCCCTACGTGTTTTGCAGTCGGTCAAACAATAATCTCAAACAATAATCTCAAATCATAAACTTTTAACTTTTTTAGTGGTGAAAATGGAAAGACACCGGCTAAGCGGTGTGCTTTCCATACCAAACTATTCAACTGTACAGATTTAAATATTTTGTGCAGCAGAACTACAGCTACAACTAAGAAATACATCTAGCCTGTGCAGACGCACGACCAGTTTAATTCATTATTACGCTTTGTTGTTGGAACCGAACTCACGAATTTTACCGATAACGGTTTGTTTAATCGCTTCACGACCTGGAGCGATGAATGTACGTGGGTCATAAGCATCCGGTTTCTCAGCAAGCACTTCACGAACCACTTTCGCAAATACGATTTGGTTCTCAGTGTTTACATTGATTTTGGAAGTTCCCAGGGAGATTGCTTTTTTAATGTCATGTGTTGGGATACCAGTACCACCGTGCAGAACGAGTGGAAGTTTGATTGCATTGCAGATCTCTTCCATTTCTTTGAATCCGAGGTTTGGCTCGCCTTTGTAAGGTCCGTGTACGGAACCCAGTGCAGGTGCCAGTGTATCGATACCTGTTTCGTTAACGATACGCAGACAGTCGTCCAACTTAGCGTACATTACGTCGCCGACAACATCATCCTCTTGACCGCCAACCATTCCAACTTCAGCTTCAACGGAAACGCCTTTGGAATGAGCATATTCTACCACTTTTTTCGTTGTAGCAATGTTTGTGTCGATCGGGCTGTGGGAATCGTCAATCATAACGGATGTGAAACCAGCGTCGATAGCTTCTTTACATTTTTCAAAGCTGGAACCGTGGTCCAAATGGATCGCAACTGGAACGGTGATTTTCATGTCATGAATAAGACCTTCTACCATTTTAACAACAGTGTAGAATCCGCCCATGTGACGTGCTGCGCCTTCAGAAACACCCAAGATTACTGGGGATTTTTCTTCTTCAGCAGCGCCCAAAATAGCTTGAGTCCACTCCAGGTTATTAATGTTGTATTGACCTACTGCATATTTTCCTTCGAGTGCTTTGTTCAACATGTCTTTCATAGATACCAATGGCATGGTTACAGTCCTCCTAAAGGTGTTTGGGTTTGTCTATATTTTAGCCGACATCACATACGGGCTTATTATACCACAACCCATGTTAAATACTAAACAAGCTTTTGCATATCAACACATACAAAAATCACGCCCAGGACGCCGTTTTTCCATAGAATTGTATAAGGAGAGGATTTACTTTCAGTATTTCCCATAATCACAAACAAAAAACCCTGTTGTGTTAACAGAGTTCTCAACCATAGTGACTCACCTAATCACCTCTGAGTTGTTTGTTCACAGCGATCCGCATTTCGTCAATATCAAAGGGCTTGGTAAAATGCATTAGCGCACCTAGCTCCGTCGCCTCTTTAATCATGTCCAGTTCTCCATATGCTGTCATCATAATAACCTTGATATCAGGATTCATGGTTTTTAGATGCTTCAGAATTTCGAGTCCGTCCATACCTGGAATTTTCATATCGAGCAGAACCAGATCAGGTGGTTCCTTCTCAACAATTTCAAGTGCAATTTTTCCGTTCGCCGCCTGAAAGGTCTCATAACCCTCACTTCCGAACACTTCCATCAATAAAATCCGTATTCCATTCTGGTCATCGACGATTAATACTTTCTTCTTTTCCAATGTTTTAACCTCCTAAGATCTTAAAACGAGGATCATGCAGCTATTGCCATAACAGCGTCCGATGACGTACAATATCCGTCCCATACTTAAAACTATATTCGCTCCTGCAAAAAGAAAATCCTGCTCTTATACATAATTGTGGAATATTCTTTCATAATCAGGAAGCATGGGATAAAAAAAGACCTCCCTGAGGAGGTCTTACAAGCCCAAACATTAACCTTGAAGCTGCAATGCTGCCTTTACAAATTCACGGAACAAAGGCTGCGGACGATTCGGACGGGAAGTAAATTCTGGGTGGAACTGTACCGCCAGAAACCACGGATGCTCAGGGAGCTCCACAATTTCCACCAAGCGTCCATCCGGTGAAGTACCGGAAATACGAAGACCTGCTTTTTCAATAACTTCACGATATTCGTTATTGAATTCGTACCGATGACGGTGTCTTTCGTACACCAGCTCGTCGTTGTAACAAGCCGAAGCCAAGGAACCTTCCGCCAGTTTGCATGGATACAAGCCAAGACGCATCGTACCGCCCAAATCTTCGATGTCTTTTTGGTCAGGAAGCAAGTCAATGACAGGATAATCCGTAGCTGGGTTAATTTCCGAGCTGTTAGCTCCTTCGAGACCAGCCAGGGAACGGGCAACCTCAATGACAGATACCTGCATACCCAGACAAATGCCGAAGAACGGAATTTTTTGCTCCCGTGCATAACGAATGGTACTGATTTTGCCTTCAATTCCGCGATCGCCGAAGCCACCCGGTACGAGAATGCCGCCAATGCCGCCCAGCATGTCAGCTACGTTCTCGTCCGTCACTTCTTCAGCGTTCACCCAACGGATTTTTACGTCTGCATTCGCATCAAATCCAGCGTGGGAAAGTGATTCAACCACACTTAAATACGCATCATGTAATGCAACATATTTACCAACAATAGCAATCTCAACCGTTTTATCCAGCTTGCTGATTCGATCAACTAACCCTTCCCATTCGGTCATATCTGGTGCAGGTGTTGTCAGCTTGAGGTGGTTAACTACGATTTCATCCAAGCCTTCTTCACGCAGGTTCAACGGAACCTCGTAGAGGGTTGATGCATCGCGGCATTCTACCACTGCATTCGCATCAATATCGCAGAATAATGCAATTTTTGCCTTCATATCGGAGGACAGTTCATGCTCTGTACGGCAAACAATGACATTCGGTTGGATGCCGATGCTGCGCAATTCTTTTACACTGTGCTGAGTTGGTTTGGTTTTAACCTCACCAGCAGCTTTAATATAAGGAATGAGCGTTACGTGAATGTACATTACATTCTCGCGCCCAACTTCGCTTTTGAGCTGACGAATAGCTTCCAAAAATGGCAAGCTTTCAATATCGCCCACAGTACCGCCGATTTCTGTAATAATTACGTCCGAACCTGCTTCACGGCCTGCACGGTACACGCGCTCCTTGATTTCGTTCGTAATATGAGGGATAACCTGCACCGTACCGCCCAAATATTCTCCGCGACGTTCTTTGCTGATTACGCTGGAATATACCTTGCCTGTTGTGACATTGCTGTTCTTGGACAGATTAATATCAATAAAGCGCTCATAGTGTCCCAAGTCAAGGTCCGTTTCCGCACCATCATCCGTTACAAACACTTCACCGTGCTGGTAAGGACTCATCGTACCCGGATCGACATTCAGGTAAGGATCAAATTTTTGAATCGTTACCTTCAGTCCCCTGTTCTTCAAAAGCCTCCCCAGTGAAGCTGCCGTAATCCCTTTGCCCAAGGAAGACACAACCCCGCCTGTCACAAAAATATACTTTGTCACTGTTCAAAACCCTCCTAGATAAGATGCAAAATTCAGGCGACATTATGATGTTATCGTAACCCGTTTGCACGGATTATCATCCATGAAGAAGGCAGCGGAATCATTTTCCATGTCCGCCGCCCTTAGCCCTCTTTCATGAGTGAAAACACCCCTATAAAAAACAAAAAAGCACTCCCGTAGTACGGGGCACTTTTATACAAAAAGCAAACATATAAGTGAATCAATCATAAGCCCAAGCAATAGTTTACCCCGTGTCCAATCCGCTGTCAAGGAAGTTATCTGTGTTAATTTGTCCATTGAACCAGATTGGAGAGAATCCACCTGAAAGCTTTAAATCAGAAGAGGTTTTCAAGAAAACGGTCATGAAAAAGGGGAGAACGCATCTCCCCTTACAGCCTGTTTCCTAACGAAGCGAATCGTCGTCTTCCGTCGACTCATCGTCATTTTCATCTTCTGAATCTTCCTCATCACTGAGGTCTTCATCGTCTATAACCACGTCTTCATCACTATCATCATCATCTTCTTCTCCGTCGAACAGCTCATCTTCGCCATCCTCGTCTTCGCTATCTGCATCGAAGTCGTCATCAGAGTTGTATGTTTCTTCTTCCTCATGATAGTCATCTTCATCGTCATCGTCTTCGTCGTTAATAATGCGAGGACGCTTGGCGCCTGTCAGGGCATCTTCGGATTTATCTACCGGATACCAACGTTTCAAGCCCCACAGATTCGTACCGACACAGGCAAAACGCCCGTCAATGTTGATTTCAGTATATAGCTGAGCAATAACGTCATTAATTTCTTCGTCGGAAAAGCCACGCAATTTGGCGACTTCCTTCATCAGGTCACGGTAATAATACGGAGTATTGGCTGCTTTCAATACCATAAATGCCAAGTCCACCATTGGAGTCTCGTGGACTTTCTCCGGGTCAATCTTCAAGTTGAGTGGGGTACTCACCTAGGGACACTTCCTCTCACACGTAATTCACAAGAACATGTTTCAGAGCATACACGATACATGCAATACTAACATATCCATTATCAAAACTAAGTAAAACCTATTTGGAAGCAAATTGCAAGTTAAAGATGGGTATCGTCATAATTTCCAGTAATATCCCTCTAAACAAGACGGCACACATAAAAAGACGGGGTCCCCCCCGTCTTCGACTGTACCCGCTCCGGGAGAACCCCCCAAAGTTGTTGCACAAGAGCTTATGCCCTCCATGTATCGTATGTGTCCACAGCCACTTTGACACGACAAGCAGGCCTATTTCCATAAAAAAGGGGCAGGTTTCCCATGCCGCAGCTGACGCTTGCTCATACAATACCTCAGCATGGCTCATCGGAGGGGGACCGTCTCAAATGGACTATCCGGATTTTTTGCAGCGTTTGCATGAGGGTATTTCGGAGCCGTCCGGCAGTGGACGGAACAAACAGATCATCACGTTCGATAAGCCTCACCAATACCGGGAATGCCTGTCCTATCTCAGGAAGCTGAAACCCGAGCTTGCGGGATTACGGCAAGTACAACCGGCCCGACTAATCCGCGCTTTAATCGCTCCGCTTTCAGGGGGAGACAGGCTAGGCAAATATCACAACGGTGTTACCGTTGAAGAAGATACCCGCATGAAGGTCCACGCTGAAACTGCTCATATACCAAAAGCAGAAAAGAACCTTTCCATGCCATGGGGAGTCAAACAGGTACGTGCATACAAGGCTTGGCCTTCCTCGACAGGGAATCGGGTCAGAATCGGTGTGATTGACACAGGAGCGGATTTTCAACATCCTGATCTTCGTCATTCTCTCGCCAGAGGTATTAATTTGCTTAACCGAACCATGCTACCCTATGACGATAACGGCCATGGTACTCATATTGCTGGAACTATCGCGGCGTCCAACTATGACGAAGGTATGGTCGGCGTAGCACCACGGGCTTTAATTCATCCCGTAAAAGCATTTGATCATAATGGAGCTGCCTACGTCTCCGATATCATTCTTGGTATCGACTGGTGTGTATTAAATCGTGTCGATATCATCAATATGAGCTTTGGTATGAAGTCGCGCAGCAAGGCACTACTTGATATGGTGAATAAAGCATATCATAACGGCATCGTGATTGTAGCGTCCTCGGGAAATGAGGGCAAGCGCCGAAGTATTGACTATCCAGCCCGCTATTCCCAGACGATTTCAGTGGGTGCTACTGACAAATACAGACGCATCGCACCTTTCAGCAACCGAGGGCAATTTGTAGATGTGTACGCACCGGGCGAAAAGATCACCTCCTCCTGGATCCATGGCAAGCATCACGAAATGAGTGGTACCTCTATGGCTACTTCCCATGTGACCGGAAGCATCGCACTTCTCCTTTCACTGAGACCGGAACTGGAGCCTGGAGAAATCAAAGCGCTGCTTAAGCGTACCGCCACACCGCTACGCCTGCGTAAAAGCGCTGGACGCAGCTCTATCTCCACTAAACTTGGCGAAGTCGATGCCTTCCGATTGATGCAGGAGGGCACGAAGTAAATGATGATGTGATGCTAAACCTCTAGTGTAGCGCCCGGCTCCAAAGAATGAACTTTTCTGGCAGGACCTTCACACCCACGATTTCCTGCTCTTATCAACTCATCTCGTACCAGGTCAGTCTGCAGCTTTGGCGCATGAACGAGTACAACCTGTTTGCTAGGCAGCTCCTTCAACATTTGCCGCACATCTGATAATCCCTGATGCACCTTGTAAATCAAATGCCGAGCTACACAGCTGTCATTTTGATCTGCACGTTCCAACAGATGTTTGCCAAAAGAACCATGTGGAGCATGCCCGGTCAATATAACAATGTTGCTAATGCTTTCTCCGCTATCTTCACCCTCCCCCATGTTGCGGTTATCCGATAGAAACTGATAGTACCAGCGCGCCTGTGGGGAATCCATCATGCCGTCTCTTGTTATGATAATAGCCGTTGGGTTCTGTTCCAGCAGACTCACTCGTTCAGCAGCACCACGAGGCACGAAGACCCTGTCACTGTTTAGCACATGTTTTATTCGCGCTGGAGCTTCTGGACGCAGCCATTCTTTCCAGCGGTCTAACTGTTTCAATCCCTGCCATATATCGTGCTCTACAATCATTGCCTGTGTAGGGAATTGCTCGCTAGCCCATACGATCATGTCCTGTCCTCTGCCAAAGGCAGGCACCGGCAACAACACATGACCACCAGACAATAATATCCGCTCCATCTCGACCCTCAGCCGCTCCAGCTTAACAGGCTGCGGGTCTATATCCATGCCATAGGCATTGTCCATAATGGATATGTCCGCTAGATTGGGCTCTGACTTCCATTCAGGCAGGTCATGCAGCCCCTCCCCAACACCCAAGTCTGGCGCATCGGCAGCAAGAAGCTCAGATTCGCGGCTGTAATCTCCAGAAAAAAACAACCGCTTCCCTTCCATTTCTACCGCATACCACACTGCACCAGCCAAATGTCCACTGCGTCCCCACATGATTCTCACACCCGGACAAGCCTCAAGCCATTCTCCTGCTGGCGCTTCATCTTCTAGATAGCGATAAGCAATGGATTGGATATCCTGTACGTCGTATGGCAATTCGGCTCCTCTCGATTCAACATAAGTATGCCAGGAGCGAAAATAGGAGCCTAGCTGCTCAGCGGTGGCCTTGGTCGTCCAGACCTCCCCCTGGTATCCATACTTGTACAGTAAGGGGAGCGCCATGGAATGATCCTCATGTGCATGAGACAGCAATACAGTGGTCAGTCCCTCCGCCTTTTGCGGCGGAAAAATCGGATATTGTCCGGTTCCTTCCTTCTTCACGCCACAATCCAGCATGACGCGATGCTGCGTTCCTTCAAAAACATAGCAGGAGCGGCCATGTTCGCCCGCTCCTCCCCAAATCCTAAGCTTGGTCATGATCATTTCCACTTTCTTTGCGAGTTTAAGCTTTCCATTAAGATCAGCAGCAGTGTGGTCATTCCGACCGATATGACGGCCATCGCCATCCCAAGTGACACCTGTCCCTGCTCAAATTGTGCAAATATGTAGGTTGCAGACGTCTGAACGGATGGCGGCAAAATCAGCAACGATCCTACCAGCTCGCGTGAAGCAATGGTAAATGTCATCATCCAACCAGCGAGCATTCCCGGTACAATCAGCGGCAGCACAATCCGGCGGAATATGTAAGACGGTCGCCCGCCAAATACCTGTCCCGCCTGAAAAAGACCAGTGTCCACCTGCGTAAAGGCGCTTTTGACATACTGCACCGTATAAGGAACAAACAAGATAACATACGTCAGAATGACCATGCCGTATGTGTTATACAAAGGGATCGGCATCCATGGTGAGTTCCACCACAAAATCAGGCCGACCACCATAACAATTCCCGGCACCGTATTCGGAAGCAAGCTAAATGCATCAACCGTCCGTTGGATTCTTGTGCGTGAGCCGCCAATGACAAGCGCAAACCAAGTGCCCAGCACCACAGCAAGCGTCGAAGCACCCAAAGAGAGAAATACACTGTTCAGGAGCGCCTCCATGCTCTCTGATCCCCAAGACAGCAGTTCCTTGTAAGAGTCGAGCGTCAAATTATCCCAGGCGAGCCCAATTCCCCTCAGCTTCATCGTCGAGGCTGAAAGAATTGAAAAATAAGGAATGCCAATGGACGCAATGAGCAACAATAGAATGTATGCAACACTTAGCCCCGTAGTCCAGCCGGATATACGAAGACGGGACGGACGCGAACCTTTACCACCTACCAGCCTGTACGTAAACTTTCGGTTGATCACCGATTGCGCATACCACATGAGCAGGCAGGCGGTTAACAGCACCGAGGCCATTGACGTCGCTTTGCCAAAATCTATGGGCCAGCTGGAAATATATTTGTGAATTTCCGAAGTCATGACCTCATACCCGATACGTCGCCCAAAGGTAGCAGGGGTGCCAAACTCGGCAATCGTTTTAACGAAAATGAGCAACGCGCCCATTCCGTAAGCTGAAAGCAGCAGCGGTAAAATGATTCGACGGAATCTGTACAGAAAGCCGCCGCCCATTACGGCACCCGCCTCTTCCAGGCTCCCGCCAATCCTCACCAGCGCCCCGCGCAGCAGCAGGTACAGGAATGGAAACAGATGCAGGCTCATGATCATCACCATGCCACCAAGGCTGAAGAAGGACGGCGTTAAGAAATGCAGGTCCGGGAACAACTGCTCCAGATATCCGTTTTTTTGCATGAACAGAATCCAGCCCATGGAACCGATATAGGGCGGGGTCATAAACGGAATCAGCAACACGACATCCAACCAGCGCCAGTGTGCAAGACGAGTGTTGGACATGATCCAGGCTAGCGGAAGTGCAAGCACCGTCGTTCCTGCAATCACACAGATACCTAGCCAAATCGAGCTGAATAGCACTCCGGCAAATGGTGAAGCAGCTAATGTTCGAAAAGGCGCATCCCATTGAAATTTTTCATCAACATACACACTTTGGATAAAGATTTGCAGCAACGGCATCACAATCAGGAAAAGAAGCGCGATCAGAGCCAGCGTCAGACACCACGCTCTGATGTGTTTAACGGATAAGCCTCCCATCGGCTTACTTGAACATTTGCGTGAACTTCTCCGTCACGTGTGATCCGTGCTCACCCATCCACTCCCAATTGGTTTTCAACAATGGAATCTCGTCCAGGTTGGCACGCTTGTCGGCTTTGACATCCGTGCGGCCCGGGAGTAAGGAGGCATCTGCTACTAGTTTCTGTGCCTCGTCCGACAACAGATAGTCAATGAATGCCTTCGCATTCTGCTCATGCTGCGTTGACTTGAGAATTGCGGCAGGACGTGGGCTGATGACCGTCCCCTCTGTCGGATAGACGATGTCAATCGGCTCGCCTTTGGCTTTTGCCTTGTAGGTCATGTAATCGACCGCAGCGACGACTATACCTTTAGCTCCGGTAATCACGGGGTCCAGCGCTTCCTGATTGGCACCAGCCATAGCAACACCGTTAGCCTTGTACTGCTCGAACAACGTCCAGCCTCCATCGCCCTTGGCGCTCAGATAGCCTGTCATAAAATCCAACGCAGAGCCGGACAGGGATGGATCGGGAATATTAACCTGATCCTTGTACTCAGGCTTCGCCAAATCAGCCCATGAAGTTGGTGGTGTTTTCACCAGCTTCGTGTTATACGCAATGCCCAGAGCAGAAGCACTGGTACTGAAGTAGTTGCCCTCCTTATCGGACCAGTCTGGGTTTAGCTTGTCTGCGTTCTTGGCATCCAGGTAAGGCAGCGTAAGTCCTTCCTTTTTCAAGCCTTGTACAGATGGAAGCGATGCCAGCACAACCACGTCCGCTACCGGATTCGTCTTCTCAGCTTCCATGCGGGCCAAAATTTTTCCTGTCGTTCCCTGGAACAACTCTACCTTAACTCCGCTCTGCGCCTCATACCCTGCTACCAGCTTTTTCGCCAGTCCATCCGGGCCTGCGCTGTAGACCACCAGCTTCTGATCGGTGGATGCCGCCTCAGCTTGTCCTGCTGATCCATTAGCTGGCGCCCCATCCTTGGATGGCGTTGCTGTTCCGCAACCCGCCACAGCGAGTCCAAAAGTCAATGTTAATGCGAGCATCGTCCCTTTTTTCCATCCTGTACGAAAAACATGCCTATTCATCATCTTATATTTACCCCTTTTCCCTATGCTTCAAGTTGGTGGATGTGTTGCGGTGATACCCAAATGTGCATTTGTTGACCTATGGGCAAGCGGATGGAGTGATATGCAGTCCATTGTTCGCCGTTCTCGGCTAGTATACGAATTTCATAACGATCGCCGACATAGCTGACATGCAGGATCTTTACTGTAAAAGCGTGCTGATCCGCTTGCTCCTGTTCCCAACGGACATGTTCAGGACGAAATAGTGTTCGTTCCGACTCCAGCCAGTTGGATTTGCCAATAAACCTCGCTACCTCTGTATGAGCTGGGCAACTGTAGATCACCTCTGGTGTTCCGGTCTGCAAAATATGCCCACTTTTCATAACAACCACTTCATCAGACATTGACATGGCCTCGATCTGATCATGGGTAACATATAGGGCGGTCAGCCCCAGATCGCGCACAAGCGATAGCATCTCAATGCGCATCTCCTCCCGTAGCACCGCATCCAGCGCACTGAGCGGCTCGTCGAACAAAACAAGTCGAGGCCGGATAGCAACCGCTCTTGCAAAGGCAACCCGCTGCTGCTGACCACCGGACAGCTGATGAGGATACCGATCCTCCATCCCTGACAATCTGACCATGTCGAGCGCCTCCAGCACCACTGTCCGCAGTTCCTTGTCTCGAGCGCTGGCGAACCCTTTCCCACGCTTGCCCGCACGCAGGCCGAAGGCCACATTTTCAAACACCGTCATATGCGGCCACAACGCGAAATCCTGAAAGACCATGCCAAAGTGGCGGAGATGGGCGGGAATATCCTTTTTGCGTTCTGCCGAAAAAAGAATTTCCTCTCCCATCGTGATTGTGCCAGTATCCGGTATCTCCAGACCAGCAATCAAGCGCAAGAGCGTTGTTTTCCCACAGCCGGACGGTCCGAGCAGTGTTGTGAATTTGCCCCGTCGTACTACCAGATTCGTCTCATACAGCGCTGTTATTTGGCTGAAGGTTTTACTTAATCCGTGAATATATAGATCCTGATTCATCGCATTACCTGCCTGTTCTTCTGACTGACCCCAGTGTAAAACTTGAATTCGCAACCTGTGTTATTGGAAAGTTAAAACAAAATTAATTATTTCAATGAATTGTGTTAACACTCATAGATTTAATCTATATAGATGGGATTGACGCTGCTCCCCAAAGAAATAGGCATGATTGTTCGATTAACCTGAAAGCGAGGCATTCTAAGTGAACTTAAGTCTTTTAAAGTTACATATTGTAGAGCTGCTGAATAAGCACCATAAAATTACCACGGTCGCCGAGCTTCTTGGCCTAAAGCAACCCACCGTTACTTTTCATATGAAAAATCTGGAGCGTGAATTCGGAGTGAAGCTGTTTGACACACGTATGGGTAAAATCATCCTGACGGATGCTGGAAATGCGCTGCTGCACTATGCCACTAAAATTAATGCACTGGCTGCTGAAGCTGAGCGAGTCGTCCGCGAGTTCGATACGCTCCAGCGGGGAAGTATACGTATTGGCGCAAGCTATGTACCCGCTACCTACCTGCTTCCTGCTGTGCTGCACCGCTTTGCCCGTGAGCATCCGGGCATTCACATCGCCTTGTCCGTGAAAACAGCGCCCGTGATCAAGGACATGCTCGCTCGCCACGAAATTGACCTTGGCATCATTTCGGCAGAGCCGTTTCAATCCCCAACGCTACTCTCCGAATCCTTGGGCGAAGATGAATTGATGCTCATCTGCTCACCCACTCATCCGCTCGCCAACGAAACCGATTTGACACCCGAGCTTATCGCTTCTTCCTCCTTCGTATTACATGGCAAGGAATCCAGCACACGCCACGTGACCGACAAATGGCTGGAGCGTGGGAGTCGGCGACTTCCTTCCTATCTGGAGCTGGATTCACTGGAAGCCATCAAACAGGCGGTTATGCTGGGAGAACACATCTCCTTTGTCTCTCGCATTGCCGTTCAGTCAGAGGTTGAGCGGGGCTTACTGGTTGTAAGACCTATTCCGGGGCAGTCTGTTGAGCGGTACATCTATATGGTCAGCAACAAAGACCGCCATCGCTCGGCGCTCATTCACAGATTCACCGAATATTGTTCATGGAACCAAGATTAAATCTTACCTGTCATATAGAAATTATGTAATTTTTTAACCGGAGTACCCTCTTGCTTTGACATACGACTGACAATACACCCGTAAAGTGTAGCGTGTAACCTATTCGGACGAACAGGAGAGGATGAAATGAAAACAGGCCTTCGTATCACCAAATTGATGTCGGTAGTAACTCTAAGTGCAGTGCTGCTCGTAACAGGATGGAAAGGAGCAGAGCCGGTACAAGCTGCCGCCAATGCCACACCAAGCTATGAGGTGAAGCTGCTACTGGATACGGCTCAGGTCCTCAATGCGGATGGCTCATTAAAAAGTGGCATCGTGAACGAGTTTCAAATTAGCGAAGATGCACAACGATTGAGCGTCGAGTATTTTGATACAAATTCATTGCAATTGAATGACGAGGGCTGGAACGTGAGATTTCGTAAAAAAGAGGACAAAAAGAATTATGAATTAACCTACAAAAAGCGCTATACGGTCACAAATGGAAATATCGACGCGGCGCTCACCCAAGCGAATAAAGATGGGTTCAGTGCATCTGATGATAATTATGAGGCTGAGGTGGATTGGGGATACAGCAAGCAAACACTAAGCTTTTCCAATGATAAGAAGACAAACGCCTCCAAAGGATTGGCTCTGCCTTCCCCAGATCAAGCATTAAAGCAATTGCAGGATAATCTTCCGGGCAAGCTGCAAAACTGGAAAAACAGCAATTGGGGTAAACAAACCTTAGCAAACTCCAGAGTACGCGGTCCTGTACAGGTCAGTAAATACGAGGGTAGCTTTCAGGGATTGGATACCGACGTTGAAATATGGCCTATTCGCAGCGCAAACGGATCAGGTACAGAAAATATTATCGAAATCTCCTTCAAAACCTCGGATTACAGTGTTGCCGCCAGCAACCGCACCAAGCTGATGAACCTGCTGCAATCCAAAGGATGGCTGGTTCCCGCCGATTCCCTGAAAACGAATTTGGTACTGGAACGCTACTAAGCTAATCCAACATAAAAAGGAACCGAGGCGCCACCCTGTTGAGGGTGATACGAACGGTTCCTTTTATTATTATTTATATGACTACGAAGTCATGATGTCAAAGTTGCTTGCTTACATACGTTCCGGTGCAGACACGCCCACCAGCTTCAGTACGTTGGCAATGGTAGTACGCACCGCACCAAACAACGCCAAGCGTGCCTGCGTTTGAGCGGCATCCTCTGTGATGACGCGCTCTGCCTTGTAGTAGCTGTGGAACAATGAAGCCAGCTCGTAGACATAGCGAATCATACGGTGTGGTGCAAAGTTTGCAGCCGCCACCGATACTTCTTCCGGCAGCTCGCCGATTTTGCGTAACAGATCGTATTCATGCTCAGCCGTCAGCTTGGACAAGTCAACTTCTGCCAACGGCAGCACAGCAATACCTTGCTCTTCGGCTTGACGATATACGCTGCATGCACGTGCGTGCGCATATTGCACGTAGAATACTGGATTCTCATTGGAGGTAGAAATCGCCAAATCCATGTCAAAATCCAGGTGCGAATCCATGCTGCGCATAGTGAAGAAGTAACGGATCGCGTCTACACCCACTTCTTCCATCAGATCTTCCATCGTCACGGCCTTGCCGGTACGTTTGGACATTTTTACTTTTTCCCCATTTTGGAACAAGCTGACCATTTGGGCAATCAGCACTTTAAGCTTATCCGGGTCATTGCCCAGTGCTTCCATTGCTGCCTTCATCCGTGGAATGTAGCCGTGGTGATCCGCTCCCCAAATGTTGATGATCGTGTCATACCCACGAGCATATTTATCGCGATGGTAAGCAATATCCGGGGTCAGGTACGTGTATGTACCGTCATTTTTGATCAAGACGCGGTCTTTATCGTCGCCGTACTTGGTCGTATTCAGCCATGTAGCTCCGTCCTTCTCGTAGATCTCCTCACGGTCACGCAGCTCATTCAGCGCTTTAAGCACTTCACCGTTTTCATACAACGACGTTTCGCTAAACCAGGAGTCAAAAGGTACACGGAACAGTTCCAGATCGCGCTTGATCTTGTTCAGTTCCTTTTCCAGACCGTAGTCACGGAAATAAGCAGCGCGATCTCCCGGTTCCATAGACAACAGAGAATCTCCCTTTTCGGCCACCAGTTCCTTGGCAAACCCGATGATATCCTCACCATGGTAACCATCCTCGGGCATCTCCGCAGGCTGTCCCAGCTCCTGCAAATAACGCGCTTCAATAGAACGGCTCATGTTGTAAATCTGGTTACCCGCATCATTAATGTAGTATTCACGAGTTACTTTGTATCCAGCAAAATCAAGCACGTTGCAAAGAGCATCCCCTACGGCTGCACCACGTGCATGACCTAAGTGAAGGCTACCCGTCGGATTGGCGCTGACAAACTCGATTTGCACCTTTTTGCCCGCACCTTCCTGTATACGCCCGTAATCTGCCCCCTGCTCCTGCACCTGTCCAATAACAGCATAAAGGTAGCTCTTGTTCAGGCGGAAGTTAATAAAGCCCGGTCCAGCGATTTCCGCACTTTCAATAGAAGCAGAAGCTAAATCCATATTCGCGATCAAATCTTCAGCAATTTGCCGTGGGTTCTTCTTCGCAATGCGAGTGAGCTGCATCGCGGCGTTGGTGGCCAAATCACCGTGTGACTTGTCCTTCGGTACCTCCAGCGTAATGGTCGGCAACTCTTCGCGGCTCACGATTCCGGTAGCCAGCACCGCCGCCTCAATTGCTGAGGTCACCTTTTGATTAATAAGTTCCAGTGGATTGCTTGTCATGATTATTGCTCCTCCTGTATATGCAAACTGATGGCAAAATGCCCCGAGAAATCCTCAAATACGTACAGATCATAGGTCCAGCTCACATGTCCGGTGAATCCATCCATCCGAATATCGAGCTTCTGCGTATGCGCAGACATGTTCAGGTTTAAATAAGGCGAGCGGTAAAATCCAGGCAACCTGCGTCCCAGCGCAAACGACTGCTCTGATTGTACCTCACCATGACGAATCAGCTTTAGCTCATCCGGTCCGATTTTGACTGTGTTCCGTGTCGTACCGCCCTCAGGACTTTCTTGCGGCTCATCGTACCTTATATATAGATGCTTCCCACGCACGATCGCTTCTCCGGGAAGTTCCTGTACCACATCTTCTCCGTCATGATGACTATGAAGACGGATTCGGACCTTTGCATTATGTGGCATGTATTCAAACTCCATTCTATTGCTATCCTACTGTACTACTATATCCAGTTCCCGATTGCAATTCAAATGAGTTTTTACAAAAAGATGCTTTCATCCAAAAAATTTAGCTACCTTAAGTCAGCTTCATCGGATGCTTGGCTAAAACTTTCAATGAATCGAGAGGCTAGAGAAGACATGTATTTATCCTTCAGCCAGACAGCTGCCACACGCGTATGCAATTCTTCACACATAATTTCCTTAATGATTAACTGGTTATTGCTTCCGAGTGACAACGCAGACCGCGAAATCATACCGATCCCCAGTCCTTCATTAGCCCAGTGAAGCGTGGTGCGGGCATCATCGTTTTTGCAAAAGAAATTTGGCTCAAAGCCATGCTTCATACAGGTATCGTGGATCAATTGTTCAAAGCGGCGATATACGATGAGCGGCCTGTTTTTCAAATCAGACAACGGGATGGTCTTCTGTTCGGGGTTCCAGTCATGTTCTTCTGTCATCACTGCTATCATCGGCTCGGAGGACGCATATCTGCACCCTAAATCGGTGGTATTAAAAGGGGTTCTGACGATACCGACCTCTACAATTCCTTTGTTCAAAAGATCAAGAATCATGAAGGTATTTCCCTCATGAATTTCGAATTTTACACCCGCATAGGTTTTATGAAATTCGGAAAGCCTGTCTTTCATCAGGGCTGCGCCGGAAGAGGAGACCGTTCCAATGGTGAGCGTCCCCTTCATCCCCAAGGCAAAATCGTTTATTTCTCTCGTTGTGGCATCTGTCAGCTCCAAGATCTGCTTGGCCCTGTTCTGTAAAATGATGCCGGCCTCCGTCAACTGGATACTTCGTGAGCCTCGATGCACGAGCTTTACACCAAGCTCTTCCTCTAGCTGCATGAGCTGCTGACTTAAAGGAGGCTGCGCGATTTGCAGCTTTTTGGCTGCCGCTGTAATCTGTCCGGCCTCTGCGATCGCCAAAAAATACTTGAGATGTCTCAATTCCATCCTTATGGACCTCCGGTACTGATATATGTAAAACCTATACCTCTAATATATATTAAATATTATTCATATGGTTGGGGATGTGCCATAATCAAATTCAGTTATGCTATTGCGGCATGAGGCTATATACATTATTTAGGTTAGGTGATGGTTTATTTGCTGAAATTTGCTGTTTTTTTGAAACCTTATAAAAAGGAAACGATTCTTGGACCTCTGTTTAAATTGATTGAGGCCATCTTGGAACTATTGCTGCCTACTATGGTTGCTTTAATGATCAATCATGGCGTAGGTAAAGGAGACACCCATTATGTTTGGCAGATGGGTCTTTTGATGTTACTCATGACTATACTGGGCTTTGGCAGTTCATTAGTGTGTCAGTTTTACGCAGCCCGTGCCTCTCAAGGATTCGGAACTACGCTGCGCAATACGATGTTTAAGCATATTTCATCGTTTTCTTATGCTGATCTCGATAAGTTCGGTACGCCCTCGCTCATTAACCGGATTACGAATGATGTCAATCAGCTCCAAACGGCTGTAGCAATGCTGATTCGTCTGGTCATTCGTGCCCCTTTTATTTGTATCGGGGCTATTATCATGTCAATGATTCTGGATTTCCGCCTGGCTTTGGTGCTGTTGGCGGCTACACCAGTTCTGGCTTTGATCCTATATGTGGTCATTACGAAGGCTTCACCACTGTATCGTCGGTATCAGAAAAAATTGGATAAAATCGCCCTGGTGCTAAGCGAAAATCTTACAGGCGTACGGGTCATACGCGCATTTGCCAAAAGAGGAGCTGAACGAGTTAAATTCAACACTGCTTCAGATGACCTGACTCAGACCGCTATTCGTGTCGGACGTATTTCTGCTTTGCTAAGCCCTGCCACCTTGCTGGTGGTGAACGGAGCTATTATTGCAATCCTGTGGATCGGCGGCATCCATATCCAATATGGATCTCTTACACAAGGGGAGATTATTGCCTTTATTAATTACATTACGCAAATTTTACTGGCTCTGATTGTGGTGACCAATTTAATTATTTTGTTCACCAAGGCTGCCACTTCAGCAGCGCGGATTCAGGAGGTCCTAGACACGCAAGCTTCGATTTCCGACACTGCTGCTACTTCTACACCTATAGACAGGGAGGGAACAACTGAGCATGGCGCTGTACCAGCCATCTCTTTTGATCATGTTTCCTTTGGATACAATACGACAGGGCAACTGGCGCTTAGCGATGTAGTGGTAAACATCTATCCCGGTGAAACGGTCGGCATCATCGGAGGAACAGGTTCGGGGAAATCCACCTTTGTGAATCTCATTCCCCGCTTCTATGATGTAGTAGAAGGTCGTATAGAGGTTGATGGCATTGACGTACGGCAGTATAAGCTTGAGCAATTGCGGCAGAAAATCGGTATTGTTCCTCAGAAGGCGCTGCTGTTCACTGGAACTATAGCGGATAATATCCGTTGGGGGCATGAACACGCCACCGATGAGGAAGTCGCTCAAGCTGCAGCAATCGCGCAAGCAGATGAGTTCATTTCCAACTTGCCGGAGAAATTCGATGCTCCGATCACCCGAGGGGGGCTTAATCTGTCGGGAGGACAAAAGCAGCGACTTACCATTGCCAGAGCTATTGTCGGCAATCCACAAATTCTCATTTTGGATGACTCCTCAAGCGCACTTGATTTTGCTACCGATGCCGCCCTCCGTAAATCGCTACGGGAAAATAGCACCAGTATGACCGTCCTGTTGGTCTCGCAACGAGTAAGCAGCGTACAGCATGCTGATAAAATAATTGTGTTTGATGAGGGGCGGATTGTCGGTATCGGCACACATGAACAGTTGATGAGCAGCTCAGATGTGTATCAGGAAATTAATCATTCCCAGCTCTCAACGCAGGAGGTAGACCAATGAGTGGCAAGGAAACCTGGAGAAGATTGTTAACCTATGTGGGTCAATATAAAACAACAACATTTTGGGTCATCGTCAGTGCGTTTCTCAGCGTGCTTGCCAGTCTGATCGGACCCTACATGATTGGTCAAGCTATCGACCACATGGTGGATAAGGGAGCAGTGGATTTTAAAGGTATTGCGCAGATTCTAGCTGGATTAGGCCTTGTATATGTAGTAGGAAGTCTATTTAGCTGGCTGCTCACGTATTTGACGAACCGGATTGCTTTTCAGACTGTAAATGATATGCGGCGGGAATTATTTGATCATTTTAATATCCTTCCGTTAAGCTTTCATGACACTCATCCACAAGGAGACAGCATTAGCCGTTTTGTGAACGATATGGATGCTGTGTCGGATGGATTGCTACAAGGATTTTCCACATTGATTACCGGGATTATTACAATTATAGGCTCCATTGTACTCATGCTGTATATCAGTCCGATCATGACGTTGGTCGTATTGGTGTCTGCCCCGATCACATATGGCGTGGCACGGTTCATTACTACAAGGTCGCAGCGTATGTTCCGCGAACAGGCCAAAATTTTAGGAAGCCTGAACGGTTACGTCGAAGAAATGATCGGCGGACAACGGGTAGTTACCGCTTTTCATTATGAAAACCGCTCGCTTGAGGAATTTTCCGCCAGAAACGAACAATTGTATCAAGCCGGGGTGAAATCGCAGTTTTACGGATCATTGTCCAACCCCTCCACCCGATTGGTGAACAACATGACTTTTTCAGTCACCGCCATGATTGGCTGTATCTCCATCATTTTGGGCGTGATCTCGGTAGGCGGATTGTCGAGCTTTCTAATTTATACCAATTTGTTCGCCAAGCCCTTTAATGAAATTACGGGTGTGCTGACCCAGTTCCAGGCAGCTACGGCTTCTGCTCAACGCATATTTTCGATTTTAGACTCACCGCCAGAGCAGTCGGAAAAATCGAACGCCGTACAGCTGGAGCGCAGCAAAGGCACGATTCTTTTTGATCATGTCAAATTCTCCTATAATCCTGAACGTACGCTCATTACGAACTTTAGTCTGGAGGTTAAGCCAGGCACTCGTGTGGCCATTGTCGGGCAGACCGGAGCTGGTAAAACCACACTCGTCAATCTGCTCATGCGGTTTTACGATGTGGACAGCGGCTCGATATCCATCGACGGAATGAATATCAACGACATGAGCCGGGACAGCCTGCGGACTAACTTTGGTATGGTACTTCAAGATACTTGGCTGTTCAGCGGGACCATTCGGGACAATATCGCTTACGGGAAGCCGGAGGCTACAGACGAAGAAGTCATCGCGGCTGCAACAGCTGCCAATGCGCATAGCTTCATCAAACGACTGCCTCATGGCTACGATACGGTCATCAGCGGATCGGGCGATAGCCTGTCGCAAGGCCAAAAGCAGCTGCTCACTATCGCGAGGGTGATCCTGGTCGATCCACCTATGCTGATTCTGGATGAAGCGACCAGCAGCATAGACACCCTGACAGAAGCGCGTATCCAAAAAGCATTTATGAAAATGATTGCCGGACGCACCAGCTTTGTGATCGCCCACAGACTATCGACCATCCGCGAAGCGGATTTAATTTTATACATGAAAAACGGCGATGTCGTCGAAAGTGGTACCCATGAGGGACTTCTTGCCAGCGGCGGCCATTATGCCTCGCTCTATAACAGCCAGTTCACTACGGCTTAAAAGACTGACCGGATACGGTCGCATCATTAAGGTCAACGTTCTTTTAAAAAGTCGGTTGCTTTTTAAGCAAACGGCTTTTTAAATTTTTCTTTGATAAATTCGCCTCTTATATTATATAATAAAACACGAACAAATGTTTCTGTTTCATCTAAACCTTATGGTTTGTGTATAGCCAACACCTATGCATGGGTTCCAGTTGGGAGGCTGAATATGGATATTAATGAATTTCAAAAGTGGGTCAAGCAATATTATCAGGAGAGAAACTGGTCTGATTTGGATATCTTTGTCCGAATTGGTTTCTTGGCAGAGGAAACCGGGGAGGTTGCGAGAGCTATTCGCGCCCTGGAGATCGGCAGAGACCGGCCTGATGAGATCGATGGTTCATTCGAGGAGAACAAGGACCATTTAACTGAAGAACTTGGAGACGTACTGGGTAATCTCATCGTGATCGCCAACAAGTATGACATCACCTTGGAGGATATATTTCGAACACACCAGCAAAAACTTGCAAAAAGATATACATAAAGGAGAATCTCATATGAAAAGCATTGCTGTTTTTTGCGGTTCCAGTAATGGAGCGTCTGAGATTTATCGAGAGCATGCTGTTGCTCTGGGCAAGACACTTGCCGAACAGGAAATAAGCCTGGTTTATGGAGGAGCAAGTGTTGGTTTAATGGGTGCAGTGGCTGACGCTGCACTTCATGCAGGAGGTCGCGTCATCGGTGTGCTCCCTCACTTTTTGCAAAGCCGTGAAATTGCACATAATGGCCTGAGCGAATTAATCATTGTTGATTCCATGCACGAACGAAAATCTAAAATGGCAGAGATTGCGGATGGATTCATTGTTTTACCAGGTGGCCCAGGTACAATGGAAGAATACTTTGAAATCTTCACATGGGCGCAATTAGGCTTGCATGAAAAGCCATGCGGTCTTTTAAACATTAACCATTATTACGATCCTCTTATTACCTTGTTCGATCGTATGGCTGAGGAACAATTTATGCAGGAAAAATATCGTGCGATGGTAATTACGGATACCACTCCGCAAGGAATCCTACGGCAATTTACAAATTACACTCCTCCTGCCGTCAAAACATATCTCAAAAGCAAACGGACCTGACATTAGAAATGGCACATACTGCTCAACAGATATACCAATTAATTTAATAGTTATAAAAGGAACACCACCGTCAACGTTATTCCAGTGGTGTTCCTGTAAAATTGAGGAGAATTGCAGGCTTTTATTCTCCCCAATCGTCACGTTCACTTTTACAACTGCATTTAATTATGTAGTCATCCAATGAATGATGTCACGCCTAACGAGAACCCCAATTTTAAATCCCAGCGCCCGTAGCGGTTGGATGGTCCATTTGCTCACTTTCCTGAAAATCCCTGCGATACAACCAGCCGATCAAGATAGCAATGGTCGTCATAGCCGCGGCCAACAAATACACCTGTACCATACCGAAACGGTCTGCATACCAGCCCATAAATAACAAGGACAGACCGAAAGCGAGATTTGTAAGCACATCAATTCCCGCCATCACTTTGGGCAGCTGGGCTGCCGGTGCACTGGTTTGCAGCAAGGTGCGGCGAATAATCCCAGCCATTTGAACAGGTAAGCCTGATACAGCAAAAAGAATAAGCGCAGCAACGGGGATTGTATTCAGCGCAAATACAATTGTAATCAGTACATACACCAGCAACGCTCCGAGCATGTACAAAAAGCTGTTCTTTTGCAATCGCTTGACCAAGCCAACGACAATCAATCCACCCAAGATCGTGCCCGAGAAAAAGGACGCATTCATAAAGCCCCACCAGCTTGCATCCCGATGCAGCACTTGACTGACGTACGCCAAAATAAATACGCCGAGCCAGGAGACTCCCCCAATACTATCCACACTATCGACGATCATCAGAGAACGAATACGACGGTTGTGCCAAATGATTTTCCAGCCTTCCCCAAGCTCTTTCCAATGGGAGCCTTTTTCCTTTCCCTTTGCAGGTTCTACTAGATTTGTTGAGGAATCCGAAGCTTCAAGACTTAATTCCTTCTGATCCAGTGGATCGCGGACGAAGGACGTGACAGTTACAGCTACGAGATAACAACCGGATGCGATCACAAGCGTATTCAGGGAACCCAGCCAAGCCACAATAATTCCGCTCAACGCCCAGCCTGCACACCTGACCACCTGATCACTGACCGCTACCATGCCGTTGGCCCGCATTAGCCCTTCACCCGTAGCCAAACGGGGTACAAGCGCATTACGCGCAGGATTTGTCCAGCCATCCAGAAAAGACATACCAAACACCATCACAAAAATAAATAGAAACGACCTCTGCTCCGGTACGATCCACAAATAAAGCAGCAGCAGCGTAAAAATGACAAACTGCCCAAACTGGGAAAATAGCAACACGCGCGTCAGCCGAAATCGGCCGAGGACGATCGGTGCAACGAGCCCACTAAGCACTTGGGCAGACAATCGGAACAACGGGATTAAAATAGTCGTCATTAAGGAATTACTTGAACTGAACACCAATACCACTACACTCAACATGTAGATGATATCTGCTACGTTGGAGATCGTCTGAGACCCCCACAGGTAATAAAAAGAGCGTCTGATCAAAAAAGTTTCCCCCTCTTTGGTACATCGCCAATTTATGTATTTCCATAACCAAACCTCCCTTGTTGATATTACAAATCTGTTAATTGTCTGGTTTTTTGTATATTCTACACACACCCTTAAATTTCCTTCTTTTATCTTAAAAGGAAATCCGGTGTCCAGTATGCTTTCATAGCCTTTTCCAAATCTTATCCAACACAAAAAAGCGCCTATAGCGCTCTTTCTCACCCAAAAACAGGCAATAAAGACCACTAAGGCGCTTCTTAAAATGTTTACTTCGTTAAATCTTCCACAAATTTAGGTAATACAAACGCCGCTTTGTGTAGACGCGGACTGTAATATCGGGTGTCCATCTCTGGAATTCGGGTCTCGTCTACTTCGAGCGGATCATACTTCTTACTACCCAACGTGAATGTCCAAAGACCGCTCGGATAGGTCGGAATGTTCGCACCATACACACGCACAATCGGGAAAATTTCCTTCACATCTTTGTTGACCTTCTGAATCAGGTCTGCCTTGAACCAAGGATTATCCGTTTGCGCAACGAAAATGCCGTCTTCCTTCAACGCTTCAAAAATACCTTGGTAAAACCCGCGCTCAAACAGCGGGGCTGCCGGACCTACCGGCTCCGTCGAATCGACCATAATGACGTCGTATTCATTTTTGTGTTCAATAATGTGCATGTATCCGTCATTGACCAGCACTTCTACATTAGGCTCGTCCAGCTTTCCTGCGATTTCAGGCAAATATTTTTTGGAATATTCAATCACCTTACCGTCGATCTCAACCAATACAGCCTTCTCCACTTCAGGGTGCTTGATAACCTCACGAATAACGCCGCCATCGCCACCGCCCACAACCAAAACTTTTTTCGGATTCGGATGTGTATTCAAGGCCGGATGTGCTACCATTTCGTGATACACAAATTCATCCTTAACCGTTGTCATCACCATGCCATCCAGAACAAGCATATTGCCGAATTCCTCAGTCTCGATCATAGCCAGATCCTGAAAATCTGTTTTCTCAGAGACGTAGGTTTGTTTGATTTTTGCTGTAATGCCGAAAGAGGGAGTCTGCTTCTCCGTAAACCACAAGTCCATCATTCCAACCTTCTTTCTGATCAAAGTATGTGTCCGGCAATCCGGTAGCATAAACGTTGACTTTCCTTATATCAGCAACACGCAAACGCCGAGTTTGCTATATTTATTGTACCAAACGCATTGGAATTTCACACTTTTTGCATTATAAGTGATACCTGAATGGACTGCAAAAGCAATTTGGAGATTTAATCTTGTTTAAAATAGACACGTGTGTGTATCTGATGAATAGACGCTTTCGGATTGACTATACTGAGAACATCAACTATGGAAGGAGGTGGCATGATGACCGATACGACCGGGCGATCCCCCAAGCGTAAACCGCTTTGGCTTCGATGCTTTCAAGGACTGATGTCTCTCACTATTCTGACGGTCATCGCCGCCTGCATCCTGCTCGCCTATTTGTACACGACCAGCCTTCCGCTCGCGGATACGGATCGGAATTCACGTCTGCTCGATAGTCAAGGGCAAGTCATCGCCACTTTCTCTGCTGGAGGCAAAGAATCCATTCCGGTCCAGCTTGATCACATTTCACCCGATTTGATTGCAGCTACCCTGGCTGTGGAAGATCGGAAATTTTACGATCATTTCGGCTTTGATTTCAAAGGTCTGGGCCGGGCGGTAATCGTAAATCTGACCCGCTGGGATATGTCGCAAGGGGCCAGCACGCTGACTCAGCAGCTTGCACGCAATCTGTACTTATCTCATGAGAAAACGTGGACTCGCAAGGCCAAGGAGGCCATCTATACCGCACAGCTTGAAATGAAGTACACCAAGAATGAGCTGCTGCAAATGTATTTGAACGAAATTTACTATGGTCATGGCGCCTATGGCATTGAAGCAGCTTCGCAAATGTATTTCGGTAAATCCGCAAAGGATCTGGATTTGGCCGAAAGCGCCCTGTTAGCAGGTATTCCGAAAGGACCGACCTACTATTCACCGTATAATCATATGAAAAATGCAAAGGATCGGCAGAAAATTGTACTGGACTCCATGGCGCTCACCGGCAAAATTACTCCGGCCGAAGCCACCAAGGCCTATGAGGAAATGCTGGCCCTGCGGCCCGAGAGCCAGCGCCGGACAGTGGAAGCCGCTCCCTGGTTCCGCGATTACGTCCGCCAACTGGCGACTCATCAGCTTGGGATTAGCGAAGGGGTGCTTGAGCATGGTGGCCTGAGCATTTATACCACGCTGGATATGCACATGCAGCAAGCAGCCGAGGCGGCTGTAAACGAGGGCATGAAGAGCAGCAACGGACTGGAAACCGCGTTAATCTCCATGGACCCGCGCAACGGACATGTCAAGGCCATGGTCGGCGGAACGAACTATGTCGGGAATCAATATAATCATGCGCTGGCCACAACCCGGCAGCCAGGCTCCGCTTTCAAGCCGATTATGTATCTGAGCGCGCTGGATTCCGGCGAATTAACGAGTACGTCCAAGTTCGAAAGCCGACCGACGTTGTTCCACTACGATAACAATCGCAAGACCTATAAGCCCAAAAATTTTGGAGACAAATATTTGGGTGAAATAGATCTTCGGCGCGCAATTGCGGCGTCCGATAATATCTATGCCGTTAGCACCATTTTGAAGGTGGGAACGGATAAGGTCATGGACCTCGCCAGCAAAATGGGCATTACAAGCGAGCTCAAGCCCGTACCTTCGCTGGCGCTGGGCGTGTCGCCCGTCAGCCCGTTCGAGATGGCCTCGGCCTTCTCGGTCATCGGCAGCGGCGGGCAAAAGGTGGCTCCGGTGGCAGTGCTGCGCATCACCGATGCGGCCGGGCGGTCGCTGTACGAAGCGCCCCAAGCCGCGCCCGTGCAGGTGGTGAAGCCCGCCTCCGCCTACGTCCTCACACGCCTCATGGAAGGCGTGTTTGAAGAAGGCGGCACCGGCAACCGGGTCGCGAAGCTGATCAAGCGCCCGGTCGCCGGCAAGAGCGGCACGACCAACACCGATGCGTGGATGGTCGGCTTTACCCCCGAGCTGTCCACCGCTGTCTGGGTCGGCTACGACAAGGGCAAGGCCATCAGCACACAGGATGCCCGACGGGCGGCTCCGATTTTTGCGCAATATACGGAGAAAGCGCTGGAGAATGTGCCGCCCAAAATCTTCCCTATCCCTGACGGCGTAGTCAGCGCTTATATTGATCCGGCCAGCGGCAAGCTGGCTGCATCGGACAGCCCGGACAAGCGGCTGGAGGTATTCGTCAGCGGCACGGAGCCAAAGGATACGCTGTCGGGGCAAGATAACCCACCGGCAGCAACGCCAACTGACCAAGCGGAGCGACAAGCCGAAAAGAAATCGTGGTGGGGCAATTTTAAGCGTTGGTGGATGGATTAATAGCAAAAAAAGACTGGGAGAACGCGATGAGCGCTCTCTCAGTCTTTTTATTTTCGCTTCACTTACCTCATTTACCCATTTACCTCTCTTGCCAGTGCCATCAGCCATCATCCCGTTAAGCCCCGCTCTTCCCTAAAGCTGCGCGATTACCAATAACAGCTAAACGACTCAATACGGTTAGTGTCTACACCGTAATAAAACCAAAAACGACCACTCCACCGGAAACCCGCTACGGATGTCCTGCCTACAAAGACAGGGTACATCCAGAAACGCTCCCCGTTCGTCAGCCATACAAACGTGTTGCGGAACAAACAACCGAAAATGGCTCCAGGGTCAACCGCATACGCCGAAACCAGCGGCTTCGGTGGCGTAAATTGCGGTGGTGGGGAAGTTGGTGCTTGAGTTTGCTGCCCACCTTGCGGACCGAATGGCCCCTGCGGCGGCGGTGAGAACGGCTGTGGCGAAAATGGCCCTGGGCCTGGTGGCGGACCTATCGGAGATGGGAAGGAATCCTGCATATCAGGAAATTGTGGAATCGAAGGACCTGACGGCGTGAATGGACCCGGAGTACCCGGTTGCGTTCCGAAAGGAACTTGTGGCAGTAAAGACATGTGTTTCACTCCTTGTGTTCTAGGCTGATGTATCCTATGCGGGACATCAGCCCGCGGACTGGGCGAATCCCCATATCGCCGCCAAACTCCGCTATTTCGTCCTTTTACATCAAAAATTCTTATTTCCTGTTACGATTAACTCCCTTTCTGAACATGCTCCAGCTCAATTTCATGCACCATTTTAATCTCGACTCGTTTCCTTAGCTCATAATACCGTTCCAGCAGTCGGTGCTCAACCCCCAACTGTTCATTCATCCAGCCTATAATAGAGTCATCGTGATGTTCGTTAGACCAGCTAAACAAATCGCTATATAGCTGACCAAATGATTCCTCATTGCTGCGAGCGAACCGGATCGGTCGGGCTGTATAGCTTAGCTTGAGTTCCAACATCTCATATAGCACGTCCAAACGATATTCCAATGCCTGTACATCTTCTTTGGATGCATCGTAGCTTTTTATATCCTGAACGAGCTCCCTAAAGGTTAGCCCTACATGCTGCATAGCAAAATAAGACCACACACAACTGCCTGTAGCCGTTCCATGAGCCTCCCAAAACGGATTCCACAGGATAGAGCGAATCGTATCCTTCTGCCCTTCTCCAAACAATGCTATTCCAGCAATAATTCCTGCATTACAGTCTACGGAAGCATGTTGCTCTCCCCAATGTACCAATCGCGGAATCATATCTTCAGTAGTGCATTTAAAGCTTAACAGAGGTAAGAATTCATTAAACAAATTCTGATCCAACACTTTTTCCAATTCAGCCGCTAGTTGTTCACGATACGGTTCGCATGGAAGATGTACCAGTCCCAAACAGGCATCCACAGACGCAACTCCATATGGCCCATTCACCAAAGCGACAAGATCAGCAGCAGCCTCCACATAACCCAAATAACCTAGCACATACAGCACACCGTCAGGTATATGTTCTGGGGATGCCTGATTTTGAACGTAACGCTCGTACATATCCTGCGCCAAAGTAACATCCCCGCATCTCATGATCGGCTGGAGGAGTAACCCCCGGATATAATGATGGGGATCTTCTACAAAAAGCCTGTATAACTCCCAAGCATCCTCCATGGTCCCATATTGGGCAACCACATCCGTATAAGCGGAAATGATGCTGGCGTCCAGCTTCTTGCCTGAGCCGAACATATCAATAAGCCCTGCTGTCGCGTCCATCATCCTGTTTTCCCCTTTCCCATGTTTGCATACCTTTTCTTTATGAAGCACTTCTCCACTGTTGAATATTTCTATTAAAAAAGAGGAAAGATGTTATCATCTACGATCCAGTCTAGGGAGTTGATCTCATGCAAGATTCCAGTCCAAAAATTACAACATTTTTCATGTTCTCAGGTCAAGCAGAAGAAGCCATGCAATATTATACCTCTGTATTTAAGCCGTCTGGTATTATGAGCATTTTTCATCAGGAAGATGGAACCGTGTTACATGCCGTATTCAACCTCAAAGGGCAGACTTTTATGGCTATTGACCAAAATCATCACAACAAACACCCTTTTACCCCAGCTCTATCGCTACTCGTCACTTGTGATTCGGAAGAAGAAATCCATAGCGTGTTTGACCAGCTATCTCAGGAAGGCCGAGTTCTAATGCCCCTTGAAGCCTCTCCCGTAAGCCAACAATTTGGGTGGGTTGAAGATAAATACGGAGTCTCATGGCAATTGAACCTGGCAAAAGACTAAATTTCTTCTCTAAACGATCCAGCAGACTCTAGAAGTCTATGAAAAAACAATAGACCATGCTCCATCTTTTTTTGGTAATATTATATTTAATAGGTGCCAGTAAAAGGATGTGTGTTTATTGTATAGTGCAAATTGTGAACAATGTTTTGGTTTATGCTGTGTAGCCTTGCCTTATGCAAAATCAGCTGATTTTGCTTTTAATAAGGATGGAGGAACTCCTTGTCAAAACCTAAATGCGGATTATCGTTGTGATATTCATAAGAATCTAAGAAACAACGGCTTGCGAGGCTGTACGGTATATGATTGCTTTGGAGCAGGTCAAAAAATTTCCCAAGTTACATACAACGGAAAAAGCTGGCGAGACCACCCGGCAATAGCTGAGGAAATGTTCAGTATATTTCCCATCATGCAACAGCTTCATGAAATGCTTTATTACCTAAATGAAGCCCTTAACTTAAAAGAAACTCACCCCATCTATACAGACTTACAAAAAGCTATGGCGAAAACCGAGCAGCTTACGGATCAAGATCCAAAATCCCTCATAAATCTTCATGTACCAACCCATAGGGCGTTAGTCAATGATTTACTTTTACAAACAAGTGAGTTAGTACGAGAAAAAGGTAAGAAAAACTTAGAGCGCAATAAATATAATAAAAAAATCAGGAGTAGAGACCTTATCGGGGCAAATTTGAGAGGCGCCAATCTTAGGGGTGCCAATTTGAGAGGAGTTTTACTTATTGCTGCTGACCTCCGAGAAGCCGATATGAGAATGACCGACCTTATCGGTGCGGATTTTAGAGACGCTGATTTAAGTGGAGCTAATCTGGAAGGAAGTATTTTCCTTACACAAGCGCAATTAAATTCGGCTAAGGGCAATTGTAAAACCAAACTGCCCCCCTCTCTAAGCATTCCCGGCCATTGGCTGCATTAGTTTTTTTCTAAAGAAACATTGCTTACCTACATGAAAAAGAAATAGACCGCCCCCCACAAAGGTAACGGTCTATTGTTGGACCCTACTGCCGACTGCTCTTTAAGCAGTGGTTGTATACTGGAGTCGTGTTAGCGCACGACTCCTTTACTATTCTTACCTCAGTATAGCTCATTTTATAACGTAAATACAGCTTTTATCTTCAAAAATTTTACTGTTCACTCCGTACTTTCACTTATCCGGTGCATATTGCTCTGTAGTGCTTTCCTGATGAAAACAGACTTGTTCCTTACATCCATAACGAATAGTAGATCCAGTATCCTCATAATAGCCCACATCTTCGAAATTAGCGGGCCTTGTGGCTTCAATTAGATTCAGCAAATCCTGCGCGACTTCTTCTATAGACTCTTTCTCGGTGTCCCCTCCTATAGCTGGGCCTCCTGGTCCCTCGTATGCAGTCAATATCCAGCTTTGCCCATTTGGATCTGTTGCCTTAATTATGTACTCATATGCTTCTTCAAAATTTTCTGATGTCCTTTGAGGTTCTCCAAATAAAGTAATTAGCGCTCCTCTAAACTGAGCAACAGTCTCCTCTTCCAGCGATGTAGCATGAAGAATATTGGATGTCATCAATGAAGCCTTTTGATCATTAATTTTTTTATAAGTATATTTCGTTATGTACTTCTCACCTGAATATTTTTTACTTTCTGGGGCTGTTTCCTGTTGATCTAATGTTATTGGATTTTGTTTAGAAGCATTCAGTACCAAGCCACAAACAATCGCAAGAACGATAACCGCAACTGCTATATATTTGTTAATCATACTCTCTCCCTACTCCCAAAGCCTATTTGGCTACGGAAACATTTTAATATAAATCAAGGCTACAGAAGATGCACCAAAATCCCCTTATTCTTCTTCGTTCAGAAATTCCTTTAATCTCCGACTTAAAGCTGTATACTGCTCTGCATTGGTGTCCGAAAAAGCCTCCTCCCGGTTGGAGTATACATCCTGATACTGTGGAGGGATTGAAAATTGCGACCTCGTAAAATCTATAATGTCCTCACCAATGCGGTTGTAATAGTGCCAACCACTATCCAGCCATGTCCTCAAAATATCGCCGCCAAGCCTGTCCTGAACGACAAGCGCTGTGACACCACATTGTCCAGCCGCAGGATTATTTGCTATCCATTTAGAGCTAGACTCCAAAGACCAAGCTTGAAACAACGCCTTTTCTAATTCTAAAAAAACGGTTTGCATTCAACATGCGCCTCCCTCTTCGATTCCATTCTGCACTTATGGTGAACGTGCTTTATTTATTTCAACCCGTATTCCACACTCTATGAATCTTGGCTTCTGCTTCTTTCAGTTCTAGCAAATATATGTCTGGATTCGAAAGTTTTTTCCACTCCTCAAAACCAAACTGCGGATCGTAATGTCGAATGAGAAGAGATAGTAAAGCTCCATGAGTTACAATGATAACCGTTTTTTCCGCCCGCTCTATAAGCTCCTGGACAAGCTGGATTCCTCGATCTGCTGCTTCACGAGATGATTCTCCTCCCTCCAGCTTCAAGTCCTCGTCCAAATACGTCTGCTCCAGCACGTCCAGCCAATGATCCAGATGCTCACCGCTTAATACACGTTCCTGAAGACGTAGATCAGTATATACCTGCAACTGTCTACGCTCAGCCAAGGGCTGAATGGTTCGCACGGCCCGTTTCCATGGACTGGACACAATATATTCCACACCTACATTCTCCATAAAATCAGCCAACTGCTCAGCTTGCCGGGTACCTTCATCGGTGAGTCGGGCATCTGGTTCCTGTCCGGTTGCTTGGGCATGTCTGACAAAATAAATTTTCTTCACGTCATCACTCCTTAACTGTCACACAAATTTAAAATTCTGCATATTTACAAATAATTATTTTTATGTTATAATATTGGTTTACATATTTGGATTTCATGATACGATTCCTTTGTATTACATCAACTCTTATGGGAGGGATTCGATGCAATTAGACAAGGGAATACACATACTCCAGGTTTCTGCTAACATCATGGGAAGTATAGAGAGTATTCACCCCACTTTAATGTGGGACGAAGATAACATGATTTTAGTCGATACGACTTACCCCGGGCAACTCTCACTTTTACATGAGGCTATTCTAGACACCGGATTAGCAATCCATAAACTTACCTCCATATTAATAACACACCAGGATCTTGATCATATCGGCAGTTTAACAGATATAATCCGGGCTTCCTCATCCCCAGTTCAAGTATTAGCCAGTTCTATCGAAAGGCCTTATATACAAGGAGAAAAACAGCTTATAAAGCTGACTCCAGAAGCAATAGATCAAGCTGTAAGCTCCATGCCCGAATCCGTTCCGGTAGAATGGAGACATGCATTCCGGCGTACACTTGAAAATCCCCCAAAGGCTATTGTAAACTCCATCATCGTTGCCGGAGAGGAATTGTCCTTCTGTGGGGGGATCGTAGTTATAGATACTGCTGGTCATACACCAGGACACCTAAGTTTCTATCATAAATCCAGTCAAACCCTGATTGCAGGAGATGCCCTACGCGTAGTAAGCAGCAAATTATTGGCTCCAGACCCGCAATACTGCTGTGATTTCAATATGGCCAAAGAATCTCTTAAAAACCTGCTGCCTTATGATATTAAAAAAGTGATCTGCTTTCATGGAGGGCTGTACGAAGGCAATTGTAATCAGCGGATATCTGAAATATGTGAATCCTAGCTTTTGATCACATGGTCATGCCCGATCCTTGACCGATCAGAGAATCATCTAAAGAAAAGACTAACCAGGAATTCCTGGTTAGTCTTTTCTGAATGAGAACTAGGCTTTTAAGTGGACTCTTAATACGGGTACTTCTGAAGAGGCAGATGTTCCTTCCAAGATCTCCACATGACTGATCATCTCTTGCCCGTCTGGAACGATTACCGGAGTAATTACAGGCAATCCCCCCTGTTGAATCGCGTCTAGATCAAACTCCATCAGTAATTGCCCTGCTTTAATGTTATCTCCTGTTTGAACGTGAGGGTTAAACCCTTGTCCTTTGAGGGAAACTGTATTAATCCCAACATGTATCAAAATTTGTACACCAGATTCATGCTCAATGATCAGAGCATGCTTACTTTTCTCCATCACGTGGACGACTTTACCCGTAAAAGGAGCAGTCACTTTACCTTCAGTCGGATGAATAGCGATGCCTTCCCCCATAGCCTTCGTAGAGAACGCAGGATCTGGAACCTCTTCAAGGGAAACCACTTTTCCTTTGATTGGTGCTACCATGTCGAATTCTTCAATACGAGGAGCCGCCTTCTTTTTCAACCATTTAAACATAACGATGCCACCTTATTTAGAGATTACATTCATAAACAGTGAATAGGACTTAACTACATCTTTCAAGGAACCGGTTCCACAAAATGAATAAAAAGAGGAGTGGAAGCGATTTCTATCTGAATTATAGTGAATGCCTTTCCAGGATGTCAAGATGCTCCTCTCCGTTTCTAGAATCACTCCATTTAAAGATACAGAAACATTTTATAGCGAGCATACTTTACATCCTTTCACTAAAATTGCATAATGATCAGTTGTAAAGTATGCACATTCATATTATATACTTACCTAAAGGAGAGTGTAATTTATGAGTGAACCCTGTGTTCCGTCTGGCGTGGTCCTAAAAGACACTGGCTTTGGATATACGTTGTCCTTAATAAGCGGTAAATATAAAATGATCATTATATATTGGCTTTTTGAAAATAAGGTTATGCGACATAACGAGCTGAAGCGAAGTATCGGTACCATTTCCTTCAAAACACTAAGCATCATGTTAAAAGAGCTAGAGGCAGATGGCCTTATCATACGCAAGGAATTTCCCCAGATCCCTCCAAAAGTTGAATATTCACTATCTAAACGTGGCCTTTCTCTCATTCCATTATTAAATATGATGTGCGAGTGGGGAGAGGAAAATGGTTTGCCAGCTCTGGAGGACGGACAGCAATAGACATTCCTATTACAGGCTGTCAATAAAATTCAAATAATCTCGTGCGCTTTTCTCCAATTCGCTTTCGGACGTACCAATCTCATTTTCGCCAGACTCTTTTTCTGTACCATAAAACGCAAAGAACGAACGATAATCTGCATCGCAATATAGGAAGGTTGTTTCAAAAGGAGATAATAGCTGCTCAAGTGTATGGCGATATCTTCCTTCTTCACTATAATCTTCTTTTTTACTTCCGGCAGATACTGCTAAAGCAACCTTACGATTCTTTAATTTGTCACCTCCATTTGAACCATGAGCCCAGCCATAAACAAAAACATCGTCAAGCCATTTTTTAAGGAGAGGCGGACTGTTAAACCAATAAACTGGGAACTGTAAAATGAGATTGCTATGTGATTCAATGAAGTGCTGCTCTTTTTCCACATCAATGTTCCCGTCAGGGTAAACCTTATGCAATTCGTGGATAGTATACTTTTCTGGATATTTTTTGAGTTCTTCTACCCATCGCCTATTTATGACAGATGCCTCGATGCTTGGATGTGTAACGATAACAAGAGTTTTCAAAGAATTGTCCTCCTTAAGTATTATTTATTTTTGAGTATAAAGTGAGCGCTACAAATATGTAAGTATGCACTTTCAGGACAACTACTTACTAAAAGGTTAGTGTCAACTCAGATAAATAAAAAAAGCAGCCCACAGAAGTGGCTGCTTTTTTTACTGCGTTAACGCTGGGCCTATCCTTCCAGCGCCTGCTTCAATTCCTCAGGCGAAGCGTCCCACCATTCCTCGTTATGCGAAATTAGCAGGCTTTTAAGCGCTGCTCTATCTTCGCTGCCGAGATCATCCAGCATGAAACGACGCTTGAGCGCGTAATCCATACGGTTGACGTGATCGGCGAGGATTTTCCAGCCGCGTTTGGCTTCGTCGTCAATCAGCATCTCGCAGGCGGTGGCGCCGCCGTACATACGTCCTTCGGGCGTACGATCCACGGCTACCCATACGAGCCATACCTGCCGTCCATTCGGTACATCCTCTTTATTCGTAGAGAACTTGATACCACGTTCTACTTTACTTTTGGCATGCATGGCACCGATATCAATTTTCGCTTCTCCTCGGTCAATGATGACCGGGGACATGCTGTTCAGGTCGATTGAGCCTGCGCCGAAACCCTTATGTTTACTCTTGCCACTGACAATGTTCAGTGCAATCTGTTTTTTGCCGTCCGGCTGATTTTCACTCATGCGTCACTAGACCTCCATTTTCCGTCTTCACACTCATTCTACACTATAAATATTTTAACTAATAATCTCCTGAAAGCAAACATATACATGCTGTAGATGCTTGTCAACGGGAGGTATCCATTGTATGACCCCAGCACGCACTAAAATCGTTTTATTGTCTACACTAGCCCTCGGTCTCCTCGCAGGGACGTTATGGTTTGCCTGGCAGCCCCAATCGCAATCAGACCCGCAGTCCATAGGCCAACCACTATACGGCTCCCTGTCTGAGTCTGCGCTTGCCCCAAATATGGGCAAGCCTCTAGGGGCAAACATCCTGCCTGACCTGCCCAAGAACCCTCCACAGCCCGCTACAGAAATCCTCAGCAAACGGGTGGTAGAGTACCACATTGATGTGTCTCTGGAAAAAGGACAGGTTTTGCGAGGCACTGAGACACTGACCTGGAGGCATCCGGGCAAGAAAACCGTGAATGATCTGTATCTTCATCTATACCCGAATGCCTTCTCTTCCATGGAAACCACCTTTATGAAGGAATCCGGTGGAAAGCTGCGCGGAGACACCATGCCCAAAGACGGCTTTGGCTCCATGACGCTGACTGAACTAAAAACAGAAGACGGTTTATCTCTCATGCACCGCATCCAATATGTGCAGCCAGATGACGGTAACGCAGGCGACCGTTCGCTCATGAAGGTGCGTCTACCCAAGCCGGTACGAGGTGGCGAAGAAATCACATTATATATGAAGTTTGAGGTAAAACTGCCCGCCATCTTCGCTCGTATGGGTGCGACAGATGATTTTGTAATGGCAGGACAGTGGTTCCCGAAGCTCAGCGTCTACGAGACTGCAGGACAACGTGGACGCGCCGAGGAGGGCTGGAACCTCCACCAGTATCATGGTAACTCCGAGTTTTATGCCGATTTTGGAATTTACAGCGTACGGATTCGGGTGCCTGAAACTCATATCGTAGCAGCGACCGGATTTCCCACCCGTGGTGCCGTCCGACAGAACGGCCAAAAAATATATCAATTTTATGCCGATGATGTACACGATTTTGCCTGGTCCGCTTCACCCAACTTTGTAACCGTAGAAGAACCCTTTTCTTCTGCTGAAGTCCCTGGTGTCAAAATCAAGCTCTACCTTGACCCGTCGCACAAGGAGCTCAAAGGGCGCTATATGAGCGCAGCGAAGGCCGCTCTTTCGTACTACAGCAAATGGTACGGGCCTTATCCATATTCCACCCTATCCATCGTGGTTCCACCCAAATCAGGCAATGGAGCCGGCGGTATGGAGTATCCGACACTCATCACAGCCGCTGCTGCGGGTAATCTAAATCCTGGCTATAGTCTGGAACGAACATTAGTTCATGAGATTGGACATCAATATTTCTACGGAATGGTAGCCAATAACGAATTTGAGGAGCCGTGGCTGGATGAAGGCTTCACCTCCTATGCAGAGGAGCGGCTTATGGAGCAAGAATATGGGCTTACCCCCAACTTGCCATTACAATCGGGACAGATAGCCTCCCCACAGCCGCTAAACCGCGAGTCATGGAAGTACGGCTCGGCTGCTGAGTACGCGCAAAACGCCTACTCTCGAGGCAAGCTGGTACTACGGGGCATTGAACGTCAGGTGGGTATGAAAAAAATGGATCGGATTATGCGGACCTACGTCCAGACGTACCGATTCAAGCATCCATCCTCCCAGGATTTTCAACGTATCGTGGAGAGAGCCACCGGACGCTCATGGAGCCACTATTTTGAACAGTATGTATATGACGGCCAGATGGCGGACTTTTCGGTGGATCATATCACGAACCACAAGCTGGAGAATGGATATGAAGCAGTCGTGACGGTCAGCAAAAAAGGGGCGGATTATCCCAAGATCCCTGTCCAATTTACCTTCAAGGATGGTACCACGATATTCAAGGCTTGGGACGGCGCGGGCAAAAGCACAACTTTTCGGATCAAAAGTACTTCTCCCGTTTCCTATGTAACCCTTGATCCTCTATATACCATTGCACTGGAGAACAAGCACATTAACAATAGCCTAAAAGCCGAATTGGACGAAAAGCAACAAACCCGTTGGAATGTAAGTGTAACCAAGCTGTTAGAAACACTGCTTGGAAGTCTGTCATGGTGAGGTGTCTATAGATGCGGACTGTTATAAAAGAGGGCTGGGCGCTGGTGCGCATACGATTCTATATCGTTATCATTTTATTTCTGTATCGACTACTGTGGGGGGTGTTTCTCTATCGGCTGGTGCAGTCTGCCGTTATCCCGCTACTGCTCCGTTATCCTGATCAGGGTCAAAACGAGCTGGGACAGACCTTGTTTTGGATGGAGAGCCAGATTGCTCTGATGGACAGCCGGGAAGTACATGTTTATTTGTGGATACTACTAGGGGCGACTGTACTACGCATACTGATCACTCCCTTCATTAGAGCCGGAATATATCAAAGCCTGCATACCGATGCTACTGAACCGCAAAGCCTGTCCTTTTTCAAGGGTATGAAACGCCATGGCATGTCGTCGCTGTTGTATTACACCATCGAGTTGGGACTGCTGCTGCTTCCCGCCTTTTGGGTAGTACCGAGACTCTACCCTATTGTAGCAGGAGCACTTCAATCTCCCTCTTACCTGCTTCATTTGTTGCCCTATGCCATGGGGTGGATGGCATACGGATGGTTCATTCGGCAGTGCATCCTGTATATGCAACTGGGGACTGTCGGTGGTCACGCCATACTATCGTCCCTGCTCGCCTTCTTTCGCCAGCTCCTCCCAGCTGTCGGTATATCTCTTTTGCTCGGTGCTTGTGTGCTGCTGGTCTTCGGTCTATTTGGCACCGTGGCGATGATTTGGACTGGTATGCTGGCGCTCATTCTCCAGCAATCGTATCATTTTGTTACTAGTCTGGTCAGGCTGTGGCATATCAGTTCGCAGTACAGACTATGGCATACCGATATCTCCAGTAGAAGTTAAGCCCTGCCTTTATGTTTTTTACTTCATTTCCGTCTGTCGAAAAATCTTGATTCATATCCGCGCAAACGACACATAACTGAATACTGTTAACAACATCTGTTCCTTGGACATTAGGAGCAGATTTTTTTTGTAACTTTTTGCAATGAAACATTTGCCAAAGCCAGCCGTCTTTGTTACAATAATCGCAGTGAACTGATAGTAACAACTTTGTAATCTTTATTGTAACCTTTATCTCAAAAATAACGTTATTGTGAATACTGCTCTCCAAGGTGCACATCTTAAGTTAAGCCTAATTCCTGGCACCTAGGAAGCGGGGGAACCAGTTTGGGTGAATTGATCTCGCAACAGAGTGGTCATAGGGGAACCTTCTACCGAATCCTTAAGCTAACCTCGCAGGCATTGGAAGGGGTATATTTTTTTTGAAGAAGAAGCTAACGATCGCAGCTATGGGTCTTGCCATTGCCTTTACATCTTTTACATTCGGTGGCGGCAGTGCATATGCAGACTCTAAGATGGACCAGGTCATTCAAGATGCCAAAGGAACGAGCTACAGAAGCGGAGGCACTACACTCGAGGGATTCGATTGCTCCGGCTTCACAATGTATGTATTCAACAAACTGGGAATTAAACTTCCGCATCAATCCGGATCACAATTCAAAATGGGATCTTCTGTATCCCGCGACGAAATGAGACCTGGAGACCTGGTGTTCTTCAACACCACAGGAAGAGGCATTTCCCATGTAGGTATCTTCGTAGGTGAAGGGAAATTTGCCCACTCCTCGACTTCACGTGGTGTAGTAGTTAGCTCACTGAACGAAAATTATTACGCTAACCGCTATGTCGGTGCAAAAAGAATTATGAGCACAGACGCTTACCATTCTGTAGCTTCAGAAATTCCTGATGACGACAACGTAGAATAACTAACGCACAGCAAGCTAACCCTAGCCGCAATTTGATTCTGGCCGGAATCGAATTGCGGTTTTTTATGTCCACAACATCAGCAATTATTATCATTACTGACGAACTGAAGCCTCAAAAGGTTTCAATTTTAGCGAACATCGTCGGTTTTACCGTCAGCGCTGGGGGAGCATATGAGCAGTAAATCCTTCTTATTGAATGTATACCCGACTTGAGTATGAAATAAACACGCTTGCCATTCCCCTGCAACTTGTCTACAATCTGTTGTTAATGATTGAAGTACCTGTAAAAGGAGGATGGAACACATGCCGGCCTCAATATCCAACTATCGGATCGTACCGATGGACGAGCATCAAGCGGCTGCAATCTGTGAGTGGCGCTATGATCCACCTTATAATATATACGGTTGGCTCCCCTGGGAACAAATGAAGGCGCTTGAAGTCGAATTTGGAAGTCCCACGCTTCGCCAAGAGCAATATGTTGCCGTACTGGATGAAGAGAATAAGCTGACGGGATTTGCTCAATATTTTCCTATGATCGGTGTGACCCGGCTAGGTCTTGGAATGCATCCTGAAAGATGCGGACATGGCAAAGGCGCTGATTTTGTCCGTGCCATTGCAGAGGAAGCACAACGACGCAACCCGAAGAATGAAATTGATCTAGAGGTACTCACTTGGAATGGGCGCGCTATCCGGGCTTACAAGGCGGCTGGATTTGAGCTTACAGATACCTATGAACGCCAGACTCCCGATGGCAAAAAACCGTTTTTTTGTATGGTATATCGTCCCGAACACCAAACCCAGGTTCTATGATAAAAGCGCCTTCGGCATACAACCGCGATGTTGTATAGCGAAGGCGCTTTTATCATCATACGACAGATCATTACAAGCTCAATGACTGCTGCGCATTTTTTCAAAAGCTTCATTATATTGTTGGGCTTCCTTAATATCCACGGCCATAATACCGCCGTCGTCCCAAGAGGTCAAACGCAGAGTCACGGTCTTGTAATCAATCGTAATAAATGGATGATGATTGAATGCTTCAGATATAGCGGCAACTTCATCCACGAATGCAATCCCTTTCATAAAACTGGAAAAATTATATTTCCGAACGATCCAACGTCCTTCCTCCAGTTCCCAGCCCTCCAGTTTCTCCAGATGTGCTTCAATCTCTTCTTGTGTAAAAGGCATGTTACGAACTCCTCCCCGTTTATACGGAAGCCTTTCGACCGCTTAAATACGGCCAAAACTACGATATATTGGTGTACATATTACCACGGCCCCGTTGATAAATCCATAAGACGGACCTCAAATCAATGGGACTGACGTCAGCTCCTCGTCTCCAATGAGTACATAGATACGATGCTGCTCCGGCTCATAGATCACAACGCCACTGCCTACAGTGATTATGGGCTCTGTACCCAGTGCATAAAATAAGTCTTCTGCCAAAGCTTCATTGACTTCCTGGCGTCCCGCCGGGTCCAGCCTGTCCCAATCTTCTGCTTCCATCTCGAAAAATTCGTAGCTGTCTGGGATGCGTCCCACAGCCTCTGTCAAATCGTTCAAAATTTGTTCATACTCACGCCCATGCTTTACTCCCATGCCATTTCCTCCAATGGTTCCGCCATTCAATACATAATCACCTTATTATACCGGAAATTCGCACTTAACAAAAAAGAGAGTTTTGTCGATAAATACTATAATCCGTCTTGTAATGACGCGCTTGGGGCAAGGACGACCCCGGCGGCATGAAAGGATTCAAAATCTATTCTCATGGATGAGGTGTATCATGCAAATTTCAACCATTATCGGACTTGTGCTCGGGATTATGTCACTGGTCGTCGGGATGATCTTAAAAGGCGCTCCGGTCGTCAATCTGGTCAATAATCCCGCTGCTTACATGATTATTTTCGTCGGAACGGCAGCGAGTATATTTATGGCCTTCCCGATGGCAGAAATCAAACGGATTCCGAAGCTGTTCAAGGTTATTTTCACCGAACAAAAACTGTTAGACCGCAAAGAGCTCATCGGTACGTTTACCGAGTGGGCATCCATTACCCGTCGTGAAGGTCTGCTCGCCTTGGAATCTAAGGTAGAGGAAATCGACGATCCCTTTATGCGTGGCGGCATGCGAATGATTATTGACGGAAATGATCAGGAATTCGTACGGGACGTTCTGATGGAGGATATCAATGCTACCGAGGACCGACATCGCTCTGGCGCGCTGATCTTCTCTCAAGCTGGTATGTACGCTCCAACGCTCGGGGTACTCGGTGCGGTTGTAGGTCTGATCGCCGCTCTGGCCGACCTTAGTGACATGGAAAAGCTCTCTCATGCCATTGCAGCAGCCTTCATTGCGACGTTGCTCGGTATTTTTACAGGTTATGTCCTGTGGCATCCGATGTCCAACAAGCTCAAACGGTTATCCAAAAAAGAAGTGGAGCTTAAATTAATGATGGTCGAAGGTCTGCTTTCCATTCAATCGGGGATATCGACGATTGCCATCAGTCAGAAACTGACGATCTTCCTGACTCCGACCGAACGGGCTACGTTGACCCAGAAGGATGGCGATTCCAGTGAGTAAAAAGAGACATGAACCGCATGAAGAGCATGCTGACGAAAGCTGGCTGTTGCCATATTCCGACTTAATGACCCTTCTGTTGGCTCTTTTCATTGTCTTATTCGGTATGAGCTCGCTCGACGCCAAAAAATTTGAAACTATGGCTCAATCCCTGAGTGCAGCTTTTAGTGGCGGCACTGGCGTGCTGGATCACTCGGCCGCGAATCCGTCGTCACAATCCATGGATATGGGCAAAAATAAAGAACAAGTATCACAACCCTTAAAATCGAAGGCTACTTCTACCTCTGAACTGCAAAAACAGTTGGCCCAGCGGGAAGAAGAAGATTTAAAAAAACTTAAAAAACAAATGGATCAATACATTCAAAATAACGGCCTGACCCCGTTGCTGAATACCAAGCTGAACCAATCACAGCTGATGATCACCATTAGTGATAATGCCTTGTTTTCATCCGGGCAGGCCGAAGTAAAGCCGGAAGCAAGAAAGCTGGCCAAGTCTATTTCTAGTATGCTTCAGCAGTTCCCTGGCTATGATGTTATCGTATCGGGTCACACGGATAATGTACCGATCTCCAACAGCCAGTTCCCGTCCAACTTTGATTTGAGCGCCAAGCGCTCTCTGAATTTCTTGCGTATCTTGTTGCTCAATCCAGATCTCGATCCAACCAAGTTTGTATCCATCGGTTATGGCGAGTATCGTCCATTGGCAAGCAATCAAGATGGTCAAGGACGCTCCAAAAACCGTCGTGTTGAAATATCTGTTCTCCGCAAATATCAGAACGGGACACAAGTCATCAGTCCTACCTCAAGCTCGAGTGAAGGTTGATTATGCATATGTTATATGAACAAAGGCACCGCCGCATTTTTATGCAGCTGGTGCCTCTTTGTTTATGCTTCCTGTACTCTGGCCTTATCTGATAAGAGGATCATACGCTGTAGGCTATACAAAGCCCCTCTGGCATTAGCTAAGCGTATAATCGAGCATCTGGCCAAGCTCCTGCTTCTCAGCCTCTGTCAGATCACGCCAGGCACCTTTCTGAAGGGACCCCAACCGAATATTCATGATTCGCAGCCGTTGCAGTTTTTTTACTTCATAACCGAAGGCAGCACACATACGCCGGATCTGACGATTTTTCCCTTCAGTCAGGATAATACGGAATACATACTCAGATACACGCGTCACCTCACAAGGTAGCGTCCGCTGACCGAGTATTTTCACACCACTGGACATGCCCTGCACAAAAGATGGTATGACAGGGCGATCCACTGTTACGATATATTCTTTCTCATGCTTGCCTTCTGCCCGTAAAATCTTATTCACAATGTCTCCATCATTGGTAAGTAAAATGAGACCTTCCGAATCCTTATCCAGGCGTCCAATCGGGAATATCCGCTGCGGGTGCCCCACAAAATCAACAACATTGCCTCTAATGTGGCTCTCCGTTGTACTTGTAATGCCCACCGGCTTGTTCAATGCAATATAGACGTGATCGGACTTCTCGCGCAGCGGCTTGCCGTTCACGCGAACATCATCGCCTTCCTCCGCTTGACTACCCAGCACGGCCACTTCGCCGTTAATCGTCACGCTGCCGCTCTCTACCAGCTTGTCCGCCTCCCGGCGCGAGCAAAAACCGGTTTCGCTGATAAACTTGTTAATGCGCAACCTGTGTACCCTCCATTTCTACTAACACACTTCCTCCTGCGCCCCTGCCCGTTACTCCGGCTTGGCAATCGGAAGCTGCACCAGGGCTGTCGTTCCCTCTCCCTCTGTGCTTTCAATATCCAGTGTGCCTTTATGACTCTGTATAATACGCTGGCTGACCATAAGTCCTAGTCCTGTCCCTGTTTCTTTGTTTGTGAAAAAAGGTTCTCCTAGCTTGGACAGCATTTCTGCAGGAATACCCGTTCCCTGGTCCCGTATGAAGATTTTAACGCTTTCTCCCTCCAAGAACAAATGAATCGTGATGATACCACCTTTACTCATAGCCTCCATGCTATTTTTAAGTAAATTAATGAATACCTGTTTTAACTGATTTTCTTCGGCGTATACCAGGGCAGGCTCGTCCGTGACCTGAAGATTGAATACAATGCCCAGCAGATGCGCCTGACTATCTAGTAAAGAAATCACATCGCTCACAATATAGCGAACATCTTTTTTCTGAAAATGCACCGCCTGTGGCTTCGCCAGAATTAAAAACTCGCTTACGATCAAATTAATGCGATCCAGCTCAGACATCATAATATCGTTGTGTTTCATATTCAACACTTGATTTTGCTGCTGTAGTTGGAGAAAGCCACGTAGCGTGGTTAGCGGATTACGAATCTCATGCGCTACACCTGCCGCTAGTTGTCCGACGGTTGTCAGTTTCTCTGATCTGCGCAACAGCTCCTCCATCCGGTTGCGACCCGTGATATCACGGGACACGCAGATAAACCCCAAAATCTGGCCTTCTTCATCCAGAATAGGAGACGTGCTCATACTAATCTCTACCGTACTTCCATCCTTACGCATTCTAAGGGACTCACTTGATACGATGCTCTCTCCCTGAAGCAGACTCTTCTTCTGAAATTCATACTCCTCCTGTTGCTGCGGAGGTACAAACTCCAGCTTACGACCAACCAACTCTTTCTTGGTCCAGCCGTACAAAGCTTCGAAGGCATGATTGACCCGAACGACACGATCCTCCTCATCAGTCACATGAATCGCATCTGCTGTCTGATTAATAACCGATTCCAGATGCTCCTTTACAGAACGGTTCTCTTCATACATTTGTTCGAGTCTTCTCGTATACACCCCCAAATTGTAGGCCATCGCATTGATGCGCTCACCCAACTGTGCAAGCTCATGACCACCCTTGATTTCTAGCCGTGTATCAAAATGACCATCAGCCATCTCGTTCACTTTGCCCAGAATCGACTGAATTGGACGGACAAACAGACTGGCAAGCACATAGCTTCCAATGATCACAACCTCTAAAAGGACAATAGAAATGGCAATTAAACTAATCAATTGCTTGGAAATAACAGAAGTGATCGTATCATAATTCATAACAATACGGATAACATAGGCATCACGGTTAGCCGGATAAAAAGGTATGTAACTGACGAGAACCCGTTCGCCTTTAATATAGCAGTCTTGTACAATACTCTCCCCCGAGATGATAGCCCTGGACACGGCCAAACGATCCTCCTGCACTCTCGTTAGTTGATACGTGCCGAATTGGATCGGTTTGTTGTACATGTAATAGTATTTCCAGTCGTTCCCGTTCTTGTCCATCGTAGCGCCACCAAAGGTTGCAGGGTTAATTCCTGTAATCTCCATGATGCGATAATCCACTTGTTGGGTTTGCTTTACGATCTCATCGGGACTCAGGATGGTTATGAAATTTTGTACTGAAGTATCCTGAAAGGAAATTCGAATTAAGTAGTTACGTTTTTGGTCATAATAAAATCCCCATTTATTAATATGTGAGGAGTCTGAACCCGTGTAGTCAAATGATCCGGTCCAAAAATGATCCAGTTTCTGACCTTGCGCCATTGCAGCCTGTCCATGCTCATATAATTGGTCAACTGCATTTTTCCAATGCCCGGTCAATGGATCGGATGGCGTTACTTCTTTAGGATCGGAGGATTTGACAACCTTATACCCCTGCCCGTCTCGAATCATCAAAGAAATATTAATATCCCTGTGGAGTGTGGCTATCTGTTGAAGCTGTTCCTGCTGAATATTTCGGATGTCAGGATCGAGCTGATTGGCAGCCAACGTGGCAGAAAGCCACAGATTATATCCGAGCTGTTTGTCAACGGCCTCCCAGCTATGTTGGGTTTGTTCGATAGCTCCTCCGATAATTTTAGCGGTCAGAACCATTTTAGTTTCACTGTCACTTCTTAGATTTTCGTGGGTCGTGTAATAATTGAGTGCGATGTTTAACAACAGGATGAACAGGACGGACCCCGACAAAATGATCGTTATTCTGATTTTTATCGACACACTGATTTCTCACCTCTTGCCGTATGCTGGCGATTACTGGCAATTGCTAACTCAATGATACCGTAATAGCGCCTCTGATACCAGCATTTACATTTACCGGATATACATAAATACACACCTTGTGTACAGTATTGTCAATAGACGGGCGTTTGCCTACAATATAAGAAGATAATCATCCACAGGTAGTCCACAAATACACAGATTTTATTATAAACTGTGGATAAACCTGTGGACAAGTGCCGTGTTATCCACAATTTTATTCACATCATGTTAACAACGGAATATTTGTTCGTTGGATAATTCCGCGTTTGAAAGGAGCATTTTCCCAGTGACCACTATGGATCACGCCTATTGGATGAAAGAAGCCATTCAGGAAGCGTATAAGGCAGAAACGTTAGGTGAAGTCCCCATCGGAGCTGTCATCGTAAAAGATAATGAAATCATCGGCCGCGGTTACAATTTGCGCGAGACGGATGCTGACCCAACTGCACATGCAGAGATGGTTGCCATTCGTCAGGCCAGTGAGCATTTGGGTGCTTGGCGCCTGCTGGATTGCAGGCTGTATGTCACCCTGGAGCCGTGCCCGATGTGCGCCGGAGCCATTGTTCAATCACGAGTCCCTCATCTGATATACGGCACCACAGATCCCAAAGCAGGCTGTGCAGGCACGCTGATGAATTTATTACAGGAGCCTCGGTTCAATCATTGCACAGAGGTAACCAGTGGTGTACTTCAGGAGGAATGTGCCTCGTTGCTAACGAGCTTTTTTCGGCATCTCCGGCAAAAAAGAGCGGCCGCCAAATTGTCTCCTCCCCTATCTTCATCCTGAGGGGGAAAATTCCAAAACACTTCATCTCATTGCTAATTCCCCATGGAAGGAGATCACCTCATGCCTATGAGCTTGTATAATACGCCTCAAGGTATCTTTTTACGGCCATTTAGCTTAGCGGATAGCGAAGCCCTTCTCGCCCTTAGGCACCGAAATAGGGATTCCCATGCGCCTTATGAGCCGCTTTACGAGGATTCATTTTTCACATTAGAGAAACAGCAGGATTATATCCGTCAGAAATTGCATCAGGCCGAAGAGGATCGAGGTTACGTGTTCGGTATCTTTCTCTTAAAGGAAGAACGGCTCATCGGTTATATCTCTATTTCCAATCTAGTACGTGGAGTTGGACAATTCGCTGATATCGGCTACATGATGGATCATCATGAACAGGGTAAAGGGCATATGACCGCTGCCTTAAAGTTGATCATACAATATGCCTTTCGTGCCTTATCTCTACATCGTCTCCAAGCGGGTACCCTTTTGCATAATGATCCCTCACAACGTGTATTAAAAAAATGCGGCTTCCAGCCAGAAGGCATTGCTCGCAAGCTTATACAGATTCAGGGCGCATGGCAGGATCACCAGATGTTTGGACTTTTGGCTGAGGATGACGTGTGGCAGAGCTAAATGACTGCACAGGGACAACATTAACAGTAAACAAAAAACCGCCCGGCTTATGCCGAGCGGTTTTCTTACATCATATACGAAAAAAATGATGTTTTGCAATCATGTCATCCCATAATTAAGGAGCAACAGTTTGCATTTTTTGTTGCAGTTGTTCCATAGTCAGGACTTGATCACCTGTTGGAATACCCACTTTAAATGCTGCTTTAGCATTGATTTTGCTGTATTGCGTGTAGCCTGTTACGGACAATTTCACATTGTCTTTTGTAGCCGGATCATTCATCTCTACATTCGCATTCAGGTCTTGATACACAGGAATGTTATCCTTGTTCAAAGCTGTGTTAATGTCAAATTGTTTCACCGTCAAATAGTTTTTCAACTCGTCCAGCTTTTTGCTAACTTCGCTGGTGTTGGATTGCAGTTCTTTCTTCGCTTCAGCCAACTCTTCCTTCTTCACTTGAAGCATGCCAGCATATTCATCTTTAGACATCACATCAAGGACTTTAGGAAGCGCCTTAGTGATAAATGTATTGGTCGCTTGCTTCACATTGTCGTTCGTTATTTTGAACTGAACTACTTGTTTAGCTTCAACGCCTTGTGGCAATTTAGCGTCTTTAGGATCAATATCAAAGAAGTACGTAGCTTGATCATACTCGTTCATAATCGCAGCAATCACTTCATTCGCAAATTTCTGCGATTTTTCCTGATCCATGGCTGCAGGGTTAAATTCTTGTCCTGATTGTTTAGCCAGTTCTTGTGGATCAATGATCAGGAATTTACCTACAACATCCTGTGGAAGCGGGTAAAATGGAATATTAGGAATTTTAACGTACAGTTTATCTTTAGTCATTACCATTGGAATCGTGAAGCTGGTGGAAAGATCACCTTTCAAATGAATGCCGAGCGTCATTTCAGATTGGAAAGGTTCTTTTTGGTATACACCATCCAGCGTAATATCAGCATTTTTCAGCATGCTAGTTACCATTGCACTTTGCTCACTTGGAACAGAAGCGGATGTAATGGTCAGTTCCTTAATCGTGAATTGACTTTTGGATTCATAAGAGTTCAACTTCATTGCATTAGCTGTACCGGTCGTAACAGCTTCCTTCGGTTCTAACTTCTTGCTACAACCTACCAGGGCTACCGTCAAAAGCAACACCATAGTGAGTACCAAGACGGATAACTTTTTACTCATTGTGTAGATTCTCTCCTCTCGTAATTAACCCCTTTTTTATGCTAACAAAAAAAATACACACCTTCTATTTTAACTCATATTCTCAAACGGCGAAACACTTATTGGAAAATTTTCTTACAATAAGCACAAAGACACCCTGGCTCTCTAACCAGGGTGTCTTACACTATGCAATATATTTTAGGAGAAAGGTCTGCCTGCTTATGAGCCTTCTCTATTATGGTGATCTACGTGATTCCGCTGTTTCACCTTCTTGGAACCGGATAACGGCTCCTGCTGATGACTACGCTCACGCTTTTCGTTACTTCCACCAGAATCCTGTGCTTCGGGAACAGGAATGGCTTTAGGCTTGCTCATTTATGCATCCTCCATTCTCAGTCTATATTTTTGGTACATCAACGAATCCGTTTATTACCATTAAAAATAGGACTATAGATGGTGTAGATCTTCCGTTTTATCGTGATTTAGTGAATCCTGATGACGGCGATCATTACGATCCTGCTGCACTTGCTGTGCCTGATGACTATTAACTGGACGTTGCTCCAAATCATCAACAATGTTAGACAGGTTTTTATCCAGTCCGTTTTTGGCTTTTGTCATGTAGCCTTCCTCCTCATTCCTTCATGACCTACGAATGCGTCAACGACTGTAATGTTTGGGCACATTGGTGAATATGCCGAGTATAATCGGACACTAACTGCTGAATGATATCTGTTCGTTCATCCACAGACTGTCCGTCCCGCTCTACATCGACTAAGCTAACCTGTACTTCCCGGGAGTCTACATAAGTACATGCAAAATCAAAGGAGTACATTTGTCGGCCTTCAACCTCGATGTGGATTCGTATAGCCCGGTTATTGGCTTCATCTGCCTGTACCTGTGATTTGTCCCCTGAATTCAAAAGAATCGGCAGTTGTTCCTGCCAGGCCTCTACCAGCTTTTGCTGGTCTACTGTCATTTCTCGATTCATGCCAGCACCTCCACATCTGATAACGTGTGAAAAAAACGAGCTTTTTATACAACAAAAAAGCCATTCTCCACGATTCCTGATCATTAGCTTATAAAGGCCAATGTATCAGCTATCGTATTTGAATGACTTGGTTTATTTAAAATATGGCGGAGAGGATGGGATTCGAACCCATGTGAGCTTGCACTCTAACGGTTTTCAAGACCGCCCCGTTATGACCGCTTCGGTACCTCTCCAGGTGGTAAATGGATAAAGCTGCTTCCCTTTTAACATACTCAGGCGCAACAAAATTATTTTACCACAGGATTTCTAAGAATGCAACACTTACTGCTTAGGAGCAATAACCTCAACACCTCGCATGTATGAACGCAGGACTTCTGGGATCACGATGCTTCCGTCCTCTTGCTGATAGTTCTCCAAAATAGCAGCCACAGTCCGACCCACTGCCAATCCTGAACCGTTCAGCGTATGTACAAATTCAGGCTTCGCCTTCGAATCTGGACGGAAACGAATGTTTGCACGACGCGCTTGGAAGTCTTCTGTGTTTGAACAAGAAGAAATCTCGCGGTACATGCCACTCTCAGGCAACCATACTTCCAGATCGTACGTTTTGGCAGACGTAAAACCCATATCTCCAGTGCAAAGTGCCAGCACGCGATATGGAAGTCCGAGCAGCTGTAAAACACGCTCAGCGTTATTCGTCATTTTCTCCAATTCCTCATAAGAGGTATCCGGGTGAACTAGCTTAAGCATCTCTACCTTATTGAACTGATGCTGACGGATCAGGCCACGTGTATCACGTCCTGCTGATCCTGCCTCCGAGCGAAAGCAAGAGCTGTATGCCACATAATATTTCGGAAGCTGCTCCGCATTCATAATCTCTTCACGATGGTAGTTCGTTACCGGAACTTCAGCCGTAGGAATGAGATAATACTCAGTATCACGCAGCTTGAACAAATCTTCTTCAAACTTCGGAAGTTGACCCGTTCCGTACAAGCTGTCCCGATTTACGATGTATGGAGGAAGCATTTCTTCATAACCATGCTCACTGCTGTGCAGATCCATCATAAAGTTAATCAGCGCACGCTCTAATCTTGCTCCCAGTCCTTTGTAGAACGTAAAACGAGAACCCGTTACCTTGGCTGCTGCCTCAAAATCAAGAATATCTAGATCCTGAGCCAATTCCCAATGCGCTTTAGGTGTAAAAGAAAACTCGCGTGGCTCCGACCAGCGACGGATTTCTACATTATCCTCTTCCGATGCACCTACAGGTACTGTTTCATTAGGAATATTCGGAATAGACATCACCAGTTCGTCGATCTGTACTTCCAGTTCGCGTACTTGCTCATCTAATTCTTTAATACGATCGGAGACTTGACGCATTTCTGCAATCAGATCATCCGCATTTTCCTTATTCTTCTTCAATTTGGCTACTTCACCGGATACCACGTTCCGACGATTTTTGAGTCCTTCGCTTTCTTGAAGTAACTCACGACGGCTTACATCCAGATCTGTAAAACCATTAATCAGATCCAGAGATTTCCCCCTGTTCTGCAAAGCTTTCTCAACCCGACCAAGCTCATTACGTAAAATCTTTATATCTAACACAGGTAATCCCTCCTACACTACAAACCTGACTTTCCCCTATTCGCGGACCATATCCACAAAATACTGATGTAACCGGTAATCGTCTGTTAACTCCGGATGGAAGGATGAAGCCAGCAAATGACCCTGACGGGCTGCCACGATCTCGCCGTTATACTCAGACAGCACATCTACTCCCGTTCCAACAGACTGTATTAATGGCGCGCGTATAAATACAGCACGAACCGGTTCCTCAATCCCTTTAATGTTCAAGTCTGTTTCAAAGCTTTCTCTTTGGCGACCAAATGCATTACGCGATACTGTAATATCCATGAGTCCCAAATGTGCTTCTTCCTGTCCTTGAATCGTTTTAGCCAGTACAATCAATCCCGCGCAAGTACCGAATACAGGCTTGCCTTGATTGGAAAACTGACGTACAGCCTCTATAAAATTATACTTGCGCATTAGCTTACCGATAGTGGTACTTTCACCACCGGGAATGATAAGACCGGACAGCTCATCGAGCTGTTCGATCTTCTTCACCGCTATACCTTCCGCACCCGCACGTTCAACGCTTCGTATATGTTCAGCTACAGCGCCTTGCAGCGACAATACACCTATTTTCATGCCGGTCCCTTCTTTCTTACCAACCACGATCCTGCATGCGCTCATGCGGTGCCAGTTTGGAAATTTCAATGCCTTTCATAGGAGTTCCCAAATTCTTGGAGACTTCTGCGATTAGCTTGTAATCCGTATAATGAGTGGTCGCTTCCACGATTGCACGTGCAAACTTCTCAGGGCTATCCGATTTGAAAATACCAGAACCTACAAAGACGCCATCAGCGCCTAAATGCATCATTAACGCGGCATCGGCAGGTGTCGCTACACCACCCGCTGCAAAGTTGACCACAGGCAGCTTGCCAAGCTCATGCACTCCCAACAGCAGTTCATAAGCAACTCCGAGGTTTTTCGCTTCTGCATACAGCTCGTCCTTCGACAAGTTTTGCACCTTGCGAATTTGACCATTGATAAAACGCATATGCCGAACGGCCTCAACAATATTCCCAGTTCCCGGTTCGCCCTTCGTACGGATCATAGATGCACCCTCACCAATACGACGCAGCGCTTCTCCCAGATCCTTGGCTCCACAAACAAATGGAACGGTGAACTCCCGCTTATCAATATGGAAAACTTCATCCGCAGGTGTCAGCACTTCGCTCTCATCGAGATAGTCAACACCGAGAGATTCCAGTACCTTTGCCTCTACAAAGTGACCGATGCGAGCCTTAGCCATAACAGGAATAGAAACAACCTTCATAACTTCTTCCACAATCGTTGGATCAGCCATACGAGCAACCCCACCAGCTGCACGGATATCCGAAGGCACCCGTTCAAGAGCCATTACAGCTGTAGCTCCTGCTGCCTCTGCAATTTTAGCCTGCTCAGCGTTCATGACATCCATGATTACGCCGCCTTTTTGCATCTCTGCCATACCTCTTTTTACACGCGAAGTTCCCGTTTCCATGTCGTTGCCTCCTGTAAGGGTTACGTTTAGATTCTAACTTAATATTTTACCGCACGAATGCCAAATACACAATCATTTCAAGCTGCAAAATAAGTAATGAAAAACAAGGTAGGTCGCCTAGCTTTGCTTTTTTAGAAGAGGTTCTTAATTCCTTGGAACAGATCTCCGAAGAAATCACCGATTGCCCGGAAAAGCATTCGGAACCAGCCGCCCTCTTCTACTGCCGTCGTAGTAACCAGATCAACGGTTTTTGTCTGCCCTTTATCCACACCGTCTGTCTTGTACGTGTACGTAATTGTTCCGACTTTGGCCCCTTGCTTCAAAGGTGCCACCAGAGAGCTTGCTGGTGTAATGTTCGTTGTAAAGGTTACCTTAGGATTGCTCGCACCCTTAGGTACAATAAAGCTTACTGCATCCTTGGTGACGATCGGTACTTCTGTTTCCGTACCTTTGGTCACTGGCACATTCTCAACACCCTTAACCACCGTCTTTGGAGCAACAACCTGCTTCACTTCAAAATTATCAAAACCATAGTTCAGCACTTTAGCTGTCTCTGTGAAACGATGAGGCTCTGAATCTGCTCCCATAACTACACTGATGAGACGCATTCCGTTGCGCTCAGCGGTTCCTGTAAAACAGTTTCCAGCATTGCTCGTATGGCCCGTTTTCATTCCGTCCAAGCCGGGATAAGCAAACTTTCTAAAGTTAGTAATATTTTTGTTTGCTTCTAACATCCAATTGTAGTTAATAATTGGTGCTTTGTCAGTCGGTCGGAATTTGTAAGATTGAATTGTGGTAAACCGTGTATAATCCGGGTGGTCCTTTATAATGTTACTAGCTAATGTCGCTGCATCTCTCGCTGTCATCACAGTTTCCCGGTCTGTATCCGGCTGGAAGCCTTTCGGCATATCACCACGGTCCAAACCAGTCGAGTTGATAAAATACGTATTTTTCATGCCCATTTTCTGAGCTGTTTCATTCATTAATTTTACAAAGTCCTGCTCAGTTCCGGATACGCGTTCAGCAAGGGCTACTGTTGCATCATTAGCAGAACCTACCGCCATTGCAATATAAAGCTCTTCTACCGTATGTTGATCCCCTTGAGCCAAAAAAATACGTGATCCAATGCTCTTAGAAGCATTCTCGTTAACCGTAACCTTATCCGTCCACTTGAGTTTACCTTGCTTAACCTGTTCAGCCACGATGTATTCTGTCATCATTTTAGTCATACTTGCTGGTGGAAGTGGCTCATCTGGATTCATAGACAGCAATACTTGCCCAGTGGAAGGCTCGATCAAAATGGCAGAACGTAGTGCCAGACTAGGGGGGTTAATAGAACCTGTCCCCGTAATATTGGTTGCCTGTGTTGCCGCTCCAGCTGCAAAAGTAGCCACGCTCGGATCAAAATTTCCTACAACAGGCAATGCCGACATATACATCATATTAAGCACCATGACTGCAGTCACACTCTTTTTAATCATGCTGCGTTTTGTATTTTGCTTTAAATTGTTCGCTTTCAAATGAATACAAACTCCTCTCGTACCTCAACCCGATCCGCTATGTATAACGAGACGGTGGTTACAGCCTCTACTTGGCCAATGTAATTAATGTTTTAATGTTATAAAATCCAGTTTTATTTCGTTTTCTTAGTTGTATCCTGTCATGAGCATTTCCTGCTCGAATCTTCTTCACTGGTAGGAATCGTCCAAAAGACCTACGTGCCCTAATTCATCACTAATTTCGTCATAAAGGCGGACACTTGTCTATTCTATCACAGGGGTATCTCTAAAAAAAGACAGGCAGAGCGAAATACGCTCTGCCTGTCGTCAAGTCTACTACAGCCGAACTTTATAGAGAGTAGTTTGGTGCTTCTTTCGTAATTTGCACATCATGCGGATGGCTCTCACGCAGACCAGCGCCTGTAATACGGATAAAGCTTGTATCGTTACGAAGCTCCTCAATATTAGCTGTACCGCAATAACCCATACCAGAACGAAGACCGCCCAACAGCTGATGAACAGTGTCGGAAAGTGGTCCTTTATAAGCAACGCGTCCTTCTATGCCTTCCGGTACCAATTTCTTGTCGTCATCTTGGAAATAACGATCTTTACTACCTTGCTTCATCGCAGCCATAGATCCCATGCCACGATATACTTTGAAGCGGCGTCCTTGATAAATTTCAGATTCGCCTGGGCTTTCTTCCGTACCTGCAAAAAGACTTCCCAGCATTACCGCAGAAGCTCCTGCTGCAATAGCCTTTGTAATTTCACCGGAGTATTTAATACCGCCGTCTGCAATAATCGGAATATTATATTCACGTGCTACTGTTGCACAATCATAAATTGCTGTTACTTGTGGAACACCAATCCCTGCGATTACGCGTGTTGTACAGATGGAGCCTGGACCAATACCGACTTTTACGACCGATGCTCCAGCTTCAATCAATTCGCGCGTTCCGTCACCAGTAGCTACATTACCTGCTACAATCGTCAGATCAGGATAAGCTTCACGCAGCTTGCGGACTGCTTCAATAATGTTAATATGATGCCCGTGAGCAGAGTCCACAACAATCATATCCACACCAGCTTTTACAAGTGCTTCAGTCCGATCAAATGTATCTTTGGAAATGCCGACAGCCGCACCGACCAGAAGACGGCCTTGTGCATCTTTCGCTGCGTTCGGAAATTGAATAGCTTTCTCAATATCTTTAATGGTGATAAGGCCTTTGAGATAATTTTCATCATCGACCAAAGGGAGCTTTTCAATTTTATGCTTTTGCAAAATGACTTCCGCTTCCTGTAAAGTCGTACCTACAGGTGCAGTTACCAGTTCTTCCTTCGTCATGACTTCACTGATTTTAAGGTTAAAATCGTGAATAAAGCGAAGATCGCGGTTAGTAATAATACCCACCAGTTTGTTTTCTTCGTTTACAACAGGTACACCAGAAATACGGTATTTACCCATAACTGCTTCAGCATCGGATACCAAATGATCCGGAGTCAATGAGAATGGATTGGTGATAACACCGCTCTCCGAACGTTTAACCCGATCCACCTCTACCGCTTGCTGTTCAATCGACATATTTTTATGAATAATACCGATACCGCCCTCACGAGCCATCGCGATTGCCAACACTGCCTCAGTAACAGTATCCATACCAGCACTCATCAAAGGAATATTCAGCTTTACGTTATCACTCAAACGAGTCGCTACGCTTACTTCTTTGGGCAGAACCACCGACTTGCGAGGTACCAGCAAAACATCGTCAAAGGTAAGGCCTTCCTTACCGAATTTATCTTCCCACACCAAGATGATCCTCCTTCAAATTGTTTAGTCTGTATTGGTCTTGTTGTCTGTCCGACATGGACAAATCAAGGCTCTCTGAAAATATATTATTGCAATCTTAGCAAAGCGGTATAGGGGTGTCAAGCCTTCATCAATAGCCCTAACCTTTAGTATTTCCCTGTACAAACAACTGTACTCCTACGAAGGACAACCTTTAAAAATAAGCGTTTCCAAAGGTATTAACTATTCACAAGAGCATATCTCCTCTTAGAATGCGCAGCATAGAAGCAATTATATAAGTGGTTTGTAGCGCAATATACCAAAGAGGACCATAATCTCAATGAGATCATGGTCCTCTTTACTTGTTGCTTGGCGACGTCCTACTCTCCCAGGACCCTGCGGTCCAAGTACCATCGGCGCTGGAGGGCTTAACGGTCGTGTTCGGGATGGGTACGTGTGGAACCCCTCCGCTATCGCCACCAAACATGAATTTACATCGTAAATTCTACCGTACGGTTATTCGGTTCATCACTTATCGTGTGAATGAATAGCCATGCGCTTGTCGTATGTCACTTGTACATACCTCCAAGGTTACACCCTGAAAACTGGATCCGAAACTCATTTGCGTTTTATTCTTAGGATAAGCCCTCGACCGATTAGTATTGGTCAGCTCCATGCATTACTGCACTTCCACCCCCAACCTATCTACCTCGTCGTCTTCAAGGGGTCTTACTAATTGGGAAATCTCATCTTGAGGGGGGCTTCACGCTTAGATGCTTTCAGCGCTTATCCCTTCCGTACATAGCTACCCAGCGGTGCTCCTGGCGGAACAACTGGTACACCAGCGGTACGTCCATCCCGGTCCTCTCGTACTAAGGACAGCTCCTCTCAAATTTCCTACGCCCACGACAGATAGGGACCGAACTGTCTCACGACGTTCTGAACCCAGCTCGCGTACCGCTTTAATGGGCGAACAGCCCAACCCTTGGGACCTACTTCAGCCCCAGGATGCGATGAGCCGACATCGAGGTGCCAAACCTCCCCGTCGATGTGGACTCTTGGGGGAGATAAGCCTGTTATCCCCAGGGTAGCTTTTATCCGTTGAGCGATGGCCCTTCCATGCGGTACCACCGGATCACTAAGCCCGACTTTCGTCCCTGCTCGACTTGTAGGTCTCGCAGTCAAGCTCCCTTCTGCCTTTGCACTCTTCGAATGATTTCCAACCATTCTGAGGGAACCTTGGGGCGCCTCCGTTACTCTTTAGGAGGCGACCGCCCCAGTCAAACTGCCCACCTGACACTGTCCTCGCACCGGATCACGGTACCAAGTTAGAACCTAGATACGATCAGGGTGGTATCCCAAGGATGCCTCCTCTCAAGCTGGCGCTCAAGATTCAACGGCTCCCACCTATCCTGTACAGATCGTACCCAAATTCAATATCAAGCTGCAGTAAAGCTCCATGGGGTCTTTCCGTCTTGTCGCGGGTAACCTGCATCTTCACAGGTATTAAAATTTCACCGGATCTCTCGTTGAGACAGCGCCCAAGTCGTTACGCCATTCGTGCGGGTCAGAATTTACCTGACAAGGAATTTCGCTACCTTAGGACCGTTATAGTTACGGCCGCCGTTTACTGGGGCTTCGGTTCATAGCTTCGCCCGAAGGCTTACCACTCCCCTTAACCTTCCAGCACCGGGCAGGCGTCAGCCCGTATACTTCGCCTTGCGGCTTCGCACAGACCTGTGTTTTTGCTAAACAGTCGCTTGGGCCTTTTCACTGCGGCCCCCTCGGGCTATTCACCCTACCGAGGCACCCCTTCTCCCGAAGTTACGGGGTCATTTTGCCGAGTTCCTTAACGAGAGTTCTTCCGCGCGCCTTAGAATTCTCTTCTCGCCTACCTGTGTCGGTTTGCGGTACGGGCACCTTCTCCTGGCTAGAGGCTTTTCTTGGCAGTCTGAGATCATGACCTTCGCTACTATAATTTTCGCTCCCCATCACAGCCCAGCCTTACGATGTGCGGATTTGCCTACACACCAGCCTCACTGCTTAGACGGACATCCATCAGTCCGCGTCACTACCCTACTGCGTCACCCCATCGCTCATAACGGATTACGGTGGTACAGGAATTTCGACCTGTTGTCCTTCGACTACGCCTATCGGCCTCGCCTTAGGTCCCGACTTACCCTGAGCGGACGAACCTTCCTCAGGAACCCTTAGGCTTTCGGCGGATCTGATTCTCACAGATCTTTTCGTTACTCATACCGGCATTCTCACTTGAATGCAGTCCAGCGCTCCTTACGGTACACCTTCAACCCGCATTCAACGCTCCCCTACCCCTGATGCAAGCATCAAGCCATAGCTTCGGTGGTGTGTTTAGCCCCGTTACATTTTCGGCGCAGAGTCACTCGACCAGTGAGCTATTACGCACTCTTTCAATGGTGGCTGCTTCTAAGCCAACATCCTGGTTGTCTGTGCAACTCCACATCCTTTCCCACTTAACACACACTTGGGGACCTTAGCTGATGGTCTGGGCTGTTTCCCTTTCGACAATGGATCTTAGCACTCACTGTCTGACTCCCGGAACTAAATCTATGGCATTCGGAGTTTGACTGAGCTTGGTAACCCTTGCGGGCCCCGCACCCAATCAGTGCTCTACCTCCACGATTCTATTTCCGAGGCTAGCCCTAAAGCTATTTCGGGGAGAACCAGCTATCTCCGGGTTCGATTGGAATTTCTCCGCTACCCCCACCTCATCCCCGCATTTTTCAACATGCGTGGGTTCGGGCCTCCAGTGCGTGTTACCGCACCTTCACCCTGGACAGGGGTAGATCACCCGGTTTCGGGTCTACGTCCACGTACTCAAGATCGCCCTATTCAGACTCGCTTTCGCTGCGGCTTCAGCTCTTCACCTTAACCTTGCACGGGAACGTAACTCGCCGGTTCATTCTACAAAAGGCACGCCATCACCCATAGATCGGGCTCTGACTTCTTGTAAGCACACGGTTTCAGGATCTATTTCACTCCCCTTCCGGGGTGCTTTTCACCTTTCCCTCACGGTACTGCTTCACTATCGGTCGCCAGGGAGTATTTAGCCTTGGCAGATGGTCCTGCCGGATTCATACGGGGTTTCACGTGCCCCGCACTACTCGGGATCCGTCTCGGAGAGAACAAGTTTTGAACTACAGGGCTTTTACCTTCTCTGGCGGGCCTTTCCAGACCTCTTCATCTAACCGGTTCCTTTGTAACTCCATGTGAGACGTCCCACAACCCCAAGGAGCAAGCTCCTTGGTTTGGGCTAATCCGCGTTCGCTCGCCGCTACTGACGGAATCACTATTGTTTTCTCTTCCTCAGGGTACTTAGATGTTTCAGTTCCCCTGGT
>NZ_JBBOYK010000008.1:70000-165922 GCF_038008045.1 Paenibacillus sp. FSL P2-0173
CAAGTGCATATTCTGCTTTTTCTTTAATATTGATGATTTGACAAAGAAAGGATGGGTAAAAAAGATAAGGAGCTAGCAACAAACCATGCGATAGCAGCTTTGTTTCACGCAACTTTAGGTAATGATTAATTATAACTGTATAGAGGAGTAGATTTACTAATGAAGCAACGAAGGCGAACATGGACGAGAATTGTGTTTCTTATCATCTCTTGCTTACTGCTTTTCGTGATCTCAGGATTTGTGTATGAGTGGATTGCATCCAAAAAGGATAAATCACAATACCCACCTCCGGGGGAATTGGTCGATGCCGGGGGTTATCGACTCCATATTCGTAAACTCGGTAACGGCTCTCCAACAATATTGCTTGAATCAGGGAGCGGGGAAAGTAGCCTGTCATGGAGAGATATTCCCGAAAAACTGTCATCATTCGCCACTGTTGTATCCTATGACCGGGCAGGCTATGCCTGGAGCGAGGAGGCTGCTACTCCACGAACCGGGGAAAACATCGTTCGAGAGCTTCATGTCGCCTTAAAAAACGCAGACATCCAAGCTCCTTATATTCTGGTAGGCCATTCCCTTGGAGGGATGTACTCAAGACTGTACGCGCAGACATACAAAGACGAAGTGGCAGGATTGGTTCTGGTGGATGCCAGGCCTGAAAATGACGCTCGCCGGACAAATGAGATCTATGCCAAGGAACGGCCTAAAGTCAATCCCTCCCCGTTAATATCCATTCTCCTAGAAAAGTCAGGGGCTTTTCGCCTGTTCCCCAATTTAATGCTAACGGGTCGGGTCGAATATCAAGATAGAAAATCTTTTGTGAATATTGTCGCTTCCTCTAAATACTTTCGATCTGTTGCGGAGGAGGGTGATCTAGCAAGCACTACCGAAGATGCCATACGGGGACAGCATCTGGGTAATCTCCCTGTACGTGTAATTGCCCGGGGCATTCAACAAGATTTGACTCAGTTCGGTATTAGTAAACGCGGAAATGATCAGATCGAACAAAGCTGGCAAATGGGACAGCGCGAGATGCTTAACATCTCTACAAACAGCAAATTTATTGTTGCCAAGAAGAGCGAGCATATGATCATCCATGATCAACCGGAGCTTGTCATCCAAGTCATCCGTGAACTCATCACCGACACCAGTCACTTTCAGTCAACCACGTCTAAAGCATACACAGATGATTAGGGACTTTATATGTTAAGGACAGCTTAAAAAAAACAAAAGACGCCCGGGTTCCTTCTATATAAAGGAATCCGGGCGTCTTTGCTGCCTAACACTTATTATGCTTGATTGAGCTTAGGACAAAATGGGCTTGTTTTTAGATGGGGCCTCTGCGACCTTGCCAAGTATCTGTCTCAGTACTTTAGCATTTTCCCCAATAAAACCGGAATCAAGCAGCACATCATGCGTTCCGATGACTTCGTATTCTTTGTATTGACCAAGTGTCGCCTGTTGCCATAACAATTTATCTAATGATGTATCCGGACCAATACTATCATCCTCTGCAATTAGAGCATGGATATTCGCATGAACTTCACCTGAGTTAATAAGCTCATCGCGGTAGACGGAGTAAACCAACATTTTGTCCATGACTCGCTCCCTGTCCACTGGATCGGCGAGGAATGCTTTGTACTGGTCCCTAATGCTGTCCAGTACCATCTCGACAATCTCTTCAAGCTCCTCCGGTGTCGATTCATCCTTGGACATCTTTCTCATAGCATCTACCATAATAAGGTCGCTAACATGGTGACCTCGGCTTTCCATGGCTTTAGCTACCTCGAAGGCGAGATTTCCTCCAAGTGAGTATCCCAGGAATATATACGGACCCTCTGCTTGAATATCCACGATGGCATCGATGTATCGATCCAGCATATCTTGACCCTGGAAACGATCGCCGATAAATTCCATCCCGTACACCTCGCAAAGCCCTTCCAGCTCCTTGGCCATCTCATAGTACCCCAGAGAGTGGCCTACCCGTGGAGGGAAGCAAAACACTTTGAGCGTTCCTTTCCCTGGGAAGCGGATAATTTCCATTTCCTCTTCATTAGCAGCAGTTGTTGCCTGCAGCTTGGAAATTTCATGCGCCATTTCTTCCACAGTCGGCAGATTAAACACGACTTGGAGTGGGAGCTGGACGCCCATACCGGACGAGATCCTTTGGATCAAGCCCAATACTTTCAGGGAATGGCCCCCAAGTTCGAAGAAATGATCCCTGATCCCGATTTCCTGTACGCCAAGCACTTCGGACCAAATCTGAGCGAGCTCTACTTCTGTCTGCGTACGCGGCGCGATATACTCCGCTGTGCTCCGCAGAAGTGTTTCCGGTGCCGGTAGCGCTTTGCGATCCAATTTTCCATTCGGATTCAGCGGCATTTGTGCCAACTGTACGAAAGCAGTCGGAATCATGTAGCTTGGCAGCTCGCTGGCCAGTGCCTCGCGTAGTACGCCGGCTGCAAGCCCCTCTTCGGCCACAAAGTATGCACAAAGCTGAGTACTTCCAGTAGAATCAGCCAGTGCAAGAACAACCGCTTCCTGCACAGATGGCACTTTCAAAATTTGTGCTTCCACTTCTCCCAGCTCAATGCGGTAACCCCGGATTTTTACCTGGTGATCGATCCGTCCCAAATACTCAATATTCCCGTCCGGCAGCCATCGGGCTAAATCGCCCGTTCGGTAAATCCGTGCTCCCGGTTTGTACGGGTGAGGAATGAACTTCTCTGCCGTCAGGTCCGGCTGGTTGAAATACCCCCGCGCTACCCCTTCGCCCGCAATGCAGAGTTCTCCCGGTACCCCCACAGGTGATACCTGAGAAGCGCTGTCCATCATCCATACTTGGACGTTAGCGTACGGTTTGCCGATTGGCACATGCGTTAGAGCCGCAGTCTCAAGGCTCGTTGTATACCGAGTCGCATATACGGCTGCTTCCGTAGGACCGTAGATGTTTTCCAGTACTGCGTAAGGAGATACTTTATAATACTCTTCCACAAGTTTGGCAGGCAGCGTCTCGCCGCAGGCAAACAGATATTTCAGAGTAAGGAATCCTTGGGTGCCGCTTTCTTTCAAGTATTGAACGAGCACACTGAGCATCGACGGCACCAAATTGAGATGCGTGATACGGTTCGTATCCACGGCCCCTAGCAGTGCCATCGGGTCTTTGTCCACGCCTTGTGGCAGGATCACGAGAGTCCCCTCTCCAAAGAACCAGCAGAACAGCTCCGGCACGGAGAAGTCAAAGGTAAATGTCGTTTTGAGCAGGAAACGGTCGCCTGCCAACATCGGATATTCAGCTTCCAACTGACTCAGCGTATGGACGGCAGCGCGATGTTCAATCATTACCCCTTTCGGCTTGCCGGTTGAACCTGACGTGTAAATGATATACGCCAGATGCTCCGGCCCCGCAATTGGCTCCAGATTCGAGCTATCCGCATGATACGCCTGCGGATCATCAAGTGCCAGGATCGTGCCAGTGAACGGAAAACGATCTTTGAGATGGTTCTTCGTCAGCAGAAGCTTCGCTCCCGAATCCTCCAGCATGTGGCGAATACGATCTTCTGGGAACTCCGGATCAATCGGTACATAGGCCCCGCCAGCTTTTAGAATGGCATGAATGCCAATGATCATCTCAAGCGAACGCTCGACCATGATGCCGACTGGTTGGTCCGGTCTGACCCCTTGGGCACGCAGCGTACGTGCAAGGCGGTTCGCCTGCTGATGAAGTTCTCCATAGGTAAGCTCCGTTTCACCGTAAATAAGTGCTGTACAATCCGGTGTGAGTGCTGCTTTTTCCTCAAATATACCGTGAAGGGTCTGCTCACGCGGATAAGGAGCTGCTGTATCGCCCCACACCTCTATAATCTGCGATTTCTCTTCTGGCGTGATCAGCTCCAGCTCATCAATACGGATAGCAGGTTGAACAGCAACGCTTGTCAGAATTCTCGTCAAGTGTCCTTGAATTCGTTCCACGCTCTCCCGATCATAGACGCGGGCATTGTAACGGTACAAGAACTCCAGATTACGACCCGGCAGCACAATGAGGTTAAAATCATAATTCGTCTGTTCAAACATCTGAACATCCGTAATTTTGTATTCAGCCTCTTCACTGGCAATTTTCTCTTCCAAATGCTCTTCTACTGGGTAATTTTCGAACACCATAATATGAGAAATCAAATCTTGCTTTTGTTCGCTCTGTGCTTGAATCTCATAGAGCGGATAGGAATCATAAGCATGTCCTGCCAAATATAATTCCTGCTGTCTTTTCATCACATGGGAGAACGAATCGCTTCCCTCGGCCTGTACCCGAACCGGAACTGTATTAATGAAGAGACCGATCATGCTTTCGATACCCGGAATCTCGGCAGGTCTTCCCGATACCACACTTCCGAAGACGATATCCTGGCTTCTATTGTAACGCTGCAACACGATTCCCCAGGCTGCTTGCATCAGCGTATTCATCGTCACCTGATGCTGTTTGGCCACCTGTTCCAGGCGATCGGTCAGTTCCGCATCCAACGTGAATACCAGCTTCTCCGACACGTAGGCTTCTGCTTTTGCCGATGGCTGTGTGATGGCTTGTGGCAGCTTCGTCTGCTGCTCGTAGCCTTCCAGGTACCCTCTCCAGTAAGAGGATGCCTCTTCCTCGCCTTGCTTCTCCAACCATTGAATATACTGGCTGTACGATACAGCTGCAGGAAGCTCAGGTTCCCTTTGCTCACGCAGAACCCCATACGTCTCAAACACTTCCTGGAGCACAAGCGGCATACACCAGCCATCCAAAATGATGTGATGAGAGCTCCACAGCAAATGGTAAGCCTCTTCTGCTGTACGTAGAATAGCAACACGCAGCAATGCTTCTTCAGCAAGATTAAAGCCTCTTGCTTTGTCCTGAGCAGTATAAGCTGCAAGACGCGCTTGAATTTCATCGGCTTCCAGCTCGTGCAGATCCTCGTATACGAAGTCACATGCTCTTTCTTTGAACACAATCTGAATAGGGAAATCGCCCCACCCGGCATGGAAATTGGTTCTCAATATGGCATGCCGTTTCATCAGATATTTTAAGCTGCGTTTGAAATCCTCAGGATAGAATGCTCCCTGAATTTCAAACTTGGCCTGCTCAAAGTAGACTTCCGAATGAGGCTCCAGCAAGCTGTGGAACAACATTCCTTTTTGCATCGGCGTCAGTTTATACATATTTTCAATACTGCCGATATGCCGTGTCTGCTCTTCTAACTCCTCGATTTTTTCCAAGCTGATATCTTTGAGGAGTACATCGCTTGGTGTAAGTTCTGTTCTTTTCTTACTTACGCAATGTCCAATGACTTCGCTGAGACGGTTCTTCAGAATGCCAACAAACTTAGCCACAGACTCCCCGTGGAACTGATGACGGTTATAGCTAACCGAAAGTTGAAGCTGTCCTTCGGCAATCAGTCCATTAATGTTCAATGCCTGATGCTGCACCATCTGCTCACTGACCTCAGGTCCTACTGAGTAAGGCGATACTTCCATCGTCCCTCCTGCAAGATCCTGGTCGAACTGTCCCAAGTAGTTGAAGGTAATCTCCGGTTCAGCCGAGAAGGAGGAGACATCGGAACCGTTGCTTAAATATTTCAAAATACCATATCCGACACCTTTGTTCGGGATACGACGCAACCCTTCCTTGACGTGCTTGATTCTGGCGCCGATCTCCAATTCCCCTCCCATCTCAAGGGCGACAGGGTATTGACTTGTAAACCAGCCTATTGTACGAGTAATATCCAGTTCCGGCACAACAGGCTCCCGCCCATGTCCCTCCAGAAGGATGCCTACACGTTCGATTCCCGTCCACTCGTGAACAGCCATACCCAGAGCCGTCAGGAGCAGATCGTTGACCTCCGTATTGTAAGTGCGGTTCGCTTCTTTCAGGAACTGCTCTGTCTCTTCTGGTGACCATCTAACCGTGACAGCCTCACTGTCTTTGATGAGAAGAGCGCCGTCTACCTTGTCTTTTGGAAGAGGGGCAAAGCCATCTCCCTCTACCTCTGCCCAATAGCTGCGTTCTTGTTCAGCCGCCGGGCTGTTTGCAAATTGTGTGATTCCCTCAACCCATGCACGGTACGAATCCGTCTTCTGTGGAAGCTTGACCGCTTCTCCACGTACTGCCTGCTCGTAGCCTTCCTGCAGGTCCTCAAAGAGAATACGCCAGGATACGCCATCCACAGCCAGATGATGAATAACGATCAACAGATGTTCGCCTTCCACACAGCGGAACAGACCCAGTCTAAAGAGAGGTCCATCCTCCAGAGAGATGCTGCGCTGAATGGCTTCCGCACCTGCTTCTATTGCTGAAGCCGGGTCTGTTTCAGCCCGCAGGTCGTGGATTTGGAGGCTATAGAGTTCACCCTCACCCACGCTCCGGTTCCAGGCCTCCAACCCCTGCTCTCCTTGGCGGAACACCAGTCGTAAAGCATCATGATGCTCTGCAATTTTCCGAACAACCTCGGCGAGCGCATCGGTATTGAAGCCATCCCGTCGGTACAACATGACCGACTGATTAAAGTGATGCAGATCCATTGACTGTTCATCGAAGAATCTGTGCTGAGCAGGTCCCAGTCTTACCGCTCCGTGTACCTCGCTTTGGTCCGCAATTCGGCTGACCACACTAACGCGCTGTGCCAGCTCTGCAATTGTCGGATAACCGAACAAATCCTTCATTTCAAGCTTATAGCCTGCTTGAAGAAGCCTTGAGGATACTTGAATGGATTTGATCGAGTCACCTCCAAGCTCAAAGAAATTATCATGAATGCCGACAAGCGGCACGCCGAGTACACCTTGCCAGATTGAAGCCAAAATGTTCTCCACATCCGTCCGCGGAGCGGTAAAGTCTGCTCCCGCCTTTATACCCGAGTTCGGTTCAGGCAGTGCCTTGCGATCCAGCTTGCCATTCGGTGTCAGAGGCATCACGTCCAGTTGGACGAAGTAAGACGGAATCATATATGCAGGCAGTCCGGCAGACAGTTCGTCTCTCAGCTCGCTGACAGACATTTCGCGATCAGCTACGAAGTAAGCACACAGCGATTTCTGCCCATGAGCATCTGCCCACGCAACAACGAGAGCTTCCTCGACAAGTGGAATGTCCAGCAGCTTGGCCTCAATCTCACCAAGCTCAATACGATAGCCCCGTATTTTAACTTGATGGTCAATGCGTCCAATGTACTCAATGTCTCCATTAGGAAGGCGACGAGCCAAATCCCCAGTGCGATACATATTTCCTTCCGAAGCGAACGGATTTCTAATGAATTTATCTGCGGTAAGCTCAGGACGGTTCAGATATCCACGGGCTACCCCGTCCCCGGCGATGTACATTTCGCCCTCCACGCCTAACGGTACGAGACGAAGCTGATCATCCAGAATATGGATGAATATGTTGTCGGACGGCAACCCAATCGGTACGGATTCCCGTGTATCCTTCGCAGGATCGTACAGGTGAATCATGCAGCCGACGACGGTTTCGGTCGGACCGTATTCATTGTAGATTTTGATGTTGCCACCAAAGAGGTCGGTAATCGTTTTGGACAAATGTGTGGTCAGATTTTCTCCGCCCACAATGAGTTGCTGAATACGACTTTCCGCTGGAATGGTCATGTCTTTTATCAGACTGAGATGCGTTGGCGTCAGCTTGAGAATATCGACCGCATTTTCGCGCAAAATATGCTGAACAACCTCCGCTTTATCTATACCATCATAAATCCGCACTATTCCTCCGTTTATTAACGGAGTAAACATTGATGTCATCGTCAAGTCAAACGAAATGGATGAATACAACGGGAAATCCGTTGGTTTCCCAGCACAATAGACCTTATTGGCCCACCAGATGTAGTTCACGATCCCTTTGTGGTTAATCATGGTTCCCTTCGGATTTCCGGTTGTACCCGAGGTATAGATTAAGTACACCAGATCGTTTCCTCCAACAGGAATATTGGGATTATCCACCTCGGTTCCGTAGATGTGCGGGGAATCCAATTCCATAACCGTTCCCTCAAAAGAGGCCAACTCCGTCAGGTGGCTCTGTGTGAGCAGAATTTCAGCGCCAGAATCCTTCAGAATATACTGAATCCGCTCCTGCGGATATTCAGGATCAATAGGTACATAGGCTCCACCCGCTTTGAGTACACCCATGATGGCGACAAGCAGCTCTACAGACCGATCTGCCAACAGACCTACCACTTGTTCACTCCGTAGTCCTTGGTCTATCAAGGTGGAAGCTAGTCTGTTCGCCTGCTCGTTCAGCTCTCGATACGTGATCTGGATGTCGCCGTTTACTGCCGCAATCTTATCCGGCGTACGGACAACCTGTTCTTCAAACAAGGTATGCAGACCCTGATCACTTGGATAGGTATGGGCCTTGCCGCCCCAGTCAAGCAGGTTCATCCGTTCCTCAGATGTTACAATCTCCAGTTCCTGTATCGTCGCCTGCGGACGAGCAGCCACCTGATCGAGCATCTGCAACAAGTGTCCTCCGATTCGTGCAATGCTTTCTTGCTCGTAAACCGAAGCATTATAGCGAATGCAGACCTTGATGTCTTCGCCTGGAATTACAACCAGGTTAAAGTCATAGTTGGTTTGTTCAAACATGGTGAAGTTGGCGACTTCGAGATTGTCCTCCGTTTGATTCCCCGATTGCTCCACCTGCTCGTCGAGCGGGTAATTTTCAAAGATCATAATATGAGAAATCAGGTCCTGCTTTTGGGTTGTTTTCCCCTGAATCTCATACAGTGGATAGGTGTCGTAGGCACGACCAGCCAATGACTGTGCCTGTGTACGTTTCATCACCTCGACAAAGGCTTCGTCTTTGGATGACTGTATACGGATAGGTACTGTATTAATGAACAGACCCACCATATTTTCGATCCCTGCAATCTCAGCAGGTCTACCCGACACAACGCCGCCGAAAACGACATCCGAGCTGGCATTATAACGTTGGAGAATCAGTCCCCAAGCTGTCTGCATGAGTGTGTTGACTGTCACGTGATTGCGCTTCGCAACAACATCCATTTTACCGGTCAAGGATGCACCCAGATGGAGAACATGCTCATTCAGAACATAGCCCGCCTCTTTGGCTTGAGATTTCGTTTTACCTTCCGGCAATACAGTATTCCCGTCATAATCTTCGAGATATTGGCTCCAATACGTTGAAGCTTCTTGATCATCCTGTGCATCAAGCCACTCGATATAACGACTATAGGGCTGAGCTGGCGGCAGGACAGGCTGTATTTGCTGTTTCTTGGCAGAATAATAATCGAACAGCTCCTGTGTAATGATCGGGATACACCAGCCATCCATGACAATATGGTGGAAGCTCCACAATACAAGACAGCTTTGATCCTTCTGCAAGACGGTCACTCGCATCAGCGGATCTTCTGACAAGCTGAACCCCTTAACCATATCTTCAGCAATATAAGCCTTGATTCGGGCTTCTTGTTCCTGCATAGATGCGTCGCGCAAATCTACGTAGTGCAGAGGGATTAACCGTTGCTTAAAGACAACTTGCAGCGGTACATCAGCAATGTTGTTGTAAAAGCCGGTACGTAGTATGGCATGTCGTTGCACCAAAGCCTGGAAGCTCTCGAAGAAGATATCTACATCGAAGCTACCACGCAGCTCAAACGTTGCCTGTTCAAAGTATGAAGAGGAGTCCGGCTCCAGCAGGCTGTGAAACAGCATTCCCTTCTGCATTGGCGTCAGCTTGTACACATCCTCAATCTCTCCGATATGAGCCGTCTGCGCCGTGAGTCGATCAAGCTGCTCCAATGTTAATCCTTGGAACAGAACATCACTTGGTGTAAGCTGTGTACGCTCCTGAGCTACACAATGACGGATGACCTCACTAAGGCTTGACTGTAATAATTCAGCAAAATGACTCACCGTCTCCTTACGATACTGCCTGCTGCTGTACGTAATCGTCAGTGATAGCTGGCCTTCGGCAATCATGCCATTCACATCCAGAGCATATTGCTGTGGTGTGAGATCGCTGAGCACTTTACCAATTGAATGTGTGGATACGCTAAGGGCATTACCCTCCAAATCCTGATCAAACTGCCCAAGATAATTGAAGGAAATTTCCGGCTCCACGCCGAATCCAACACTTTTCTCCAGTGCCATATACTTCAGAAGACCGTAGCCGATTCCTTTATGCGGAACCTCTCGCAAATTCTCTTTGATGCGCTTGATTCGCGCAGATACTTCCTGTCTGCCTTGCAGGTTCAGCAGAACTGGATACTGGGTTGTGAACCAACCCACGGTACGGGTAATATCCAGGTCTGGTACGATCATTTCCCGTCCATGTCCTTCAAGATTGACCAAAATCTGCTCCATGCCTGTCCAGCGCTGAATGGCTGCCCCCAGAGCAGTCAAGAGCAAGTCATTCGTCTCCGTATGATATGCCCGGTTCGCTTGTCGCAACAGCAGGTCAGTTTCCTGCGCAGACCACGTTACCGTAACCGATTCAGTATCCCGAATGGTGCCCGGCTTCTGATCCTCATCCTTCGGCAGTGGGGCCAAAATCGCCTCCTCAATCAGCTGCCAGTATGCACGCTCCTTGTCCAGAGCAGGCCCTGCTGCATACTTCGTCGCTTGCTCAGACCATACAAGATACGAATCGGTCTTTTGTGGAAGGACGATTGCTTGTCCATTCCATGCCTGCTCGTACCCCGCTGCAATGTCCTCAAACAGGATGCGCCAGGATACGCCGTCAACCAAGAGGTGATGAATGACAATCAACAAATGATCGCCATCGTCACAATGGAACAGGCCTAGCTTGAACAGTGGGCCACCTTCCAAGTCAAAGCTTGCCTGAATGGCATCGGCTTGGGCCTGAACCGCAGCTGTCTGGTCTTCCGCCTGCCGCATATCGGCAATGTCCAATGTGTAGAGCTCGCCTTCGTCCGTTCCCCGATTCCAAGCTGCGTATCCAGCTTCTGTAGGCCGGAAAACCATGCGCAGCGCGTCATGATGGATCGCAATTTGGTCCATTGTCAACCGGAGTGCAGCCTCATCAAAGCCGTCTTTCCGATAGAGCATGACGGCATGATTATAATGGTGCGGCTCCGCTGTATGGCGTTCAAAGAACCAACGCTGAATTGGCATTAACTCTGCTGCACCTTTAATTTCGCCCTGTTCCGCTATACGTCCAGCTGCCTGAAGATACGGGCTTAGCTCGGCAATTGTCGGATATTTGAAGAGATCCTTCATCTCTAATTTATATCCAGCTTGGAACAATCTCGAGGACACTTGGATCGCCTTGATGGAGTCACCACCCAGATCGAAGAAATGATCATGGATGCCAACCTGCTGCGCTCCCAGCACACCTTGCCATACGGAAGCCAAAGCTTCCTCAGCTGCGTTTCTCGGCGCTTCATAAACCGCCCCCGTCTGCACATTGGCCTCTGGAGCCGGAAGCGCTTTGCGATCCAGCTTGCCATTGGGTGTCAAAGGCATCTGTTCCAAATGCATAAAGTAAGATGGAATCATATAAGTCGGCAGTTCGGCAGCCAAGGCTTTTCTCAACTCGCCTACCGTCAGCATCTGATCGGCAGTGAAATAGCCGACAAGCACTTTTTGTCCACTTCCATCCTCCCGGGCGAGCACAACGGCCTCCCTTACAGACGGAGCATGGAGCAGCTTCGCTTCCACTTCGCCCAGCTCGATACGGTAACCACGGATTTTTACCTGATGGTCAATCCGTCCCAAATACTCCATGCTGCCATCCGGCAACCAGCGTGCCAAGTCACCCGAGCGGTACATACGCTCGCCCGCTTCAAACGGATGAGCGACAAACTTCTCTTCCGTCAATTCCGGTCGGTTCAGATAACCTCGCGCCAGGCCTACGCCCGCCACATAGAGTTCACCCGGAATGCCAATCGGCTGTGGACGACGTTGTTCATCCAAAATGTACGCCCGCAGCGTCGGAATCGTGGTGCCGATATTGCTGCGGCCCTGTTCAATTTCCAACTCTGTAATTTCCTTGTATGTTACATGCACGGTCGTTTCGGTAATGCCGTACATGTTAATGAGCTGCACTTGCGGATACTTCGTTCTCCAGTCCTTGAGCAGGGCCGGGGCTAATGCCTCTCCACCGAAGATAATCATACGGAGGCTCAGTTCTACCGCCTGATGACCGAGCTCTTCCTGTAGCAACTGATAGAAGTACGTCGGTGTCTGGTTCAAAACGGTGACCTTCTGATCCTTAAGCAATTGCAAGAAACGATCTGGACTCTTCGCTGTAAGCGATGGAACGATGACCAACCGTCCTCCGTTCAGCAATGCTCCGTACATTTCCCATACAGAGAAGTCAAAACAGAATGAATGGAACAGTGTCCACGTATCCTGAGGACCAAAATCAAACATATTTTTATCATTAAAGAGCAAGCGAACTACATTTTTATGCTCGATCAGTGTTCCCTTTGGCTTGCCTGTCGTGCCCGATGTGTAGATGACGTAGGCAAGATGCTCCGGTCCGGCTGCAGGCTGCAGGTTTGAGACATCTTCCTTATAGGAAGCCGTTTTATCCAGACTTACGATGTCCCCAGCGAAGGAGACACGTTGCTCCAGATGCGCTTGTGTCAGCAGTAGCTTGGCTCCCGAATCCTCAAGCATAAAGCGAATGCGGTCCTCTGGATATTCAGGGTCTACAGGGACATAGGCCCCGCCTGCCTTCAAGATGGCTAAAATTCCAACCACCATTTCAAGAGAACGATCCGCCATGATTCCAGCCAAACCGTCTGGTTGCAAACCACGTTCCCTCAGCGTTCTGGCAAGTCCATTGGCCCGCTCGTTCAGCTCGCTGTAGGACAGGGCTGCATTTTCACATACGACTGCCACCGCATTCGGAGTACGTGCAGCCTGTTCCTCGAACAGCGCATGGATCGTCTTGTCACGAGGATAATCTGCCTTGGCTTCGTCCGGCGCTTTCATCAGCCTTGATTTTTCCTGAGGTGTCACGATATCAAGGGATGACAACGGCATTCCCGGATTGGAGACGGCTTCCCGAATAAGCTGTACAAAGTGGCCTGCCATCCGCTGGGCAGTCTCTTGCTTGTAGATCGCAGTCGCGTACTCAAGCGTGCAGTTCAATACCCCGTCTGCTTCACTCACGGTCAGCGTGAGATCGAACTTGGCAGCCGGATGTACATTATCGTAAGGAGTGAAGCGCAATCCTTCTATTTCTTGTTCTCCCTGCTCAATATTTTGCAGGACAAACATGGTATCAAATAGCGGGTTACGGCTCAAATCACGCTGAAGCTCCAGCTTTTCTACCAGCTCCTCGAACGGGTAATCCTGGTTTTCATAGGCCCGCAGCGCTGTTTCCTTCACTTCCTGCAGATAAGCCTCGAAAGGCTTTTCTCCTTCTGGATAAGTACGAAGTGCCACTGTGCCGACGAACATACCGATGAGGCCTTCGAGTGTCGCATGGGATCTTCCTGCCACAGGTGAACCGACAATGACATCTTCCTGACCTGTGTACTTGTGCAAGAGCGCTGTATAGGCTGCCAACAGTACCATGAACAGAGTGGAACCCGTTCGGGTAGCCAGCTCCTGAAGTGAAGCACTCAGAGAAGAATCAATTTGGAAGTCGATTCGATCGCCCGCAAAGCTTCGCACCGCAGGACGAACTTCATCCCCTGGCAAATCCAGCACTGGCAAGCTTCCGCGGAAAGCATCCAGCCAGTAAGCTTCCTGGGCCTTAAGACGCTCGCTTCCGAGCTGCTCTTGCTGCCATACAGCATAGTCTGTGTACTGGATCTGTAGTTCAGGGAATACGTCCTCCTCTTGGTAGAAGCGGAGAAACTCTTCTATGAGAATATTCATAGAAACCCCATCTGAGACAATATGATGCATGTCAAACAATAGTAAATGGCGCTCATGTGCAATTCGAATAAGGCCGGCCCGCAGCAATGGAGCTACACCTAAATCAAAAGGACGGACAAACTGCTGAAGGGTAGCTCCTGCCTCTTCCTCGCTCAACTCCGCATATTCCACAGTAAACGGAACATCCGTCAGGAGCTGCTGTACAGGTTCACCGTTCACGGTCACAAAACGAGTACGCAGCGAACCATGACGATGAATTAGACGACGGAATGCCTGCTCTAGCCGTTCCCGATCCAAAGCTCCCTCAACGGTAAGGATACCCGGCATATTGTAGCTCAGCTCTCCACCTTCCAGCTGACTTAGAATAAACAGTCGTTTTTGGGCCGAGGACAATGGATAATGCTCTCTCGCTCCCGCTGTAGGAATTTCTTCGAAATTCAGCGGTGTATAGCCCTCAATGGCACGAGCCAATCCTTCAATAGTAGGAGACTCGAACACTGCTCTCAGACTAATCTCGCGATTCATTTCCTTGCGAATTCGTGAGACTAGCAGGGCTGCACGCAGTGAATGACCTCCAAAATGGAAGAAATTATCCTTCACTCCCGCGCTCTCTACACCCAGCACCTCTTGCCAGATTTCGGCTAATTGAATTTCCACAGGTGTCCTTGGAGCCTCAGATGAAGCCGCTGCCCATCCACGCTCGCCCTGCAGCGCTTTTCGATCGATTTTTCCGTTCGACGTCAGAGGCATATCCTCCAGTTGTATGAAGCGGGAAGGGACCATATATCCAGGTAATATCTCCGACAGGACGGCCCGAAGCTCGGATACCTCAAGTTTCTGAGCAGCTACGAAATAAGCGACTAGATCTTTGTAGCCGTCATCGCCCTCTACAGCCATGGCTACGACTTCCTGAACGGACGGCACTCTGAGCATTTGTGCTTCTACCTCGCCTAGCTCGATACGGTAGCCGCGGATTTTGACTTGATGATCTATTCGGCCTAAGTACTCGATGGTTCCATTCGGTAACCAGCGAACCAGGTCACCCGTCCGATACATACGCTCTCCTGGAGCAAACGGATTGTCCACGAACTTCTCATCCATTAACTCAGGCCGGTTATGATACCCCCGTGCTAATCCGATACTCGAAATGCATAGCTCTCCAGCTACACCGACAGGTTGCAATCTAAAATGGTCATCCAAGATGTACACACTATGGTTAGCAATAGGTCGTCCAATAGATACAATATCCGTTGCTTCCTCACTGTCCGGGACAGACCAGATTGTGGTGCATACGGAGTCCTCCGTTGGGCCATAGCCATTAGAGTAACGTACATGCTTCCTCCACTCTTCGATCAACTCGACCGATGCGGCCGATCCAGCGGTTAGCAGGCACCGCAGTGTTGGCAAACGCTCTGGATCAAGGTGGATAGCGTAAGCGGGTGGCAAAGTCGCTACCGTAATCCCCTTATCGTTCATGAACTGCTCGAACAGGGCATGATCTAAAATATCTTCTGTAGAAGGGATGCACAGAACACCCCCATGGCTCAGCGCCGTTAAAATTTCCGAAACCGATGCATCAAACGACAGGCTTGCAAACTGAACGATCCGATCCTGCGGTGTAACTTCGAAGTGTGCCCCATATACGTTTGAAAGATTTGGTAGTCCCCGATGCTCGACTAATACGCCCTTAGGCTGACCGGTCGTACCTGAAGTATAGATCACGTAAGCCAGATCATCCGGGCCAGCAGTATCCTCCAAATTCGAGGTGTCGGCATCATAGGTCGATGATTCATCCAGCAGCAAAACATTTTCCGTCCATCCGAGATGCTCCAAGAAATGGGCCTGTGTAAGGATTAGCTTCGCCCCGGAATCTTCAAGCATGTAACTGATTCGTTCTTTCGGATACTCTGGATCGATTGGAACATAGGCACCCCCGGCTTTCATAATGCCGTAGATCCCAACGATCATTTCGAGCGACCGTTCAGCAATCAGTCCCACCAGATCTCCCGTCTTGATTCCCTGAGTACGGAGCCTTCTGGCCAGTCCATTGGCTTTTGCATTGAGCTCGGCATAGGTCAAACTCTCGTCCTCGAACCAAATGGCAGTCGCATCCGGCGTTCGTCCCGCCTGTTCCTCCAATAGCCCGTGGAACGTGTTACAGTGCTCGTAAATGCCTTTTGTATTTCCCCATACGTTCAGAATCTGTTCTCTCTCCTGCGGCGTGACTAATTCTAGTGCATCCACGGAAATAGCAGGATTCTCTACAATTTGTTCCATAAGGTGAACCAGATGGCCCTTGATTTGCCCAATTGTCACTTGGTCATAAACAAGTGCATTGTACTGGAACAGCAATCTCATCTCTTCGCCAGGGAGGACAATTAAATTAAAATCATAATTCGTTTGCTCAAGAAGCTCCGCTTCCTCAATCTCAAAGGCAGCCTCGCCACCACCCAGACGCTCTACCTCCTCCTCCACAGGATAGTTCTCAAACACCATAATATGGGAGATTAGATCCTGCTTCTGATCCGTCTGAGCCTGAATCTCAAACAACGGGTAGGTGTCATACATATGAGAAGCCATATATTGTTCCTGCTGCTGCTTCATCAGAACGGTGAAGGGGAGATTCTCCTCTGTCTTCACACGAACGGGAATCGTATTGATGAACAAACCGATCATCCGGTCAATGCCCGGAATTTCTGCTGGTCGGCCTGATACTACACTTCCGTACACGACATCCCGGCTACCGTTGTAGCGTTGAAGCGCAATGCCCCAGAGGGACTGCAGCAATATATTCATCGTGACATGAGCATCCCTGGCCACCTTTTCAAGGCGCTCAGTCAATTCCCTGCTGAGAGGATAATTCAGCTTTTCTGCTACATAGCCTTCTCCCTTACTTGCTCCACCGACTTGAGGTAAAAGCGTCTGCTGCTCGTAACCGGCCAGATATCGGCTCCAATAGTTGGACGCAACTGCTTCATCCTGCTGTTCCAGCCATTCGATATATCGACTGTACGGATGGACCTCTGCCAGCTGCGGCTCTCTTCCTTCCAGGAGGGCAAAATAGTGTTCAAATACCTCCTGCGTAATTAACGGAACACACCAGCCATCCATGACGATGTGGTGAAAGCTCCATAAGAGGCGGAAGCTCTCTTCATCTGTTTGTAAAATTGATACACGGAGAAGCTCGTCTTCAGCTAGGTTGAAGCCCTGTGCTTTGTCCTTAGCACCAAATGTCTTCAGGTAAGCTTCGCGCTGCGATGCATTCATCTCACGCAGGTCTTCGTACACCAATTTAGCGCCTCTGTGTCGAAATACAACCTGCAAAGGCTCGCTGCCCCATCCGCTGTAAAAGTTCGTGCGCAGGATGGCATGACGCTCCACCACGGCATCCAGACTGTGTCCGAATGCAGTCGGATCAAAGCTACCCTTAAAGTCAAAGGCAGCCTGCTCAAAATAAGCACCTGTATGCGGCTCAAACATATCATGGAACAGCATGCCCTTCTGCATCGGCGTCAGACTATATACATTCTCAATATCGCCTATGTGGCTGGTCTGCTTAGAAAGCTCCTCCAGATCGGCAATGCTTAGACCCTTCGCAAGCACGTCGCTTGGTGTCAATACGGTTTTTTCTTGGGTTACGCAATGCTGGAGAAGCTCTCGCAGGCTTTCTTCAATATATCCAGCGAGCTGTTCCATCGTAGATAACTTATACTGTTTTCCGTTATAAGTAATCGTCAGAGTCAGGGCTCCGTCCGTCACCATGCCATTGATATCTAGCGTATAGGCTGGTTCCTCCAACAAGCTTTGGGCGCTTCCGGTCGGATAAGGAGAAATCTGCAACGAGCTGCCTTGCAAATCCTGATCAAATTGCCCCAAATAGTTAAAAGAAATCTCAGGCTGCAAGCTGAAGCTGTCTTCATCCAACTGACTTGCCATCGTTTTAAGCAACCCGTAGCCAATACCTTTGTTCGGAATTCGGCGCAGCCCTTCTTTCACAGACTTGATCAAGGAGGCCACTTCTGGGTCATCCCCCAAGTCTAAAATCACCGGGTATTGACTTGTAAACCAGCCGACGGTACGGGTGATGTCGATATTCGGTATAATCGGCTCACGACCGTGTCCTTCCAGATTCACAGCAACCTTTCCGATGCCAGACCATTTGGATACCGCCATGCCCAGAGCAGTCAATAGCAGATCATTCGTCTCTGTTTGATAAGCACGATGGGCTTTTCTCAACAATTGGTCGGTTTCTTCTATAGTCCATTGTGCTGTTATTACTTTGCTATCCTGTAAAAGAAGGCTTTCCACAGCCTCATCCTTCGGCAACTGTTCGAGTGGCTGATTCTCCAGCTCCCTCCAATACGCCCGATGAGTCTCCATTTCAGGACCTTCCGAATAACGAGCAAGGGCGTCTCCCCAGTCACGGAAGGAATCCGTCTTCTGCGGGAATGTCAGCGCTTGTCCTTGAATCACCTGCTCATAGCCTGCTGCAATATCCTCGAACAAAATCCGCCAGGATACTCCGTCCACCACCAAATGGTGGATCACGATCAGAAGATGGTCTCCATCCTGACAATGGAAAAGTCCTAACTTCAGCAGCGGACCTTCTGCCAGATTGATACTGCGCTGAATGTTATCCGACAGCGATGTAATGGCTGCAGCCGGATCGGATTCATTCCGTAAATCAGCGGTGAACAGGCTATAAAGCTCTCCTTCTTCAAGATCACGATTCCAAGCTTCGTAGCCATGCTCTGTCTGACGGAAAACCATGCGAAGGGCGTCATGATGCTCAGCGAGTTTTCTTAGCACCTGATGCAAGGCCTTTTCCTCAAATCCCTGTTCACGATACAGCATAACCGCTTGATTGAAGTGATGAGGCTCTGCCTGCTTCCGTCCAAAGAACCACTGTTGGACTGGAGTCAAGCGAGTCGTTCCACGCACAACTCCCTGTTCAGCCATATGCACAGCCGTTTGTATTTCAGCGCCTAGCTCGGCAATGGTTGGCGATTTGAACAGCTGCTTCATCTCTAACCGATAGCCGGCCTGTAGTAACCGTGACGACACCTGAATAGCTTTTATGGAGTCTCCGCCCAATTCAAAGAAATTATCATGGATACCCACCTGTTCGGCACCCAGTACCCCTTGCCAGACAGATGCCAAAGCTTCTTCAGCCGGTGTACGAGGAGCTGTATACTTCCGTCCTGTATGCGCGCCTACTTGAGGAGCCGGCAGAGACCTGCGGTCCACTTTTCCGTTTGACGTTAATGGCATACGGTCCATCTGGATAAAGTAGGATGGAATCATATAGCCCGGAAGTACCTGCGATAGGGAAAGACGTACTTCGCCCGCCGTGAGCGTACGATCCGCCACATAATAAGCGCAAAGCTGCTTCTCTCCAAGCTCATCCGCGCGAACGACCACTACGGCGTCGATTACCGACTCCACCTTGGCCAGTTGGGCCTCGATTTCAGGGAGTTCGATGCGGTAACCACGTATTTTGACCTGCTCATCAATTCTTCCTTTAAACTCCAAATTACCATCTGGAAGCCAGCGTACTAAATCCCCAGTTCGGTAGCAGGGTTCTCCGTCCTTCACAGGACTAGGAACAAATTTCTCTGCTGTGAGATCAGGACGATTGAGATATCCGCGTGCTACACCTTCACCGCCGACAATGAGTTCACCCCAAGCACCAATAGGCTGTAATTGCAGCGATCCATTGACCACATAAGCGGTCGAATTACTAATTGGGCGACCAATCGGCACACCCCCTTCGGCACGATCTGGAATCTTGTAGGTGGTGGAGAAGGTCGTATTCTCTGTCGGACCATAGCAATTGATAGGGACAAGATCAGGATTAGCCTCGATTACACGATTCATATGAGATAGAGACAGTACGTCACCGCCGACTAACAATGCTTTTAGCCCTCTGAACAGGTACTCATCCTGCAGAGAAAGCTGATTGAAAAGGGGTGAAGTAAGCCACAATGTTGTAATCCCGTACTTGGCAATAGCCGCTTTGAGCCTATCAGCAATCAGAATGTCGTCATTCTCTACGAAATAGAGCTGCCCACCGTTAAGCAACGCTCCCCATATCTCAAATGTAGAAGCATCAAAGGCCACGGCTCCTGTTTGCAAAATTCGTGTGGATTCATTCAGCTCCACATAGTTGGTCTCTTTGACCAGACGGACCACGTTCCGGTGTTCAACCATAACGCCCTTCGGTCTACCCGTCGTACCCGATGTATAGATGACATAAGCAAGCCCCTGCGATCCCTGAGCCGTCTCCGGCTGGGCAGGCTCAGCAGCATAAGCCTCTTCACTGCTAAGATCGACAATTGGTATACCGTAGTCTACACTTATAAGCTCGCCCTTTTGCACCAATAATAGCTTGGCGTCGGAATCATCAAGCATATAACGTACCCGATCTTCCGGGTAATCAGGATCAATCGGCACATAGGCTCCACCTGCCTGAAGCACCGCGAGCATACCAATGACCATCTCAATGCTTCGTCCGCCCATCACGGCCACAGGCTGCTCCCTCAACGTTCCCAAACGACGCAGTGTTTGGGCCAGTCGGCTCGCCTTGTCTTCCAATTCAAGGTACGTTAGCTGGACATCGCCGAATACAAGCGCCGTCTGCTCCGGTGTACGCTTGACTTGTTCCGCGAACAGCTCATGAATGGTCTTGTCCCTTGGATAAGGGGCCGATGTCGCGTTAAATACTTCAACGATTTGTACTTTCTCCTCCGGTGTGATCATTTCAATCTCGGCCAGTTGCAACTGAGGATTGGCCGAGACTGCATGCAGAACCCGGAGCAAGTGCGTTGCAAGTCGCTCTACACTTTCACGCCGATATAAAGCCGTACTATACTCGAGGCCAAAGGCTAATTTTGATCCCTTCTCCTCTACATTGAGGGACAGGTCAAACTTGGCTGTGACGGTGTCCATCAAGTAAGGAGTAAAGTGCACTCCGTCCATATCCTGCTCTTCCTGCTCGGTATTTTGTAATACCAATAAGGTGTCAAAGAGCGGATTGCGGCTGACATCACGTCCTACGCCCAGCTTTTCGACCAATTTTTCAAAAGGGTAATCCTGATGCTCAAACGCCTTGAGCGCCGTTTCCTTGATTTCCAGAAGATAATCCTGAAAGGTTTTATCTCCTGCCGGGTAGCTGCGCAAGGCCAGTGTGTTGACAAACATTCCGATGATGCCCTCAAGCTCAGCCTGCGGTCTTCCGGCTACTGGAGAACCTACGACGATGTCCTCTTGTCCTGTATATTTGTGCAGTAGTACCGAATAAGCGGCCAGCAATACCATATACAGTGTAGTACCTGTACGGGATGCAAGCTCTTGTATTGCCTTATTTCCAAACTCATCCAATGTAAAATCAATTCGGCTACCCTCGAAGCTCCGAACCGAAGGTCGTTGGAAGTCTGTAGGCAAATCCAATACCGGCAACTCTCCTTCAAAGGATTGCAGCCAATATTTCTCAAGATCTTGCCATTGGTTCTCTGACTGTTCCCGTTGCCATACGGCATAATCCTTGTACTGGATGTGCAGCTCTGGTAGCTGTTCTCCTTGATACAAATGAGTAAGTTCCTCTATCAATATTTGAATAGAAACCCCATCTGAAATGATGTGATGCATATCAAACAGCAACAGATGACGCTCCTCCTGGAGCTTCACCAAGCTAACACGCAGTAATGGAGCCTGGCTCAGATCAAAGGCACGAATAAAGTTGTGAATGAGCGTATCCGTCTCCTCCACCGAAGCCTCTGTATAGTTCAACGCGAACGGCACATTCCTATGCACACGCTGAACAAGCTCTCCATCCTGCATATAAAAGCCAGTTCTCAGGGATTCATGACGCTGGATCAGTGCCTGGAACGCGGACTCCAGCCGCGTGCGATCCAATGGTCCATCCACTGTGAAGACCCCTGGCATATTGTAGCTAAGCTCTCCCCCGTCCATCTGTCTCAGCACGTATAACCGCTTTTGCGCTGAGGACACTGGGTAAGCTTCGCTTTCCGCTGCCCGCGGGATGGATTCGTACAGGGTCGGAATGTGTTTTTTCACAAGTTGCGCCAAGGATTCGACCGTAGGTGACTGAAACACCTCACGCAGCGAAATGCTACATCCCAATTCTTTGTGAATCCGTGAAACGAGCACTGTTGCCCGCAAAGAGTGACCACCAATTTCAAAGAAATTATCTCTGACACCGACGCGGGCAACTCCCAAGATATCTTGCCAGATGAGTACCATCTGAGCTTCCACAGCAGTTCTCGGAGCCAAATAAGCCTCGCCGGATTGTACGCTGCTTTCAGGAGCCGGCAACGCACGGCGATCCAGTTTGCCATTTGGCGTAAGCGGCATTTGCTCCAGCCGGACAAAATAAGAAGGAATCATGTAAGCGGGGAGTTCCGCTGCCAGCTGAGACCGCAATTCCCCCGGCGAAAGATCACTGGAGGCTACATAGTAGGCGCACAGCAATTTTTGGCCCTGTTCGTCATCCCGTGCGAGGACAATCGTTTCTCGTACGTTCGGAGCCTTGAGAATTTGGGCTTCTACCTCGCCAAGCTCAATTCGGTAGCCGCGAATTTTGACCTGATGGTCGATCCGTCCCAAATATTCAATATTGCCATCAGGCAACCAACGAGCAAGATCCCCAGTTCGGTACAGCCGCTCTCCCGCCCGATACGGATGCTCAACGAATTTCTCAGACGTCAAATCCGGCCGATTCAAATACCCACGGGCAAGACCGTCCCCTGCAATGTATAGCTCTCCCGGAACCCCAACAGGCTGCAGCCGTCTTTGCTCATCGAGAATATAAGCGCTAAGTGTGGGGATCGTTCTGCCAATATTGCTTTTCCCCGCTTCAATCTCATGTTCCGTGATTTCCTTGTAGGTGACATGGACTGTTGTTTCCGTAATTCCGTACATATTAATCAGCTGCACATCAGGATACTTGACCCGCCAGTTTCTCAGAAGAGATGGACTTAAGGCCTCTCCACCAAAAATGATTTTTCTAAGGCCAAGCTCTGTCGAAGAGTGCGTTAACTCTTCCTGTAGCACCTGATAAAAATACGTTGGCGTCTGATTTAAAATGGTGACTTGGTTGTCTTTCAACAACTCCAGGAAAGCTGCTGGGCTCTTGGCTGTGAGAGATGGAACAATCACCAATTTCCCTCCGTAAAGAAGCGCTCCGTACATCTCCCAAACGGAGAAATCGAAGCAGAACGAATGGAATAGCGTCCACGTATCCTGAGAGCTGAAATCAAATAGATTTTTATCGTTAAAGAGCAGTCGAACCACATTTTTGTGTTCAATCAGCGTGCCCTTCGGCTTGCCGGTCGTACCCGACGTGTAGATAACATAGGCTAGATGGCTTGGTCCCGAAATACTCTCCAGATTGGAAGCATCTCCTGTATACGTTGTAGCTTCGTCCAAACTCACAAGCTTTCCGTCAAAAGTGGTGCTCTCCCATAGATGACTTTGGGTGAGCAACAGACGGACCCCTGAATCCTCCAGCATATAATGGATACGTTCCTCGGGATAATCGGGGTCAATCGGTACATAGGCACCACCTGCTTTCAAAATGGCCAACATCCCAATGACCATCTCCAAGGAACGGTCAGCCATAATCCCTACGAGCGTATCTGCAACTACTCCCTCGGAGCGCAAATATCTCGCAAGCTGGTTAGCCTGCTCGTTTAGAGCTAGGTATGTAATGCTCTGTTCGTCCATCTGAACGGCTACGTGATCTGGCGTGCGCTCGGCTTGTTCCTCGAATAAGCCATGGATGGTCTTCTCACGTGGATAATCGACTGCAGCGCCTTCCGAAAGAGCCAAAATGGATTGCTCTTCTGGTTCACCCAATAAGTTTACCTCTGCGATAGAAAGCTGAGGTGAATGAATGATCTGCTCGGCGATCGTAAGCAACTGGGAAACCATGTCCTTAACTTCACTGCGTTCAAACAGCTCCGTCCGATAATCGACATCCAGTACCAGTTCGCCTTCATCCAGGATCTCCACGATATGAAGCACGAAATCGTTCACTTCGTCCCCGCAGAAATCATAATCCGTCAAAATGCGCACATCATCCAAATCAACCCAATTGATAAGACGATATTCCATTGAAACGCCAAAAAGCCGCTGAATATCCTTGTTACCATGCATTTCTCTAAGATCCTGAATTAACTGATTGTACGGATACTTCTGATGCCGCAGGACTGACATCTGATCTCTGGCTACATCCTGCAGGAAGCTCAACACATCCATATCCTTTTTGACGTATGTTCTGGCAGCAGCGGTGCTGACAAACATACCTATCTTTTGCTTCTCTTTTTTGTTCCCCCGGTTAGCGAACGAAGTGCCAATCACCACATCCGGCTGATTCGTCATTTTGTGTATGTAGATATACATCGCACCCATGAAGAACTGGAACAAAGAAATCCTGTTCTGTTGGCAAAATGCTTGCAGCTCGTGATATAGCACTTCTGGTACGGTAAAATGCTCCCGAACGGCGTGGGTGCTTAAAGATAACGGATTATATGACTTCCAACCCGTAAGCTCAGGCAAATCAGAAAATTTATCCAGCCAGTAAGCCTTATCCTTTTGGTATCTGTCAGAAAGTTCGTATGCATTCTCATCTGCAATATATTGAATATACGAGCAATCGTCGCCCAGCTTCGGTTCATTTCCTTGAATTAACTCCATGTAAAATGTTGTCAGCTGATTGCCATAGACCACCATTGATATTCCGTCAGAAATAATATGGTGCATCTTGATATTAATCCAATACTCTTCCTCGCTAATCTTCACAATTAAAAACTGGAAGAGCTCAGAATCCAGCAGGGGCAAAGGTTTGCTTTTGTGTTGCTCAAGTAAGGCTTCCACCTCAGATACACTTTCATAGTGGCTAAGATCCAGGCACTCCAGCTGTCTCTCTTCATAAGGAACGACGTACTGCTGAGGCACTCCATCCACTGAGGTAATACGGATGCGGAACGCATCATACTGTTTGATAATCAAATTAATGGACTGCATAAAGGCAGCAATATTGATGTGCCCCTTCATCTTAGCTGTACCGGAAAGCTGTGACACTGACGTATCTGGGTAGAGTAATTCGGTATACCATATACGCTTCTGCGCATTTGTTAAATCATATAACTGCATGTCATTCATCTCATTCACTCCTATTCCATGATGTGAATATCCTCCCGCTGCACCTGGCAGTCAGGAGGACAAAAGGACAGTTTAAAGTGCGCTTCCACCCTGTCATTGATCCAGTGAAACAATTTCTTCCGCCTCAACCACCAATCGATCCCCTACGGAAGCCCGACCGCTTCCAAGAATATAGCCCCGCCGACGCTTGATCACTTCAAAATAAAGATCAATTCGGTCCCCAGGCTTGGCCAAGCTGTGGAATCGAATTCCATTGAGGTTAGTCAGGTATGAAATTCCTTTTTTATCAATCGCAGCGAATGCCGCTAATTGTGCAAGCGACTCCACAATCAACATAGGAGGCATGTATGGGTTAGTGTCAGTAATGAACCACTCACTCCAGGTGACAAGCTTGTATCCCTTCGCCCATTGCGACGTTTCGTACCCGGTCACGCCATCCAACAGAAGAAATGGGTACCGGTGCGGAAGCACATCCGGGATATGGATTAGCTCTTCGCTCACAGGCTTATTCCCCTTCCCACTTGCGAACAGCAAGGCAGACGTTGTGCCCTCCGAAACCAAATGAATTGCTAATCGCCGCGCGGACCTCGCGTTCCTGATATACATGCGGCACAAAATTCAATTCAGGAGCTTCAGGATTGTAGCAATTGAGTGTCGGTGGTACTTTGCTGTGAATCATACTCTGCACAGTCGCAATTAATTCGACTGCCCCTGCACCGCCCATTAAATGGCCAGTCATGGATTTAATAGACGATATCGCCAATTGGGGGGCATGCTCCCCGAATACTTTTTGAATAGCGTTAATCTCCATACGGTCATTAAATGGCGTACTCGTACCGTGGGCATTGACATAGTCGATTTCCTGCGGTGTCAAGCCGCCATCCTGCAGTGCGATGTTGATCGCTTCTGCCGGGCCGGAGCCAGAGGGATCTGGAGCCGTGATATGATACGCATCAGTTGTGCATCCGTAACCCACAACTTCGGCCAGAATGGTGGCTCCGCGGTTCAAAGCATACTCCAACTCCTCCAGCACCAAAACTCCTGCTCCTCCACCGATGACGAATCCATCGCGATCCACATCAAACGGACGACTAGCCTTCTGCGGCTCTTCATTACGTCTGGAGAGAGCATGGATATTCGCAAAAGATGCCAGATCAAGCTGACTAAAATTGGCTTCTGCTCCACCAGCAACCACAACATCAGCCGTGCCGTACTGGATCGTACGTAATGCCTCACCAATGGCATTACTTCCTGTGGCACAAGCCGTAACCACAGCAAAAGAAGGCCCCTTGGCTCCAATAGCAATGGAGATTTCACCAGGTGCTGAATTAATCATCATCGAGGAAACAAAATAAGGAGAAACTCTTTTGGGACCAAGCTTTGTTAATTTCCCATAGTTCTCCTCTATAACGTCGAGGCCGCCTGCTCCAGAGCCGACAATAACCCCCACGCGACTTGCATTCCGCTCATCAATCACTAATTTTGATTGCTCCACTGCCTGCCGGGCAGCCGCCAAAGCAAACTGAGTGAACTGTGCGACTTTATTAGCTTCCTTCTTGCTCATATATTGCAATGGGTCAAAGCCCGTAACCTGTGCACCGATCTTTGTCGGAATGTCCGCTGTATCGAAAGCAGTGACAGGTCCGATTCCGCTTTTTCCTTCCAACAGTGAATTCCAGAAATCCGTAAGATTAAGCCCGACCGGCGTTACGACTCCCTGTCCAGTCACTACAACACGTCTTCTCACTGTATCCACGTCCTTCGTTGAAATTAATTCTTGGAAGCCTGTTGCTCGTAGAGAGGAAAGTCGCCATACACATGACTGATTTTTTCATGCACATCCGCAAGATCAGCATATACCTCGACGACCACAAGCTTGTTCTCCTGATACTTTTGCCAAGCAAGCTGAAGCTGTTCCCGTGCCTCTCCCTTACTCCGAATTGCAAGGCTTTCCACAAACTCATACTGAGGAATTTGAATTCCTGTCTTGGCCGCCTCAGAAACAAACGGGAGGGACCGCCCTGTGAGATGTTTATAATTCATCTGATTCTGCAACCAACCATAGCCACCATTATTGAGTACGATATAGATTAACGGTATTTGATACTCCACCGCCGTCATAAAATCCGAACAGAAGAGATTGAACGCACCGTCACCTACAAGTGCCACTACTGGACGTTGTGTCGCCACGCTTGCTCCCAGAGCAGCCGCCGCACCGAATCCAAGACTCGTTTGATCACTAGGAACAATCGAAAGAGAACCGTGGGCAAAGCGAAAATATGGATAAAAATAGGACCACATATCCTGCAATCCATTCTCTTGAAGAAGCACCAGATTTTCAGGGAACTCCGTCTGAATCATGTCCAACAGCTCAGGAACGTGGATTCCAGGGGTCTTTTTCAGCTCTTCCAGATAAATAGCCCTGTGAGAAAAAGCCTCCTGTTTACAACTCCCAATCGTTTCAAGCCACACTCCATCAGGCTCCTGCCCACGTCGTTCAAGCCACTGCTCCACCGCTGCATATCCATCACCGAGCACCTTGATACCCTTGTATTCGTGTGCAAAATCCTCCAGATTTACATTAACTTGAATCAAAGGTGTATCCTGTAGCAAAATATCCCACTCGAAGGTAGCCGTTTCTTCCAATCGACTGCCCAGTGTGATCACCACATCAGATTCCTTCCAGATTTGTCTTAGACTGAGATCTGTATAGAGTCCCGCAACACCACAGAAGAGTTCGTGGTCTTCATCAACTACACCCCGTCCCGAGGCGGTTGCGAACAAGGCCGCTCCATGTTGGTTAGCGAACCGCTCAATCACATCACCTGTACCTGACTTCATGCCGCCTCCGACTAGAATGAGTGGTCTGCGGGCGTTCTCAATAATTCCCCACGATGCATCCAACTCCCGACGAGACGGAGAGCACGACAGCTTTTCTGGTGGGGTAAACTGAAGCCCTGTTGGCACAGGCTGGTCCATCAGGTTTTCAGGGAGTTCGATATAGACAGGACCCGGTGCTCCATTGATAGCCAAAAAGGCAGCCCGCTCCATCGCCCATACAAGCCGATCCACATGCTCGACACGATAAGCCCATTTTACGAGTGGCTTCACGAGTGAGATTTGATCGGCTTCCTGAAAGGATCGGGTACCCAGCTTGTCTCCGCCAGTGCCAAGCGCCAAAAGCAGGAGCGGAGCGCCCAGGTTCTTGGCCTCCAGTAGCCCTGTGAGTGTATTACTGAGCGCAGGGCCTTTCCCCACAACGCATACGGACATCTGGTTAGTGGTGAGCGCATAACCTGCTGCCATGAACACAGCATTGCGTTGATCCTTGCACAGAATAAAATCCATACCGGATGAGGGGAGTGACGATACGATTTTGAGATCATCACTTGGTAATCCAAAGAGATGCTGAACCCCAGCCGATTTTAAGTAGCCAATGATGGCATCCCAAGGGAATAAACTCGCAGTCATACCAAACTCCTCTTTTCCGACAAATATTCTGCGACAATTTCTGAAATCAAGATCGGCTTCGAAATGAGCTTGAAATCGTAAAAAATATAGTTCGACATCGTGCCATAGCCACCAAAAGGCTTATTGCCTTGATCCACATCCTCAAGCGTCTGATTAATGGTCAGCGTGTGCTTCTTTCGCAGAACGTCCGCCAGGTGACTAGACCCGTATAAGCTGCAACCCATTGCTCGTTCACTGAAATAACTGGAGGAAATACGCTTGATCAGCTGCTCGTCGTCTCGGTAGCTAACCACGTTGAAGACCGGTGAAAAATACTCAATAATCTCCAAATCCTGATCTAGCTCGCTATATACAACCGTTGGCTCCATCTTTTTCGTACGGAAATCAATGCCACCGCCGTAAATAATAAACTTATCGTTCGTATTAAAATATTCAGAAACCGAGTTCAGCGCATCTTTATAGAAAATAGGGGAATAGTTTGCGTTCGGATCATCGTTGGCTCCAAACACAAGTTGGTCAAGCCGCATAATCAGCAGGTTTTTGAAGCTCTCTGTCACATCTTGATGTACCAGAATGATGTCGGGTCCCAGGCAGTCCTGTCCTGAGTTGAACAGTCTCATTCGGATTACATCGGTAACCGCCAGTTCCAGATCAGCATCGGGTCCGATGACGAAAGGATTGATCCCTTGTCCATAGAAGATGTAGAGTTGGTCTTTTCGGATTTGTTTTTTGATCTTCTCCGCATTGACATAGCTCCCGGTGAACACCACAATATCAGCTGGCATAACCGAATTTTCCATAAAAACCCTTTGACTGACCTTACGAATATAGATGGGTAATCCGTGTACAGCCTGAAGCTTTTCATGCAGCATGTTGACGTACTCGTTTACGTGAGAAGAAGGGCGAAAGTCTATATTTTCAACGTACAGGGACGGAATCAAGAGGTATAATGCATAGGAGTACAAAATGACGTTGGAAGGCATGAATACAGCCATAGATCGTTGCCAGCTTGGCTGATAGGTCTGCACTTCTTGCAGAGCACCTTGAAGTGTGAGGATCGTGGAGTCAATTTCTGCATTGGCGGCCCGATAGGATGAAAATTGCGTGAGAATATCCATCACTTCCTGCCGATTTTCAATCAAATAATTGAGGCACTTCAGAATAGATTCATGCCTTTCCAAAAACAGTGTGTTTTCTGCCAATTCTGGATTTATACTCATGGCACATTCTCCCTTTCCTATATGCGGTTTTGGTAAATATTTTGCTATACTTTGCGAGAAGCAACTTTCTCCAGGGCAATACGCTCCATCTCCAGACGATCCACTTTTCCATTGCGATTTAAAGGAAAGTGGTCGAGCGGAAGCAAAAGATCGGGAAACATGTATGAAGGAAGTACACGATTTATTTCTTTACGGAGTACAGACAAGGCTTGCGAGGATTCGCCTTCGATGAATGCAACAAGCAATGTCCCTTTAGCCTCATCCTCCAAGGTGATCACGCAGGATCGGTAACCTAGCGAACCAATCCGATCCTCAATATAGACAGGAGATACCATATAGCCCATCCGGTTGACCGTCTTACCGCTGCGACCAATGACATACAGCATTCCGTCATCCAGATAGCCCAGATCCCCCGTCTTGAACCAGCCGTCCTGTAGAACCGATTGCGTCAAGTCTGGACGATTCAAGTAACCTTCCATGCGTCCAGCACTATGTATCCACACTTCGCCTACGATACCGTCCGCCTGCTGGTTGCCTGTAGAATCTAGTATTTTCAGCTCCACACCAGGTAAGGGTAGACCACAACCCTTCGGACATTCTAGCGTCCCCAGTGTAACGTTGCCCAGTTCAGAAAGGCCGTAACCATTCAGGAGGGGCTGTCCAAATATGTTGTTAAATTTCTCTTCAAGGTCTTGGGTAAGTGGGGAACCGCCTACGCACCACATGCGCACCGGAGCTTCCTTGACCATTTCCAGTTGTTCGGGTTTTCGGTTTAGCATACGCAACAAGGTGTAAAAAGCAGAGGGGTTAGCGTCTACGACCGTCGCCCGGTCTTTCGTAATACTTGCAATGACGCTCCAGAGGTTTTTTGGATTGCAGATGATGAGAGAACATGAGGTTAACCACCAGGAGAAGATAAGTGAGATTCCATAAAAATGAGAGAACGGCACAACGGGGAGCATATGGTCAGACGGTAGGTAGTTCATGGCGTGTATGGAATGCCTGATATTCTCCATAAAAGCTGAACCAGCTTTCACGATTCCCTTGGGTTTTCCCGTCGTACCTGAAGAATACAGAATGAGCGCATCTGGCCTCTCGCACCACTTGTTAAAGTCGAGGGCTTCAAGCTTTGGCTCTCCCACCCAATCCGGGTGTACTGCTTCTTCTTGAATCAGATCTTGAATCAGAATAACGAGAGCATGAGGAAGTTCTAAATCGGAATCCGTAAGGATGCAACAGGCACCCGCTTCATCATAGATTTGAGCCACCTCATCGAGCACAGTCTGCTCGTCCACCACAGTCACCGAAACAGCGATATTGCACAGGGAAAACAGAGACACAACAAACCAATAGGAATTGGCCGCTTTCAGAATCACTCTACCGTCTTCGGGAATTCCTCTGAGCGTCAACATCCGGGAGAAGATCGTAACGTCTCGCTCCAGACGTTCCCTAGTCATAATTCCTTCAGGTGAGATAATACGGCAATCCGTATGCGTAATAAGCACAACGTTCCCTCCTTACATCCCCGTAATATGGTATCCAGCATCTACATGGATAACTTCACCCGTAATGCCTCTCGATAAATGGGAAAATAGGAATAACGCCGTATCTCCGACTTCCGACGTATCAACCGTCTTGCGTAGGGGCGTAGTTTCTTCAATATGTTTGAGCATTGTGTTAAAATCTTTAATGCCATAGGCAGCCAAGGTCCGTATCGGACCAGCGGAAATCGCATTTACGCGAATGCCATATGTGCCCAGATCATTCGACAGATAGCGCATGCTGGCTTCCAGTGAAGCCTTCGCCACACCCATAACGTTGTAATTTTTGATCGCTCGTTCTGCGCCAATATACGTCATGGTGACGATACTTCCACCCTCTGTCATCAGTGGGTATACTCGACGGGAGACAGCAGCCAGAGAATAGGCACTGATTTCTTGTGCAACGGCGAATCCCTCACGAGAAGTGTCAACGAACAAGCCATCCAAATCCTCAGCCTTAGCATAGGCGACACTGTGAAAATAACCATGCAATACGCCTACTTTTTCTTTTAGAAAATCCGCCAATGCATCAAGCTCTTCATTGCTTTGAACATTACAAGGACAGACCAGTGCTCCTGGAATGGTTTCAACGAGCTTTAGTACCCGCTCTGCAACCCTCTCATTTTCGTAAGTAAAAATGAGCTGTGCTCCTTCAGCAGCTAAAGATTGAGCTGTCCCCCAGGCAATACTCCTGTTATTAGCCACGCCCATAATCAAAATGTTCTTACCGCTCAGTAGTACTGCCACAGAAACCACCTTTCTTTTTTACATTTTTAAACAAAATAACAACTTAACTGCGTATGTCTACATTTATAGACATATGTAATCTTTCCTGGAATATTATCGCGTTAATTGCCAAACTTGGATAGGCGACGTTTTAGGCAAATCACAAAATTTATTTTAAAATTGGTGGAACACATCTTGTATGCTGTCTGTCATCTCACAAAAAATAGTTGTGTTGCTTCCGTTGGTCTGTGTTCAAATCGAAAGGGATACATGTGTGAAAAAAGGTAGCGAGGCAAAAATAAGGTGACTGTCAAAGCGAGTTAAACATAAAATCCTCATATTTTTGTAAATATTTACATTCCGACGACGGACTCACCCCACTACCGGAAGTAACCACTTCATTTTCACCAACAATGAGTCTTCCGATTTGAACATCCTGAGTGACCAGCCAGATTTTATCTAATCTAAGTGTAAAGCCTTAACCTCTATAGACTACGCTTTTGTTTTTTGGGAGCTAAAGTATAGCTAAAGGAGACAACAAAGTCGATTGCCAGAACGATCGCCCATGTTTGCATAATGCCCTCCAAAGACACCGTACGCTGCGGATCATCAACATACATAATGATGGCAAGCAACAAAGCATTACCTATAGCCCAACCCAAAAGGTGAAGCAACCAACCTATCCGTTCCTCTTTTGCATGAGCAGCACCATACTTGCGTTCAGGCTTGGGTCCCTTACCAAACCAATGGGAGAACCGTACATCCGCCCACTTAATTAACCTATGACCAAATGCTACTGTAATACCAAAATAACAGGCCGCCAAGCCAGTAGCAGTCGTAATCTCCATGCCACTTTTCACCGTGATGAACACCGCAATCAGTAGCAGGATATCAATAATGGGGGTAAATAGTAAAAGAAGACCGCCTAATTTCTTCAAGCCAAACATATACCTTGCGATCAAGCCTGCAACAACAAAAACCCAAAATAAAACTTCAGCACTAATAATAAATAAATACATAATAGATGATTCCTTTCAAATTAGAAATTGGTATTCACCTCAACTATCCCCCTTTCATGCCCACTATCATACAATATTATACATAATATTCCTAGTATTTTGTCTATAATTACATAAAAGGAAACAAATAGCCGTTTTTTCTGCGAAAATCAGTATCTGTTCAGCCCATTTCGTCTTGTTCTCAAAATGGGCATTTTACATGATATGCTACCCATAAAGAATTATGATGATCTGAAATGAAAAAGATGTACCTATGCTAATCAGCACGGGTACATCTTTTTTTACAGATACACTATCCAATTACAATATGACCTTCGGGACGACGGTACAATGTCTTGGTCGAGCGTGGACGAATGGCATAGGCAATCGTAAGAGGACCAATCCGACCAATAAACATAGTCACACAAATAATCAGCTTGCCTGCGTCAGACAATCCTGGCGTCACTCCTACAGACAACCCTACCGTTCCGATTGCGGAAGCAGCCTCAAATGCAAGGGAGAGAAATGGCGCATCCTCTGTCATTAAGAGCAGTATAACCACAATCGAGAATATAAATAGGGCCAGTACAATAATGGTCAGCGCCCGCATCATGATATCTTTGGGGACCCTATGACGGAAAAACACAATTTCCTTCTGTCCTCGCATGACGGCGATTAGCGCACCTACCATAAGCAGAAACGTAGTCGTTTTAATTCCTCCTCCCGTGGAGCCCGGAGAAGCACCGATAATCATCAGCAACATAATAAAAAACTGACTTGCCTGCCTTAACCCGCTGATATCGACTGTGCTCGTACCTGATGATCTCGTGGAGACCGATTGAAAGACAGCTCCATATACTTTGCCTTCCCAGTTCAGCGCACCCAAGGTTCGTGCATTGGTAAACTCAAAAACAAATAAAACCAGCGCACCAACCACAATGAGCACTCCCGACACGCTAAGCACCATTTTGGAGTGTAGAGACAGTCTCCGGGTACGGCGAAAATCGAACAGATCGCTAAGTACAAGGAAACCCAAGCCTCCTGATATAACGAGCACAGATGCAATCATATTGAAAACAAAATCTCCAGCGTACTGTTGGAAGCTAGTCCCGAACAGATCGAATCCCCCGTTATTAAAGAGGGATACGGAATGGAATATTCCATAATATATCGCTTGTCCGACAGGCATCTCTCGCATCCACCGCAAAGCTAAGACGACGGCAGCTATCGCCTCAATGGTAAAAGAAAAGATCAGCACCTTGCGAATAATACGTACGATCCCTTCCATGCTATCGGCATTAATAGCCTCCTTAAGCAGCAACCGATCCTTTAACGATAATCGCCGCCCCAACAACAGCGCAAACAAGGTCGCTAAGGTCATAAACCCCAGCCCGCCTAGCTGCATCAGCACCAAAATGACGGTTTCGCCAAACATCGTATACGTTGAATCGACGTCAACAACGACCAGTCCTGTGACGCAAGCGGCTGAGACGGACGTAAAAAGCGAATCAATCCAATGCGGAGCATGACCACTATGATTGGCAACAGGAAGCATCAGTAGCAAAGTACCCAATGCAATAATCAATAAATATCCGATGACCAATATAAAAGGAGGCGATGCGAACCGACTAAGCTTGACGCTGCGTTTCATTAGAGTATTCTCTCCATCCGTTCTTATGAAAAAGAGGAACAAGACACGGGAAGCCCGGCTGATCCTCTATATTCATAATGTTATGTTATTCTACTGTTGGTTACGCATATGCGGGAAAAGCAGCACATCGCGAATGGAAGGCGCATCTGTCAGCAACATAACCAAACGATCGATGCCGATGCCCAGTCCACCTGTTGGTGGCATCCCGTATTCCAAGGCGCGGATAAAGTCATCATCCATTTCATGCGCCTCGTCGTTACCGTGCTCACGTTCCAGCAATTGTGCTTCAAAACGTTGGCGCTGGTCGATTGGATCATTCAGCTCAGTGAACGCATTCGCATGCTCACGAGCAACCACGAACAGCTCGAAGCGATCCGTAAACCGCGGATCTTGTTCGTTTTTCTTGGCCAACGGCGAAATTTCAACCGGATGTCCAGTAATAAAGGTCGGTTGAATAAGCGTTTCCTCTACGAACTGCTCAAAGAATGCATTCAGGATATGGCCAAATGTCATATGCGGTTCAACCGAAACTTTATGCTCTTTCGCAAGGCGATGAGCTTCTTCATTACTCATCTGCACGCTAAAGTCTACGCCTGTTACTTCTTTAACAGCATCAACCATGGAGACTCTGCGCCATTGCGGCGTCAGATCCACTTCCTGGCCTTGATATTGAATATGCTGTGTGCCCAGTACTTCCTGCGCAATATGTGCAACCATGTTTTCCGTCAATTGCATGATATCTTTATAATCAGCATACGCTTCATACAGCTCAATCATCGTAAACTCAGGGTTATGGCGGGTCGAAATACCTTCATTACGGTAAACACGACCGATCTCATATACTTTCTCCATTCCGCCGACAATTAGTCGTTTCAAATGGAGTTCAATAGCAATACGCATATAAAGCTGCATGTCCAATGCATTATGGTGCGTAACAAATGGCTTCGCCGCCGCCCCGCCAGCAATGGAATGTAATGTTGGGGTTTCAACTTCCAAATAGCCGAGCGAATCGAGATAACGACGCATGGATTGAATAATACGGGACCGTGTAATGAACGTTTTTTGTACTTCAGGGTTCATAACCAAATCGACATACCGCTGACGGTAACGCAATTCAACATCCTTCAGGCCATGATATTTCTCCGGTAATGGATACAAGGATTTGGACAAGACCTCAATATCCAGCACTTTGATTGTCGTTTCGCCCGTTTTGGTCTTGAAGAGCACACCCTTAACACCAACAATATCACCCAGATCCAAAATACCAAATGCTTTATATTTGGATTCAGGTACCGTGTCTTGACGAACATAAATTTGAATACGTCCGCTAAGATCCTGTATATGAGCAAAGCTGGCTTTTCCCATAACACGTTTAGCCATAATACGGCCTGCTATGCTAACTTCAATATTCTTTTCTTCCAGTTCTTCCTTAGTCAAACTGTCATACTTGCTCAGTAGTACGCCCGCTTCAGCCGTGCGTATGTATTTGCGTCCAAAAGGATCAATGCCCAATGCGCGAAGCTCGTCCAATTTGGCACGACGAATTTGTAATAGTTCACTTAATTCCTCGCGATTTTCTTGTGTTTCCTGGTTAGTAGTTTCATCCGACATGGTGCTAAATCAGCTCCTTCAATATGAATAGACGGGCCGGGGTCCGTCCGGGTGTAGAGAAAAAAAGCTTCCACAAGGAAGCTTTTACATTAAATTCCAAAGTCCGTGTCTTATTTCTTGATATCCACGATTTTATATTGAATAACGCCTGCTGGAACGGTGACATCCACAACAGTTCCCTTTTTCTTACCGAGAATTGCCTTGCCAACCGGACTTTCATTCGAAATCTTATTCTGTAGCGGGTCGGATTCGGCGGAACCTACGATAGCATACTCTGTAATATCTCCGAATTCCAAATCTTCAACGGTCACAGTTGCACCTACTCCCACAACATCGGTGTCAATTTCATCACTATTGATAATGCGGGCATTGCGTAGCATCTTTTCCAACGTAATTACACGGCCTTCAATAAAGGCCTGCTCATTCTTCGCATCCTCATATTCGGAGTTTTCACTAATATCTCCGTATCCGATGGCTACCTTAATCCGTTCAGCCACTTCGCGGCGTTTGACAGACTTTAAGTTCTCAAGCTCATCTTCGAGCTTTCTAAGACCTTCCTGTGTCAGAATGACTTCTTTATCGCTCATCTTAACCGATTCTCCTGTCATGGGAAAAGTTTAAAAGTGCATCGGAATGCACGCTTTCAAAACATAATATGCCACTCTGAGGGAATGAGAACATTTCCTGCTGTTGTCTTGAGAGCTGCACACAATTTGTAGCATACATCAAGATTTTATACTGAACGATTATAGGGCAAGCAATTGGAAAAGTCAATCGCGTGCGCAGGCCGGAACAGCTTCCTTATTGCGCAACAGCAGCAGGAGAAGCAGCACTTGTAGAAGGCTCATCGTTTTCTACCATGTGCAATTGAGATACAAATTGATCCAAAATACGTACCATATCGTCGCGCTTTGTTTCTTCCATAATGACATCCTTAATACGTGCAGAACCTTTAAACCCCTTGAGGTACCAAGCCAGATGCTTACGCATTTCACGGACAGCTACCGCTTCACCCTTCAATGCAACCAGACGATCCATATGCAGAATGGCAATGCGGATTTTTTCTTCCGGTGAAGGATCGGGCAACAGCTCACCTGATTGCAAGTACTCAATCGTACGGTAGAGCATCCACGGATTCCCCAGAGCACCGCGTCCGATCATAACGCCATCACAATTGGTCAGATCCAGCATGCGGCGGGCATCTTCCGGTGATGCCACATCACCGTTTCCAATTACAGGAATGGAAACTGCTTCTTTAACTTCTTTTATAATATCCCAATTCGCATGTCCCGTATACAGTTGCTCCCGTGTACGGCCATGTACGCTAACGGCCTGACCTCCGGCACGTTCAACAGCGCGAGCGTTCTCTACGGCATAAATATGCTCGCTATCCCAACCAATACGCATTTTCACGGTAACCGGCTTGCTTACCGATTCCACTACCGCCGATACCATTTCATAAATCTTGTTTGGATCGAGCAGCCAACGAGCACCTGCATCACATTTGGTCACTTTGGGAACCGGGCAGCCCATATTGATATCAATAATATCTGCATTCGTTTCCTGATCTACCACCTTCGCTGCTTCCACCAAAGATTCGCGGTCGCCTCCAAAAATTTGCAAGCTAAGCGGCTTCTCGCGCTCATCTACAAACAGCATCTCACGTGTACGCTTGTTGCCGTGAATGATGGCCTTATCACTAACCATCTCTGCACATACCAAGCCTGTACCGAACTCCTTGGCGATCAAGCGAAAAGCAGGATTGCACACGCCTGCCATGGGTGCCAAGACGACTTGGTTTTTCATTTCAATATCGCCGATTTTCAACATATCTGTTCACCCCTTTATTCCTTCTTTTATATCGTATACTTATCGTCATTCCGTCAGTTCCCGGACTTCAATTTCTAGCGTTTGGGCGATGATGTTCAGCATGTCTGGGTCTACTCTACGATTGCCTCGCTCCACAGCACCTAATACAGTCAAAGATATACCAGTACGTTCTGCCAACTCCTGCTGTGTGAACCCTTTTAGCTTCCGAAAGGCGCGGAGTCGTTGCGCCAGCTGCATGTTTTCCAAAGCTGTATGCCGTCCTTTCCATCCACAGAATTCAATGCAGTATGCACGATACTGTACAGACCGGACGGATCTTGGTTCGGAACGATATCAGCCAAAGGAACCAGCACAAAAGCACGCTCCAACATACGAGGGTGAGGAAGCTCCAAATCCGGTGTAGCCAGTTGCGCCGCTTCCATCCATAACAAATCCAGATCAATGGTTCGTGGCCCATTAGGAATGTGTCTTACTCTCCCCAGACGACTCTCCACCTCCAGCATATATACCAGAAGCTCCTCTGGAGCAAGTGTTGTAGATACGGCTACCGTCATGTTCAAAAAAGAAGGTTGATCCAGATACCCAACAGGCTCTGTTTCGTACAGGCTGGAGCACCGAAGCACCCGTATACCCGGATGTTCGTCCAGCGCCGTAATGGCTTCATACAGGGTATGCTCGCGCTCCCCCAAATTAGCCCCTAAAGCAATATAAGCCTCTGATGCCTCAGAGGTCGAATGTGCATTCATGTATCGTTCCTACTTTCTTGCGCGATAAAGCTCAACCGTCACGCCTTGAAAATGAATATCAAACGGCGGATGCGGCTTTGTGACTTTGACAGTCAGTGCATTGACACTAGTATAAGTGTCCAGTAGGGAAGATGCAATACGTTCGCCCAAAGCTTCAATCAATTGGTAAGATTCCTTTTCTACAATATCTTTAACGGTGTAATGCACCTCGGCGTAATTAACCGTTTTGTCCAAAGCATCCTGCTCACCCGCTTCACGCAGATCAAGCTCCAGTTCCAAATCAATATAGAAACGTTGTCCCAGCTTGCGCTCCTCTGGAAAAACGCCATGATATCCGTAATACTCCATACGATGCAAAACCATTTTATCCATCGTGGGTATCCCCCCCTGTTTTTTATTAGATTTTCTCAATAAGCTCAACTTAAAAGTTTCGTATCGTGCCACTGCGCAGTCGGATGGTGCTCCCCATCGCCACTGCCCCAGATTTCTTGAATAAAACCTATAATAAAGGTAGAAATTCGGGGAAGTGATGCTTCCGAAGCGAGCTTTCCTACGGAAAGCTTTTAAAGCGACCGCTTTGCTTGTACAGCACCATTCCGCCTACTCCGTTCTCGTTCTACTTGATCTATTCTTCTGTTCACCTTACACAATAAATAACTCCCTAAAAATACAGTGACTTTATGGCGCGTTGTAGCGGAATGAAGGATTTGAATCCGGAGAAGCGAAGCGCTCGCCTTTGCAACGGGATTCTAACAGTCATATGTTTACCAATTCAAAAGAATCCCGTTGCAACAGCGATCGCAGGATCAAATCATTCATGAAGCGTCTTCTAACCACCATAACTCAGTGCATTTTTAGACCCGTACACCATCGCATCACACATACGTACGGTGCGCTTGATTTGCGCCACATCGTGTACACGCACAATCTGGCACCCTTGAGCAATGCCAAAGGCAACGGTAGCCGCCGTGCCCTCCACCACATCATTCACAGGCAAATCCAGTGCTGTACGAATAAATCTTTTGCGTGACGTAGCCAATAACAGCGGAAAGCCCAGCTGACTCAATGTATCGAGAGAAGTCATGGCATGAATATTTTCATCGTAATCCTTGGCAAAACCGATACCTGGGTCTAAAATGATCTGTTCCTCACGTACCCCCGCATCCAGCGCTAATCGGATACTTTCTTTTAAATCGGACAGCATATCAGAAACCAAATCACTATAGTTACGGTCATGACGATTATGCATCAAAATGACCGGGCAATCGAATTCCGAAGCTACACGTGCCATATCGGGGTCTGCCTTAAACCCCCACACATCATTAATGATATGTGCGCCAGCCTCAAGTGCCTGCCTGGCTACCTCGGCTTTGTAAGTATCTACAGATAACGGAATGTGCGGTGCGATACGATGGATGGCCTGAACGACCGGAATGACCCGAGCCAGCTCCTCCTCCACACCTACTGGATCATGACCCGGGCGAGTAGACTCCCCACCAATGTCAATGATATCCGCTCCATCTTCCACCAGCTTCAATGCATGTAAAACAGCAATCTCGGGACTATAATGTAATCCTCCATCGGAAAATGAATCCGGGGTCACATTCAGTATACCCATGATCTGTGTGGAATGTCCGAGCGTAAGCTCGGCATCCCCCATTCGGTAACTACGTTGATAAAGGGTCGGTATGTTCACTTGATCCCTGCTTTCTGTCTATAATCGTGCAACAGCAAAGCTGTTATGGACCTGGGCTGCGTCAAGGGAACCGATAAATGGTTCGTTGCTCCCCCCGGCTCCAACAACAAATCCACGGGCCGTATTTCTTGTATAGAGTTGGTCATAAAAATTTCATCAGCCTGTTTCAGCTCGTCCCAGCGGTACAGGCCTTGCTCACAAGGAATGTCTCGCAGATGCGTCAGCTCCAAAATGAACTCACGCGTAATGCCTGGCAGAATCCCTGTAGACAAGTCAGGGGTATACAACGTATTGTTCCGCACAAAGAACAGATTGCTGACCATTCCTTCTGCCAGAAAACCATCCGCCGTAAGCATCATTCCTTCAGCCTTATAACGGACAGCCTCGGCATACTGCTGAAGTTCCCGCTTTGCAAGAATATTATTCATATAATGGAGCGACTTTAAGCGAACCTCACCCTCTGGAGTATTTCTGGGAGTTCGCAACAACTGAAGCGCCGATGGGGAAGTGGATTGCCCGGTTTGTGTATTGGTAGAGGGCAACGGTTTAGCGAACAGAATATGATTAGGACGCGTATAGTCCCCCGTCGGCAAGCCTAGCACCTCTTCGCCCGCTGATACGGTGTAACGGATATAGGCTTCATCCAATCCATTCGCCACCATCAGATGTTGGATGTGTCTCGTAAGTTGCTCCTCATCCGGTTGAAAAGGAATGCCGAGCATTCGGCAACCTTCCTGCAGTCGATGTAGATGCCGATCCAGCAAGAATGGGACACCCTTGTAGGTGCGGAATGTTTCAAACAAGCCCATTCCGTATAAAAAGCCGTGATCACTTACGTGAATCACGGCTTTTGCGGCTTCCGTGAGGACGCCGTTGACTCCGATATATTTCATGAATCAGACGCCTACCTTGCGTTTTAGGAAATTGCGTAACAGTTGATGCCCATAATCCGTAATAATGGATTCTGGATGGAACTGAACTCCTTCTACGGCAAATTCTTTATGCCGCAAACCCATAATTTCACCTTCTGCGGTTTCCGCGGTAATCTCTAGACACTCAGGCAGACTCTCGCGCTCCACCAGCAATGAGTGATACCGGGTTGCTGTGAACGGAGAAGGCAAGCCTTCAAATACTGACGTATTGTGATGAAGAATCGGTGATGTTTTACCGTGCATGAGTCGTTCAGCCCGGATAACCTTACCGCCAAAAGCCTGTCCGATGGCCTGGTGGCCGAGGCAAACGCCAAAAATCGGAATGCGGCCTTTAAAATGGCTGATCACATCCAGTGATATCCCTGCCTCATTCGGCGTGCATGGACCCGGCGAGATCAAAATATGCTCTGGTGCCAGCTCTTCTATGCCTTTCACATCAATCTCATCGTTCCGTTTTACGGTTACTTCTTCGCCAAGTTCACCTAAATATTGAACAAGATTGTACGTAAACGAATCATAATTATCAATCACCAAAATCATACGACTCACCCTCCTGTGATACCGCTTCTGCTCAAAGCGGCTTCTTCTTCACCACATTGTACCGCCTTCATGACAGCTCTAGCCTTGTTCCGACATTCCCGATATTCCCTGTACGGGTCTGAATCAATGACGATCCCCGCACCTGTCTGTAAATAGGCAGTGCTGCCTTTAACAGCTAGTGTTCTTATTATAATATTTAATTCCATATTGCCGTTATAGTCAATCCATCCAAGGGAACCTGTATAAGGCCCCCGACGAACGGGCTCTAATTCTTCAATAATTTCCATGGTGCGCACCTTGGGTGCCCCGGTAATGGTTCCGCCTGGAAAGGTAGCAGCAATTACATCTATAGCTGTACGACCCGAGGCTAATTTTCCTTCAACCTGAGAAACCAGGTGCATAACGTGCGAATAGTATTCGACCGTCAGCAGTTCAGGCACATGCACCGATCCGTATTCGGCAATCCGTCCGATATCGTTACGCTCCAGATCGACGAGCATAATATGCTCGGCGCGTTCTTTTTCGCTTGATAGAAGCTCTGCTGCCATAGCGGCATCTTCATCCGGTGTTAGCCCTCTTCTTCTCGTACCTGCAATTGGTCTGGCGCTCACACGTCCATCCTCCAGCTTCACCAACAATTCCGGCGAGCCACTAACGATCCGTAAATCTGGCATACGCAGCATACCCATATAAGGGGAAGGATTCAGCAGACGAAGCCATTCATATATATTTTCAGGGAGGGCTGTAAGCGCACGTTGCTGACGAATCGATAAGTTGACCTGGAATACATCCCCTTGGGCAATGTATTCCTGCACACGTTTCACGGCTTGTTCAAAATCTTGTTGGTTGAATGCCGCTGTCCAGCCTTCAGATTCAAGATGAGCAGCCTCTAACCCTTCTTCGGCGAGCCTAGCACAACGACGAGGGTACGCAGGATCAATCTCTCCTGCATTTATGGTGTTATTCCACTGAGTCAGCATACGTTCTGCACGTTGGGCAGCTTCCGCGTAATGCTCGCAAAGTATAGGATTCGGCCCATCCAGCATAACGCGATTGGTCAAATCGGTATCACTGCTGACTTTATCGGAATGCGCAGGAGCGGGCATATGAACAGCACAATATATGGAGGATTTTTCGTGATCGTAAATCCATAGCTCATCCACCCTCATCCATACATAATCAGGTATGTCTGTATCGTCTGCAGCTTGAGATGGCAAACGCTCCAACGAGCGAGCTACATCGTAGCCAAGATAACCCGCAAATCCTCCAGAGAAAAAAGGCATGCCAGGTACACGCGGCGCACGGTAAGGAGCGATCCAGTTGCTCATGACTTTCAAAGGTTGACCATGCATATCTCCATGTTTCCCGCTTTGCAAATCAGTCCAAACTGCATGTTCTCCCTTGCCCTCCAATATAGCAACCGGATTTAAGGCCAGATAGGTGTACCTCCCACCTTTAGCGCTCTCCAGCAAAAAGGCATATGGAGACGAATCCTCCCAAGCCTTCCGCCACGATGACGGTAGCCCCCCCACGGGTAATGGGTACTCAGCAATATAGGGAAGTATGCTCCAGCCTTCCTCCTGCCAAACCTGCCACTGCGTCTCCGTCACTCTAGCTGTCGATTTCATCCGTGTGTGCTTCCCCTTCCCTACTTTTCAATAAGTCTATATTCTCTCCTTAAAAAGAAACCCCCACCCCCCTGCAACAGGGAAATGAGGGAATCCTTACGTATAGTATACACAATTACGACATAATTACAGCTCGAAATTGTATAGTGGTGTGCTCAGGTAACGTTCTCCATTACTTGGAACAATGACAACGATCCGTTTACCCTTGCCCAATTGCTTAGCAAGTTTCAAAGCCGCATGAACAGCCGCGCCAGATGAAATACCGGACAAAATGCCCTCTTCCTTGGCCACTCTACGTGCTACCTCGAAAGCTTCATCGTTTTCTACATGAATAATTTCATCATAGATATCGCGGTTTAAAATTTCAGGAATAAAGTTGGCACCAAGTCCTTGAATTTTGTGGGGTCCTGGCTTACCGCCTGCTAACAGTGGGGAAGAGGCAGGCTCTACAGCCACAACTTTAATATCAGGGAATTCTTTCTTAAGCACTTCTCCGGCACCAGAAATGGTTCCGCCAGTACCTATTCCAGCTATAAAAGCGTCCAGAGTTCCGCCAATGGAACGAATGGCTTCCACAATCTCAGGACCGGTCGTTTCACGGTGAATTTTGATATTAGCTTTGTTCTTGAACTGCTCAGCAGCAAAATATTCTGGATTTTCACTCAGCAATTCTTCCATTTTCTTAACGGACCCGTTCATGCCTTCTGATCCTGGTGTTAGCACAAGTTCGGCTCCATAAGCACGCAACAAATTACGACGCTCTATGCTCATCGTTTCTGGCATAACGATTACTGCCTTATAGCCCTTCGCAGCAGCAACCATAGCCAAGCCGATTCCTGTGTTACCGCTAGTTGCTTCAATAATCGTACCGCCTGGCTTAAGCAGACCTTCACGTTCAGCTTCTTCTACCATGCTAATCGCAATACGATCTTTTACACTGGAGCCTGGGTTCTGATATTCCAGTTTCAAATAAATTTCGGCGCTATCTTCCGGTACGATCCGGTTGAGCCGAACGAGGGGAGTTTCCCCGATAAGTTCGGTGATGTTATTAACAACTTTAGCCATGATAATTCCTCCCTGACTGTAGATGATGTATTAAAAATTGCGAAATCATTTTGTAGATCATTCTTAGTCAATCACTTTAATTCTGTACCGTTCATTTAATTTCCGATAAAAATAGTGGGTTTTATACGCTAATCATAACAATCTTCAATTCCAATGTCAATACGAGTGAGTAAGCCGCGATGCTGTCAACACGCGTTATCAGCATCGTGCTTCCTTCAAACCAATATTCTTTCACTACGTTACAGAGCAGCGGAGGATGCATCTTTTCCAGATAAAATACGCGCTCCATATTTATCACGTAGACTCTTCTCGACCTCTTCCAAAGGAGCGGCCTGTGCAAGCGCAAGAGATCGGCGAATTTGCTGCCGGATCTGCTGCTTATCCGGAGAATTCTTCAACCGGACATCCTGTACATAAATGACAGCATAGCCATCGTTAACAGAGATCGGACCTGCAACATCCCCGGAGCTTAGCTCTCTCGCCGCCTTCATGATCGCCTCCGGTTGCAATGGATCATATTCATCCACCCATCCCAAATGCCCGCTGCTATCCTTGCCAAAAGGCTTACCTGAATACTCTTGAATCAGCACATCGAAGCTCTCCCCCTGCTTGACCCGATCTAGCAACGCTTCTGCTTCCTCCGCATTATCCACATAAAGAGCTGCCAATTGGATCTGCTTACCGACGGCAAATTCCTCAGGGTGCTGTTCCCAATACTCGTCAATCTCAGCTTCCTGAACTTGAATACCCTGCGTGGCTATTTTCTCCAAACCAATCCGGTATTCCGCTTCATTCCGCAAGTCAACCGGATCTAAGCCAAACTGTCGCTGCATTTCATCAAAGTAGGCTTGATCTGAGTCATACCCTTTACTATCCTGCTCCAGCACCTGCTGTAAATCCTCTTGGGTGATCTTGATACCGAGACGCTTGGTTTCAGCCTGCACGGCTTTACGATTCAACATTTGCAACAGCGTATTGGTTCCATATCGCTTTTTCAGTTCCGCTACCCACTGTTCCTCCGATATGCCTTCCTGACCCATCTCCGCCACAGTATGATCGCCGTCATCCTTGCTTACATCACCCGGCTTTGACAGCCCCCGAAGCATGATAAGACCACCCAAGGCGGCGACGCTAACGGTCAGAATAATGACAGCTGTCCATAATCCTTTTTCCCGTGTAATCATCGCTTGCACCGCCCATCCGGTTAGGATTTGGCTTGATCTAACAGATTTTGCAATTCATCCTTATTAAACTGATAAGCCTCATTACAAAAGTGACATACGACCTCAGCCTGTCCTTCTTCCTCAATTAACTGCTCTAATTCGCTTTCTCCCAAACTGATCAATGTTTTTTCCACGCGCTCACGTGAACACTCACATTGAAAATGGATATCCAATTCATCGAGAATCCGAACGTCCGGCAGCATCCAGCGCAGCATTTCATCAAGTTCCAACCCTTGATCCAGCAAAGCAGTAACGGGTGGAATGGAGCTGACTGCATTTTCGATCGCAGTAATCTCATCATCATTCAAGCCTGGAAGCAACTGAATAATAAATCCACCGGCCACAATAACCGTGTTATCCGTATCTACCAGCACACCCAAGCCCACCGCTGACGGGGTCTGTTCCGATTTGGCAAAATAATAGGTAAAATCCTCACCCAGTTCACCGGAAATAATCGGAGTACTGCCGCGATACGGTTCTTTTAACCCCAAATCCTTGATGATATGAATGAACCCCTCTGTACCTACGGCACCCGCTACATCCAGTTTGCCCATACTATTGCTTGGCAAATGCACATGCGGTTCAGTAACATAACCTCGCACTTCCCCTACAGCATTGGCATCAACGACGATTTGCCCAATCGGTCCATCACCTTTAACTTGAATGGTCAATCGCTCTTTTCCTTTTAGCATAGAACCCATAATAGCACCTGCTGTGAGGGTTCGCCCCAAAGCAGCGGTAGCCGTTGGATACGTATCGTGTCTTCTCCGCAATTCCTCTACCAATTGAGTTGTCCGAACAGCAAAAGCTCTAACCCTCCCATCCATGGCTGTGCCACGAATAAGTCGATCCTGCTTATTTTCCATATTGATATCCTCCCCTATTCACCAGGACAGCTATGCTGCTTATTTTCGTTAGTATTGCTCATCATTGAAGCATAATTTCCTACTATATAAACAACCTGCATCTACAGATCACGCGAATTGTTCAAAAACGTAACATATTTCAGTATAGACGAAAAACGCCGCTAATCCAAACCGATAAGATCATTCGGTTGGACTCAGCGGCAGCCTATACCCACTTTTTTATTCGGCGTTACGTTGGTAAATGATGCGTAATCCTTCGAGCGTCAACATCGGCAACACTTTCTGAATGCTCTCCGCCTCTGATGCGATTAGCTCTGCAAGACCTCCGGTAGCAATAACTGTAGGCTCCGCCTGCATTTCTTCCTTAATGCGCCGCACAATGCCATCCACTTGCCCAGCATAACCGAAGATAATCCCAGCTTGCATGGCATGAACCGTATTACGACCAATAACCTTTTTGGGTTTCTCCAACTCGATGCGGGGTAGCTTGGAAGCCCGTTGATACAGTGCCTCCGTCGAAATCCCGATACCCGGCACAATGACACCGCCCAAGTAGTTTCCCTTATCGTCAATACAATCAAACGTCGTCGCTGTCCCAAAATCCACCACAACCAGCGGCCCGCCGAACCGTTCGACAGCCGCAACAGCGTTCACGATCCGATCCGCACCTACTTCACGCGGATTCTCATAACGCAGGTTAAGACCGGTCTTGATTCCCGGTCCGACGATTAAAGGCGTTTTGCCTATGTATTTATCGCACATTTCTTCTAATACACGGACCAACGGCGGAACGACAGAGGAAATAATAACTCCCTGGATGTCATCCTTTAATACGCCACCCATACTAAAAAGATTATGTATGAGTACGCCGTATTCATCTGCGGTTGCCTGTCTGGAGGTACTGATCCGGTAATGGTGCAACAGCTCCCGCCCTTCGTATATCCCCAGAACAATATTGGTATTACCTACATCCACTACAAGAATCAATGGGTGTCACCTATCTTTCTTTGCGTTAAGGTCAAGGCTGATATCCAGGTTATGAAAAGAGTATGTCAGCCTGCCTACAGAGATCACATCTACGCCACTCTCAGCCATCTCACGCACTGTATCCAGCGATACATTGCCCGAGGCTTCTGTTTTGACATGTGGTGCCCGTTCCCGAATGAACCGAACGGCTTCCTTCATATCTGGGGCAGACATGTTATCCAGCATAATGATATCCGCCCCAGCTTCCAGGGCTTCCTGAACTTGTTTCATGTTTTCCGTCTCTACTTCAATCGTCATCGTATGCGGTATATTAGCGCGCGCTCGACTTACAGCCTGTTCAATCCCACCTGCACCCTTAATATGATTATCCTTAATCATAACAGCATCGTACAGGCCAAAGCGATGATTCGAGCCACCGCCTACACGCACAGCATACTTCTCCAGCAACCGATGTCCCGGTGTTGTTTTACGTGTATCCACCAAGCGAGTGGACAAACCATGCAATTGATCTATAAAAGCCCGAGTCCGCGTGGCAATGCCAGACATCCGTTGGAGCAAATTTAACGCCAGTCGTTCTCCGGTCAGAATTGCATGAGTACTTCCATTCACTTCCGCCAAAACGCTTCCCTTTTCAATCCACTGTCCGTCCGTCACCAGCGGAGTGAACGACAAGGAAGGGTCCACTACCTGAAATACAAGGGCAGCCACGGGTAAACCGGCAACCACGCCGCTCTCCTTGGCATGAATGACAGCCTTGGATTGGTGGCCCTGCTCAATCGTCCAGCGCGTGGTCACATCGCCAGAGCCCGTATCTTCTCGCAGCCAGCTGCGAATTTGTGCTGTCAGTTCTTCCTGATATCCACTAAACTCTCCATAAAGCTCGCTGTTAGATGTCATGAACGTACTCCTCCGTTATCCCTTGCTCACGTCTCTGCTGAACATGCTTTCGCCAGACGCTATCATCTGTCTCAGGAAAATCCTCGCGATAATGCGCTCCCCGGCTCTCCTCACGCAGCAGCGCACCATCTGTTACTAATAAAGCACAGGTGAGCAAATTGGCAAATTCGATCTCTTCCTGGCTAGCGATCACAGCCTCAAAAATAGGCATTTGCCCTTGCAGCTCGTCTAATGCTGCTTGCAGCCCCTCGCCGTGCCGACGAACTCCAGCATAACGAACCATTGCTTCTTGCAGCTTATGCCGCTGCTCCGTGACGGATGAAGCCGGGAACTCTGTACGGTTATCGCTATAAGATATCAATGTATGGCCGACCAGCGGTGGCAATGAATGCAGTCGCTCAATAATCCTGCTGGCAAATACAATAGCTTCAGATAACGAATTGCTCGCCAGACGATTAGCTCCGTGAACTCCTGTAGAAGAAGTCTCCCCGCAGGCGAACAAACGCGCAATGGAGCTTTCCCCGTGTAAATTGGTCTGGACACCACCCATCATATAATGGGCAGCAGGCGCAATGGGGATCCAGTCTGTCGTCATATCCAAACCAAATGACAGACATGTCCGATAAATTGTTGGAAAACGTTGCTTCACCCGCTCTGGCGGCTCGTGTGTAATATCCAGGTATACAAACGCAGCTTGGGTGCGTTCCATCTCATGAATGATAGCACGAGCTACGATGTCTCTGGGTGCAAGCTCCTGCCGGGAATCATACTTGTCCATAAAGCGTTCTCCGTGAATATTGCGTAACACGGCTCCTTCTCCCCGTACGGCTTCGGAAATTAGAAACCTTGGAGCGCCCGGATGGCACAACGCCGTAGGATGAAACTGTATGAATTCCATATCCCGTACAATCGCCCCAGCACGATATGCCATAGCGATACCATCCCCGGTTGCAATATCCGGATTGGTCGTATATCGGTATAATTGCCCGCTACCTCCTGAGCACAAAATCGTTGCATTAGCGGTTATATACGACCTTTCCCCACCTGGCTTTTGGACGAGGGCCCCAATACACTCACCATGCTCCGTCAGCAGATCAATTACCATGCACTCTTCCCATACTTCGATACCGGGATGGGCAGCAACCTGCTTTGACAACGCACGAACGATTTCATAACCCGTAGCATCTCCATTTGCATGCAAAATACGCCGATGACTATGCGCTCCTTCCCGTGTCAACGCTAGTTCACCATCCACACGATCAAAAGCCGTTCCCAAACGTATTAACTCCTGAATGCCAACTGGACCTTCATGGACAAGCGTACTGACCGCCTTAGATTCACACAGACCTGCACCAGCAATCAGGGTATCTTCCATATGATAAGCTGGTGTATCCTCGTCCGATGTGACAGCAGCGATGCCGCCTTGAGCATAACGCGTGTTGCTTTCCATCAAAGTCTTCTTGGTAATCAGCAACACTTTCCGATTCTCCGCAGCCTTAATCGCCGTATATAAGCCCGCAATGCCCGAGCCGATTATTAACACGTCGGCCTCCAATCGGGTCAATTCCGCTACATCAAAATCAACTAGATACCTTGGAATCATGCCTTCACCTGATTTCACAGAAGAATAGCGCACACCATAGGTTCTACAGTATGCGCTCACGTATATGTTCAAAATGATAGAAAGTCGATTGCAGCGGCTGTTGGCTTTTATAAGCTAAGAAGACGACAGCCGTTTATTTAACAATAAATGTACACAACGTTCCGGTGTCTGTCAAATCACGTTAGCAATAATCTTCCATTTAAAAAGCTCCGGAAAACCCATAATACCTGGTTCCCCGGAGCTTACATATACGCTTATTCAACTATCCATCGGATGATTAGGTTGTTGTCGGTGGAGTACCACCGGAGTTGCCCGAATTGTTATCATCCTCTGGCTTTTGCAGATTAGGGATATCATTCGGTTGATCCGTTGTATTCTTAGGCTCGTCATCCTTACCTTGAATACGTACACGGACGTCTCCAATGTTGTCGATCACAGGCTCACCATTTTCCGGTGTTCCTTCTCCCTCAGTCGTGCCACCATCCAAAGAACCTGTCTCGATCAAACGTTTGATTTGTTCAAGTTCCAAGGTTTCTTCTACCAGCAAGGTTTGAGCAATCAAATGAACCTCTTTGGAATACTTGGTCAGGAGTTCTCTAGCACGCTCATAAGATTCAGTGATGAAGCGATTCATCTCCTGGTCAATCTGATAAGCGATCTGATCACTGTAGTTCTGCTCATGACCGATATCGCGTCCAAGGAATACTTGGCCTTGCGAAGTACCGAACTGCATCGGACCAAGCTTCTCACTCATACCATATTCTACAATCATGCTGCGTGCAATGCTTGTCGCTTGCTGGAAGTCGCTATAAGCTCCCGTTCCGATCTCACCAATGAACAGTTCCTCGGATACGCGTCCACCCAACAATCCAGTGATTTTGTCCAGCAATTCCTGCTTGGTAGTCAGCATACGGTCTTCCTTCGGAAGCATGATGACATATCCGCCTGCACGTCCACGTGGAATAATCGTTACCTTGTGAACCATGTCGGCATTTTCCAAGAAGAAACCAATAATCGTATGGCCTGCTTCATGATAAGCAACAATTCGTTTCTCGCGGTCACTGATTACGCGGCTGCGTTTTTCTGTACCTACGATAACACGGTCGATGGCTTCATCTACTTCTCGCATCGAAATATCTCTGCGGTTACGACGAGCCGCCAACAAGGCAGCTTCGTTCAACAGATTTTCCAGATCAGCGCCTGTAAAGCCTGTTGTACGTTTCGCAATTACGTCCAATTTAACATCCTTCGTTAATGGCTTGTTGCGAGCATGTACATACAATACTGCTTCACGGCCTTTAACATCTGGACGGTCAACCGTAATTTGACGGTCAAAACGTCCTGGACGAAGCAACGCCGGGTCTAAAATATCAGGACGGTTTGTAGCCGCTACGATGATGATACCTTCGTTTGCGCCAAATCCATCCATCTCTACGAGCAATTGGTTGAGCGTCTGCTCACGTTCATCATGTCCGCCACCCAATCCGGCGCCACGTTGACGTCCAACGGCATCAATCTCATCAATGAAAATGATACAAGGTGCGTTCTTCTTCGCGTTCTCGAACAAATCACGAACACGGGAAGCACCGACCCCGACAAACATTTCTACAAAATCAGAACCCGAGATGCTGAAAAACGGCACTCCGGCCTCGCCTGCAACAGCTCTCGCCAAGAGTGTTTTACCCGTACCTGGAGGGCCCACTAACAGAACACCTTTTGGAATACGAGCGCCCACAGCTGCAAACTTGCGTGGGTCCTTCAAGAATTCTACGACTTCGACAAGCTCCTGCTTCTCTTCGTCAGCCCCTGCCACGTCCTCGAACGTAACCTTCTTCTTCTCTTCGTTATACAGACGGGCTTTGCTCTTGCCGAAGTTCATAACTTTGCCGCCACCGCCCTGTGCCTGATTAAACAGGAAGAAGAACAACAGGAACATGATCACCAAAGGAATGATAGAAGTCAAAAACGTCAGCCAAATGCTTTCGCCTTCCATTTTCTTCTGCACGTATTCAAACCCGTTCGTTTCGCTGGCATTCACCAGTTCACTTAGTGCTTGATCCGTTGGTGGAACATATACGGAAAAATTGGTCGATTTAGCATTAGCCGGCTGCTTCTTATATGCACCGGTTACAAGATAGGCGTAACCGTCAAATTGGACCGTTACTTTAGAGATGTTATTAGCTTTAACCTCTTGCCGTAATTGGTCATATCTAGGGAGATCGGAGGCTTCGTTACTGTTGCTAACAAACTGAACGATACCCACCACAACTAAAAAAAGAATCAAATAAAAACCAGAATTCCGGATGAACCGATTCATCCCCTACCTCCTCTCGAGACACTTAAGTTATTTTACCATAGCCTGTAAGTCCTTCTCAACAAAGGGCCTTATTTAGTCCTAGGACTGGAGGCTGAGATTAGCTGGTGTAGATTTCCGGCTTTAAAATCCCTATGTATGGGAGGTTCCGGTAGTGCTCGGCATAGTCCAGACCGTAGCCGACAACAAACGCATCTGGAAGCGTAAATCCAGTATAATCTGCTTCAAGATTAACTGTCCGGCGTGCAGGCTTGTCGAACAAGGTTACGACACATACCGAATTGGCATTACGGTTTTTAAGCAATTCAATCAAATGCGTCAGCGTCAGGCCGCTGTCGATAATATCTTCGACAATCAGAACGTCGCGTCCTTCCACAGATGCGTCCAAATCTTTAATGATTTTGATGATACCTGAGGATTTTGTGGATGCTCCATAACTTGATACAGCCATGAAATCAAGCTCCAACGGCACTGTAATGGATTTAACCAAATCAGCCATAAAGATAAACGCACCTTTCAGCACGCAAATCACCAATGGATTTTTCCCTTCATATTTTACGCTGAGCTGTGCACCCAATTCCTTAATTTTACTCTGAATTTCTTCTTCGCTGATCAATATTTCCTGAATATCATTCTGCAACGGTGTAAACCTCCTAAGTTTATACTATGAAAGTCGTTCCTGCGCAATTACCGGTGCCCCGGACTCTCTCGTCTTTGCCATGACATATATATAACCGAAGACGTGTGCTTTTGCACCGCGGCATGTACAGAACGTCGTACGCCCGGAATCCAGAGAATAGCCCCAGAGTGGTCGCAGACGATGGGAATAACGGAACGCATTGAAGGAGGTATTTTTTCATCAATAAAAATATCTTTAACCTTTTTTCTTCCGTTTAATCCCATTACATACATGGTATCTCCAGGTAATCGCGAGCGTACAGTCAAAGGCAGACTCAATTGATCTGCGTCGAACCACGCTTCCTCCTTATTCACCGGATGGTCCGCATCCGAATAGGAAGCCCTTCGCCACCGAAGTATACCACCTGCCTCAGGCAACTCTAGCTCACCGGAAATAGGCAATACACTTAGTCCATAGCACCATTCGCCCATAACGACTTGCGTACGGTCAAACAAAACCGCCTGGTCATATTCGCGGACTCCAACCGCACCGCCTCCCAAATCCAAACTCCATGTAGACGATGCCTCTTGGAGAAGTCTTAGTCGAACGGTCTCAATTTTACGAAAATCAAAATTTTCACTGTCCGAAGGCAGATAATTTAATATTAGTTTAATCAACCTCCGTTGTAAAGCAACGGATAGCTTACGGTATGAAGCGATGGGAAACATGTACCTGCCATTATCCAAGCGCACCATTTTCTCGTATGCCGACAGTGTGGATGCCTCCATAAAGTCATTTTCGTCAGCCATCGTTTCGGCCAGCCGGTTTAGGGACGGTGTCAGTCGCTCATTATATTGCCCCAAAAAAGGAAGCACATCCATGCGAATGGCGTTACGACGGTATTTGGAAGATAAATTAGTGCTGTCTATCACATAGGAAAGACCATAAAAGTTACAAAACTCAATCAGGTCAGCCTTGTACATACGTAGTAGCGGGCGAATGAGTTGCACATTTTTTTCCCTGCGCGCCAAACGCATACCCGCCAAACCTGCTGGGCCGCTACCACGCAGCAAGTGCAAGAGAACCGTTTCGGCTTGATCGTCGCCGTGGTGGGCCATTGCAATATGCTGCGCTTCCCACTTTGTAGCCATATCATGTAAAAAGCTGTAGCGCAGCTCGCGGGCTGCTTCCTGTGGCCCCTTCCCGCTCTCCTTCATATAAGCGGGTACATCCACCCGAGCCATTTCAAATGGAAGTTCAAGCTTTCGGGCAATATTGCGTACCTCTTCAGCCTCCGCATCCGATTCCTCTGGTCTGAAGCCATGATGAACGTGAGCGCAGACGAGTTGTAAAGGCATATGTATAACGGATATTTCATGTAAAATGTGCAAAAGGGCCACCGAATCCGGCCCACCGGATACAGCAACCACAATGCGGTCTCCGGGGCTCCACAGTGAATGATCTCGCGCCAAGGCGAGCACTTCCTGTACAACACCGGTCGGTTTTGTTGTTCCCATTCACGACCCTCTTTTCTCCCGACCGTAAAAATGATGATCATCTGTTATCTTATGTAAGTCATGCTGCTACCTTAACGCAATCCAGAGCGCTCCGGCAAGCAGCAAAAGCGATACCGTAAAAGCATATCCCAGCCAGCGTGGGTTCCCTCTTTTGACCGACGATTGCCTGACATGTGCGGAAGCCAAACGTGACCAAGATCGGGCCGCTGCACGAGTATCGGAATATTCTCCACGCACTGCACCCAGTAGCCATTCGGCATAGGGGCGTAATACACGGCTGCGGCGAATGATGACCGTCAATTCTGCCGTATTACGCAACTGTGGCAGCCTGCTCGCAGCCGCCTTTAACGATTCGCTCTCCAATATATGAATCGTTAGAAGAGCGAAGGCAAACAGGTCATACTGGGAATCGGCATTTCGGCTGCCAGCATTCCAGAATCCCCTGTCATACCATTCTGTAAATTGTTTAACACTCCGACCAGCAAGAGACACCCCACCGTAGTCAATTAATTCAGCCTCTCCATAGGCATTGACCAAAATATTCTGCGGCTTCAGGTCGCCAAACACCCATCCTGCCTGATGGAGATCCGCCAGACGATTCAGTATACCGGTTCCAGCCACACCATACCATTCCGGTCCTTTGGCTGCCACAAAACGATGAAGCGGATCACCTTTAACATATCGCATAACATAAAAGGGGATTTCTCCGCTGCGTAACACTACATCATCCACCTCAAACAAAAAGGAAGGACTTCCATTTCGCTGAAGGGCGGCCTGAGTCCCCTGAGACTGCAATGTGGTTAGCACATTAATCTCTGATTGCAGATCAAGCGTGTTCTTCCCCATTTTCAGAGCAAATTGCCGATCGGCCTGTGCTTCTTTTACCAAATATACAGTTCCGTTCGCTCCCCGGCCCAGCAAGCGCTGGATGACATAGCTGCTCCGCTTCCACTTGCCCTTGATGACCGTTCCGGGTGCAAGAACGGGATCAGACGACGTAGTCACCGAGCATCCCTTCTCCTTTGCCATAGGATTCTTCCAGATCTTTCTGTTCTCCTAGTGTAACATATCGGTAATAATCAATCACTTGTAAAATGGCAGGACCTGTCGGTGTTGCCCCTTTCATCCGCAAGCGTCCAAATATCGATTTGATCTGGTTAAGCTCAGAGGTCCAACCGATATCCATGACTGCGTCTTCTCCCATTTTTCCGCCCGGAAAATGAAATACAGATATACGGCTGTGTCCGCTTCTGGACTGTAAACTGAGCAGCAAATCACGAATGCTGTCCTCTACAGCAGGCAGCTTGGGCTTCATGCTCGCACTTGCATCAATGAGCAAAGCAATCTCCAGGGTGCTTGTTTCTGTCAGCTCATCCATTACCTCAACCACTTGGGCTCGTTTTGCCGGAGGAAGTTCACCGATATGTTTGGCGCCACCCTCACCCAGAATGTGCGTTAACTCTCTATTAACCGCCTGCTGAATGGTTTGAACCACCGTTTTGCGCGTCATCATCTGCATGGTCTGAGCCAACTGCTTCGTCCCAACGATTTGGCTAAACCCTCCCCCTGCTTTAGCAATTTCTTGAATCTCCGCGCTGCCAAGCTCGCCAATAGTTCCATAATCTATGACTCCGGCGACGTTCACTGTAATACCTTCTCGTAAAGCTTGGGCAGCCGCCATGACTGGACTAACACCTACATTAGAGCATCCGTCTGTAATGATCAAAATTTGCTTCATCGTTTTTTGACCTCCGCTTCCTCTTAATCTATCCCGATAGATTCTATCTTTGCCTAATCCGGAACGATTCAAACGAAGGATGCGGATTTTTAAAAACGAATAAGGAATTTCCCGGGCAATGTCGGATTAGCTCACCGTCCGTGGACGTTCCAACCACCTCATGCCAGGTACATGGAGAGTTGCCCATTCTGGGCGGAAGTGATCTATTTTACTAACGACTACTGTCATATCATCATAGATTTGATTTTGTTGGTATCGAATAACCCTTTCTAGTAAGCAGTCGGCCAACTGCTGTGGATCTTCGCTTTCAATTTCCTGAATCATGCGTTTCATCCATATTTCCTTATTAACCGCATAACCCGGTGAGTCGTATATACCGTCTGTAATCATAATGAGAATATCACCCGGCTGGAGCTGCAGTGATACCAAATCAACTTCAATATCCTGTATAATGCCAATCGGCAAGTTGCTGGCAGATACGGGAATGACCTCCTCCCCTCTTTTAATAAAACTCGGCGTAGACCCAATCTTCATAAAGGTTGTCTGGGCCGTGTACTGATCAATCAGCGCCATATCGACCGTAGCATACATTTCCTCAGGTGATCGCAGCATCAGGACAGAGTTGACCGACTTGATCGCCAACTTTTCGTCCATACCCGATTGGAGTAATTCCTCCAAAATGTTAAGTGCTGCACTGCTCTCTTGCTGCGCGCGCTCTCCGTTCCCCATACCATCACTTAAAGAGACTGCAAAAGTCCCGTTCCCTAGCTCCATCATGCTGTAGCTGTCACCTGAGAAAAAATCGCCTCCTTTGGCGGCACTAGCTACTCCTGTAGCAATCTCATACGTTTTAGCAGAGCCAAACATGACTGTAGCCAAGCCTTGGCGGCGATCTGCCTCCGTTTCGCGCATCACAGCTATATGCTCGTCCAGTATGTCCGACAAAAGTGGAGCAATGATTTTCCGACATTCATCAAATCCCCTTGTATAGGCATGGACAATCTCAATTTCTACCTGACCTGCGTCCAGGTTTATGATCTCAATGGATTGAATGGACAAGCCCAGTCTATCAAGAGCCTCTCGTATTTGCTCTTCCTGCCGATGCATGGTTTGCCCTTCCCGCTGAATTTCTCGCGCTAAATCCTCCATGATTTGTGATACACCCGATAGTTGGTCAGCAACAAGCTGACGACTATCGTATACTTGGCGCTTCCACTGCATATTATGTTGGTAGAGGCTATACTGCTGCTTCATCACTTGCAGGACAGCGCCCGTTTTAGCACATGCCTTGCTCCATTGCGGCGGGATCTGCTCCGGTTCCAAATCCGGGTTATCCTCAATGGCGCTCATCATTTCCGTCATATACTGATGAGTTTGCATAAACTTTCCATCCCAGCACTGCTCACACTTGAAACAGGAGGCACATGTCCCTTCCGCCACCGCATTCATAAAGTGTTCGATTTCACCATCCGACTTCGTGCTCTCACTCGCAGATATCTGATGAAAGCTGCGGGATAGCTGACTGAATACACGGGAAAACTTCGTTACCCGCTCTGCGGTGAGATCGCGGACCCTTTTGGCATACTCATGCTGAGATTTGGCGTGGTCCTGCGTACCGGGAACATAGGTAGAAACCGCTTTAAAGAAACTTTTTGGGGTCATTAAGAATAATAGAATTGCCGCACAGCTCTCCCAGGTTGACGTCAGCACATCTCCGGTCCCGTCCAAATAGATTGTCAGAATTGAGGAGCCTAGCAGCATCCCAAGCGCAACAGCGCCTTTTTTCCCTTCACGCAGCATCCCTGCCAGCAAACCTGCAAAAGCGAGTAAACTCATCTGCACAATTGCAGACATATTGGCCAAGCTTAAAATTAAACCGGTAATTACACCGACCGATGCCCCCAGCGAAGCACCTCCCACCAAAGCAAACACCAAGACCAAATATCGCGACAGTACATGATCGACAGACAATGAATGAACAGTCCAGCCTACTGCTCCCGTCATCACAGAGGCTAATAAAATAATAAGACATAAAATTTCCTCATTTTTGAGCTGGCTTGTCTTCTTGCGGTACGTAAACAACGGGATGGCCTGCGTGAACACCAGCGTAAGCATAAAGCTGAGAACCGCATCCGTCCCCACAATGATAAGTTCATACCATGTAAAAGTCGGAGCCATCACGGCGTTAAATAAATTGACCATAAACACAGACAAGAAAACCATAAGCGGGGCATAGGATAATTCCAGACGGTCGAAGGTTCGTAGTCCGCGATACAGGAGATAAAATACCAGTAGCTCGCCACCAATCATAAATAACGATGGGTAAGGAGCTAACAGGCTGCCTAACACAACTGATACAGCTACAGGCAGCATCAGATCACGCCGAAGAAACGTTATGACCGCAAAATAAGCGAGGGCAAACGGAGAAAGCTCGTCCAAAATAGTGGCGCGTCCCAGTAGAACTCCCATAGCTGACAATAGCAGCATCCATCTTTGCGCCGTTACCCATTGCACCACTTTATGTGAATCCAGCCGTTTCTTGAGTCTGGAAGACCACCCTTCCGTACGCTCTTTGGATTTGGACTTTCTAGATTTTAACCCCGGAAAATGTACCACGTTCCATTTCTCCATCATGCGTCAGGCACCCCATTCATCAATTTGATGTTCCTATCTTAAACCGGAACGATTGAGAAAGTTTGTCAGAACCTCACGTCTTATTCCAAGAAATTTCCGACAAAAAAACGTTCTGCGCGAAAGGACAGAGCATCACTCTGAACATCAAGCTACGCCCGTATGGAAGCCGATGAAAGAAACGTCCCGCTACTCCTTATATGACCTCTCGATGTCGTTCATCCTGATGTCCAAACTAGCGATTTGCACAGAAGATAGACGGAAAACCGTTGGAGTTTGTCGGACGATTATGTCCTCACGACAAAAAAAACATCCACTTTCCAGCATCGTAGCTCTTATCTTCTTCGCCAAAATTGCGAATCTCATAAATGCCCGTACGACTAACCACTGGATTCAGCGCCGACAGCCGCTGCTTATCGCATCTGTTGTCGGTAGAACGCAAAAAAACCGTAGCAGTCTCTCGACTGTACGGTTTTCCGTGTATGATTGATACGGTTGTCAAAGTGAATTAAACACGCTTCGCGCCGCGTCCTCCGCGTTTACCTTCGGTGTTCTTTTTCAGCGACGAAATGCGTTCCTCACTATCTTTCAGGAAGCGTGACATTTTATCCTCAAATGAAGGTTTACCCGGTGCAGGCTTGAAAGAACGGCCTCCACGATCGCGGTTGAAACCACCGCCACCACCACCGCGTCCTTGACTTGGACCTGAACCTCCACCGCCGAAACGGTCGCCTCCGCCTGGTCCTCCTGTACGCTCCGGTCTTGGAGCTCTTGGGGGACGGGCTTCACTTGCCGGCTTGTCAATCGTTTGCTTAATGGAAAGTCCGATTTTGCCATCTTTGTCAACATTAATGACTTTCACCGTCACAACATCATTAATCTTCAGGTGGTCGTTAACATCCTTAACATAGTTATCGGCGATTTCCGAGATGTGAACGAGACCCGTGACACCTCCAGACAAATCCACAAATGCTCCAAAATGCGTGATGCCTGTCACTTTGCCCTCTAACTTGGTGCCCACTTCAATTGCCATAGAATAAAATGATCCTCCCTTAAAATATACAACCGATTTTTTTGCAAAAAAATCCCGCTGTGGTGATTTGATTATACAAAATGGCGGAACCAAGGTCAACTAAGCATTGGCCCGATAATGTTCCTATTTCTGATCTCCGATGATTGGCGTCTCTTCCGGTTTGTAAAGACCGTACTTGCTTCTGGCAATCTCGCCAATGTACTCAGGGTCCTTGAGACGATTCACTTCGGTTTGAAGCTGTTGTTCCGTTTGTGTAGCAGCTTGCTTCTGCTTTTCCTTCTGGGTGAGCTGTTCACTTCGATCGGCCATAATCATGCCTTGAGAAAAAAAGGTAAAAATTGCCCAACTACCAAAGGCGGCAAGCGATAGCAACCAAATCATGATTCGCCTGCGCCCGCCCGCGTTGGACTTGGACGTAGAAGATGAATGGCGATCTACAGACGAATTACGCATGATACTACCTCCTTCCAAACCATCTTTTCGCTGTGTTTTTCAGTCTGATACCCAGCTTTACGAGCAACTCTGGAGTCTTCCAGCGCGCTTTAAGCGGACCGATCAGCCATAGGATCGGCTTCCAAACCGGCATCAGGATGTATATCAGCATCCTTCCCAGGAACACAATAAGTGTCCATGTCCATCCGACCAGCTTGCGTAACAGCCGATACAGCGCTAACACCGGAAGAACAATCAGGATGCGCAGTATGCTGTTCACGATCAACGTCAGTCTGCGAACTATCTCTAATAACATTACCACAAAACGTTGGGTTGTAACACTAAAGGCCCAAAAATAGAGCCAAACCCCCAAAAGTAGTCCTAAAAAGACATAAAACCGCAGCTCACCGCGATTACTCGCGTATAGCACACGGAAAATAAACAAAGCCGAGGCCACCCAGTACAGCACGTCCAACATATGAACGCTCCAGCGGGCAAAATGAAAGCGGATGGACAGCACCCGGTAGCTGTCAAACACCACTCCCATGGCTATGCCCGACAACAGCATCCATGTCAATGTCAGCCATTGTGTGTAAGGGTTCATTTGAAGAGCTTGCCGAATAGGCTTTTTCCGTTTTTGGCCGGGGCCCCGGGCTCCAGGTAGACGAGGGAAGTAATCAAACCTTCAATGGACAACAGCCCCTCTTCTAGACTGAGGTTTTTGATATGTAAATGTTGTCCGCGAATGGTGAGATGGCCCAGCTCGGTCTGAAGCAAAAATTCTTCACTGTCAAAGCTCTCCACATTGCTGACGCCTGAAATATCGAGTTGCTTGCGGCTTTGCATGCGCAGATCATGGTGCTTGGACTTCCCTTGTTCAATCATGGCATGTACCCCTCCTTCTGTTCTTAGCTTATGAAGGGGGCCGTATGATTTAGAACCGCTTTTGCTGTTAATCAGCATATGATGGACGAAACCTCGTCATCTAAAGAAAAAAAAGCACTCCTTCATAAAATAATGAAGGAATGCTTTCATGTACAGTTGTGAGAAAATCAGATGTCTGCTTACCAGTTCAAACCATTGTCCCTGGCAATAGGCTCTTCCTTTACCAAAGTGTACATACTTGCAGCCTCGTCCTTGCGTGTAGTGTCGGCGAGCCGTTCCACTCGCACGGTCACCAGCTTCTGGCCAAACTGGACGGTAATTTCATCGCCTACTTTGACCGCACTGCTCGGCTTGGCTTCGCGTCCGTTCACCAGCACTCTCCCTTGTTCGGAGACGTCCTTGGCTACCGTACGCCGCTTAATCAGCCGCGAGACTTTCAAGAATTTATCAAGACGCATTAGTTAACGGCTTCTTTAAGCTTATTACCGGCTTTAAAAGCAGGAACGGTCGATTCTGGAATTTCAATCGTGTTACCGGTTTGTGGATTGCGGCCTGTACGGCTGGAACGCTTGCGTGTTTCGAAAGTACCAAAGCCGATCAGTTGCACTTTGTCACCGCTAGCAAGTGCATCTGTAATTTCACCAAGAACGCCATTCAATACAGCTTCAACGTCACGTTTGCTCAAACCGCTTTTGCTGGAAATATTGTTGATCAGATCTGTCTTGTTCATAAGATAAAAGCCTCCCAAATGTCAAAAAATAATCATCACGCTGCATGTCCATTTATGGAGCAGACGTGAGGTCCAACTGTGGCCGAAGCCCTCCTGAATGTCACTGTAACACGCTTAACTATAAGCTACAGTTATTTTCAGAATTACTACAAGTTATTCTGGCTTGTCCGTAAAAATCCTGCAATGACAGGCGTTTTTTTATTCGACCCCAGTTAAGCCAACATCCTACTACAAAACTCTGCCCATTGGCAAGTCTTCACAAACTGGGCCTTCTTTCAACCCTGCATATGTCTCATTTTACTGTTCTGTGCAGCCAAAAGCGAATATGTGGAATCACGCTTTGCCAAGGAGCTTTTTCGCTTCCTGCCAGTAAGTCTCCATTTCATCTACGCTGCTGTCTTCGGGACGGCGTCCCTGCTCGCGTAATTTCTGCTCAATATACTGGAAACGGTCGACAAATTTGCGATTGGTGGCGGACAATGCCTCTTCCGGATCTACTCCCATGAACCGAGCTGCATTCACTGCAACAAATAATACATCGCCTAACTCCAGCAACTGGGCTTCCACGGCATGCCCTTCACGAACCGCTTCCTTCAGCTCAGCCACTTCTTCGTCCAATTTATCGAATACGCCCTCAATGCTATCCCAGTTAAAGCCTACTTTAGCTGCTTTCTTCTGGAGCTTGTACGATTTCATAAGAGCAGGCAGATCACGTGGAACCCCATCCAGTACGGAAGGGTCTGCTGCCGTCGTGCCTTTAAGCCGTTTTTCCTCAGCCTTCATCTGCTCCCAGTTTTGCAGTGCCTCTTCCGCATCATTCGCTTGATTGTCACCAAATACATGTGGATGACGGAAAATAAGCTTATCATTCAGCCCCTGGATAACATCATACACATTGAAGGTTCCAACTTCCTCTTCCATTTGGGCATGCAGTAAAATTTGCAACAACAGATCGCCCAGCTCTTCCTTCATATGCTCAGGGTCGTCCTCATCTATCGTTTCAATGACTTCATACGTTTCTTCGATCAGATTTTTGCGGATCGACTGATGTGTCTGTTCACGATCCCATGGACAGCCTTCCGGACTGCGTAAAATATCGACAATCTCGTGTAAACGGTCAAAAGAACGCCGTTTCAGCGCCTCATCTTCACTGCGAGGTATGTATACCAAGGATAGGTTCCCGTAGCCCTCTACTCGATCTAGCTCGTACAGCGGCACCTTGTGCACCGCTTCCTCGCCTTCCACCCCAAGAGCGTGACCGACGTACACCTCATAATCGTCAGGATACCGCTCCATCAGGCACAGCTTCACATCAGAAGCCGTGAAGGTGTCATACACCTGTCCGATCAGCGTATGCAACTGAGGCTGGAGCCAGCTGGCATCCAGTGTACCTGCGTCCAACAGTTGGAAACCCTCGATCGGATCAAAACCAAGACGCACAAAAGCTTCATCCAGGAAACTTTCGCCACCCAGAATGTTCAGTTCAATCCCTTGCGCAGGACAACGCTCCTTAAGCAACTGCACCGCTGCTTCTGCCACCATCGGATGACCGGGAACCGCATATACGATTTCGCTTCCGTCTACCGCCTTAGCAGCCATCGTAATCAATTGGCTGGTAATTTCCTCGTATACCTCTGGAAAAGACTCCTTTGTCTCATATACCTCGTCAAACGACTCAAAAGCCACTTCAAACTCATTCAGCACTTGAACCGCAGGATGCTCCTTGGTCCGCAGATAGAGCGCTGAAGCGCCCCGCATTTTGTTCAATATCCCTATCGTAAGCTGATCCGGATCTCCCGAGCCCAAACCTACGACCGTTAATGTTACGCTCATATCCAATCCTCCGTTTCGCAGAAACAAGGTTCGTGCTCGAAAAAATATACGGCCTACCCCCGCTTCCGCTTCCTTTGCTTTGGGATTTACTATACCACAAAGTTGTATAGGCTCATAAAATGGCTGTGCCGCTTTCACGCCCTAAGCCCTATGCCTGGGCTAAGCCAGTACACGCAGCCTGCGCAGCACGGCTGCCAGCGGGCGTCCGAGCTTGGGCACCGCCACAAGCTCGGCTTCCGTGATCAGCCTCAAGCGTGCGAGGCCGATCACGAACACAACGGCGCCTGCTGCTACGCCCAGCAGGCTCTCCGCGGCTGCCGTGGCGCGACCTCCGGCAGCCCATCCCAAGGCACCCAGCACAGCGCTGGTGCCCCACATCGCCGCCCCGGCCGCACCAGCCAGGGCGATAAGCAGTGCCGCCGGCTTGAGCACGCTGGCGGACCAGCTCCCACGCAGGCCTACCAAGCGAGCCAGCAGCACGATGTTGATCACCGCCGCCAGCAGATAGGCGACAGCCCCCGCAATGGCGGCTCCAGCCGTGCCTAGCTGCGGCACGAGCAGCCAGTTTAGCAGCGCCTTGGCTACTGCGGCCGCGAGCATCGCCAGAGCCGGCGCGCGAACCGCGCCAAGCCCTTGCAGCAGCGCAGCCGAGATGATGCTGAGCGTACCGCCTACGGCGGTTAGCGCCATCCAGCGCATGACCTCGCTGCCGGTGTCGTCCGCATACAGCATCACATTGACGGGCACAGCCAGCACGATCAAGCCTGTCGCAGCGGCTAGTCCCAGCAACCAAAACCAGCGCAGCGATTGCTCGCACTGGCGACGTGCCAGCTCCGTACCGCCGGTCACCCGCGCCTCGGCCAGCGATGGAATGAATAATGCCGACAGTGTGGTAGCAAACATCATGACTAACTGTACCAGCGGCAGACCTCGGTTATACACGCCAAAGGCCACCATAACCGCAGTATCGTCCAAACCCTCCTGCTTTAACAAGCGAGGTACGGTAAAAGTGTCTACCAGGCTAATTAACGGAACGGCTAGCGCTCCAAGGCAAACAGGCAAGGCATAACGCAGCAGCGCCTTTAGCAAGGCACCGTTGCTTTCCGCCGGGTGTAGCTCTCCAGTTTGTGCTTGCACTGTCGCCATGACCGTCCCTTGCCTTCTAAGCCTCTTCCTGTGATTTCGCCAATATAGCAACATGACGACCAATCCCGCTGCTCCACCTGCTGCTGAACCAAACACTGCTCCGGCGGCAATCATATCCGCCCCCGCTCCTTGCGACAGCATGAGCAGCAACAGCATAATCATCACGCTTACCCGTATCGCCTGCTCCGTCACTTGGGAGATAGCAGTCGGAAGCATATTTTGCAAACCTTGAAAATATCCTCTCAATCCCGCCATAACCGGTACGAACAAAAAGGCAAACGCCGCCGCCCTCACCGATGGAATAACGTGAGCATTGTCGATCCATTGACCAATGAGCGGCGCGCACGTATACATCAGCACGCCCAAGATCAATCCAAAGACACCCAAGACAAGCGAAGATAGCCGAGCAACACGTTGCCCCGCTGCCTGGTTTCCCACTGCCTCAAACTCAGCTACAAATTTGGATATTGCAGCCGGAAATCCAGCAGCTGCAATGGTAATGAACAGCGTATAAAAAGGATAAACCGTATTATAAATGCCAAACACGCCGTCGCCGCCGATATTCTGCAGCGGGATTTTTTGCACTGTGCCGATCAGCTTGCTCGCTACTGCTGCCAGTGTCAAAATGACAGCACCTCGTAGCAGCCGCGAAGCGGCGCGATTTTCCTGCATTCTCCGTCTCCACTCCCACCTGAAATATGCATCTTTCACGAGTCCTATTATACCGCCTCTTCTCCCGGAAAGAAAAAAAAACCCTGTACAACGCAGGACGGCTTTCGCCATTCTGTACGTCATACAGGGGTGAAACGGGATGTTACTGTTCCATTTGTTTGCCCAGGAAGCCAGCGGCTGTTTCAGCCATTTTGATCTCCATTTCGGACATTTTTACATTTTCGTCCTTGTTCAACAATACAACGGAACCAATGGGATCACCACCGGAAACAATGGGAGCCGCCACAAAGGACGAGAGTGTTTCTTCGTGGTCTCGCGTTAGCTCATAGGAGCCGCTGGCTGTCTCCAGCACAGTTTTGCGATTATCCATACTACCTTCGATAATGCTACCGATTGGCTTGTCCAGAAACTCTTTTTTAGAGCCTCCAGCCACCGTAATAATGGTGTCCCGATCGGTAATCATTGTAATATGGCCCGTGCTTTCAAACAGGGACTCAGCATATTCTTTGGCGAAATCACCAAGTTCACCAATAGGTGAATACTTTTTCAAAATGACTTCTCCGTCACGATCCACAAAAATCTCAAGCGGATCTCCTTCACGAATTCTCAAGGTGCGGCGAATTTCCTTTGGAATAACTACCCGCCCAAGGTCATCAATACGGCGAACTATACCAGTAGCTTTCATTTCACATGTTGCCCCACTTTCTCAAGAAGAATTTAGTAAACTACTGACGGTATCGAAAGACGCTTCCACTCCCCCAGAAGCGGTCACGAAGAACGTCACGGTCATGGTGTTTATGGTGATATCTGACCATAGTATTCATCTGTTCCCAATTCCTTATGCATGTTCAGTTATTTACCTTCGTTTGTAGCTCCATCTTTGGCTGTTCCTGCATTGGTATCGCCCGTACCGTTTGTTGCTGCGCCCGGTGTAGTTGTGCTACCAGCACCGGAAGTTGCACCGCTTTTCTCTTGCGTAGCTGGTACCTTCGGCAGATTGATTTTCAAATCAAGCTTCGTCAAATCATTTTCGGTAAAGTTTTGGATACTTTCCCCGGCCAATTTATTTTTCAGGGCAGCCTTTTCGTTGTCTTTCAATTTATCAAACGTTGGCTCATTGCGGGACTCCACTTTGATCACGTGATATCCGTATTCCGTTTCCACTGGCTCACCGATTTTGTTAATCGGCTGAGTCTCAGCGGCCTCTTTAAATGCAGGTACCCATTGCGCTACGGATGCATTCTCATACAGGCCTCCGTTAGACGCAGAACCTGGGTCTTCTGAATACTTCTTGGCAATCGTCGCAAAATCCGCTCCTCCGTCCAGCTTCGCCTTCACTTCTTTGGCCAGCTTGAGGGTATCCTCTTTTTTGCGCTGTTTCTTCGTTTTAGGATCTTCGAAGTTAATCAATACATGACGCACGGTTGCTGTTGTGAATTGATCTTTATTTTTCTCAAATTCCTGTTTTAGCTGATCATCTGTTACTTTGTTGGTTTCGCTGTTGATTACCGTCATTACACGCGTGAAGTAATCTTTCACACCTTGTTCGGTCAGTTTTTTATCACTCAGAAATGTCTTGAACTTATCTTCTCCGACTGACTTTTTATACTGCTCCAGCTGTTCGTTCCCTTCTTTGGCACCCTGCTCCTTGGCCTTGTCGTCCGCTTTGGCCGCCAGAAGCTTGTACACCACTTCCTGCTTTACAATTTGCTCCCGTACCTGATCCGAAGCTAACGCAGCCTCATATTCCGGGTAAAGGAATTTCATCATGCTGATTTCTTGGTTGAACTCATTTTCGGTAATGGTTCCACCCTTATAGGTCACGACAACCTTGCTGTTGTCCTTCGGTTCATCCTTGACCTTGTTCTCATCCGCTTGCTTCGTACATGCTGCCAGCACGGATATAGCTAGCAGCGCTGCCATTCCCAAGGAGAGCATTCTCCAAGGTTTTCTTTTATTTAGTTGTGGCATTTTGCAGTTCCTCCTTCAATGTGAATGCTTCTTTCAATGCACTCAAAAATTGTTCCAGCAGTTCTAGCAACTGTGGATCATTTAGACCTTTGCCCTTTATGCGTGCGCTCATAGAAGTGCCCTGTTCAAATTGTACACGTCTTTCAAAGCGATTGCCAATCTCGGCAAGTTTAGCAGTCTGTACCGCCTGCTGGCGCCCCTCATGGAATTTCAGCACTATATTGTCATCCCGTTGCACCATGGACTCGATGCCATACATGCGTCCATATACCTTGAGGCGAGCCACGGCTAGCAAATGACGCACAGCCTCTGGCAGATCGCCAAATCGGTCGACCAGTTCATCCTCCAGTTCGGAAGCCTCGTCAAAAGTGCTGACCGCTGCAACCTTTTTATAAATCTCAATCTTCTGGATGCTGTCATAAATATAGTCTCCCGGCAGGTAAGCATCGACGCCTAAATCAATCGACGTACTCCAATTCCGATTGGACTGATCCTCTTCTCCAAGTACGCTGACTTTACGTTTATTAATTTCCTCAGCCAGCATCTGCGAGTAAAGATCAAAACCGACGGATGCGATGAATCCATGTTGTTCAGCGCCAAGCAAGTTACCCGCTCCGCGGATGGACAAATCGCGCATTGCAATCTTGAACCCGGAGCCCAACTCTGTAAATTCTTTAATCGACTGAAGGCGCTTCTCCGCCACTTCCGTGAGCACCTTATCCCGCTGGTACGTGAAATAAGCATAGGCAATCCGATTCGAACGACCTACACGCCCACGCAGCTGATAAAGCTGAGATAGCCCCATTTTATCGGCATCATGCACAATGAGTGTATTCACATTTGGAATATCCACGCCGGTTTCGATAATGCTGGTGCTGACCAGCACATCATATTCGCCATCCAGGAAATCCAAAATAGTTTTCTCCAGTTCGGTTTCGGACATCTGTCCGTGACCCACGCCCACCTTGGCCTCCGGTACGAGCGCATTGATCTCTGCAGCCATCTCCTGAATGCCCTGCACGCGATTATACAGATAGTACACCTGCCCTCCGCGTGCCATCTCGCGTTCAATGGCCTCACGAACTAGAGTCTGGCTGTGCTCAACCACATAGGTTTGCACTGGAAAACGGTTTTCCGGTGGCGTCTCAATGACTGACAAGTCACGTACACCCAGCATGGACATATGCAACGTACGCGGAATAGGTGTTGCCGTTAACGTCAGCACATCTACGTTCGTTTTCAGCTTCTTCAGCTTTTCCTTGTGGGTTACGCCAAATCGCTGTTCTTCATCGACAATCAGCATTCCCAAGTCCTTAAACACCAGATCCTGCGACAACAGACGATGGGTACCAATGACAATATCGACCGTGCCTTGCCGGACCCCTTTAATCGTCTCATTCTGCTCTTTGCGCGAGCGGAAACGGCTCAATACCTGAATATTGAACGGATACCCTGAAAAACGTTCACGGAACGTCTCATAGTGTTGTTGTGCCAAAATTGTCGTCGGTACCAGCACCGCTACTTGTTTACCTTCAATAGCAGACTTAAAAGCAGCACGAATAGCAACTTCAGTTTTGCCGTAACCTACATCACCGCATAGCAAACGATCCATCGGGCGACTCTGCTCCATGTCCTTCTTAATCTCTTCAATGGCCCGGATCTGGTCACGTGTCTCATCATACGGGAACATATCTTCAAACTCTTGTTGCTCCGGTGAATCCTTTTCAAAAGCAAACCCTGGTGCCGACTGTCGTTCTGCATATAGCTTGATTAAGTCATCCGCAATATCTTGAACCGAGCTGCGCACCTTACTTTTAACCCGTGTCCACTCATTGCCACCCAGTTTATAAATCTTGGGTTCCTTGTCCTCTGAGCCGACATATTTCTGAATCAGATCAATTTGTTCAATCGGCACAGACAGCTTATCTCCACCCGCATAGAGAACATGCATGTAATCCTTATGGATACCGCCAACCTCCAGCGTGCCGATTCCCATGTACTTCCCGATCCCGTGATTTTGGTGTACGACATAGTCGCCCACCTTCAGCTCGCTATAGCTCTTAATCCGTTCTGCATTGTCCACATGCCGACCCTGCTTACGAGCTTTCCGCTGCTTCTGGGAAAACATTTCACCCTCGGTAATGACTGCCAGATGAATAGACGGCATTTCAAAACCGCTTTGCAGATTGCCGATAGCCATCGTAGGCTCATCAATACCGTAATCTTCAAGCACTCGGCGCATCCGATCTAGACGTTCATCTCCACTCGCCAGCATCATAACCTGTGTGCCCGCTTTGCGCCAACGATCCATCTCCGCCTTGAGCACATTCATTTGGCCATGGAAATCCTGCATGCCTCGGCAGATGAAGTTCAAAATATTTTGTGGCTGGGTATGAGGAACCTGACGGAGGAAAATCGACAGAAACAACGTCTGAAATCTCCGGTTGTACAGCAGATTGTCCGCGTCATCTGACAGTTCTAGCTGCGGTAACGTTTTACCGTTTTGAAGCAAATGCAGATTCCATTCCGACTCATCCCGTTCCAGTTGCTTGGCTGTTTCCAGCATACGTGCCGGTTCATCAATAATCAGAATCGTATCTTCCGGCATATAGTCTGCTAGGGTTTTACGTTCAGGATACAGCAGGGAGATATATTTATAGATTTCGTCAAAATACACATGCTCTCGCAGCAACTCAATTTCACGATGAATCTCTTCTTTCAGATGCTGCTTAGCTTGACGATCCGTCATTTTGCCCAGCTGCTCCTCCAACAAAATAGCAGCGGCATCCGCCGCCTGGTCCATACGCTGGTTATTCGCAATAACTTCCTTACACGGTGTTACAGTAACGTCCTGAACCTTTTCCACCGAACGCTGATCTTGCGGATCAAACTTACGGATCGAATCAATTTCATCGTCAAACAGCTCCACACGATAGCCCCAACGGGTTGTCATTGGATAAAAATCAATAATTCCTCCGCGTACGCTCATCTCTCCACGTGATTCCACACGCTCTACACGCTGGTATCCCATCTCGACCATATGTAGCAAAAACGCTTCCAGCTGAATCGTTTCGCCTTCTTTCAGCTCAATACGAGCCTCACGCCATGTTTCCGGAATTGGCAGTAAACGTCGGACACCAGAAAACGGCACGACAACAATCCCACGAAAACCCTGGGCGCAGCGTATCAATACATCAATTCGTTGGGACAATGTCTCTGGACTGGATATTGCTGCTTCAGCAGCTACCAGCTCATTAGCAGGATACAATAAAACCTGATTAGGAGAAAGCGCTTCCTGTAAGTCATCTGCTATTTTTTGAGCGGCAAACATATTGTGCGTCATGACCATTAACGGTCGTCCGGTATCTTCGGCAAGCGCGGCCATCAGTACCTGTCGGGAAGAGCCTGATAAACCTGATATCAGTTGTTCCTTCATTCCTGATGATATACCTGCTGCAATGGATGCATAATCAGCATCCTTCGTAAAAGCCTGAATAAGTGCTTGTAACAAAAAAGGCACCCCTTTATGCTTATAAATAGTTACATGTAAACCGAAAAAGAAGCCTCAGCAATGCTGCCAAGGCTCCATAAGCGGAATTGCCGCTTCACCTCTCAAGCTGGTACATCCTACCAGTTGAATACCTGTTATTGGAGCGGATTAACGAGCAGACTCAGCTCAGGATTATTCTCCAATGCCTGACTGCAATGCTCGCAAATGACTTTGACGGTCACTTCACCACCCGAATTATACGCTATTATATCTCTACGTTCGGCAGGGGTCAAGGAATGGAAGCCCAACCTTTCTTCGGTTATTGCCGCGGAATCAATTCGTCCCAAGAAAGTTCGACAATGTCTGCATACATAATTAACAATCATGTAATGTATATGCCTCCTGAAAGTTTTCTATACCTTTCAGTATGTCCAACAATCTTCCATTTAAGCCCGTCTGCCTGCGTCTGAACTTACTTGTTGAATTCAGCCATCGTCCGTTCAAACGGATGACTCAAGCTATGCTCTAAGGCGTTGCACGTGTCCTCGATCATTCCGGCCAGTAATTCTTTTTCCTTCTTGGGAAAGGTACCCAGAACATAATCGACAATAGCATGTCCAGGTTCCGGGCGGGAAATGCCCATACGTATCCGATTGAAGGACTGCGTGCCGGTATGCTGAATGATCGATTTAATGCCGTTATGACCGCCTGCGCTACCTTGATAACGCAATCTTATTTTACCGACTTCAGTATCCAGATCATCGTACACGACAACCAGATCTTCCATATCGGCCTTATAGTAGTCCATATAAGCACGTAGAGACTCGCCTGATAGATTCATATAGGTCATTGGCTTAATCAGTACGGTTTTTACGCCACCAATGTGGCCTTCTCCAATCAACGCCTTGCATTTGCTTTGGTTAATCTGGATGTTATGACGCGAGGCAAGAGCATCCAATGCCATAAATCCGACATTATGTCTCGTTTTCTCGTATTGGGGACCGGGGTTGCCCAATCCTACAATCCACTTCATAACCTTGACACCCTCTTTCGCAGTCTGTATTTTTTGGTAAAATAGTTGTATTGAATAGGAAGGTGCGTGCCGGTATGCTCAATCAAGGTGATATCCTCTTATATGACAGCCATTTTCTATATCATTTAAAACATTCCGTTCCTGTCCAGATATATGACGGGAATGTACATATTCAGATTGGCATCGTTGCGCGTTTTAATGAGCATTTCGTCGAAATAGAGGACACACTATACAATCGTCAACGCTTCACATTCATATCTCGCCCAGGCTTTTAGCCTGACATGCTGATAGGGGTTACCTTTTCCATATGGAAAAGGCAACCCCTTTTTTAATGAGCCAGCGCTTATTCGATTTCAAACAGTTTGCTGATCGACAATTCTTCATGCACACGGATGATAGCTTCTCCCATTAATGGAGCCACAGACAATACCTTCAGCTTGCTTGTCGGATTCGGGTGAACGATCGGGATCGTATCCGTCACAACCACCTCTTTTAATGGCGAATTCTCCAGTCTTTCCATAGCAGGACCAGAAAGCACAGCATGTGTACAACATGCATACACATCTTTTACGCCGCCTTCTTTAAGCGCATTTGCACCTAATACAATCGTTCCGGCTGTATCAATGATATCATCAATTAAAATAGCCGTTTTACCCTCAATGTTCCCGATGATATTCATCACTTCACTGACATTTGGCTCTGGACGACGCTTATCAATAATAGCGAGCGGCGCACTCAGGAAGTCCGCCAGCTTACGCGCACGAACAACCCCGCCATGATCGGGTGAGACGACAATCGGGTTCTCAATTTGCTTGGAACGGAAATATTGGGCCAGAATTGGCGCTCCCAGCATATGATCCACTGGAATATCAAAGAATCCCTGAATCTGCATCGCATGCAAATCCATGCTGATCACGCGGTGAGCTCCCGCTTTTTCAATCAAGTTAGCGACAAGTTTCGCTGTAATCGGATCGCGTGAACGAGCTTTACGATCCTGACGAGCGTAACCGTAATATGGCATAACGACATTGATACTTTTGGCAGAAGCGCGTTTAAGTGCATCAATCATAACCAATAACTCCATCAAGTTGTCGTTAACCGGCAGACAAGTTGACTGTACAATATACACATGGCAGCCGCGTACGCTTTCCGACAGCTTAACCTGGATTTCACCGTCACTAAACGATGTGGTATGGGATTCCCCCATTGGGATGCCGATGTAGTCCGCAATCTGGTGGGCTAACTTCGGATTGGAGTTACAAGTAAATATTTTGAGTTTGGAATCGCAATAAGTCATTAATAGAAACCCTCCGTGCTGGTTCATTCATTACAGATTCAACAGCTTGCTGATTAAGGTCATTCCGATCTTTTCTTCTTCGCTTTGGCACGTGCGCGGATTTTGTCCGCATATCCGGCTTTGTTCTCTTGACGTGGTCTGGCAATGGCCAGATCGTTATCAGGGACAGCATGTGTTACAGTGGAGCCTGCTACAACATAAGCACCTTTTCCAATCTTAATCGGGGCGATCAGATTCACGTTGCTGCCAATAAAGGCATCGTCTTCAATTTCTGTAATAGATTTATTATATCCATCATAATTGACCGTTATTGCCCCGCAGCCAATATTTACGTTTGTACCCACCTTGGCATCACCGACATAGCTCAAATGAGACACCTTGGAATGATCTCCAATGGTCGCATTTTTCACCTCAACAAAATCACCAATTTTCACATGTTCGCCAAGCTTCGCGCCTGGACGCAGATAAGCAAACGGCCCCACAGAGGTACTGCTTCCCACTTCCGCTTCGTTCAACACCGAATGTTTTACCGTTGCGCCTGAATGGATAATCGTATTCTGAATTTCAGCCTGCGGACCAATCACACAATCTTCTCCGATTTGTGTTTGACCATGCAGCCATGTGTTCGGGTACAGTACCGTATCGGAACCAATAACAACCTCGCTCCCGATATAGGTAGAAGACGGATCAATGACAGTGACACCATTCAGCATATGCTTGCGGACGATGCGCTCACGCATATAGCCCTCAGCTACCGACAAAGCGACTCTGTCGTTAACACCGATGGATTCAGACACATCATCTGTCAAATACGCCTCAACCTGCTCACCTTCACCATGCAAAATACCAATGACATCTGTCAGATAATATTCCTGCTGTGCATTGGTGTTCGTTACCTTGTCCAGCGCTGCAAACAGCTTGGCATTGTCAAAGCAGTACGTTCCCGTATTGATCTCCCGGACAGCATCTTCCTCAGGTGAACAATCTTTCTGTTCCACGATCTTGAGCACGGCCCCGGAAGCATCACGGATAACTCGTCCATATCCTTTCGGGTCGTCCAACTCAGCGGTCAGAATCGTCGCAGCCGCCCCACGGCTCTCGTGCAGTTGCACCAAGCCCTCTAGCGTTTCCGCTGTGATCAAAGGAGTATCCCCACAAATGACAATGGTTGTACCTTTTTCCTGACCGAGCAAGTCCTTGGCTTGTTTGACAGCATGGCCCGTTCCCAACTGCTCTGCCTGAAGCGCATATTCTGCCGACGGTCCCAAATAAGACTGTACCGCCTCTGCTCCATGACCCACGACGACAACACTTCGGGACACACCGATTTCACGAACCGTGTCGAGCACATGCCCGACCATCGGTTTTCCGCACACCGGATGCAGAACTTTATATAATTTGGATTTCATACGTTTTCCCTGCCCTGCGGCAAGAATGACTGCCAACCTTTCCAACAAGTCCAACCTCCTATCCTGAAAATAACAGTTACCCCTTGGCTAAAACGTTAATTCCCAGATCAGATTTTGCTTAACTTTTCACAATCCTCCTGAAAAATAACGGCGAACCTTTGGTTAATGGCTATTTTTTCAGGCCAGCTTGTGCTGGACATTCATCCCCGGGACGCATCGCTGCCTAGTCCCTGTCTTATGAAAAAGCCGCTTCGGCAGCCCGGATGGCTCCAAGTTGCCTTAAAACTGACTGTTAACTCACTAAAGAATATATCTCATTCCAGACAAAAAGAAAAGAGAGCCACAGTTAGTGGCTCTCTTTTTCTTTTGTACCCCAATCCTGCTTTAGGCGAATTAAGCGCCTTCTTCAATAGCAACTTCTTCATCCACAGCTGCACGTTCGTACTCAGTCAATACAGCAGCTTGGATCTTCTCACGGGTTCCTGAAGATATCGGGTGAGCGATATCGCGAAACTCTCCGTCTGGAGTTCGTTTGCTTGGCATAGCTACGAACATCCCGTTATTACCGTCGATAACTCGGATGTCATGAACAACAAACTCATTATCAATCGTAATGGATGCAATCGCCTTCATTCTTCCTTCTGAGTTCACTCGGCGGAGTCTAACATCCGTAATCTGCATGTGTGTTTCACCACCTTTTTCCAAATAGGACTTGGTGTATACATTCCACACAGCAGTTCGAAATCCTTCTTTTTTTCGGCAATTCGTATCCTAAATTCAGGTAATTTTTTTGAAAAGATTTCTTTTCGACATATTTAGGTATTTTATGATGGATTGTGACAATTTACTGCCCTGTTCACTCATCAAAATAATTGCCCAGCTTGACTGTAATTTGCTTGCTTCGAGAATCGACTGCGGTCAGATTCGCCAGTGAAATATAATCGTGCAGCAGGCGCTCTTCGTTCTCCACCTCGCCTGATTCTACCAGCACACCTACACCGGCCACCTCAGCATCAAACTCAGCCAACAAATCGACCATCCCCTGAATGGTGCCACCGGCCTTCATAAAATCATCTACGATGAGCACACGCGATTTCTCACGCATCGCACGTCTGGATAAAGACATCGTATGCAGGCTCTTTTGTGATCCTGAAACATAATTAATACTTACAGCCGAACCTTCTGTCACCTGATGATCACGCCGTACGAGAACGACTGGCAAATTCAGCTGTGCTCCGGTTGCATAGGCAAGTGGAATACCCTTGGTCTCCACCGTCATAACCACATCAATCTGACGATTGGCAAAAGCGGTCGCAAATATTTTACCAGCTTCGTTCATCATCGCAGGTTGGCCCAGCAAATCGGACAAATACAGGTATCCTCCCGGTAATATGCGGTCAGGCTGCTCCAGTTGCGCACACAGGTCGTTCGCAAACGCAAGCGCATGCTGCTTGGAAAGCCTCGGGATCAGTTTGACGCCCCCTGCCGCTCCCGCCAGCGTCAGAAGCTCGCCAGTGCCCTCATCCTCAAATACTTCCTTGATGATGGCCAGATCCTCGCTTATGGACGACTTAGCTGCCCCGTAGCGATCCGCAAAATGAGTAAGAGGCACCAGCGTATGCGGCCGTGACAACAAAAATTGCGTCATTTCCACCAATCGTGAGCTTCTTTTAAGTTTTTTCACAACAATTCCTCGCGATCTATTCTCCTGCCGCCCGCTTTGTACAGTAAAGCACCGGCGGACTGGCCGGTTGCTGGCGGAATGTAAGTGATATAGTAAAATCCGAATATTTAATAGTAAATATATCATCTTCGTACGTATTTGTACAACAATTACCACTATAATAAGAAAAAATTATCTAAAATCAGGTCAAAAGTCGTACTGCATACACATCTTTACAAAACCCTCTTAGTCCGTTGTAAATCCGTGGCACTTTGGCTTCTTTCGATACCAGTCCGAACACTGTAGGTCCACTACCTGACATCAGCACACCATCTGCTCCTAAGCGGATCATGGAGCTTTTAAGATGCTCTACCTCTGGATACAGCTTTAGTGTTACATCCTCCAGTACATTCCCCAGCGCGTTGCATACATCGGTAAAAGAAGCGTTACGGATCGCATGCTCCATCTGGCGGGCAGACGGGTGGTGCGTAATCTGATCTGCTTTGACACGACCATACACTTCAGCCGTCGACACATTAATCGGCGGCTTCGCAAGGATCACCCAGCATTGTGGCGGATTCGGAAGTGGCTTGAGCAGTTCTCCGCGTCCGCTCGCTAAAGCTGTACCCCCTGTAATACAGAAAGGTACATCTGATCCCAGCTCAGCACCCAGCACCCTTAATTCTGCATCCGAGATGCCAAGCTTCCATAGCTTGTTCAGTCCACGCAGCGCTGCGGCAGCATCACTACTTCCACCCGCCAACCCTGCCGCCACCGGGATATGCTTATCCAGATGGATGTGGACGCCCGTAGACACGTTATAACGTTCTTTGATCAGACGCGCAGCCTGAAAAGCCAAGTTCTTTTCATCCAATGGTATGTACCCGGCTTGACTTGAAATAATAATGGTATCACGCGGTAACTCGGACATCGTCAATCGGTCAGACAGATCGACCATGGTCATAATCATTTCGACCTCGTGATAACCATCGTCCCGCTTACGTAGAACATCAAGCATTAAATTGATTTTCGCCGGTGCTTTTTCATATATTTTCAAGGCGTTCACCCACCTTCAACTTTTCCCTCAAGACAGCTTAACATATTATATCAGACTCAGCGTGTCAAGTCATGAGGTTCAAAAAAGCGGAGATGACCCGGTCTAATCCCGGATATCCCCGCTTTTCATCAGCACCACCGATAGCTACGATTTGCGGGAAGCTGCCTGCTCGGCAAGTTGGATAGCCCGCTTGACCATATTGCCCGCATCCTTGGCTTTAATGCCTCCCCAGCCTTCTTCCTTGACCGTGTCGTAAAACCCAAGATCTTTGGCCAGCTCGTACTTTAGCTCCTCCGACATGACACTCCGTCTTCTTCGGCTCATACATACGCCTCCTTCGGCAATGGAATAAGGAAGATCATTCCCGGCTTAGTATGTGCAGAGATGTCATGCTTCATCCTGCTCTGTATATACAAAACGGCCCCGTCATTTGAAATGACGAAGCCGTCGTTAAACCTGCAAAGCTGGTATAAATCACGAAATCAATTAAGGTGTTTCAAAATATTCGACTACACTTGTATGGGAGTCGGGATCATATACGCTGACTTCCACCGACTCGGTAAGGATGTCAGCATAGCTGTAGGAGACACGTTTAAACGTCTGTTGCTCCTGATCCAGCTTGACGATAAAAACAGAAGGGTACGTTTCTTCCAAGACACCAGTTCGTTCGACGGTCTTACGGCGTCCGCCGTTAGCCCGCAGCAAAATTTTTTGCCCTACATGTGCGTCGAGACTGCGTTTGATTTCCAACAGCGTATTTTTAGCCATTGCCTAACGACCACCTCTTTCCTTGTCCATTATAACGAATTTTAGAGGGATTGTCAAATCAAGCTAAATATTATAACAACACGAAAAATAAGTTGTCAATTTAATTTTTTGCGAACAGGAATAATTTATATAAAAAATGACAAAAAGCCTCTGAAAGCAGAGGCTTTTTGTTCAGATTAATCCTATTGGCACATTTGAATCCTAGATTGCGGAAGGCGTTACTTTAAGCGTAGACAAATTTTCAAGCTTCGGCAGGCCGATGCGATAGCTTCCCCTAGTTTCAATTCCACCCACTCCGCGGCTGCCACTGATTGTCTGGTGAAACAGGTCCCCCATGTTGACCGTATCACGGATCGAAGTAAAGGCCGCCTTGGCAGCCACGTAAACGGGGTCCAGCGCGTGAATCAGGATACGCCCTGGTGAGCTGGCAAAGTTCGCTCCCGCACGTAGCAACGCTTCAAAATGGGACTGGCACGCCCCCGCTACAATCGTCAGCGAATCCAGATGACGTTCATATTGTCTTGCTACCTGAATCGCCGCCACAAAATTTTGCGAATTTTTATAACTTTTCAAGCTGTACAAATCATAAGGCTGTGGCTGCTTCAGCACACCGTCATGTCCGGTAATGACCACGATATCCGGACGGATACGGGGAAGCAGTCGGTACAACGTGTCCGCCATTGCCGATTCGTGAACGTGATGTCCCTCTGCAGGAACACGGAGCTGTTCATATAAACTGAGACATTTTTTCAAATAGCCGGGATCTCCATCCAGATGAAGAACCTTTCCCGGCATTTCAAAATACGTTGACTCGACCGGATCACTCCAGTCCCCAACCAGAGCTGCCTGACTACGAGCAGCTTGCTGCTGGCGTGCCCGTTGCAACAGATTAAGAGACTCACCAGCCTTAATATGGGCCTGCTGAGTCTTACCGCTAATCTGGTCTGCAGGCACTCTGACCAGATCGTTCACTGGGGAATCGGCCAGCAGCCGAAATTCTATTCCCTTAATGATCGCTTTATCCCGCTGGATGTCCTCAACACGAAACGTGACATCTCCGCCGTACGATTTCCGAACGACCAAGTCTCCTAAACTCATCACACTGTATCACCCCTCCTATATCGTATGGGTGAATGCACAGTTTGGTTCCAGCTTAGGATATACCTGCCTCCAACAGCACAGCGCTGAGACGCGCAAATTCCTCAATACTTAGCGTTTCTCCTCGACGGGAGGGTTCAATACCAGCTTGTTGCAACAACGGCTCCAGCGTGTCCCTGTTCTCTTTGGTGAAGAAACGGCTTTTTAAGTTATTGGAAATGGTTTTACGACGCTGGGCAAAAGCAGCATGAACCACTTCAAAAAAATGCTTCTCATCCACCACTTCCACTGGAGGGGCTTCCCGTACACGCAACCGGATGACTGCAGACTCCACATTCGGCTGGGGAATAAATACTGTATTCGGCACAATACAGACTAATTCAGGTTCGCTGTAATATTGCACCGCAATGCTCAGGCTGCCGTAATCCTTCGTTCCAGGAGACGCAGCCATACGCTCAGCCACTTCTTTTTGGATCATAACGACGATATTCTCCAAAGGGAGCTTGTCCTCCAGCAGCCTCATCAGAATCGGTGTAGTAACGTAGTACGGCAGATTAGCCACGACACTTACTTTGCTCACGTCTGCAAAATCGGTTGCGAACACCTCGCGCAAATCCAGCTTCAACACATCTCCATGACGTACCTTCACATGCTCGTAAGGGGCCAACACTTCTTCGAGAATTGGCAGTAGCCGCTGGTCAATCTCGACAGCGGTAACTGCCTTGGCCGATTGGGCCAGCTTCTCGGTCAAAGCACCAATCCCAGGACCGATCTCAAGTGCGCCCTTCGTCTCATCCAATCCGGCAGCATTTACAATCTTATTGAGAATATTCTGATCAATCAGGAAATTTTGTCCCAAACTCTTTTTGAACGAAAAACCGTGCCGTTGAATAATGTCCTTCGTACGCCGCGGTGTTGCTATATCTTGAATCCCTGTCATACGGATATCACAATCCTTCACTTTCAATTTGTGCCAGCGCCCCGGCAAATTCCTCGCGGCTGATCTGAAATACAGAGAGCCGTTTATGTAGCTGCTTTCCGTTACAATAACCAATACCCAGCACATTCCCTAAGGCCATACGGCGTGCAGCAGCATTGGGGTGGGTGATGAGTCCAGCATCAATCAGGTCCGCCCACTCAATCAGCGGGTCGGCGCCTTCCACTGTCGTATGGACCCGTGCAAGAGCGTGTCTGATCGCTTCTGGTGAGGCATTCTCCACGCCAATATCTCCTTTACGCGTCGCTTCTGCCTCGGGTATAAAGGCCTGCTTGCAGCCGGGTACCTTGGAAGCGATAATCTTACGGATGCGCTCCCCTGCATGATCGGGATCGGTTAAAATGATGACCCCCCGCCGCTCCTGCGCCAATGCAATTTTACGCAGCGTCATTTTATTAATGGCTGAGCCGCCAGTTTCTATCGTATCCGCTTCAACAGCGCGGCGAATGGCCACCGTATCATCCCGGCCCTCTACCACGATCACTTCCTTGATCATTTGCGTTTCCCTCCACTGCTACACAGCAAGCTATATTTATCTTTCCCTGCTTTTGAAAACAAAATAAGAAGAGGATATCCTCTTCTTAGCATGGCATAACTATGTTGTTAATACTATCGCATTGCCCTCAACATACACAACCTGTTTTAGTTGATTTCAGGCTTTACCGGTCCGATAACATAAACGGTTTTACCGTGCTTACGACCAAATTGGTTGGCTCGGCTCAAACTCTCATAATACACATCGATTTTGTGGCCTTTAATCGCGCCACCGGTATCCTCCGCACGGCGGAAGCCCACCCCTTCGATATACACCCACCAGCCGATTGGAATTACACTCGGATCGACCGCGATGGTGCGTCCTTCCGTGACACGTGCGCCGGATGCAGTACGTGTACCGATACCTGGCTCCTGTGAGGAATACGCCGTCATGGAGACATTTTGTAAAACTTTGCTATATTTAAAATTGACGCCTGCTTTACGGACAGCACTGCCCGAACTAACCGTTGTTGCCTTAACGGCATCATTGGGACCGACGGAAGCAGCCAGAACGACCGGTTTTTTCTTCGTTCCTACTGCAATGACTTTATCCACACGGTTCTGTGCAACTTCCTTGTTAACCAGCTGTTTGGATACCAACTTTCCATCATGATATACCTTTTGAACGTGCTGGACGACCACACCCGATTTGCCGCTTTGAATGACCCGATTATCGCCTTTATAAAGACTCGGATCGGCCGTTTTGATGACCTGATAAGGCACCTGTTTTTTCTGTTCGACCTGCTGTTTCTTCACACGGACGATTTTTATGTCCATGTTAGACGAAACAGAGGCATCCAACGCAGGATAAACTTTATCCGTTGATGATAATTTATAGCCCGAGGTACGAATGGCACCTTCTACTGTATTTTCTGTTGTGTACAGCTTTTTCGTCTCATTGCCTGAAGATACTTTGACTTGATTGGCACGTTTAATGACTACGCGATCGCCATCCTGTATTGCTCCATTTAGCGGCATGGAAACTGTATCATGCGGCTGAAGTGAAATGGAATGCTCGCTCAGCAAATCTTGAAGCTTGGATTCCCGGGTTTCTACCGCAGACGCCTTGCCATCGATGACAAAAAAGACTTGTTTTTTAGATTGCGTGTACATCAGAATTGAAATCATAATCGTTAGCGCGATTAGAAATATAGCAACCAAAGCAGCCTGGCGCACATTCTCTTGCTTCCAACGCAATACGTAAGACATGCTGGATGAGCGTGACTCATGGGTATCCTTTTTTTGGAAAATGCCCATTTCCTCCGTCCTCCTTACATAGCCCGCCGTCTGGAGTAAGACATAGTTGAGATTTGACGTGACTATAACAGATTTTCTACAAGACAAGCCCAAACTGCGACTGTCCTGCACCATGTACCCGTCTTCGCGGCATGCTGTCCTCCCCTGTTTAACCACAGTATGATGACAGATTTTCTTTTATTCACAACAAAAAAAGCCAGAGAAAGAGACTAGAGAGCTCTTTCGTGGCTTCCGGCATGTGTGAATATGCGGGAAAACTCATGCACGAGATGGCTTCTCTCTTGTTACGCTTACGGGGTTAGCTGTCGGGTTCGGACGTAGAGAGTCGCCCTAGCTTGGGTCAACCGCTCATGGCGGTCGCCTTCACATTCACCCCGAAGACCCAGAAAGAAATCGAAATACGGCTCCTCCACCTGTTCAATCCCATCCAGGAAAAGAATTTAGGTCGAGCCGGCTGGCGGAAGAGACGTTCCCTTCTTGCACATACGCCGGACGTACTGTAAGCCATATCGGTTCCCCCGTTCCCTGTAAAAGGGACTCAGCGAGACTGGTTCATGAAATGACTTGTTGATGTTTACATTCAAACAACAATTCACTGAAAAGATGATATCCTGTTTCTATGCATGTTGTAAAGCAGGTTTCAAGTACATTTTTTAAAATATTCGGTTAAAATATTGTAATATTCTCGAGTTTCCTGCAACAAATTCATGATTAGCTTCGTCTATCTCTTTATTTTGATCGATTTCTTCACTTTTTCATTGAATGTCAAATCGTTCCAGGGCATTTTGGGTCGTTATTGACACTAATTCCTCCACTGTAATCCCTTTGATTTGGGCTGCAGCCTCTGCTACCAGTCTCACATGTGCAGACTCATTTCGCTTCCCACGAAACGGATGAGGCGTCAGATAGGGAGCATCAGTTTCAATGAGCAGACGGTCCAGCGGCACCTGTGCGAGCACCTCTTTTGGCTGCTTGGCATTTTTGAACGTTATTGGACCACCGAAGGAAAGGTGAAATCCCATATCCAGCACCATTTTGGCAGTTTCCCAGCTACCCGAAAAGGAGTGCATGACTCCGCCAATCTCACTCGCTTTTTCCTCGCGCAAAATCTTAACAATATCTTCATGTGCATCCCGGTTATGGATAACAATGGGCATTTTGAGCTCACGAGCCAGACCAATTTGATTTCGAAACACCCGATGCTGCACATCCTTCGGTGATGTATCCCAATAATAATCCAGACCGATCTCTCCGATGGCTACAACCTTTTTATGACTGCATAACGATGCAATCCATTCTAGATCGCCCTCCTGCATTGTAATAGCATCCTGCGGATGCCATCCAACTGCCGCATAAATAAAATCATACGTCTCGGCCAATTTCATAGTGGATGGAATGGTCTCACGATTAAATCCGATATTGATCATCCGTGTTACTCCTGATTCGACAGCACGTGCTATAACTTCTTCACGATCTTCGTCAAATTGTGGCGCATCCAAGTGAGTATGAGTGTCGAATAAATCCAAGGTTTACATCTCCTTTTTTTACTTACATTTCTATATAGTTGTCTATTCCTTGACAAAATAATTCCTTATTTCGGCAGGAAGCCTGTCTTTTACCGCGTTCAATTTATTCTGGGGAAAATACATATGATATTTTCCTCGGTGAATACCACTTATTGAGCGCACAATTTCCGAAACTTCGGATATTTCACTCACCTCGCCCTGACGTCCAAGCAGTAAAATCTGGTTGTCCGTCGAGCCACCCTGCCGAAACACATCATAAGGAAGATCTGTCGGAAAATCAATTTCAAAATCATATTCAGGGTGCAAACCAGCCTCTTTCAAAGCTTCTCTAATACTGTCAATGGTATCTGTATCCATATTTTCAATCTCTACATATTTATACAATCTACGGTCCATAAAACGGCTGCTCAAATCACTTAAAATCTCGTCCTTTTCTCGTTTCCACTGGCTAAATACGGTCTGGATTAATGACTCGTCGAGCATCAGATATTGCTCTACTGTAAGCTCTCCTTTCAACAGATCCGGCAGCGTGTCCAGCAGAAAACCAAACTCATATCCGTTTTTAAACAATTCCTTTGCTCGCTTGAAAATTTTACGTAAAAGGATTTCCGAGCTGCGTGTTACAGGATGAAAATAAATTTGCCAATACATCTGGTAGCGTGACATTAAATAATCTTCTACTGCATGCATGCCTGATTCCTTCACAACAATTCTCCCATTATGAGGACGTAGCAGTCGTAAAATACGATCCAAATCAATTGTGCCGTAGTTGACACCTGTCGAATGAGCATCCCGCAACAAATAATCCATACGGTCAGCATCTAGCGGACTGGTTACCAAGTTGACAACGATTGGCTTATCATACGTTTTGGCTATAACCGCAGCCACCTTTTGTGGAAGCTTGTCGTCGACTTGCCGTAGCACAGCGTTGATCTTCGTGTCTCCCAGTACAATGCGGCATGTCCAATCCTCATGGTTCATATGAAAGGCTTCCTCAATTGAATGAGAAAATGGGCCATGCCCCACATCATGCAATAGGGCCGCACACAGAGCAACCAGCCTTTCCTCCTTCGGCCAATCTGGGAAATCTCCACGTTCAAATTGAGAAATAATACGTCTCGTAATCTCATATACGCCCAATGAATGTGAAAAACGGCTATGCTCCGCTCCATGAAACGTAAGATACGATGTGCCTAACTGCCGTATGCGCCGTAAACGTTGGAACTCCGGCGTGTTGATCAACCGCCATATCACAGTATCCTGAACATGGATGTAATTATGTACCGGGTCTTTAAAAACTTTTTCTTCACTGAGTGGCTGGTGCAAGATATCAGCTCCTTTAATATTCGGAATAATGGATTAAAATACAATAAAATCCTAAATGTTTTCCCTCATTCGACATTCTTTGTCGTAATATGTCGAATTATAGTTTTTCGACATTTCCAAATCGACAAACTGAATAAATCATCAATAAGATAAGGCAATACACATGAGTAAAGGTCTTTAATCTAAATACTTTTGCATAATCAGACTGTTACTACATTTTTAAGGTTGACTGTTTTGGGAATCGTTGGTATAGTAAATATCAGAAAAGAGAAAATTTTGTCGAATCATGACACTTATATTATTTTAAACGGCGAGAGGAGCCTGATTTATTATGATGAAATCCACTGGTATTGTAAGAAAAGTTGACGAGCTCGGACGTGTTGTTATTCCAATCGAATTGCGTCGTACCTTGGGAATCGGAGAGAAAGACGCTTTGGAAATTTATGTTGATGGTGAACGCATCATGCTTAAAAAATACGAGCCTGCTTGTATCTTCTGCGGCAATGCTGAGAACGTAATTTACTTCAAAGGGAAAATTGTTTGCCAAGATTGCATTTCTGAAATCCCAACACCTGTGACAAACTGAGAATTTTAGTATATAATAGACTTATCAGATATTGTTAATTCTAACCTTTTTCATATATACTCCTTGTTGCCTTCCACGGTTTGAACCCAACCGTTGGAAGGCCCTTTTTTGTTTAGACAGATATTCATAAGAGTGCGTTGTAAACATCTCTCTTGGAGATTGAACGATCTGTGGCTGTACGCTTCATTGCATCCTTGCGTGTAAGTCCCTCTGCCTCGTAATGTGCGACGTGGGACTCCAAAGATAAGGACTGCCACCACGCCTGACGTTCCTGTTCCTCTTCCTCTTCGTCTTTTCCTTCAACGACCAGGCAATATTCACCAATCGGTGGATTTCCCTCTAGTCTAGCAAGGCATTGCTCCACGGTTCCCCGAACCCATTCCTCATGCAGCTTGGTCAGCTCACGCGCAAGCACCACTTTGCGTGAACCTAATGTTTCCTTCAACACCATCAATGTCTTCACAATGCGATGAGGCGATTCATAAAAAATAATTGTGCCGTGAGATACCTGAAACGATAGCAACAGCTTCTCTAGATCCTTTTTCTCCCGTGGTGGAAAGCCAGCGAAGGTGAACCTTTCTGTATCCAGTCCTGAGGCAATTAAAGCCGATAGTGCCGCATTTGCTCCTGGGATAGGAATGACGCTAATTTCCGCTTCCAGTGCCAGCTTGACCAGATCCGAACCAGGGTCAGAAATGGCCGGTAGACCTGCATCGCTAACCAGTGCCAAATTTTTTCCTTCTATTATATAACGTATCAGTTCAGGCCCACTGGCAGCCTTATTATGTTCATGATAACTGAAGAGCATATCCGGTGTAATTTCGAAATGGGTAAGCAGTTTGCGTGTCTGCCGCGTATCTTCGGCAGCGATAATACTACATGATTTTAAGGTGTTAATCGCCCTAAAGGTCATATCGTCCAGATTCCCAATGGGTGTTGCAACAAGATACAACTTTCCCCGTTCTTCTTCGCTGGTACTAAAGCTTTTTTGTACAGCTGCTTTCACACAGAATCCCCCTTGCTTACTTCTCCATAAATATCTCTTATTTCCTGAGTATAATTCCCATTTTCCTGATATACAATGAGCGGAGGCAACAGACGAACCTCTGGTTTGCCGTCACGTAATGCTTCAACCAGTACCATATTGGCTTCCATATGAACTCGTGGGTGTACAAAACGTATTCGTTTGGGTTCCAGACTATGATTACGCATTAAGGTTATAATCTCACCCAATCGCTGCGGGCGATGAACCATGGATACTTTTCCCCCATTACGGACAAGCCGGGTGGATGCCTGAATGACTTCTTCCAGTGTACAGTTCACTTCATGACGGGCAATTGCCTGGTGAGGATTCAGCTTGATATCGCTACCATTTAGCGGCATATAGGGGGGATTCACGGTAATCGCATCATAAACACCATGTCCCGTGATGTGAACCAGCTCACGTAGGTCCCCTTCCCGAATCTGAATTGCTGCTTCTAATCCATTCAAGCTGACACTGCGTCTAGCCATATCTGCCAAGCGTGGTTGAATCTCAATTCCTTCAATAGACGCTTTTGTTCGTGTCGTTAGCAACAGCGGGACAACCCCATTGCCAGTACACAGATCCAGGATCTTTCCACGCTGTGGAATACCAGCAAAACGTGCCAGCAAGACCGCGTCCATCGAGAAGCTGAATACTTCATCACTTTGGATAATGCGCAAATTATGTGAAAGTAAATCATCAATTCGTTCAGACTTCTTTTCATTTTCGTCCATAATGCTCTCCCATCTTTTATAACCAAAATCGCTTTTCACTCATACTTCCTTACAAAAAAGCCGTAGGCATCTTGCTCCTACGGCTTGTTTTTATTTATTCAAAAATGACAGACAGAAGAGGCAATCGCCTTCCGTTCGCAAATGTCCGTAATACACGTTGCATATATGAAATCCTTCATGATACAGCCTTGCTAGATTGTCGTAGCCTTCACCCACGACCTCACCCGTTTGCCCTTCATCCTTAATGACGATCGGAGGAGGAAGCTTCGGCTTGTTTGCCGTCTTTTCTTCTCCAGAGGTTTCACGTTTGAGCATCTTGCGCACCTGTTCGTTTTCAATCGTTAGTCGTTGATTTTCCTCCAGCAGCTCTTTTACTGCCAGTTTCAATTCACCCAGATCGCTATGCAACTGTCCCATTTGGGTTTCCATTTCGTGAATACGCGCAAAAACATTTAATTTATCCAAGTTTCCACCCCGAAGCAACCTAATGGTTTACTTGACGACTACATCGTCCATTGGAAGTTCCTTGACCTTACTGATCTCAAACAGTTGAACATGCACCGTGCGATGACCTGCATTCACACCTACGACTTTACCTTCTCCCAAAGAGGTGATAACCATCTTACCCACCTGAGGTAGCTCTTCTCGCATGCTTTCGTAGTTATCATGTTCAAACTTGAGGCAGCACATCAATCTCCCGCACAACCCGGAAATCTTCGTCGGATTCAGCGACAAACTCTGATCCTTCGCCATCTTAATAGATACCGGCTCAAAATCCCCCAGCCATGAGGAGCAACACAGAATACGTCCACAAGGTCCGATTCCGCCAAGCATTTTAGCCTCATCCCGTACGCCGATCTGCCGCAGCTCGATCCGTGTACGAAAAATACTGGCCAAGTCCTTTACAAGCTCTCGAAAATCCACCCGACCCTCTGCCGTAAAATAAAAAATGATCTTATTGCGGTCAAATGTAAATTCTACATCTACCAGCTTCATTTTAAGGCCATGGTCTTTAATTTTATTTAAACACGTGCCGAATGCATCCTTGGCCGCCAATTTATTCTCTTCTACAACAAGAGCATCATCATCCCCAGCAATACGAATGACTTTTTTTAAGGGCAGGACAACATCCGAATCATTTACCTCTTTTTTGCCCACTACAACCTTGCCATATTCAATACCGCGCGCGGTCTCTACAATGACGCAGTTTTCTTTCTCCACTGGAAGGTCCAGCGGATCAAAATAATAAGTCTTGCCCGCCTTCTTGAAACGGACACCCACTACACTATACAAAAATTAACCCCCTTGTATGCCACTAAACCTCATTTGAAGCCGACATTGTACGAATGGCCGCAATTGAAGTCTCACTGTCGCACAAACCGGGAACCTGGCGTCGCGGATTGTGCAGAGTGGAACAAGCGCGCCTTCCTGTTAGCCGGTGATAGAACCGCTTGTATCGGACAACCCAATCAGAAGCTGCTCCACGCATAATTGCCCGTTGACGTGAAAACGGAGCTTCTTCCTGCAATTCGCGGCCAAATCCATATAAGAGACCCATTGTTCCGTGCTGCGGGTGATTGCCAATTTGGAGACGGACTCCAAATGATCTATGAAAACAATGCTTTCGTGCCTTCCGTAACGGAAATGAAGCATATCCTTAAACCACAAATGAAACAGATGAAACAGAATATCCAGGTGTTCAGAAAGTCCAGTTTTAAAAATCTTCTGTTGAGCCAGAATAATAGACGAGCTCCCCCGACTCATGGACTCCTTCACTAATTGTAACACTACGTTTCTAATTTCTGCAAACCAATTCTGCTGGAGAATTTCTCTACATGATTCCAGTCCTGAAGCAATATGAACGACCGACCGGACAAGCCCTGCCGTATAGCCTTCCCCAATTAACGCCTGCATCATCACTTCCGGCTGTAAAGCGTGGAAAGGAACCTGCTGCGTCCGTGATTGAATCGTAGGTAGCAACGCCTGTCCATTTTCAGAAATGAGTATACCGACCACTGGAATCTGGGGCTCCTCCAAAAATTTAAGTAGGCTATTAGCAGCTTGCACTGTCATGGTATCCGCCTGTCGAATAATATATACCTTCGGATTGGAGCTTTCAGATTTGTAAGAAAATATACGTTGAAGCCCGCGAATCTGATCAATTTTAATCGTAGCTCCATCCGGCTCTACAATGTGCAAATCTGGATGATTCCCGTGCTCTACCTTACGGCACGACAAGCACTCCCCACATGCATCATCCGTCTGTCGCTCACAAAATAAAGCCTTAGCAAAGATCTGCGCCATGTTCATCTGCCCGCTTCCCGGCGGCCCGCTAAAAACATAGGCATGGTTGACCGTATGATTCCGTAGTGCACTTTGCAGCATTTTTTTGGCTACATCCTGGCCCATTATATGTTGAAAAGACATATTTCCTCACTTTCTCCACTGAAAACAACTGTGATCCCTCAGCAAACCGTTGTTCTTCCGGGCAAACTTTGTTGCTATTTTCATGATTCCAACTTCAAATCCTCGTTTTTCGGGGCAACTGCTGCTATTTCCGTATCACGTCTGCCCACATATACATAGTCAAAAATAATCTGCCAGCATGATCAGCAAGCAGATTATTTCTTCGTGGCAACAGCCCGTCTGTATTCATTTATAACATAAGTCTGCATTAAAATGAGAGATTAATCAGCAATCCTCTGATCTCACCGACCCCTTGCAAAAGCTCAATCTTGCCTTGTTCAGTTTCAAGCAGCTCATCCGCCATTTTGAGCAACAGCTCATCCACTTCATCAATCAGCTTATAACGTTTGCTGCGTCCCCGGCGATCCCAACCCTTTGTGTCCTTCATGGACACGCCTCGCCGAACTGTATCTTCCAAAAACCGTTTAACCAGCATCTTATAAGCCTTCAACTCACGAATCGTCATTGAACGTGCAAGACGATCTCCCTGCATTTGTATTTCCTTAAAGCGCCGATTCAATTCCTCCTGCGAAGCCTGCTCCCCATTTTGCTGCATAACGTCGGAGAAGCTCTTGGGCTGAATTGGCTTTGCACTCATTTCATTTGTAGACAATGTACTTTGTAAAGGGCGATAGCCCGGATTTATTTTCATATAAACCTGCTTTCTCCCCGGATGCTTCCACTTTCCCCCTTCATGAACAGTTCAAACTAGAACTCGGGGTTTCTTCGGCTTTCCGGGGACTACGCTGTAGCGCTGCCGTTTTAGTGGATCTGCCCTCACTCCCATCATGTGAGAAGATACAGGCGATTCCCCTATCATATCGGCAGAATAGGCCCTATTGTGTAGATTCAGAAATGCTCGAAACGGTCTACAGGCATCACGAATACCGTCGCTCCACCCACCTGCACTTCAACAGGTAACGGTAAATAGGAATCCGTCGTCCCGCTCATAGGGGTAACGGGTGTGACCAGCTGTTCACGAACCTTGCAACTGCTGCGAATGACGTTCATTAATGAGTCCACCTGATTGTCATCAACACCGATCATAAATGTCGTATTACCTGCACGCAGAAATCCTCCTGTGCTCGCCAATTTGGTAGCACGGAAATTAGCTTTCACCAGTCCGCTGGATAATCTATTACTGTCCTTATCCTGTACAATCGCAATAATCAGCTTCATCCTGTATTCCTCCTTCAAGTCATATTAGAGACAACCTTGTCCCTAGCTCAATTTTACCGTATATCCTTCGACAATTATATGCTAAAATTCTGAACAAACCGCTTTTTCAGCAAATCCTTCAATACTTGCTCCACCTGCTCTGGCGCCGGAGATGCATCAACAATTGTAATTCGCTCCGGAAATTTGCGAGCCAACTCCAAATATGCCTCTCGCACCTTATGGTGAAACGATATACTCTCCATGTCGAGGCGGTCCATTTCTGCTCCTCGTGACGCATTAATTCTTGCCAATCCCAATTCGGGCTCAATATCCAGATAAAATGTGGCATCCGGCTCCCAATCATCCACCGCGAAGCGATTAATTGAAGCTACCTCTTCAATTCCGATCCCTCTTGCAAATCCTTGATAGACCAAGCTACTATCCACAAAACGATCACATAATACGATAGCTCCCTGTTCAATAGCCGGCTTTACCTTCTCCACCAAATGCTGACGCCGCGCCGCCGCGTATAAAAGTGCCTCTGTTCGAGCATCCATACTGGTATGAGCAGGGTCCAAAATGATAGAGCGAATCTTTTCGGAAATTTCGATGCCACCCGGCTCCCTCGTCGTGATGACTGGATAGCCTTCTTCCTCCATAAACTTCGCCAGCCGTTGAATCATAGTTGTTTTACCGGAGCCGTCTCCCCCCTCCAGTGTGATAAAAATGCCTTTGCGATTCATGTTATTCCCTGCTTTCCTGCCTGAAAAATAAAAGTCACCCACAGGCTACGTATGCTTCTTTTATTCAGTCTTCTGTATTTGTTAAGTCTCTAGTATCTAATCTTTATTGTAAACGGAATACCCGAATTGTAAGCATACTTTCATCTGCTATCCCATGCCACTTGGCTCCCAGCTCACGTAGACGACTCATCCGCAGTGCAATCGCTTCTGTGATTGTTTCTCCTGTATATAACAGCGGAATACCTGGAGGATACGGGATAATCATTTCAGCCGCTACCCTGCCAGCGGAATCCTCTACAGACACGTTCTCTATCTGATCCGGGCTAATCGGTCGAAGTCCAAACGGCACCGGACTAGAGTATCCCTTCATTCTATCATTGTTCCACGTGGAAAAATCTAATTCGAGTCTTTGCAGCTCTTTTTCCGTTGCCCCCGGCTCACCAGCCGTCTCCTTAAATCTTATATCATTATCTATATGCACAAGAGCCTGCAACAGGTGACTCGCATCCTTAGGCGTAGAGCCTAACGTAAACAATAAAACAACATGTTTTTCGTCGCTCATCTCTGGAGTACATCCATAAGTCTCCAACTCATGCTTGAGTCCAAACCCATCCAGTATCCCCCATGTATCATACAGCACCAATTTAAAAGGGTCCTGGGTTGAATATCCGCTTATTCCCTCCTCAGCCCTTTCTAGGACCTCAGAGATTCCCCTGTGAGCGCCTTTCCCCTCTAGTACCTGCTGTGTAGGTTCTAGCAAGCGAAAGCGTGGGAGCTGCTCCAGGCCCTTTCTAAAAGCATCTGCCGCCGCTAAGCCCACTGTAAAAGCATCCGCTCCATACGCCTCTATATACCATCTTGCCAAATCCAGTGAAGCCATTAACGGATAAGAAGGGCTAGAGCTCTGCACCATCGCCAACCGCTGACGAAGCAGTTCCCGATGGATTCTCTCTCCCTGCACATGTAACATGGCACCCATGGTCATCGCTGGAAGCATTTTATGTGTCGACTGGACGACTACATCAGCCCCGCAGGACAGCGCAGAGGCTGGCAAACGAGGATGCAACCCAAAATGGGCACCGTGTGCCTCATCTACCAATAGCGGCACATGGGCTGCATGACAAGCCTTAGCCGTTGCCGTCAGGTCATGCCCCATCCCATAGTAATTAGGTAGTGTAAGTAACACCCCTTTAGCCGAAGGATAGGCCTTCAGTGCAGCCTTTATTGTATCCGTCGTTGGGGCAACCGCCAGTCCGCTTAGTGTATCTATTTCCGGATCCAGGAATACCGCGTTAGCCCCTGACAGCATGAGACCGTTCAGGACAGATTTGTGCACATTCCTCTGTACCAGCAGTAGATCTCCCGGCTCCGTACATACAGTTAAAATCATAGCCAAATTACCGACCGTGCTTCCTCCAATTAGCCAAAAGCTCTCTTCAGCACCAAAGCACTTTGCAGCCAGTCCCTGCCCTTCACGAATCACATCTTCTGGGTGATGCAAATCATCCAGTCCAGAAATTTCTGTCGCATCAATAGACATCACTTCTTGCAACAGAGACGCAATATTTTCATGCTCATATACTTGTCCATTTTTATGACCGGGTACATGGAAAGAAGCATTGCCCTGAGTCCGGTAACGTATTAGAGCTTCCATTAATGGTGCATGTACCGCCTTTTTCCCCATCATTCTGCAATCCTTCCAAACAAAGCTTTATATCTACCTTATTTTATCGTAAAATCAAGCGGAATCCTACTTTTACTCACAGAAAAAAAGGCCCGTATCGACAGACCTTGGAATGCCAATCCTTCAAAGACTAATTAGCAAAGGATATTATGCATTTTTCTGTACCCAGATTTGCTTTAATTGATCAATAAAAAAATGATATTTGGCATCAGTTGCATCCGTGTGCACCATTTCAGCTTCACACGTATCACAGATAAACTCGGAAACGATAAAAATGCCTTCATGCTTGTGCTGCCCGCATATAATGCAGCGGTGGCCGCCTTGATCATGCATATCCATCCCACCTTGTTTCTTTTACTATTAGTATGGGGCACTTTCTACTATTTTAAACCTTTTCATAGCCCAGTTCGACGATATACTCTATATATATTCCTTCTGGGCCATTATGGTGTTTGTACCCCGTATGTTTAAAAAACAGCCGTCTATGCCGATATAATAAGAAAAGCTCTTATGTATGGATACCCTTTCATCGGAGCCCTTGAACACTTCATCAGTGATAGCTTTTCCATTAATTATAGAGTAGGCTAGCTAACACTGGATGTTGATCATTCTGTATTTCTACAAAAACGATTAAATGCTTATTTAAAGCGGCATGAGCGAAGTACCGTCCCTTTTTCCGGCTGTGGACGGGAAGCCACTTGTGATGCAGTAGATTAATGAAAGGACTGTTCGCATGACAGAGGAAACCGGAACCAAAGCTACCTACTATCACTACAAGCTCATTAAAAAAATCAGTATACCGCGTCAACTAATATGGAGTCACATCACATTACCTATTATTATGCTTCTCTTTCTGCTTCTTGCCTTTTCCTGGACTAGCGTGTTTTTGTTTGCTCTTGCCTTTTTCCTAACCTTATGGGTACACTTCGTAATCTCACGATCTGTCCTATACATCGGTGGCGGAACATCCTTCCGCAAACGCTGGGCATTCCATCGTAAATTACCTTGGCTAGGCTATATGACAGACCAGTATATAGGCTATAGCATCTTTCGTCGTGTGCACATACATACCCTCTGGATCGGTATCTGCTTATCAGCCGTATTCATTCTCTGGTCTCCACCAGCCTTTACTGTATCCTTACTCTTCTGGCATCTATGGCTTATTGCACCGCGTCTATACATCCTCAGTCGGCTTACAGGCGAGAGAAAAGACGGCATGTTGAAGTTTACCGATGAAGATGCCTCATATTATCAACAGTAAATCTAACCACTCATTATCCGTACAGATAGAAAATTCAGGTCTGAACTAACCTACACCCATATAGACCGAAGCAATAAAAAAGGAGCAACCTCAACCGGTTACTCCTTTTTTTGTGACTTAACAACTGTAATCGTTATATTCGCTTATCAAGTAAACTTTTCCTCATCATTATCCTCGTTATTCATGTAGAGCATTTGATCAACATGCAAATATATAAAAGGAAGCCACCCCCTACTCAACTGCAGTTCTGAGTGCTTCCCCATATCCGATCTCTTCATTCATCATTATACACAGCATACAATACGCTATGAGTTTACTAAAAATATGATCTACAATAAATCCTATGCTACTTACTCGGTTAAAAACCGTGTCCCTAATTAAGATCCACGCTTTTGCTCTTCACAACAGCCTTTCTGTCTTTTGGAACCAATACAGTAAAAGAACCATCATGCACAGATAAATGCACCATGTGTTTATTTTTCTGAAACACCTTCTGATTCGAGGTGGATAAATTCGGTTCCTCAGTCCAGCCCCAAGCTGCAATCTCCTCTAGATAAGGAGCAGGTAGACTATCACTTTCCTTCAATGCTGGCAGTGCATAGCGAACATAGTCCATGTCCGAATTACTGCTGGCCCGATCGGTTTTACTAGCTTCTTTGGGAACCGGAAACGTCTTCTCATTGGCAGCACCCTCAAACGATGTCCAAGAAGGCTCCTCCTCCACGCACCCGGTAAGAATCGCGACAGCGACACTGAATAGCACCAATAGAGCAAGCCATTTATTTCGCCGCATGATCTTCCCTCCTTACCAGCCTGATTGACTATACAAAATCCTATGATGGAGTTTGCATAATTCTGCAATAATGCAGCGTGTGTGTATGGGATTCAATACCTATATTATACAGGGTTTACTCTTACATTCCGTAACAAAAATGTTACCTTCCTTTTGTAAGGATATTTCTAAAGTATACGTATATGCAAAAAAGAGGACCATAATCTCATTGAGATTATGGTCCTCTTTACTTGT
>NZ_JBBOYK010000009.1:0-62559 GCF_038008045.1 Paenibacillus sp. FSL P2-0173
AAAGTGAAAAGGATGATAATCTCAATGAGATTATCATCCTTTTTTTATGTGTTTTTAGATGGCCACCTGCTTCTAAGGTTGACAGAGGGAAGAGGCTTTGCCACACTCTAAGTGTATAATCTTTTTTATGGATGCCCAAGTATACAAGCGAGGTGACGAAGTTATGGAGATCAGACAATTACAACGTGAGGAATTTGAAGCGGCTATTGAATTATCTCAATATGCTTTTCAGTTTACAATGTCCCAGGAAGATTTGGAAAAATCCAAGAAGAAATTCAAACCGGAGCAAACATGGGGAATATTCGACGGACATGACTTGAATGCTAAACTGACTTTGTTACCGCTACAGGTATACATAAACGGTCAGGTTTTTGATATGGGAGGCATTGCTGGTGTGGCAACGTGGCCAGAAAAGCGTCGCGGAGGCATGGTATCACGCTTGTTGACGCATGCGCTTGAAGAGATGAAGTCTGCGGGACAAAGCCTTTCTTTTCTGCATCCATTCTCCTTTGCCTTCTATCGTAAATTTGGATGGGAAACGTATATTGAATACAAAAAGTACGTCATTCCCATTGAAAAATTCCCTGCAAAACTTAAAACAGAAGGTACAGTCAAACGCGATGTCAAAGATATTTTAGAATTGGACCAAGTGTATCAAGCGTATGCATCTCGTTATAATGGCACGCTGGTACGAGATAAGGAATGGTGGCAAGAGCGGATTTTAAATGAGAACTATCGAACTGCGGTATATTACTCAGAAACAGGCGATCCTCAGGGATATGCACTATACAAAATTGAAGATAAACAGTTGAATTGTGATGAGTTGGTATATGAAAATGAGACGGCTCGTCGGGCTTTATGGACTTATTTTGCAAATCATGACTCAATGATAGCCCAAGGTAAATTTAATTACGTTCCAGCAGATGACAATCTGCCATTTTTACTCGATGATCCACGAATTCAACAGGAAACTGTGCCTTATTTTATGGGTCGTATTGTGGATGCAGCTGCTTTTATAGAAAGATACCCTTTTGAACAGATTGGAGAAGAAACAAGTTTAACCTTAAATCTGACTGATCGGTATGCTCCATGGAATGATGGATTATGGAGATTAACGATTACTACGGAGGGGCAAGGACATCTGGAGAGAGTGGATATAAGCAATTCATCTGAAAACGCCATAGTAGCTGACTTGAAACTTGGGATTCAGTCACTGACGACTCTGATGCTTGGCTACCAGCAGGCTGATGATCTGTATAAATGGGGGCGTATTGAAGGTAGCAGTGAGTCTGTGTCTGCCCTTAAACGTGTAATACCGGTAAAACAAACGTTCTTATTGGATTTTTTCTGATAAAGGCCCAGTTAGTTCTTCTTAGGCTCCATCTTTCAGGGAACATAACTTGTGTGGTTATCATAATTTTCAAAACTCTTTCTGTAATGGGAAGAGTTTTTTTATGGTATTGTATAAAACATAATTAGATTGCGAAAAATGGTATTGACCCCTTGGCAAAAATGAATAATGTGCTATAATATGAATATAGTCAAAGAAAGTCAAAGTCAATCAAACCTCGTGCGATTCTGTAGAAGTACTATGCTGATGGATTAGCTGTATAAGGTGATTTTGATAGCAAAGAAGTAAATGAGGATCGAAATGATTTGCGTATAGTTAGGAGCTGACTCTTATGAACATAAGAGAAGTGTATGATTAATCGCAAATAAAGGCCACACTAGAGACAAAACGGTACAATTCCAATGGATGTATCAATAGCCTGAATACAGCTTAGATTCGTGACTTTACCGTTTGGTTAAGTTCAATATACGGCGGACTCTGTGGAGCGTGAAATGTACTTGAATACTTGCGTTTCCGTTAGTGGAGGATGATGAAATGCGCAATGTTTCCGATATTATTGAACAATATTTGAAGAGTATATTGCTGGAAAGTCCCCAAGGTTTAGTGGAGATTCAGCGCAATGATCTGGCTGACCGCTTTTCCTGCGTGCCGTCGCAAATTAATTATGTAATTAGCACCCGGTTTACGCTGGAAAAAGGCTATGTGGTGGAAAGTAAACGCGGTGGCGGGGGCTACATTCGTATTCAGCGAATTCAGCTGCCTGCACAGCATGCCATCCATACACATCTTCATCAGAGCATCGGGGAGGAAATAAGCCAATCGGCAGCAGAAGGTCTAATTTATCAGTTAGAGGAAGCCCATTTTTTAAGCAAAAGGGAAGCTAATTTAATGAAGGCTGCTTTATCAAGGGATACATTATTACTGAAGCTTCCCTATCGTGATCAACTGCGAGCAAGATTGCTTAAGGCTATGCTGATCTCGTTGCTGGCGACCAAATAGTGTGTGAATAGAGACTAACGTTTGGATGTAGGGATTGGTATAAATCCTGACATTGAAGGAGGTGCTTTTATGCTGTGCCAAGAATGTAATATGCGGCCGGCAACTTTGCATTTCACCAAAATTGTGAATGGCGAAAAGACAGAGTTTCATATTTGTGAGACGTGTGCCAAGGAAAAAGGGGAGATGATCCCTGGAACACCTAACGGCTTTTCGATTCATAGCTTGTTGTCGGGGATGCTGGATTTTGACTCCAGTACAAAGAGCCAATCTTCAGGCCACAGCGGTCCGCAGAACCTGCAATGCAAGGATTGTGGCATGACCTATGCACAGTTTAGTAAGCTGGGACGTTTCGGATGCCCGTCGTGCTATCAATATTTTGATAGTCGTCTGGACCCTCTGTTCAAGCGTGTGCATGGCAGTACGAATCATGTTGGTAAAGTTCCGGTTCGCACTGGAGGCCGACTGAAGGTTAAACGGCAAATTGACGATTTGAAAAAAGAGATGCAACAGCATATTGTACAGGAAGAATTTGAATCAGCTGCTGAGCTTAGGGATCAAATCAGAGAGCTTGAAAAAGAAATGACTGAAGAGTAAAGTTTGTGAAGAGTAGGAGGGATGCGTAATGCCCAATATTCGGTTTACGGAGAAGCCGCTAAGTGACTGGATGCGTGGTGATGCTGCGGATTCGGAGATTGTCATTAGCAGCCGGGTGAGAATTGCGCGTAACTTGCAGCATCTGCCTTTTCCCATGCTTGCTACCAATCAGCAGTCGGAAGAAGCACTTCAACGCTTGACGGATATCCTTCAGTATGATGATTTAGGCGGTTTTGGTACTTTCCATACGCTGAAAATATCCGAGTTGGATGAGATCGACAAGCAGGTGCTGGTTGAGAAGCATTTGATTAGTCCAAATTTGGCGAACGAATCTCGTAACGGTGCTGTTTTAATTAGCGATGATGAATCGGTTAGTGTTATGATAAACGAAGAGGATCATCTGCGTATCCAGTGCTTATATCCGGGATGTCAGGTTAGGGAAGCTTGGGAACGCGCTATGATTATTGATGATGCATTTGAAGCGCATGTTGATTATGCATTTGATGATCGGAGAGGTTTTCTGACCAGTTGTCCGACGAATGTCGGCACAGGTATGAGAGCTTCGGTGATGATGCATTTGCCTGCATTAGTTATGACTCATCAAATCAATCGTATATTGTCTGCTGTTTCACAGGTAGGTCTTACAGTTCGTGGCATTTACGGTGAAGGCAGCGAAGCGGTCGGAAATTTGTTTCAGGTATCTAATCAGATTACACTGGGACAAACCGAAGCGGAGATTATTGAGAATCTACATGGCGTGGTGCTACAAATTATTGAGCACGAGCGTTCTGCCAGAGAAAGGCTAATGAATGAATCTATGCTGCGAATTACAGATCGGGTGATGCGTTCATTCGGTATTTTGTCATATGCAGCAGTATTGGATTCCAAGGAGGCTGCACAGCGGCTATCCGATGTACGTCTTGGCGTAGATTTAGGGATTTTGGAGCGTCCTTCCACCGCAGCGATGAATGAGCTGAATGTGATGACACAACCCGGGTTCCTGCAAAAAAGCTTTGGGGATAAAATGAATACCGAAGAGCGCGATATGTACCGGGCGAAGCTGATCCGGCAAAAATTAGGCACAACCCTTTAATATATAGAATGATCTGAAATACACACTGTGGAGGTGCAGGATATATGATGTTTGGAAGATTTACGGAACGTGCACAGAAAGTGCTTGCTTTGGCTCAGGAAGAAGCTGTTCGATTGGGACACAACAACATTGGCACAGAGCACATTTTGCTAGGCCTCATTCGTGAAGGTGAAGGAATAGCCGCGAAAGCCTTAATCGGTTTAGGGCTGGGACTGGAAAAAATCCAGGATGAAGTGGAAACGCTGATTGGACGCGGTCAAGAGCAACCGACGAACATTGCCTATACTCCACGCGCCAAAAAAGTCATCGAACTGTCTATGGATGAAGCCCGCAAACTGGGCCATACCTATGTAGGTACAGAACATATTTTGCTTGGTCTTATTCGTGAAGGTGAAGGCGTAGCAGCGCGTGTACTGAACAACTTGGGCATCAGTCTGAACAAAGCGCGTCAGCAAGTGCTTCAATTGCTCGGCAGCAGCGAGGCTGTTTCCAGCCATCACGGTGCTCCAGCTAATGTCAGCACGCCAACTCTGGACAGTCTGGCACGCGATCTGACGGCATCTGCGAAGGAAAACAACCTGGACCCTGTTATTGGGCGTAGCAAGGAAATTGAACGCGTAATTCAGGTGCTCAGCCGCCGTACAAAGAACAATCCGGTTCTGATCGGTGAGCCTGGGGTAGGTAAAACAGCGATTGCCGAAGGATTGGCCCAAAAAATTATAGCAAATGAGATTCCTGAAACGTTGCGCGACAAGCGCGTAATGACACTGGATATGGGTTCTGTGGTAGCAGGCACCAAGTATCGTGGTGAATTCGAGGATCGTTTGAAAAAAATTATGGACGAGATTCGTCAAGCGGGTAATATCGTATTGTTCATTGATGAGCTGCATACGCTGATTGGTGCTGGTGGAGCGGAAGGCGCAATTGATGCGTCCAACATCCTTAAGCCTGCTCTGGCACGTGGCGAGCTGCAATGCATCGGTGCGACCACGCTGGATGAATACCGCAAATATATTGAGAAAGATGCTGCTTTGGAGCGTCGTTTTCAACCAATTACAGTGGATCAGCCTTCTCCAGAAGAGGCGATTCAAATCTTGTACGGCCTGCGTGACCGTTACGAAGCGCATCACCGTGTAAAGATCACAGATGAGGCTATTGAAGCGGCTGTAAAATTGTCAGATCGTTATATCACCGACCGCTTCCTGCCAGATAAGGCTATTGACCTTATTGATGAAGCGGGCTCCAAAGTAAGGCTGAATTCTTACACTGTACCGCCAAACCTGAAACAGCTGGAAAACCGTCTGGAAGATATCCGTAAGGAAAAGGATTCAGCGGTACAAAGTCAGGAGTTTGAAAAAGCGGCAGCGTTGCGTGATACAGAGCAAAAAATCCGTGAAGAGCTAGACGTGACGAAAAACCAATGGAAAGAACAACAGGGTCGTACAGATTCTGAAGTTACACCAGAGGATATCGCTCAGGTCGTTGCAATCTGGACAGGTGTTCCAGTCAGCAAGCTGAAAGAGGAAGAAACACACCGCTTGTTGAATATGGAAGAGTTGCTGCATGAGCGGGTAATTGGACAGGATGAAGCAGTTAAGGCAGTAAGCCGGGCGATTCGCCGGGCACGTGCCGGACTGAAAGATCCGAAGCGTCCAATTGGTTCCTTTATTTTCCTCGGCCCAACTGGGGTTGGTAAAACAGAATTGGCACGCGCCTTGGCTGAATCCATGTTTGGAGATGAAAATGCGGTTATCCGTATTGATATGTCCGAATATATGGAGAAGCACTCCACGTCCCGTCTGGTAGGAGCACCTCCAGGGTACGTTGGATATGAAGAAGGCGGTCAGCTGACTGAGAAGGTACGTCGTAAGCCATACTCTGTTGTGTTGCTGGATGAAATTGAAAAAGCACACCCAGAAGTATTCAATATTCTTCTGCAAGTGCTGGAAGATGGTCGTCTAACAGATTCCAAAGGTCGTGTCGTCGATTTCCGTAACACACTCATCATCCTAACATCTAATGTTGGTGCACAGGCGATTAAACGTAACTCCACGCTTGGTTTTACAGCTGTAGTGGACGCTGGGGCGGATTACGATAATATGAAGGGCAAAGTGATGGATGAACTGAAGAAAAGCTTCCGTCCTGAGTTCTTGAACCGGATTGATGAAATTATCGTTTTCCATTCTCTCGAAGAAAAACATATTGCCGAAATTGTGTCACTCATGTCTGAGGAGCTGCGTAAGCGCCTGAATGAGTATGAGGTGGACTTCGAGTTGACAGACAACGCTAAAAAATTCCTTGCCAAGGAAGGCTTTGACCCAGCGTATGGTGCGCGTCCATTGCGTCGTGCAATCCAGAAGCATATTGAAGATCGCCTGTCCGAGGAACTGTTGACTGGCAACATTACTAAGGGTGACTCTCTCTTCATTGATGAGGAGAATGGTGCATTGACTGTAACGAAAAAGGATAATGTATCTGCCAAGTCCTAAAGCAGTTTACTAAATAAATAGTAGAAAAGGGTGTCTCGCAGGCTGGAAAGCTATTGCGAAGACACCCTTTTTGTGTATAAAACACGGTAAAATGGTTGGGTAAATGCTTTGGGAAAGTTTGTGATATTGCTTTACGTCCGCCAAGCTTCAATGGTAAACTTTTATTGTTACAGCTCTTTCTGGGCTGTATGAACATAAATTTGACATTATCGTCGTCAATAAGGAGCCCAGGAATAAAGTATGGCTAAAGTGAAAACTAAATTTTCCTGTACGGAATGTGGTTATGAATCGCCCAAATGGTACGGAAAATGTCCTGGATGCCAGGCATGGAATTCCATGGTCGAAGAAACGGAAAGCGTTGTAAAAACTCAAGGAATGGGGTCTTCCCTTCTTACTCATAGCACAAAAGACAAGCCACTGCCTATTATAGAGGTGGAGAGTGGCAAAGAAACGCGAATTTTGACGGGAATTGGCGAATTGAATCGAGTACTCGGTGGAGGTGTGGTGCCGGGTTCACTCGTTTTGGTGGGCGGTGATCCGGGAATCGGTAAATCTACGCTTATGCTGCAAACATCTAATGAGCTGGCTTTAACTGGTTTAAAGGTGCTATACGTGTCTGGTGAGGAATCTGTCCGTCAAACGAAACTACGTGCAGATCGGCTCGGTGCCTTGTCCCCCAGCCTATACGTATTATGTGAGACGAATTTGGAGACGATTGAAGAAGCGGTGGACAGCTTGAAGCCGGAATTTTTGGTCATCGACTCGATACAGACCGTATATTTGCCTGAGGTGACGAGTGCACCAGGTAGTGTGGCTCAGGTGCGGGAGTGTACTTCACGCTTTATGCGAATTGCCAAGGGGCTAGGTATTGCTACGGTATTGGTGGGACATGTGACCAAGGAAGGGGCCATTGCAGGTCCACGTTTGTTGGAACATATGGTTGATTGTGTGCTTTATTTTGAAGGAGAGCGTCATCATACGTATCGGCTTTTGCGTGCAGTTAAAAACCGTTTCGGTTCTACAAATGAAATTGGTATTTTTGAAATGGCTGAAAGCGGTTTGCGTGAGGTGTCAAATCCTTCTGAACTATTCCTGTCTGAACGACCACTGGGGGTAGCGGGTTCTACTGTTGTAGCCAGTATGGAAGGAACCCGACCTGTATTGGTTGAACTGCAAGCATTGATTGCAGCTACGCATTTTCCATCTCCGCGCCGAATGGGCACAGGAGTCGATCATCATCGAATGGGATTAATCATAGCCGTGCTAGAAAAGCGGATGGGCATGTTTTTGCAAAACCAGGACGCCTATCTCAACGTAGCTGGAGGCGTGAAGTTGGATGAACCGGCGGTGGATTTGGCTATAGCTGTGAGCATTGCTTCCAGCTTTAGGGATGCTCCTACCAAGCCGTACGATGTGATTTTTGGCGAGGTGGGACTGACAGGTGAGGTACGTGCGGTATCCCGAGCAGAACAGCGAGTACGGGAAGCGGAGAAACTAGGTTTCAAACGGGTGATCATGCCGGAGAAAAGCTTGAAGGGCTGGACACATCCGAAAGGGATTCAAATTATAGGAGTAGGAACGGTGGCAGATGCACTGGCAGCCGCATTAGATTAGGGGGCATTGAGAATGAAAGAAGCGAGCCAACTGGATAAAATGAACGATTTGCTGCGGCTTGTGGCACCGGGAACTCCCTTTCGCGACGGGTTGGAAAACGTTTTGCGTGCCAAAACGGGTGCTCTTCTGGTCGTTGGCTATAGCCCAGAAGTTATGGAAGTGGTGGATGGCGGTTTCTCCATTAATTGTGATTTTTCGCCGAATTATTTGTATGAGTTGGCTAAAATGGACGGCGCAATCATATTGAGCGAGGATTTAAAACGAATTTTATATGCCAATACGCAACTGATTCCGGACTCCTCCATTTCTTCAATTGAAACAGGAATTCGGCACCGGACAGCAGAACGAGTTGCAAAGCAGACTGGCAAACTAGTGGTTTCTATTTCCCAGCGGCGTAATATTATTACCTTGTATCAGGGGACATTACGGTATGCGCTCAAGGAAATCGGGGTTATTTTGACGAAAGCCAATCAGGCTATTCAGACGTTAGAGAAATATAGATCCGTGTTGGGGCAAGCCTCTACGAATTTGACAGCTTCTGAATTTGAAGAGCTGGTTACCATGCCGGAGGTCGTTAATGTCATCCAGCGGATCGAAATGGTGCTGCGCATCAAAATGGAGATCAAACGATTTATTAACGAGCTCGGAAATGAGGGCCGTCTGATTAGTATGCAGATGGAAGAGCTTGTCAGCAACATTGAGGAAGAAGCATGGTTGCTGTATAAGGATTATGCCAAAGACGATAGCGACGAGAAGATTCGTGAAATTATATTGGGACTCAAACGTTCTACGGACGACGAATTGTTGGATGTGAATCATATTGTACGTTTACTAGGCTACCCTTCTTCAGCTGCGACATCAGAAGAGTATATTGCTGCACGCGGCTATCGGGTACTGAACAAGATACCGCGTTTGCCGAATGTGATTATTCATAATCTGGTGGAGCGGTTTGGACGTTTTCCGCATGTCATGACAGCAACGATAGAAGAACTGGATGAAGTGGATGGTATTGGAGAGGTTCGTGCGCGTACGATTAAAGAAGGTCTTAAACGTTTGCAGGAACAAGTTTTCATTGACAGGCAAATGTAAATGTAATACAGTGAAAGGATTATAATGGAACAATTCATACATTGAGGTGAAGAGATGATTACCAAATCAATTCCGAACATGTGTACCTTAGGTAACTTGTTTCTCGGAATGATCGCCATTTTATTGGCTGTAGACGGAAAATACAGTCTTGCCGCTATTATGGTTATTGTCGCCATGTTGTTGGACGGACTGGATGGAAGGATGGCCCGGGTCCTGAATGCCCAAAGCGAATTCGGTAAAGAACTGGACTCCTTATCAGATATGATATCTTTTGGTGTTGCTCCCGCAGTTATTATGTACATGGTTGCTTTTCATGATGCGAATTCGGCTCTCGCTTGGACGGTTACTGCCATTTTCCCGATGTGCGGAGCGTTGCGTTTGGCTCGATTTAACGTACGTCCTGGTGTACCAGGTTATTTTACGGGTTTGCCAATTCCGGCAGCAGGTGGGGTATTAGCGACTTTGTCCTTATTCCATAACGATATTTCATTGTTATACATGTCGATTGCCATGTTGCTGGTTTCTTATTTGATGGTCAGCTCCATGAGATATCCTAATTTTAAAAAGGTCGGCCTCCCAAAAAAAGCGATCTGGGTTGCTCCATGGGTCGTAATTGCAGCGGTGGTGTTGGCTGTTAAATTCCCTGACCAGCTGTCGAAGCTGATTTTTGTACCGCTGGTGCTGTATGCATTGTATGGCATGAAGCTGAACATTCGTAAGCTGTCACGCAGACGTGGACGTGGTCGGGAGCGTTCCAGTCAGGAAGAACAGGACGATCAATATCGTCATTCACAGCGTTAGTATCAAGCAAGAATAAGAATAAGCATTTATTTCCTTGAAGCATTTCAGGGAGATAAATGCTTTTTTTTATGCATAAAAAGTGAAAATACAGGGTTAGTTATGTTGGAAATGGATCATACTGGTAAGAGAAATGCTATGTATCCAATAAATAGCAGACTATATGAAAAGAAAATAAAGGAGGTATAGAGACTCAATGTGGAGAAAGGCTATTTTAACTTTTACAGGATTGTGCGGAGCATGGTTTGGCTATACGTTATACCAGCGGGTAGGAGGCATTGTAACGTGGATGCCGCAATGGTTGAGTGATGGGTCTTTACCAGGAATGATTGTTTGGATGATGGCGGGAGCAGTGCTATTTATGGCTGGGTGTTCATTCGCAGGGGCATCCGTGGCGAATCGGTTGCAGCAGGGCATTGAAGGCTTGGTACGAATTCCGATGAACGAGATGATGGCAGGTGTGATTGGTTTAGCGGTGGGATTGATACTTTCCTTAGCAGTTTACCCGCTTTTTTCATGGTTGGGGGCCCCGGGTCAACTTATCCAGACGGCTGTTACCGTGATATGCGGATATGTAGGATTGATGGTTGGGCTAGAAAAGCGGGACGAGCTGTCATCCTTTTGGAGTTCTGGTTTTTTTGGTCGGGGAACGGGTGTAGAAGAACGCAAGCTGGAGGAACATAAAATATTGGACACCAGCGTCATTATAGATGGGCGTATTGCGGATATTTGCAAAACAGGTTTTATTGAAGGAACAATTGTAATTCCTGAATTTGTGCTGGAGGAGCTTCAGCATATTGCAGATTCATCAGATTTACTTAAGCGTAATCGTGGACGGCGAGGTCTGGATATTTTGAATAAAATCCAAAAAGAACTGGATGTAAATGTGCTGATTTACGAAGGTGATTTTGAGGAAATTTCAGAGGTCGACAGTAAGTTGGTTAAGCTGGCAAAGGTGTTACAGGGTAAAGTTGTAACTAATGATTTTAACCTGAATAAAGTATGCGAACTTCAAGGTGTATCAGTGCTGAATATTAACGATTTGGCGAATGCAGTGAAGCCTGTCGTATTGCCCGGTGAGGAAATTATGGTGCAGATTATTAAAGACGGCAAGGAGCATGGGCAGGGTGTAGCCTATCTGGATGATGGCACGATGATTGTTGTAGAAGGCGGACGTGACTATATTGGCTCTCTGATGGAGGTGCTGGTCACGAGTGTACTTCAGACCTCAGCCGGCCGTATGATCTTTGCCAAACCGAAATTATTGGAAAAAGCTCAATAAACGCGGTATGATGAAGTAGATGTGTTATCATACGGATCGTCCAAGTGCGATCAGGGCAGGAGTTATTTGAATGAACAATCGGGTAGGAGTTGTCATTGTGGCAGCAGGGCGCGGCTCCCGTATGGGGACGCAGGAGAGCAAGCAATTTCTGCTTTTGCGGGACAAGCCCATCTTCATACATACACTTGAAATATTCGCAGCTATGCCCGAAGTGGATGAAATGGTGATGGTGACTGGGACAGGAGATGTGGAACGCTGCCGAGATTGGATTCATCAATACAAAATCGGTAAAAATGTACGGGTGGTGGCTGGTGGCAGTGAACGCCAGCATTCGGTTTATCGCGGTCTGCGCCACTTACAAGCGGATTGGGTGATGGTGCATGATGGTGTGCGTCCACTAATTCAACCTGAGCTTGTACGTTCATGCCTTGAGGCAGCCCAGCGTACTGGTGCTTCTGTAGCAGCAGTACCTGTAAAGGATACAGTCAAGCAAGTGAACGGGGATGGTATCATTACAGCAACGCCGGATCGCCGAAGTCTGTGGAGTATTCAAACGCCACAGACTTTTCGTCTTTCCGATCTGCTGCGAGCCTATGAGGAAGCGGAGCAGTCGGGATTCTTGGGAACAGATGATTCTATGCTGATAGAGCGGCTTGGAATTCCGGTTACTGTCGTTCAAGGCAGCTACAAGAACATCAAAATTACTACGCCTGAGGATTTGGATATGGCGGCGTTATGGGTAAAAACAGAGGGAGAGGATATCAAGTGATCAGAGTGGGACAAGGATTTGACGTCCACCAGCTGGTGGAAGGAAGGCCATGCATCATCGGAGGTGTGAATATACCGTATGAAAAAGGTTTGTTGGGCCATTCCGATGCAGACGTGCTGCTGCATGCCATTAGCGATGCCATCTTGGGCGCGCTTGGCTTGGGAGACATCGGGAAGCATTTTCCGGATAACGACCCAGAATTTAAGGATGCCGACAGTCTTAAGCTACTGGAGCATGTGTGGGGACTAGCTAAAGAGCGAGGATATCGCTTGGGGAATATTGATTCTACGATTATCGCACAAAAGCCCAAAATGGCATCGTATATTCCGCAGATGAATGAAGTCATCGCTCGGGCGCTGGAAGCAGAGGAGCTATCCCAGGTGAACGTCAAGGCGACCACGACAGAGCAACTCGGGTTTCCCGGACGGGGTGAAGGAATCGCGGCTCAATCGGTTGTCTGTCTTATCAGGTAAATGCTATCATCTTGAGTAATTCAATTTGGAGGAGATTATATGAGCACGGAAGTTCGTGTACGTTATGCACCAAGCCCTACAGGGCATCTGCACATTGGAAATGCCAGAACGGCATTATTTAATTATTTGTTTGCCCGCAATCAAGGTGGGAAATTTATTATTCGTATCGAAGACACAGATGTGAAGCGCAATATTGAGGGCGGAGAAGAAAGCCAACTTAAATATTTGAAATGGTTGGGTATGGACTGGGATGAGAGCGTAGACGTGGGAGGCGAGTTTGGACCTTATCGTCAGACTGAACGCTTGGACATATATAAAACGTACTGGCAGGATTTGCTGGACCGTGGTTTGGCTTACCGTTGTTACTGCACTGAAGAAGAGCTGGAGCGCGAGCGTGAAGAGCAGACGGCACGTGGGGAGACACCACGCTATTCTGGGAAACATCGTGATCTAACAGAAGAACAGTGCCAAGCATTTGAAGCAGAGGGCCGTGTACCAAGTATTCGTTTTCGCGTACCGGAAGATCGTGAATATACGTTTGACGATATCGTAAAAGGTCAAATTACATTCAATTCCAAGGAAAGCGGCGATTTTGTTATCGTCAAAAAGGATGGTATTCCGACATATAACTTCGCTGTAGCAGTTGACGATTATTTGATGAAAATATCGCATGTACTACGGGGCGAAGACCATGTTTCCAATACACCGCGGCAGTTGATGATCTTTGAAGCTCTTGGCTGGGAGCCGCCACGCTTCGGTCATATGACGCTGATTGTAGGCGAGGATCACAAAAAGCTCAGTAAGCGTAACGAATCCATTATTCAGTTCATGGAGCAGTATGACAAGTTGGGCTATCTGCCAGAAGCTATATTCAACTTTATTGCACTGCTGGGCTGGTCCCCGGAAGGCGAAGAAGAGATCTATGATCGGGAACAACTGATTTCGATTTTCGATCCTAATCGTTTGTCCAAAAGTCCGGCTGTGTTTGATACAAATAAGCTTGCTTACCTGAACAATCACTATATTAAAAAGGCTGATCCTGAGCGAATTGCCAGCATGGCGATTCCACATCTCCAGGCAGCGGGGCTGTTGCCGACTGAACTGTCTGCGGAACAACTGGATTGGGCTAAGGCCCTGGTTCGCTTATACCAGGAACAGATGACTTCTGCAGCCGATATTGTAGCGTTGTCTGAGTTGTTTTTCCGTTCACATCTGGAACTGGATGCTGAAGCAGCAGCTGTATTGGCCGAAGAGCAGGTTCCGGAGGTACTTAGAGCTTTTGCAGGTAAAGTTGAAACGAGCGAGGAATTTACAGCTCCACAAATGGCTAAGCTGATCAAGGAAGTTCAAAAGGAAACCGGTTTTAAGGGAAAACAACTATTCATGCCGATTCGTGTGGCTCTTACAGGCCAAACTCATGGACGGGATCTGAATGAAACTATCTTTTTGCTCGGACGTGACAAGGTACTGGATCGTCTTAAGGCACAAATTAAAGGCTGATGTTTCTTGTCAATTTGTTGTCTTTTCGCTATAATGACTCCATTGATACGGATTGATATTTACGTGTAAAGGCTGCGAACAGGAGAAGTACACTGCATAAGGGCATCTGCCAGAGAGGACGGTCGAGGGGAAACCCCAGGCTGAGAGCCGTCCAGATGACCTGCGGAGGAAATGCGCCTGGGAGCCGTGCGCCCGAACTCTCATTAGCGTCAAATGCTGATGTGACAAGGGCGTGCCGAGTCGTTCCCGTTACAGGACGCTAAAGACGAACTGCTCTGCTTTTTTATGCAGCAGGTATGTTCGAAGCAGAGTGGGACCACGTTCATGCGTCTCTGCAGCTTAGGCTGCGGAGGCGCTTTTTCTTTTTTATCAGACTCAGACTCATTATAGATAGAAAAATGTCGAAGAGTGCTGGTGGATGCGAAAATTGGCGGAACGTGAAGTGTTGTGATGATGCGGCAAGGATATGAAGGGAATAGGAGGGCGACATGTTCAGACATTTCAAATCCGACATTCAGACTGTTTTGGATAATGATCCGGCCGCCCGGAGTAAGCTTGAGGTCATTTTTACGTATTCCGGCGTTCATGCCCTTTGGGCACACCGAATCGCACATTGGTTTTATTTGCGAAACTGGTGTACTCTAGCCCGTGTTATATCCCAGGTATCGAGGTTTATGACAGGCATTGAAATTCATCCTGGCGCTCGTATCGGAGATCGGCTGTTCATTGACCATGGCATGGGAGTTGTCATCGGTGAAACCTGTGAGATTGGCGACGATGTCGTATTGTATCAGGGGGTCACACTCGGCGGGACTGGGAAAGAGAAAGGGAAGCGCCATCCGACCATTGGGAATAATGTTGTTATCGGCTCTGGTGCGAAGATATTGGGCTCTTTTACGATTGGGGCACAGTCCAACATTGGCTCCAACTCGGTTGTGCTCAAAGAAGTCCCACCAAACAGTACGGTGGTGGGCATCCCGGGGCGAGTTGTCAGACAGGATGGTAGGCGGCCAGACCGACTTAGTCATCAATTGCCTGATCCGGTTGTGGACTCTATGAGAGAACTTCAACGGGAAATTGAACGTTTGCGTGCAGAAATATCTGATTTGAAGGATGGGCCATCCGCTCAGAAACATCAGGTGACCCAAGAGAATAAATTAGAAAAATGATTTTCATGAGGGAGGAACATAACAATGCCGCTTCAAATTTATAATACAATGACGAGGAGTCGGGAGCCTTTTGTGCCACTGGAGCCTGGAAAGGTTAAAATGTATGTATGCGGACCTACCGTGTATGATTACATTCATATTGGCAATGCACGACCTGTAATTGTATTTGACGTGGTGCGGAGCTACCTGGAGTACTTGGGCTATGATGTAAACTATGTGGTGAATTTTACGGATGTCGATGATAAACTAATCCGCAAAGCTCGGGAACTTGATATGGATGTTTCGGCAGTTGCTGAGAAATTTATTGCTGCCTACCATGAGGATCTGGCAGGATTGAATGTTCCTGCTGCCAGCATGAACCCTCGTGTAACAGAGAGTATGGACCTGATTATTGATTTTATTAAGGAATTGGTAGACAAAGGCTACGCTTATGAAAATGATGGCGATGTATTCTATCGGACCAAAAAGTTCAAAGATTACGGACAACTATCAGGTCAAAATCTGGAAGAGCTTCAGTTCGGAATTCGCATCAATGTGGATGAACGCAAGGAAAATGCCGAGGATTTTGTACTCTGGAAGGCAGCGAAGCCGGGTGAAATTCATTGGTCGAGCCCTTGGGGAGATGGACGACCAGGCTGGCATATCGAATGCTCTGCTATGGCTCGCCATTATTTGGGAGATACACTGGATATTCATGGGGGCGGACAGGATCTGCAATTTCCGCATCATGAATGTGAATGCGCACAATCTGAAGTGATTACGGGTAAGCCTTTATCTCGCTACTGGATGCATAACGGATATATTCGCATAGATAATGAAAAAATGTCGAAATCACTCGGTAATGGTATTTTGGTTAAAGATTTGCGCGCTCACCACAAGCCGGAGGCTTTACGTTATTTTATGTTGTCGACACATTACCGGAATCCGTTGAACTATAACCAAGAGACTATGAGTCAGGCGGAGAACAGTGTCGAGCGGATCGCCAATGCAGTTGCCAATGTGAAGCATCGTTTAGCTAATGCGCTGGAAGGTAATGGGGGAGTATCGACGGAACTGCAAACGAAGCTCGACGGAATTTTGCAGCAGTTTGGCGAAAAAATGAATGATGATTTCAATACACCTGATGCGATTACTGCTGTATTTGATTGGGTTAGCGAAGCAAACCATTTGTTGCAGCGAGATGTCGTACATCAGGCGGAACTACAAGCTGTATTGCATACCTTTCATTCGATGAATAGCGTACTTCGCATTTATTCGGAACCGAGTGAAGAGTTGCTGGATGACGAAATCGAGCAGTTAATTGCAGAACGTGTCGAAGCTCGTAAGACCAAAAACTGGGGTAGAGCTGACGAAATTCGCGATCTGTTGGCTGCAAAAGGCATTGTGCTTGAAGATACGGCGCAGGGTATGCGGTGGCGGCGAAAATGAGTGATAAGCCAATGAACTCAGAAGCATCGGAAGGTACGGGGAACTGGTTCCCGTACCCTGCATCCAAGCCAGCCCGTTTGATGCCCCCCATTGCACTAGCTTACATTGGTGATGCAGTGTACGAGGTAGCTGTCCGGCAATATTTGTTGGCTCAGCCTAACCTGCGTCCAAACCATCTGCATCGGCGAGCCACAGGGCTAGTCTCCGCCAAGGCGCAGAGTCGCATGTTGGGGCTATTGGAAAAGGTACTGACGGAAGAAGAACGCGATATTGTCCGACAAGGAAGAAATGCTAAATCAGGAAGTTTGCCCAAAAATGCTGATGTGCTTGAGTATCGGCATGCCACTGCACTGGAAGGGTTGGTTGGATCTCTTTATTGTGATGGACATTTGGACAGATTAAGAGAGTTGATTACGTTCGGAATTGCACAAATGGAAAATACAGAAAAATCATAAATGGGAACGGACTGGATGGAACAAGCATCGTCCGTTTCCCGGGAGGAAGCTAGAGATGGAAGAAGAATGGATTGCCGGTAAGCATTCGGTAACGGAGGCATTGCGTTCAGGCAGAACGATAAATAAAATATGGATTGCGGATAATGCACAAAAACATTTGACGCTGCCGATTACAGCTGAGGCGAAAAAAGCAGGAATCATTGTCTTGCAGGTGGACAAGCGTAAGCTGGATCAAATGGTTCCGGGCATTCAGCATCAGGGAGTGGTCGCGCAAGCTGCCCCTTTTGCCTATGTTGAAGTGGAAGAATTGCTCGCCACTGCTCGTGATAAGGGAGAGGAGCCGTTTTTGATTTTGCTGGATGAGATTGAAGACCCTCATAATTTGGGCTCCATCCTTCGTACAGCGGACTGTACTGGAGCGCATGGTGTTATCGTGCCGAAAAGGCGTTCTGCAGCTGTAACTGTAACGGTGTCCAAAACATCGGCAGGTGCTGTGGAGTACGTCCCGGTGGCGCGTGTAAACAATCTGGGACAAACCATTGACCGTCTTAAAGAAGAGGGTGTATGGGTAGTTGGTACGGATGTTACAGCGACAGACCCCGTCTTTGGGAATGGAGTATTCACGGGACCGGTAGCCATTGTCATTGGTAACGAAAATAAAGGGATGGGCCGTTTGATCCGTGAGAAATGCGATGTACTCGTCAAGCTGCCAATGGCGGGGCAAATTAATTCCCTTAATGCTTCTGTAGCTGCAGGTGTTGTCATGTACGAAGTATTGCGCGGACGACAGGCACGGGGCTAACGATATGGCTGACATGCGGGATGTTCTCCTTGTGGACGGTTACAACATGATTGGAGCCTGGCCCGAACTTTCCGCACTGGTACAATCTGGTATGCAGGAAGCGAGGGACAGACTTCTTGAACGGCTGGCGGATCATCAGGCGTATTCCGGCAGAAGAGTCATCGTCGTATTTGATGCTTACAGGGTGCCAGGATTAGGTAAAACTTTTGCCCAGAGCAAAGTCCAGATTTATTTTACCAGAGAAAAAGAAACTGCTGATGAGTGCATCGAGCGATTGGTTCGGGAGCTGAGCAGTAAAAGAAGAAGTATTTACGTAGCCACAAGCGATCAGGTAGAACAACATGTCGCATTTGGACAAGGTGCACTCAGGGTGTCGGCGCGGGAATTACTGATCGAGATTGAGGAATCCGAAAGGGAAGTGCAGAAGCGAATCCAGCAGGATAGTGCCAAATTGTCCCGTAACTCGCTAGATGCCAAACTGAGTCCGGAGCTTCGAAAGTTGTTTGAACGATGGAGAAGAGAATAAACCAATAATTGGACCCTCCTCCATTTTGAAACCATTGACAATTTTGTTAGCGCTCTTCTTTTTTAGGTTGTTGTGGTTGACGGTATCAGGTTACATCGCGTATACTTGTCGTATATTTGAGAGAGTAACGGGTACCTTGCGTTGCAGCCGGAGGGATTGTTAGTGAGTGTGGACCTCAAGGATATCATGTTGTCAAAGTTTGATTACAAAAATGATGAAGACATTGTCGGAGCAGTCCATGAAGGTGATGGGGAAGCGCTGGAGTTTCTGATTAACAAATACCGAAACTTTGTGCGGGCCAAGGCCAGATCCTACTTCCTGATTGGTGCTGATCGCGAGGATATTATTCAGGAGGGCATGATTGGTCTCTACAAATCCATTCGTGATTTTAAGGGAGACAAACTTGCTTCGTTCAAGGCTTTCGCCGAGTTGTGCATTACACGACAGATTATTACGGCAATTAAGACGGCTACACGACAAAAGCACATTCCTCTGAACTCTTACGTATCTCTGGACAAGCCCATCTATGATGAAGAGTCAGACCGGACGTTGCTCGATGTGATTTGCGGAACACAAGTAAGTGACCCTGAAGAGCTGATAATCAATCAGGAAGAGTTTGTGGGCCTTGAGGACAAGATGTCCGAGATTCTGAGCGAGCTGGAGCGCAAGGTACTTATGTTGTATCTAGACGGACGTTCGTATCAGGAGATTGCAGAGGATCTTGACCGCCATGTGAAATCCATTGATAACGCGCTGCAACGGGTCAAGCGTAAACTTGAAAAGTATCTGGAAGTAAGAGATAGTTGAAAGTAGAGGCTGACAGGGAAAAGGCTCGAGTCCGAGTCTTTTTTTATTCGTTATAGGTAGATTATGCAGGTTTATAAGTGTTACAAATGATTTATACTAAAAAAGATGAATAATAGATATCGCCTTGATTTTTGAAGCAGCTTTTCAGAGAACAGTTTTAAAGGATGCACAGATGTTAAAATGCACCACAGCCGGGACTGCGAATTGTATGCAAACATTCGTTGACATGGAAAACCCCGTGTGATAAAGTGTTTTAGGTAGGCCTAAATTCGCGGTTTTTTTTAGGATCAATTATGAGACTTCCGGTGTTGGATGTCTTCGGGAGGTGCACATCATGCGGGTAATTATTACTTTGGCTTGTACAACATGCAAACAAAGAAATTACACAACGACGAAAAACAAGCGTAATCACCCCGACCGCATGGAGATGAAGAAATTCTGTAAGTCCTGTAACGAACAGACTTCTCATCGGGAAACCAGATAGTTTTTGGAGGTGTAGTCGGCGTGAAACGCAGTTTCAAGTCTCTGTTTTCCTTTTTCTCTGAAAGCTGGGCTGAACTCAAGAAGGTTCGCTGGCCCAATCGTAAAGAACTGACCAACTATACGCTGATTGTCATAGGGACAATTGCGTTCGTCACGATTTATTTTTGGGTTCTCGATATCGGCATTTCCGCTGTGATCGAAGCGATTATCTAGGAAGGGTTCCAGGTGGCTTGATATGGAAAAAAGATGGTACGTCGTTCATACCTATTCAGGGTATGAGAACAAAGTCAAAGCCAATTTGGAAAAACGCGTTGAGTCCATGGGCATGGAAGACAAGATATTCCGTGTTCTTGTTCCTATGGAAGAAGAACTGGTAACCAAGGACGGTAAGAAAAAAACCGTTATGCGTAAAGTCTACCCTGGTTATGTCTTAGTCGAAATGGTCCAAACCGACGACTCTTGGTATGTTGTACGCAACACACCAGGTGTTACGGGATTTGTAGGGTCGACAGGCTCGGGTTCCAAACCGACGCCATTGCTTCCAGAAGAAGTTGAACAGATTCTGAAGCATATGGGCATGGTAGAGCCGAAACCGAAGATTGAATTCGATGTTAAGGAATCCGTGCGAATTAAAGTTGGTCCTTTTGCGAATTTTGTGGGCTCCGTGGAAGAAATTTTGGTTGAGAAGAGCAAGCTTAAGGTTCACGTCAACATGTTTGGACGGGAAACCCCGCTTGAGTTGGATTATACTCAAGTGGAGAAAATATAGATTTTTCTTACAGGTTTCTTGTGGGAGGATCGATAGGTCCGTCTACCACTATTGAGTCAGGAGGTGTCATCCATGGCAAAAAAGGTAATTAAAATGGTAAAACTGCAGATTCCTGCAGGGAAAGCTAATCCAGCGCCTCCAGTAGGTCCAGCTTTGGGTCAAGCAGGTGTCAACATCATGGCATTCTGTAAAGAGTTCAATGCTCGTACTGCTGATCAAGCAGGCCTGATTATTCCGGTTGAAATTTCGGTATTTGAGGATCGTTCTTTTACGTTCATCACCAAAACTCCACCGGCTGCTGTTCTGTTGAAAGTTGCTGCTAAAATCGAAAAAGGTTCCGGTGAACCGAATAAAACGAAAGTTGCAACTGTAAATCGCGCTGCTGTTCGTCAAATTGCAGAGCAAAAAATGCCTGACCTTAACGCAGCTTCCGTAGAATCGGCAATGCGTATGGTTGAAGGTACTGCTCGCAGCATGGGTATCACCATCGTAGATTAATTTTATTAATCTACGTGTGCCGGCAGTTTGACTGTCCGGCAAGTGTGGGAGGAATATCCGCTAATACCACATAAGGAGGAAAACATTATGGCTAAACATGGTAAGAAGTACCTGGAAGCTGCTAAGCTGATTGACAGCGAAGCAACTTACGAGCCTTTAGAAGCCGTTGAACTGGTGAAAAAGGCTGCGACTGCTAAATTCGACGAAACCGTTGAAGCAGCAGTTCGTCTGGGCGTAGATTCCCGTAAACAAGACCAGGCTGTTCGTGGTGTTGTTGTTCTGCCGCATGGTACGGGTAAAACACAACGCGTTCTGGTATTTGCAAAAGGTGACAAAGTGAAAGAAGCGGAAGCGGCTGGCGCTGATTTTGTTGGTGATCAAGATATGATCAACAAAATCCAACAAGGCTGGTTCGAATTCGACGTCTGCGTTGCGACACCTGATATGATGAGTGAGGTTGGTAAACTGGGTCGTTTGCTCGGTGGTAAAGGTTTGATGCCTAACCCTAAAGCAGGCACAGTTACTTTCGACGTTGCCAAGGCTGTTCAAGAAATTAAAGCCGGTAAAATCGAATACCGTCTCGACAAAGCCGGTCAAATTCATGCGCCAATCGGCAAAGCTTCCTTCAGTGCTGAACAGCTGAACGAGAACCTTAAAGCCTTGGTTGAAGCCTTGAACCGTGCGAAGCCAGCGGCTGCTAAGGGTGTATACCTGAAAAACATCGCTATTTCTTCGACTATGGGACCAAGTGCACGTGTGAACGCATCTGTTTACAGATAATATTTTGATTGACACACTCAATCAAATTTGTTATTCTATAAAAGTTGTGAGTCCTTGTGACTGACCATTAAAGTTGAATATGCTTACCGTAGACAGTAGGTGCCTTCGGGCTTAATTTCCTACCGAGGTGTTATGATAGAACGTTTCATGTGACGGGCTTGTCCCGTCCATGTAGATTTATCAAGCCTTCGTACTCTACGGAGGCTTTTTTCATGCTTATGAAAGCAAGCTTTGTAAGATCACCAGATCGGGTGCTTCGAACAAAGCGGATAAATTGATCAGGAGGTGTACAGTTTGGCAAATGCAAAGGTGATTCAAGCAAAACAAGAAGCTGTTGAAGTTGTAGCTGCAAAATTGCGCGAGAGCGTAACAACTGTGGTTGCAGACTATCGCGGTCTGAATGTTGCCCAAGTAACTGAGCTGCGTAAGCAGCTTCGCGAAGCCGGAATCGAATTTCAAGTGCTGAAAAACACACTGCTCCGCCGTGCAACTGCGGCAGCAGAATTGACTGAACTGGACGCAGTATTGACAGGTCCTACTGCAATCGCGTTCGGCAAAGATGATGCAGTGTCTGCAGCTAAAATCTTGAACGATTTCGCTAAGAAGAACAATGCACTGGAACTGAAAGGTGCAGTTGTAGAAGGTCGCGTTATCGGTGTTGAGGAAATCAAAGCACTGGCAGAACTTCCATCCCGCGAAGGTCTTCTTTCCATGCTCCTCAGCGTGCTTCAAGCTCCTGTGCGCAACTTCGCGCTTGCAGTTAAAGCTGTTGCAGAAAAAGAAGAGCAAAGCGCATAAGTTAGGGATTAAACCTGCTGTATAGCAGTTGAAAACAAAAAAATACGAATTTAAATGGAGGTTCAACCATGAGTAAAGAGCAAATCTTGGAAGCAATTAAAGGTATGTCCGTATTGGAACTGAACGATCTCGTGAAAGCAATCGAAGAAGAATTCGGCGTAACTGCAGCAGCTCCAGTAGCTGTAGCAGGTGGCGCAGCAGGTGGCGCAGCAGAAGCTGAGCAATCCGAGTTCGACGTAATCTTGACAAGCGCTGGCGCTTCCAAAATCAACGTTATCAAAGCAGTTCGCGAAATCACAGGTCTTGGCCTGAAAGAAGCAAAAGAACTGGTTGACAACGCTCCAAAACCACTGAAAGAAAAAATCGCTAAAGAAGAAGCTGAATCCATTAAAGCAAAATTGGAAGAAGCAGGCGCTTCTGTAGAAGTAAAATAATTGACTGCTTTCTAGCAGACAATGAACTAAAACAAACCCCTTGAGGTGATCTTCAAGGGGTTTGTTGCTGTAAAACGGTAGTACCAGCATGTCTGAAAGGTTATTGTAAAGGCTATGATGGTAGTACAACCGAAAGAGGTGGGCATGAATGGCTGATCATTATTACTCCAAGCGGCCAGAGACGGCGCATGAACGACGGAGCCTGGAAACAGTGCTTCGGGGGCGGTCATACCGTTTTGCCAGCGATTCAGGCGTTTTTTCGAAGCAGGGAATTGATTACGGGAGTCGTGTGCTGATTGAAGCGATGCAGCTTCCTGCACAAGCCACGGTATTGGATGTAGGATGCGGTTACGGGCCGATTGGTCTGGCGGCAGCTGCGCTTGTCCCAGAGGGACACGTCACAATGGTTGATATTAATGAGCGAGCCGTTCAACTAGCGGTAGAGAATGCGGAACGTAACGGGGTTAAGAATGTCACCATTAAGCAAAGCGATTTGTTTGCGGAAGTGAAGAATGAACGTTTTGACGTGATCTTGACGAATCCTCCTATACGTGCAGGGAAAGAAACAGTGCATACTATTTTTGAGCTTGCTTATGAGCATTTAAACGAGGGTGGAGCTTTGTGGGTAGTCATTCAAAAAAAGCAAGGGGCCCCTTCGGCGAGTGCTAAGATAGAGAGCCTTTTCGGTCATGTAGAGGAAGTTACAAAGGATAAAGGTTATCGAATTTTGAAGGCTGAAAAAAGTTTTTGAGAAAATGCAATAGGACCATTGACTTGAATCCTGGTCTGTGATATTATTATAAAATGTCAGTATTAGGATGCCCTCCATGGCTTTAGTTTGTTGAAATGTCAATAGATTTATGCGTAGTAGGTATAGTATTTATCTCTATTACGTATAATACAACCATTTTGGGCAAATCTACAAGTGATGAAGATCTTCCGGTAAGAGGATTCTGCAGATACGTTGCTCTTTTTTCGAATGCATTCGAGTAAGGGCTTTTCTGTATTTGTAAGATTGAATCTTCTGTATGTGTCTTATTATAAGGTCACAAACAGAGGTTCGCAATGTATTTTTAAAGTGAGTAGACATGAGGGGTGAGTTTAAGTTGGCAGGACATCTTGTTCAATATGGTCGACGCACTCGGCGCAGTTATGCACGTATTAATGAGGTACTCGAGGTTCCGAACCTGATTGAGATCCAACAAAAATCCTATGATTGGTTTTTGGAGGAAGGATTACGGGAAATGTTTCGGGATATTTCGCCAATTCAGGATTTCACTGGAAATCTGATTCTGGAGTTTATCGACTATTCTCTCGGAGAACCCAAATATACCGTTGACGACGCAAAGGAACGCGACGTTACGTATGCAGCACCGCTTCGGGTAAAAGTCCGGCTTATTAATAAAGAAACCGGGGAAGTGAAAGAGCAGGAAGTATTCATGGGAGACTTCCCGCTGATGACTGAAACGGGTACGTTTATTATTAACGGTGCGGAACGGGTTATTGTCAGCCAGTTGGTTCGCTCTCCCAGCGTCTATTTCAGCACAAAAGTCGACAAGAATGCGAAAACAACATACACCGCAACGGTAATTCCTAACCGGGGGGCTTGGCTCGAACTGGAGATGGATGCGAAGGATATTATCTATGTCCGGATTGACCGTACCCGTAAAATTCCGGTTACGGTGTTGCTGCGTGCGCTGGGCTTTGGCACTGATGCTGAGATTCTGGATTTGCTCGGCAATGACGAATATATCCGCAACACACTTGATAAAGACAACACGGATTCCACCGAGAAAGCGCTGATTGAAATTTATGAGCGTCTTCGTCCGGGTGAGCCGCCTACACTGGATAACGCAAAGAGCTTGCTAGTTGCGCGCTTCTTTGATCCAAAACGTTATGATCTGGCCAACGTAGGCCGTTACAAAATCAATAAAAAGCTTCACATCAAAAATCGTCTGTTCAATCAACGACTTGCTGAGACTTTGATTGATACAACAACTGGTGAAATCATCGCTGAAGCCGGGCAAATGGTAGATCGCCGCCTGTTGGACGAGATTTTGGCCCAACTGGAGGAATCAGTAGGACATCGTACGTATCATGTTGCGAGTGGTGTGCTAGAAAGCAATGATATTCCACTTCAAACGATCGATGTATTCTCACCAATTGAGGATGGTAAAGTAGTAAAACTGATTGCTAACGGAAATATTGATAAATCGATTAAGAATATTACGCCTGCCGATATTATTTCCTCCATCAGTTATTTTATTAACTTGCTTCACGGAATCGGAAGTACGGACGATATTGACCATTTGGGTAACCGTCGTTTGCGTTCTGTAGGTGAGTTGCTCCAAAACCAGTTCCGTATCGGTTTGTCCCGTATGGAACGCGTGGTGCGTGAAAGAATGTCGATTCAGGATGCTAATGTAATTACGCCACAAGCGCTGATTAACATACGTCCGGTAATTGCTTCGATTAAAGAGTTCTTTGGTAGCTCGCAGCTGTCTCAGTTTATGGATCAGACGAACCCGCTTGCTGAATTAACGCACAAACGTCGTCTGTCCGCACTCGGACCCGGCGGTTTGACGCGCGAACGCGCGGGCATGGAAGTGCGTGACGTCCATCCGAGTCACTATGGCCGCATGTGTCCTATCGAGACACCAGAGGGACCAAACATTGGTTTGATCAACTCTTTGTCCACTTTTGCACGCATCAACGAGTACGGATTTATCGAAGCGCCTTATCGTTGGGTAGATCCAAAAACCGGAAAAGTTACAGAGCAGATTGATTACCTGACTGCTGATGAAGAAGATAACTACATCGTAGCTCAGGCGAATGCGGAATTGACGGAGGAAAACACCTTTAAGGATGAGGTCGTCATTGTCCGTTATAACAAACAGTCTGATAACATTATTCCGATGGCTAGTAGCCGTGTCGATTACATGGACGTATCGCCTAAACAGGTCGTATCGGTCGCGACTGCATTGATTCCGTTTCTGGAGAATGATGACTCTAACCGCGCATTGATGGGTTCCAACATGCAGCGTCAGGCTGTCCCACTTCTGATTCCGAAGTCTCCATTGGTCGGAACAGGAATGGAGCACAAGTCTGCGAAAGATTCTGGTGTTTGCGTTGTATCCAAATACAACGGAGTTATCGAACGTTCTTCGGCCAACGAAATTTGGTTGCGTCGTATCGAAACTGTAGATGGCGCTGAAGTGAAGGGCGACATTGTTAAGTATAAATTACACAAATTTATGCGATCTAACCAAGGAACTTGCATCAACCAACGTCCGATTGTGAACAGAGGAGATATTGTCAAAGTTGGCGATATTCTTGCGGATGGTCCATCTACAGAGATGGGTGAGTTGGCGTTGGGACGTAACGTTGTCGTTGCCTTCATGACTTGGGAAGGTTACAACTACGAGGATGCGATCCTGCTGAGTGAGAAACTGGTTAAGGAAGATGTATACACCTCGATCCATATTGAGGAATACGAATCCGAGGCTCGTGACACGAAGCTTGGACCTGAAGAAATCACTCGCGACATTCCAAATGTCGGTGAAGAAGCGCTTCGCAACTTGGATGAGCGTGGAATCATTCGTATTGGTGCCGAAATCGGCGCAGGTGACATTCTCGTTGGTAAAGTTACACCTAAAGGTGTGACTGAATTGACAGCTGAAGAACGTCTCTTACACGCAATCTTTGGTGAGAAGGCACGCGAGGTTCGCGATACTTCTTTGAGAGTTCCTCACGGAACAGACGGGATTGTTGTAGATGTAAAGGTGTTTACACGTGAAAATGGTGATGAACTGCCACCAGGTGTAAATCAGTTGGTTCGTGTATATATTGCTCAAAAACGTAAAATCTCCGAAGGCGATAAAATGGCTGGACGTCACGGTAACAAGGGTGTCGTTGCCCGTATTTTGCCTGAAGAAGATATGCCGTTCCTGCCGGATGGCACACCAGTACAGGTCGTTCTGAACCCGCTGGGCGTACCTTCACGGATGAACATCGGACAGGTGCTTGAAGTCCATTTGGGTATGGCTGCAATGCGTCTTGGTATTCATGTGGCAACTCCAGTATTCGATGGTGCCAAGGAGTATGACGTATTCGATACAATGGAAGAGGCAGGCATGCAGCGTAATGGTAAGACTGTGTTGTATGACGGACGTACGGGTGATCGTTTTGAACGTGAAGTTACTGTCGGTGTCATGCACATGATCAAACTGGCGCACATGGTCGATGATAAAATCCATGCTCGTTCTACAGGTCCTTACTCTCTCGTTACGCAACAACCATTGGGTGGTAAAGCTCAATTCGGTGGACAGCGCTTCGGGGAGATGGAAGTATGGGCATTGGAAGCCTACGGCGCGGCGTACACGCTTCAGGAAATTTTGACTGTGAAATCCGATGATGTGGTTGGACGTGTTAAAACTTACGAATCCATTGTCAAAGGTGAAAATGTACCTGAACCGGGTGTTCCAGAATCATTTAAGGTCCTAATCAAAGAGCTGCAAAGCTTGGGTATGGACGTGAAGATTCTGTCTGAAGACGAACAAGAGATCGAAATGAGAGAGCTTGATGATGAGGATGACACAACCGGCGATAAGCTGAGTTTGAATCTGGAAGGCTCTGAGGTTGGCGTAGAGTAGTTTGACTGCTGACTGACTCATATCAGCTTTGTTATATACCTTGATCCATTCTAGAATGGATCAGGTTTCTTGATACCGCCCGGTGCTGCTGGGCGGTATCAAACCTAAAAACTCAGGATTTGGTTAAGGAGGGTTGCTCCTTGTTGGACGTTAACAATTTCGAATATATGAAAATCGGGCTTGCTTCCCCCGAAAAGATTCGTTCTTGGTCCCGCGGAGAAGTCAAAAAACCGGAGACGATTAACTATCGTACGCTTAAACCGGAAAAAGAAGGACTATTTTGCGAGAAAATTTTCGGACCTACGAAAGACTGGGAATGTCATTGCGGTAAGTACAAACGTGTACGCTATAAAGGTGTTGTCTGTGACCGTTGTGGAGTAGAAGTTACTCGCGCTAAGGTTCGCCGTGAGCGTATGGGCCATATTGAGTTGGCTGCTCCTGTATCGCACATTTGGTACTTTAAAGGCATTCCAAGTCGTATGGGTCTTGCTCTTGATATGTCTCCAAGATCTCTGGAAGAGATCATTTACTTCGCATCTTATGTTGTAACCGATCCAGGAGATACGCCTTTGGAGAAAAAGCAACTCCTGTCCGAGAAAGAATACCGTAGCTATCGTGAAAAATATGGATATGGCTTCCAGGCAGGTATGGGTGCTGAAGCGGTTAAAAAGCTTCTTCAAGATTTGGATATAGACAAAGAGTTGGAATTCTTGAAAGAAGAGCTGCGTACAGCTCAAGGACAACGTCGTAACCGTGCAATCAAACGCCTTGAAGTTATTGAGGCATTCCGTAACTCCGGCAACCAACCGGATTGGATGATCATGGACGTACTTCCTGTTATTCCTCCTGAGCTTCGTCCAATGGTACAGCTGGATGGTGGTCGTTTCGCTACTTCTGACCTTAACGACTTGTATCGTCGTGTTATTAACCGTAATAACCGTCTGAAACGTCTGTTAGATTTAGGTGCGCCAGATATTATCGTACAAAATGAAAAACGGATGTTGCAGGAAGCTGTTGACGCCTTGATTGATAATGGTCGTCGTGGTCGTCCTGTTACAGGTCCAGGTAACCGTCCTTTGAAATCCCTCAGCCACATGCTGAAAGGTAAACAAGGACGTTTCCGTCAGAACTTGCTCGGAAAACGTGTTGACTACTCTGGTCGTTCCGTTATCGTTGTAGGTCCGTACTTGAAAATGTATCAATGCGGTTTGCCGAAAGAAATGGCGCTTGAACTGTTCAAACCTTTTGTTATGAAAGAACTGGTGAACAAAGGTTTGGCGCACAATATCAAGAGCGCGAAGCGTAAAGTAGAACGTGTGAGTGCAGAAGTATGGGATGTGCTGGAAGAAGTAATCAAGGAGCATCCAGTTCTTCTGAACCGTGCCCCTACGTTGCATAGACTCGGTATCCAAGCGTTCGAACCGATTTTGGTTGAAGGTCGTGCGATTCGTCTGCATCCGCTTGTATGTACTGCATATAATGCCGACTTTGACGGTGACCAAATGGCTGTTCACGTTCCGTTGTCTGCGGAAGCTCAAGCTGAAGCTCGTTTGCTTATGCTGGCATCCGGCAACATCTTGAATCCGAAAGACGGCAAGCCAGTTGTTACACCTTCCCAGGATATGGTTCTTGGTTCTTTCTATCTGACTATGGATAACAAAGAAGAAGAAGGAAGCAATATGATCCTTCGCAACATGAATGAAGCTATATCGGCTTACCAACGTGGTACAGCTGGTCTTCATGCTCGTGTAGCTATTCCGGTTAAAGCTTTGAATAAAACGAGCTTTACGGAAAAACAACAGGAAGCGATGTTGATCACAACGGTTGGTAAAATTATCTTTAATGAAATTTTCCCGGCAAGCTTCCCGTACATCAATGATGCTACCCGTGCGAACCTGCTTTATGGTACTGCGGAGGAGTTCTTTGTTTACGAGAAGGGTGTAAATCTTACAGAAGCCATTCAAAACGCTCCGCAAGCTAACGGGGTAGGCAAGGATTATCTTGGTAATATCATTGCCCGTTGTTTTGAGACTTACCATACAACAGAAACAGCTGTAATTCTGGATAAAATTAAGCAGCTTGGCTTTACGTATTCCACTCGTGCAGGGGTAACCGTTGCTGTATCGGACGTAATCGTGCCGGTGGAAAAACAAGAGATTCTTAAGGGGTCCGAAGATAAAGCGCAAGTTGTGACGAATCAGTATCGTCGTGGTCTGATTACGAATGAAGAACGCTATGACCGGATTATCGACATTTGGTCTAAAGCGAAAGATGATATTACCGAAGTATTGATGAAGTCCATGGATCGCTACAACTCTATCATGATGATGGTGGACTCCAAAGCGCGGGGTAACAAGTCACAGATTACTCAGCTCGGCGGTATGCGTGGTCTGATGGCCAATCCATCCGGACGTATTATCGAACTCCCAATCAAATCAAATTTCCGTGAAGGTCTGACAGTACTCGAGTACTTCATCTCCACTCACGGAGCGCGTAAAGGTTTGGCGGATACAGCCCTCCGTACGGCTGACTCCGGTTACCTGACTCGTCGTCTCGTAGATGTGGCACAGGATGTTATCGTGCGCGAAGAAGACTGCGGAACGGATAAAGGCTTCACAGTAAGTCGTATCCAGGACGGTAAAGAAGTGATTGAGGATCTCTATGACCGTCTGGAAGGTCGCTATTGCTTTGAAACGGTACGTCATCCTGAGACTGGCGAGATTTTGGCTAGACGTAACGAACTGATTGACTCCGACAAAGCTGAAGCGATTGTTAAAGCCGGTGTACACAAAGTTCAGATTCGTTCTGTACTAAGTTGCCGTGCTAAACATGGCGTCTGCAAGAAATGCTACGGTCGCAATCTGGCTACTGGTAAACACGTTGAGATTGGTGAAGCAGTTGGTATTATCGCTGCACAATCCATTGGTGAGCCAGGAACACAGCTTACTATGCGTACGTTCCACACAGGCGGCGTAGCGGGTGACGATATTACACAAGGTTTGCCTCGTATCCAGGAGCTTTTTGAAGCACGTAATCCTAAAGGTCAGGCAACTATTAGTGAAATTGACGGTACAGTTAAAGAAGTTCGCGAAGGTAAAGACCGCCGTGAGATCGACATTCAGGGTGAAGCTGAAACGAAAACATATTCAGTAACGTATGGTTCCCGCCTGCGCGTAAGCGAAGGTATGACTGTTGAAGCTGGGGACGAACTGACGGATGGTTCAATTGATCCTAAAGAAATGCTGCGTATTAAAGGTATTCGCGGGGTACAGAACTATATCCTTCAGGAAGTTCAACGCGTATACCGGAACCAGGGCGTGGAAATCAACGACAAGCACGTAGAAGTTATGATTCGTCAAATGTTGCGTAAAATCCGTATCATTGATGCGGGCGACACGATCTTACTTCCAGGCTCCTTTGTTGATGTCCATGAGTATGAAAATGCAAACAAGATAGCGATTCTCAGCGGCCAAGAACCAGCGGTAGCTAAGCCGGTACTGCTCGGTATTACCAAGGCCTCTCTGGAAACTGACTCCTTCTTGTCAGCAGCATCCTTCCAGGAAACTACTCGTGTCCTGACTGATGCAGCTATTAAAGGCAAGGTCGATCAGTTGCTTGGACTGAAGGAGAACGTAATTATTGGTAAATTGATTCCTGCGGGAACAGGTATGAACCGTTACCGTAGTGTGAAATTTGCCCAACCGGAAGAGGGACAGTCTCCATCTGAGGAACTCGAACCTATTTCGGCCGAGTAATATAAAAATAGTATGATTGCCGGAACACCGTAGACATAAGCTTTGCATAAAAGCTACAGCAGACGGTGCTCCGGTGTTTTTTCAAAAATGAATCGTACTATTCTGTTTAAATGGATTATAGTTTATAATTGTCTTGACATTACTTATAGTCAATGCTAATATAGCAAAGGTGCGTGAGCAGCCTATATGCTATTGGGTCTTTTCGGAGGAATGAGATATGTCTAAAGAACAGGGACTGCAAGATGCTCATGTCAAAATCGGTACCAAACAAACCATTCGTATGGTAGAATTGGGCTTTGCCTCAGAAGTATATGTGGCAGAAGACGCAGATCAGCGTCTCACTTCCAACATCATTGCTTTGTGCAACAAGCAAGGAGTCAAAGTGACTCTCGTAGACACAATGAAAAATCTCGGAGCTGCATGTGGGATTGAAGTGGGAGCCGCAATGGCTGCTATCGTAAAACAATAGGGTAAGGAACGTTTTTGTCTAAGGAATTGTTATTCTTGGCGGCAAAGACTTTTCATTTGTTCTTTTATGAACCGCCTGGGTCTGTGGGCTTAGATAAGGTTTGTAAAGTAACAGCAAAAATTGAGGAAGGGGGTGGCAACCAACATGCCAACTATTAACCAACTGGTTCGTAAAGGACGTCAAGCCAAAATCGAGAAATCGAAATCACCGGCTTTGCAAAAAGGTTTTAATGCCTTGAAACGTGAAGCTACCGACATCAGTGCCCCGCAAAAACGCGGAGTGTGCACTCGTGTAGGTACTATGACTCCGAAAAAACCAAACTCCGCACTTCGTAAATATGCTCGTGTTCGCTTGACGAACCGTGTAGAGGTGACTGCTTACATTCCAGGTATTGGACATAACCTTCAAGAACACAGCGTAGTGCTGATTCGCGGCGGTCGTGTAAAAGACCTTCCGGGTGTGCGTTACCATATCGTTCGCGGTGCTTTGGATACTGCAGGCGTAAACAACCGCATGCAAGCTCGTTCCAAATACGGCGCAAAACGCCCTAAAGCTAAAAAATCCTAATGAGATATAAACCGCATATGTCGGTTTAACATGTAAGAAAGGGGGATATCCATGCCACGCAAAGGTCCAGTTACCAAAAGAGACGTGTTGCCAGATCCGGTATACAACAGCAAGTTGGTTACCCGCTTGATCAACCGCATCATGCTCGACGGAAAACGAGGCGTTGCTCAAAGCATTCTGTACAATGCGTTCAAGCTTATCCAAGAACGTACGGGGAATGACCCGATGGAAGTTTTTGAAGCAGCTATCAAGAATATCATGCCAGTCCTGGAAGTTAAAGCACGCCGTGTCGGCGGTGCCAACTACCAAGTACCAATCGAGGTAAAACCAGAAAGACGTACGTCCCTGGGATTACGTTGGCTCGTAAACTACTCCCGCAACCGCGGTGAGAAAACCATGGAAGAGCGTTTGGCGGCTGAAATTATCGATGCTTCCAACAACACAGGCGCTTCCGTGAAAAAACGTGAAGACACGCACAAAATGGCTGAAGCAAACAAAGCGTTTGCTCACTATCGTTGGTAGGATTCAGCTCAAAAAAATAACTTCAATTTTGAAGGGAGACCCATTTCATGGCAAGAGAGTTCTCCTTGAAAAATACACGTAATATCGGGATCATGGCTCATATTGACGCGGGTAAAACCACAACAACAGAGCGGATCTTGTTCTACACAGGCCGTACGCACAAAATCGGTGAAGTTCACGAAGGCGCTGCGACAATGGACTGGATGGAACAAGAACAAGAGCGCGGAATCACGATTACTTCCGCTGCGACGACCGCTGCCTGGAAAGGTCACCGCGTCAATATCATCGACACCCCGGGGCACGTTGACTTCACTGTTGAAGTTGAACGTTCCCTTCGTGTATTGGACGGAGCAGTTGGTGTTTTCAGTGCGAAAGAAGGTGTTGAGCCTCAGTCCGAAACCGTATGGAGACAGGCTGATCGCTACGGCGTTCCACGGATCGCATATGTAAACAAAATGGATATCATTGGTGCCGACTTCCTGAATGTTGTCTCCGACATGCGTGATCGCCTTCAAGCGAACGCAGTTGCGATTCAATTGCCAATCGGCGCAGAAAATGATTTTACTGGTATTATCGATATCGTTGAACAAAAAGCTCATATGTACAAAGATGATCTTGGTCAAGATATCGAAGAAGTAGAAATTCCTGCGGAATTCAAAGATCAGGTTGAAGAACTCCGTAATGAATTGATCGAGAAGGTTGCTGAACTGGACGAAGAATTGACAATGAAATACCTGGAAGGCGAAGAAATTTCGGTTGCCGAAATTAAAGCCGCTCTCCGTAAAGGTGTTGTAGAAGTTAAAATCTTCCCAGTTATCTGTGGATCTTCTTACCGCAATAAAGGTGTTCAGCTGATGTTGGATGCTGTTCTCGACTATTTGCCGGCTCCTACTGACGTGCCAAGTATTCAAGGGCATTTGGAAGACGGTACGGAAGTTGAACGTCACTCTTCCGATGAAGAGCCATTCTCCGCATTGGCCTTCAAAATCATGACGGATCCTTACGTTGGTAAGTTGACATTCTTCCGCGTATACTCCGGTGTTCTTCAATCCGGTTCTTACGTATTGAATGCAACAAAAGGTAAACGCGAACGTATCGGACGTATTCTTCAAATGCATGCGAACAGTCGTCAAGAAATCACTGTAGTTTACTCTGGTGATATTGCGGCTGCCGTAGGTTTGAAAGATACAGGTACAGGTGATACACTGTGTGATGAGAAGAGTCCTGTTATTCTCGAGTCCATGAATTTCCCTGATCCGGTTATCGAAATCGCGGTTGAGCCTAAAACCAAAGCTGACCAAGATAAAATGTCTGTAGCTCTCGGTAAGTTGACTGAAGAGGATCCAACTCTTCGCGCTCATACTAACGAAGAAACAGGTCAAACCATCTTGGCAGGTATGGGTGAGCTTCACTTGGACATCATCATTGACCGTATGCGTCGTGAGTTCAAGGTAGAAACGAATGTGGGTAAACCACAGGTTGCTTACCGTGAAACGTTCCGTGCTCCAGCACGTGTCGAAGGTAAATTCGTTCGTCAGTCCGGTGGTCGTGGTCAATATGGTCACGTATGGGTTGAGTTCGAACCACTCGAACCAGGTACTGGTAGTCAATTCGAAAGTAAGGTAGTCGGCGGCTCTGTTCCTAGAGAGTACATCGCACCTGCTCTTGCTGGTATTGAGGAACAAATGAAAAACGGCGTTATCGCAGGCTTCCCGCTTGTGGACGTTAAAGCTACAATCGTGGACGGATCATACCATGATGTCGATTCCAATGAAATGGCATTTAAAATTGCCGGATCAATGGCGCTGAAAGCAGCGAAAGACAAATGTAAACCAGTTTTGCTTGAGCCGATTATGAAAGTTGAAGTAACGGTTCCTGAGGAATACATGGGTGACGTAATGGGTATGTTGAACTCCCGTCGTGGTCGGATTGAAGGTATGGATTCCCGTAGTGGAGCTCAAATCATTCGTGCGAAGGTGCCTTTGTCCGAAATGTTCGGATACTCGACTACACTTCGCTCCGGTACACAAGGACGCGGCGTGTTCTCTATGGAACTTTCTCATTATGAAGAAGTGCCGAAGAGCATTGCTGAAGAGATCGTTGCCAAAACCAAAGGCGGCGAGTAATACAATGTATCAGCTGACCGGTATACTTAAGGTTTTACCAAAAGGGCATCCGGCAGCCTAAAATAAAACAAGTTATTGAGGAGGAATTGTTCAAATGGCAAAGGCTAAGTTTGAACGTAACAAACCGCACGTTAATATCGGTACTATTGGTCACGTCGATCATGGTAAAACTACTTTGACTGCTGCAATCACAACTGTATTGTCCAAAACTTACGGTGGTGCTGCTGTAGCATTCGATCAAATCGATAAAGCTCCAGAAGAGCGCGAACGCGGTATCACAATCTCCACTGCACACGTGGAATATGAAACACCTAACCGTCACTATGCACACGTTGACTGCCCAGGTCACGCCGACTATGTTAAAAACATGATCACTGGCGCTGCACAAATGGACGGAGCGATTCTGGTTGTATCCGCAGCTGACGGCCCAATGCCGCAAACTCGCGAGCACATCCTGTTGTCCCGCCAAGTTGGTGTTCCTTACATCGTTGTATTCCTGAACAAATGCGACATGGTTGAAGACGAAGAGTTGCTGGAATTGGTTGAAATGGAAGTTCGTGACTTGCTGAGCGAATATGACTTCCCAGGCGACGACACTCCAATCATTCGCGGTTCCGCTCGTGAAGCTCTGCAAAACCCAGAGGGCGACTATGCTAAGAAAATCGTTGAAATGTTCGAAACAATCGACACTTATATCCCAACTCCAGAACGCGATACTGACAAGCCTTTCTTGATGCCTGTCGAGGACGTATTCTCCATCACTGGTCGTGGTACAGTTGCAACAGGCCGTGTAGAGCGTGGTACTGTTAAAGTGGGCGACGAAATCGAAATCATCGGTATTCAAGAAGAATCCCGTAAATCCGTAGTAACAGGCGTAGAAATGTTCCGTAAATTGCTTGACTCTGCTCAAGCTGGCGATAACATCGGCGCATTGCTTCGCGGTGTAGATCGTGCACAAATCGAGCGTGGCCAAGTATTGGCTAAACCAGGTTCTGTTAAACCTCATACAGAATTCTCTGCTCAAATCTATGTTTTGACTAAAGAAGAGGGTGGACGTCACAAACCTTTCTTCACTGGTTACCGTCCACAGTTCTACTTCCGTACAACTGACGTAACTGGTATCATTACTTTGCCAGAAGGTTCCGAAATGGTAATGCCTGGTGATAACATCACGGTTACTGTTCAACTGATCAACCCGATCGCTATCGAAGAAGGAACTAAGTTCTCTATTCGTGAAGGTGGACGTACAGTTGGCGCTGGTGCCGTAGCAACAATCTCCAAATAAGAAGGCTTTAGCCTTTAAATAGAGCAACAGTGTACTGGAACGAGTAACATTGTATTGGAACGAAGCTAAACGAGCCCCTGCCCTGGTGCGGGGGCTTTTCTCTTGGGAAAATCGCAAGCTGCGAACACAATTGTATCTTTTGAAAATAAGATGCATTGTTTTTTCGTTTTTGCTTGCAATAGGCAGAACTATTCGATATAATAACTAATGTTGTTTGTGACTGTGCGATGATGTGAGAGGTTACTGACACACCCGGCCCCTTTGCCATGGGAGGGCTGTCGGAAAATTTTCACGGAGTATGTCCGATACCAAATTGGGCGATAGAAGGAGGGACTAAAATGGCAAAGCAAAAAATTCGTATTCGTTTGAAAGCTTACGATCATAGAATTCTTGATCAATCCGCTGAGAAAATTGTTGAAACAGCTAAACGTTCGGGCGCAGGTGTATCCGGGCCAATTCCGCTGCCAACTGAAAAACAAATCATTACTATTCTCCGTGCGGTACACAAGTACAAGGATTCCCGGGAGCAGTTCGAAATGCGCACACACAAGCGTTTGATCGACATTGTTAACCCGACTCCACAAACTGTGGATGCCTTGATGCGCTTGGACCTGCCGTCCGGTGTAGATATCGAAATTAAATTGTAATATGTAATTAGGAAAAGAAATGAGGTGTCAACATGAAAGGTATCTTAGGAAAAAAACTCGGAATGACTCAAGTGTTTACCCCTGAAGGTAACGTACTTGCTGTTACGGTTATCGAAGCAGGTCCTTGTGTTGTTCTGCAAAAGAAAGATCTGGAAAACGATGGATACGAAGCTATCCAACTCGGTTTCTCTGATAAGAAAGAAAAAAGATCCAACAAACCTGAAGCAGGACATGCGAAAAAAGCAAATACTGCACCTAAGCGCTACGTTCGTGAACTTCGTGGCATCGACCTTGCTGCGTACGAGGTTGGCCAAGAACTGAAGGCTGATGTCTTCACAGAAGGCGAGTTCGTTGACGTAACAGGTATTTCTAAAGGTAAAGGTTTTGCCGGCGTTATCAAACGTTGGGGACAAAGCCGCGGACCAATGGCACACGGCTCGCGTTACCACAGAGGTCCAGGTTCTATGGGTTCCATTCAAGCTAACCGCGTTCCTAAAGGTAAACACCTTCCAGGACACATGGGGCATGAAACGGTAACGATCCAACGTCTTGAAGTTGTTAAGATCGATACAGAACGTAATGTATTGCTCGTGAAAGGTTCCATTCCAGGACCTAAAAATAGCTTCGTTAAAGTATTAGAAACGGTGAAAAAATAAACAACTGAAGAAAGGAGGAACACGAAATGCCAAAAGTAGCACTATTTAATATTAGCGGCAGCCAAGTTGGTGAAATTGAATTGAACGACGCAGTGTTCGGTATCGAGCCGAATAAGCACGTTCTTCATGACGCTGTTGTTATGCAATTGGCTTCCCTGCGTCAAGGTACTCACAAAGTAAAAGGACGTTCTGAAGTACGTGGTGGCGGACGTAAACCTTGGAAACAAAAAGGTACTGGCCGCGCTCGTCAAGGTTCGATCCGTGCACCGCAATGGGTTGGTGGCGGTACTGTATTTGGTCCGACTCCACGCAGCTATGCTTACAAATTGCCTAAAAAAGTTCGTCGTCTGGCGATCAAATCGGCGTTGTCATCCAAAGTGATTGAGAATGAAATTATCGTATTGGACGCTCTTACACTGAACGGACCTAAAACGAAAGAATTCGCAGCCATTTTGAATAACCTTAAAGCTGATCGTAAAGCATTGATCGTAGCTCCTAGCTATGATGATAATGTAGCACTTTCCGCTCGTAATATTCCTGGTGTGAAGTTTGTAGCCGCAGACGGCATTAATGTTCTTGATGTGCTCGGACACGACAAACTGATCATTACGAAGGAAGCAGTTCAGAAGGTAGAGGAGGTGCTCGCGTAATGAAGGATCCTCGTGATATTATCAAACGTCCGGTTATCACCGAACGTACGGCTGGTATGATGAATGACTTGAAATACGTTTTCGAGGTTGACATTCGTTCTAACAAAGTCGAAGTTAAAAAAGCAATCGAAGCCATTTTTAACGTGAAAGTAAGTAACGTAAATACGCTTCGTGTTCCTGCAAAACCAAAACGCTACGGACGTCATTCCGGCTATACGAGCGAGTGGAAGAAAGCGTTCGTAACGCTGAGCAAAGACAGTAAGCCGCTTGAGTTTTTTGAAACGGTATAATTGAAACTGTAAAGTAAGGAGGGAAACTCAGTGCCAATTAAAAAGTATAAACCAACGTCCCCGGCCAGACGTGCTATGTCTGTATCTACTTTCGAGGAGATTACAACTAATCAGCCCGAGAAATCGTTGCTGGCACCTCTGAGCAAGCAAGCTGGACGCAATAACCAAGGTAAAATTACAGTTCGTCATCAAGGCGGCGGACACAAACGTAAATACCGTATTATTGACTTCAAACGTAACAAAGATGGAATACCGGGCCGCGTTGCTACGATCGAATATGATCCAAACCGTACGTCCAACATCGCACTTATCCACTATGTGGATGGTGAAAAACGTTACATCATCGCTCCTAAAGGTCTGAAAGTAGGAGACGAAGTGGTATCCGGTGCAGGTTCCGATATCAAAATCGGTAACTCCTTGCCATTGGAAAACATTCCAGTAGGTACGGTTATCCACAACATCGAATTGAAACCGGGTAAAGGTGGCCAACTCGTTCGCGCTGCTGGTACGGAAGCCCAACTTCTTGGTAAAGAAGAAAAGTATGTTACAATTCGTTTGTCTTCTGGTGAAGTTCGCCGCATTCTGAAAGTTTGCCGCGCTACAATCGGTTCTGTAGGTAACGAAGACCACGAACTGGTGAAAATCGGTAAAGCCGGTCGTAGTCGCTGGTTGGGACAACGTCCTGAAGTTCGCGGTGTTGTAATGAACCCTAACGATCATCCACACGGTGGTGGTGAAGGTCGCGCTCCAATCGGACGTAAATCTCCAATGTCTCCATGGGGTAAACCAACCCTTGGTTACAAGACACGTAAAAAAGGTAAAGCATCTGATAAGTACATCGTTCGTCGTCGTACTAAGTAATAAAACGTGCGCTTAAGTCGCACGTTAACATATTAAGGAACGACTACGTTTTAACGAAGGGAGGATTCATAAATGGGTCGCAGTCTCAAAAAAGGACCATTCATTGATGGTTACCTGTTGAAAAAAGTAGAGGTTTTGAACGAGTCGGACAAAAAAGTGGTAATCAAAACTTGGTCCCGTCGCTCTACGATTTTCCCGCAATTTATCGGACATACGTTTGGTGTATACGATGGTCGTAAACACGTGCCAGTATACGTAACGGAAGATATGGTCGGACACAAATTGGGCGAATTTGCTCCAACACGTACGTACAAAGGCCATACGGATGACGATAAGAAAACAAGAAGATAATCAACACAGCGTAGTGTTTGAGAGGAGGTAAACTCAATGGAAGCAAAAGCACATGCTAAGTCCGTACGGATTTCTGCTCGCAAAGTGAAACTTGTTATCGATTTGATTCGCGGTAAGCAGGTTGGTGAGGCGATCGCAATTCTTCGTCACACTCCAAAGTCCGCTTCTCCAGTCGTTGAGAAATTGTTGAATTCTGCGATTGCGAATGCAGATCACAACTACTCTTTGGACGTAAATAAATTGGTAGTATCTCAGGTTTTTGTAAACCAAGGTCCTACAATGAAACGATTCCGCCCGCGTGCAATGGGTCGTGCAAGCCGTATCAACAAACGCACCAGTCATATTACTCTGGTGGTATCTGAAAAATAAGGAGGGAAAACGTGTGGGCCAAAAGGTAAATCCCGTCGGACTCCGAATCGGTATTATCCGTGATTGGGAATCCAAATGGTATGCAGGCAAAGATTTCGGTGATCTTTTGCTGGAAGACGTTAGAATTCGTGAACATCTGAAAAAAAGATTGAAAGACTCCGCTGTATCCCGTGTTGAAATCGAGAGAGCAGCTAACCGTGTCAACGTAACGATTCACACTGCGAAACCAGGTATGGTTATCGGTAAGGGTGGTTCTGAAGTTGAAAATCTGCGTAATGAAATTACTAAAATCGCAGGCGGTAAAAAGGTACACATCAATATTTCTGAAATTAAAAATCCTGAACTGGACGCAATTCTGGTTGCTGAAAGCATTGCACAACAATTGGAACGTCGTGTTTCTTTCCGTCGTGCTTTGAAACAAGCGATTCAAAGAACTATGCGCTCCGGAGCAAAAGGAATTAAAACTCAAGTAGGCGGACGTCTTGGCGGTGCCGAAATCGCTCGTTCCGAAGGGTACAGCGAAGGAACTGTTCCACTGCATACGCTTCGTGCCGACATTGACTATGGTACAGCGGAAGCTCATACTACTTACGGTCGTCTTGGCGTAAAAGTATGGATCTATCGTGGAGAGGTTCTTCCTCCAGCTAAGAAACAAGCTCCTCAGGAAGGAGGCAACTAATCATGTTGGTACCAAAACGCGTAAAACATCGTAAACAACAACGTGGTCATATGAAGGGTCGTGCAAAAGGCGGTACTACACTGAACTTTGGTGAGTACGGTTTGCAAGCTACTGAACCTGCATGGATTACTAACCGTCAAATCGAAGCTGCTCGTATTGCGATGACTCGTTACATCAAACGTGGTGGTAAGGTTTGGATTAAAATTTTCCCTGACAAACCAATTACTCAGAAGCCTCTTGAGGTTCGTATGGGTAGTGGTAAAGGTAACGTAGAAAAATGGGTTGCAGTAGTGAAACCAGGCAAGATTATGTTCGAACTTGCTGGTGTTCCGGAAGAGATTGCTCGTGAAGCAATGCGTCTTGCCGCTCACAAACTGCCAATCAAAACTAAGTTTGTGAAACGTGAAGAATTGGGTGGTGAAGCAAATGAAGGCTAGTGAATTCCGCAACCTAACCACTGCTGAAATCGAACAAAAGATCTCCGGTTTTAAAGAAGAACTTTTCAACCTTCGTTTTCAACTCGCTACCGGTCAGCTTGATAACCCGACTCGGATCGGCGCTGTGCGTAAGGAAATTGCTCGTGCTAAAACTGTGATCCGTGAAAGAGAACTTGGGATTAGCTAAGATATCAGACCGGGTGGAAAATCCGCCTGTAATTAGGAAGGAGGCCAACAATGAGCGAACGTAATGCCCGTAAAGTATTAGTCGGTAAAGTAGTCAGCGACAAAATGGATAAAACGATTGTGATTGCTGTAGAAACTTACAAAAAACATGATCTCTACCATAAACGTATTAAAGTAACTAAGAAATTCAAAGCTCATGATGAAAACAACACTGCACAAATTGGTGATACTGTTAAAATCATGGAAACTCGCCCTTTGTCCAAAGACAAAAACTGGAGACTGGTCGAAATCGTTGAAAAAGCTGTTATAATCTAATGTAGTGTAGTTTTTCCGAAAGGAGGATAAATAAATGATTCAACCATTTACACGTTTGACTGTAGCTGACAATTCCGGCGCGAAGGAACTGATGTGTATCCGTGTGCTCGGTGGTACGGGACGTCGTACAGCTCAAATTGGTGACCTGATCGTTTGTTCCGTAAAACAAGCAACACCAGGCGGCGTTGTCAAAAAGGGTGATGTAGTAAGAGCGGTTGTTGTTCGTACTAAACGTTCTATCCGCCGTAAAGACGGTTCCTACATCGGATTTGACGAGAACGCAGCAGTGGTCGTTAAAGAAGACAAGAGCCCACGTGGTACTCGTATTTTCGGACCAGTTGCTCGCGAACTTCGTGACAAGGACTTCATGAAAATCGTTTCCTTGGCTCCGGAAGTGATCTAAACTCACCTTAAAATGTGCCCGTAGGAGGTGTACGAAATGCCAAAAGTGAAAAAAGTTCTGGAATCCCATAACAACAAGCTTCACGTCAAAAAAGACGACACTGTTCTGGTGATTACAGGTAAAGATAAAGGTAAAAAAGGTCGCGTTATCGCTGCTTACCCTCGTCAAAACCGTGTGCTTGTGGAAGGTGTTAACATGATTAAAAAACACCAAAAGCCTAATCAGCTGAATCCACAAGGCGGCATCATCGAGAAAGAAGCTCCGATTCACGTTTCCAACGTTATGCACATTGATCCGAAGAGCGGAAAAGTAACCCGTGTTGGTTACAAAGTTTTGGACAACGGAAAAAAAGTGCGCATTGCAAAACGTTCTGGCGAAGTGATCGACTAATTATTTTTTGAAGAAAGGAGGTATATGATTCATGGCTACAACAAGAATGAAAGAACGTTTCTTGAAAGAAATCACTCCTGCTTTGATGCAGAAGTTCAACTATACAACAGTGATGCAAGTGCCTAAAATCGAGAAAGTTGTAATCAACATGGGTGTTGGCGACGCAGTCCAAAACTCCAAAGTACTTGATTCAGCTCTCAACGACATGCAGCTGATTGCTGGTCAAAAACCAGTAATCACTCGCGCAAAAAAATCTATTGCAGGTTTTAAATTGCGTGAAAACATGCCGATCGGTGTAAAGGTAACACTTCGTGGCGAGCGTATGTATTATTTCTTGGACAAATTGTTCAACATTACTCTTCCTCGCGTACGTGACTTCCATGGTGTATCGACAAAAGCTTTCGACGGACGTGGTAACTACACGCTTGGTCTGAAAGAACAGTTGATCTTCCCGGAAATCGAGTATGATCAAGTTGATAAAGTTCGTGGTATGGACATCGTTATCGTAACGACTGCCAAAACTGACGAAGAGTCCCGTGAGCTTCTGACTCAGCTGGGCATGCCTTTCGCAAAATAATGTTGGCATAACGTTTCGGGCGTCTGATTTTAAAGACACCCTGTTCTCCGAAACTATTTAGGAGGTGTCAGGCTAAGTGGCAAAAACTTCAATGAAAGTCAAACAACAACGCACACCAAAGTTTAAAGTTCGTGCTTACACTCGTTGCGAGCGTTGTGGTCGTCCACATTCGGTACTGCAAAAGTTTAAGATCTGCAGAATTTGCTTCCGTGAATTAGCTTATAAAGGCCAGATTCCTGGCGTGAAAAAAGCAAGCTGGTAAAAAGTCCTGTTTGGGAAGGAGGTTTATACACAATGACTATGTCTGATCCAATTGCAGATATGCTTACTCGTATTCGTAACGCGAACACAGTTCGTCACGAAACAGTAGAAATGCCTGCATCTACAATGAAAAAACAAATCGCCGACATCCTGAAACGTGAAGGATTCATTCGTGATGCGGAATTTGTTGAAGATAGCAAACAAGGGATTATCCGTATTTTCTTGAAATACGGTGCGAACAACGAGCGTGTTATTACAGGTTTGAAAAGAATCAGTAAACCAGGTCTTCGCGTTTACACGAAGAGCAATGAGATTCCACGCGTATTGGGTGGACTCGGGATCGCAATCATTTCAACATCCAAAGGTATCATGACCGACAAAGAAGCACGTCAGTCCAAAGCCGGCGGAGAAGTTGTTTGCTACGTTTGGTAAGATAACGTTTAAAAGATAGGAGGTGCAACAGATATGTCCCGTATTGGTCGTAAACCAATCACAGTACCAAGTGGTGTTGACGTGACTTTGAACAACACAGCGATCACAGTTAAAGGTCCTAAAGGAACATTGACTCGTGAGCTTCATAAAGACATGTCCGTTACTGTGGAAAACAATGAAATTAATGTAGTTCGTCCTTCGGACAACAAACTTCACCGCTCTTTGCATGGAACAACCCGCAGCGTTGTCAACAACATGGTAAGTGGTGTAACTGAAGGGTTTTCAAAATCTCTGGAGCTGGTTGGGGTCGGATATCGTGCAAGCAAATCCGGAGATAAAATCGTTCTGAACGTTGGATACTCTCACCCGGTTGAAATCACACCGGAAGCGGGCATCGAATTCGAAGTTCCTTCGAACACTAAAATCATCGTTCGCGGAATTGATAAAGAGCGTGTAGGTGCCTACGCTGCTAAAATTCGTTCCGTTCGTGAACCTGAACCGTACAAAGGTAAAGGGATTAAATACGAAGGCGAGCGCATCATTCGTAAAGAAGGTAAAGCCGGTAAGAAGAAATAAGTTTCTTACCGACTTTGTGCGGTCTTTCTGCAGGAAAGACTTCGTACTTCTTTTTTACCCAGTGCGTCTTAGTATAAAGTTTTAAAAGGCAAACTGAAGGGAGTGAAAACTTGAGATGATTACAAAACAAGATAAAAATAAAGCACGTGTCAGAAGACATCTGCGTGTACGTAAGAAAATCGAAGGTACGGCTGTACGTCCTCGTTTGAACGTATTCCGCTCTTCCAAGCATATCTACGCACAACTGATTGATGATGTAGCTGGTGTAACATTGGTATCTGCATCCACTATGGATAAAGAACTGAGCAGCGAAATCAAAAACGGCGGTAGTGTAGAAGCAGCTCGTAAAGTTGGCGAACTCGTTGCTAAACGTGCGAAAGAAAAAGGCCATGCTAACATCGTATTTGACCGTGGCGGATACTTGTATCATGGACGGATTCAAGCTTTGGCTGATGCAGCTCGCGAAGCAGGCCTTGAATTCTAAGACATTTCTCAAAAGGAGGTTAACGACTTGCGTGTAGATCCGAATACTTTGGAACTGACTGAAAGAGTAGTAAATATTAATCGTGTAGCTAAAGTTGTCAAAGGCGGACGCCGTTTCAGCTTCAGTGCTCTGGTAGTAGTGGGCGACGGCAACGGCTGGGTAGGCGCTGGAATCGGTAAAGCTGGCGAAGTACCTGATGCAATTCGCAAAGGTATTGAAGATGCTAAGAAAAACCTGGTTCACGTTCCACTCGTAGGAACAACAATTCCTCACCTTGTTACAGGTAAGTTCGGTGCTGGCCGGGTTCTGTTGAAACCGGCATCGGAAGGTACTGGAGTTATCGCTGGTGGTCCGGTTCGTGCTGTACTGGAACTTGCTGGTGTAGGTGATATCTTGACAAAATCTTTGGGTTCTTCGAATTCCATGAATATGGTCAATGCGACTTTGGAAGGTTTGTCCCGCTTGAAACGCGCTGAAGAAGTTGCAAAATTGCGCGGCAAATCCATCGAAGAGCTGCTGGGCTAAGGAGGGAATATCATGGCGAAATTAGAAATCACCCTCGTTCGTTCGTTGATCGGCCGTCCTGGTAATCAGAGAACGACTGTTAAAACGCTCGGCTTGCGTAAAATCAACCATAAAGTAGTTCAACCCGACAATGCAGCTATTCGCGGGATGATTAATCAAGTTAGCCATTTGGTTTCTGTTAAAGAAATTGAGGCTTAAGAAATAAAGTATTTTAACAATAATCAAGGAGGTGCAACGAACGATGAAGTTACATGAGCTTTCCCCAGCTCCAGGCTCCCGCAAAGAACGTAAACGTTTGGGTCGTGGTCCTAGTAGCGGTACGGGTAAAACTTCTGGTCGTGGTCATAAAGGTCAAAACGCTCGTTCCGGCGGTGGTGTACGTCCGGGCTTCGAGGGTGGTCAAAACCCACTGTATCGTCGCTTGCCTAAACGCGGTTTCGTAAATCCTACTCGTAAAGAGTATGCGGTTTTGAATATCGAAGATTTGAACAGTTTTGCAGCGGGTACAGAAGTAAGCCCTGAGTTTTTGCTGAACAATGGCATTGTGAAAAACGCTAAATCCGGAATCAAAATTCTGGGTAACGGTGAAATCACTGTAAAATTGACAGTTAAAGCGAACAAGTTCTCTCAATCTGCGGTAGAGAAAATTGAAGCTGCCGGCGGTAAAACCGAGGTGATCTAATGTTCAAGACCCTGAAAAATATATGGCGGGTTGAGGATCTTAGAACCCGAATCCTGTTCACCCTGTTTATACTCTTTGTATATCGTATTGGCTCCTTTGTGCCGGTTCCCGGCGTGAACAAGCAAGTCTTTACTTCTCAGGATCAGGCAGGAAGCGAGTTGTTTGGACTCCTTAACACCTTCTCAGGGGGCGCATTGTATCAGTTTTCGATCTTCGCCCTCGGGATTATGCCATATATTACAGCGTCCATCATTGTACAGTTGCTGTCAATGGACGTGATTCCGAAACTTGCGGAATGGGCTAAACAAGGAGAGCATGGTAAAAAGAAGTTGGCTCAAATTACGCGTTATGGTACGGTAATACTTGGCCTGATTCAAGCATTCGGAACGTCGATTGGCTTTAATCGACTGTACGGTGCAGCGATGATTCCAGGAGCCACTTTTGCAGATTATCTGGTCATTGCCATTGTGCTTACAGCAGGAACTACGTTCCTTATGTGGCTCGGTGAGCAAATTACCGAAAAGGGAATCGGCAATGGTATCTCTATTGTTATCTTCGCAGGGATTGCAGCGGGTATTCCAAGACATATTCGGACGGTTGTAGAATCTCAGTTTATTCAGGCAGATCAGCTGTTTATGAATATTCTGAAGGCAATTATAATTGCCCTGGTGATTGTTCTGATTATTGTTGGTGTTATCTACATCCAGCAAGGTATTCGGAAAATCCCGGTACAATACGCGAAACGTGTAGTTGGCAACAAAATGTACGGTGGCCAGAATACGCATATTCCGATGAAAATTAATGCGGCAGGCGTTATTCCGGTAATCTTTGCGGTATCATTGCTGCAATTCCCGACAATTATTGCGAGTTTCTGGGCAGATCATGTTTGGGCTAAGTGGGTTACCACTTACTTGTATTATGACAAGCCGCTGGGCATGGTTTTGTATGTCGTAATGATTATCGGTTTCACATTCTTCTATACCTTTGTACAGATGAATCCGCAGCAAATGGCCGACAATATGAAGAAAAACGGCGGTTATATTCCGGGAATTCGCCCGGGTAAAGCCACGGAGAAATACTTGACACGAGTAATGTCACGTTTGACAATGACAGGAGCCTTGTTTCTGGCAGTCATATCCGTTTTGCCGGTATTCTTCGGTTCGCTTTCGGGCTTGCCTCGTTCCGTGCAAATTGGCGGTACTTCATTGCTCATCATCATTGGTGTAGCATTGGATACAATGAAGCAAATCGAAAGCCAACTGATCAAACGCCATTACAAAGGCTTCATCAACAAATAGGCAATAGGTACCGGCTTAGGATGTTCGCATGCTTACCGGCACCTTTTGTGCTGTTTCTTGTGTAGGGGTCGTCTTGAGGAGTGACAGATTGTGAATATTTTGATCATGGGCCCTCCGGGGGCTGGTAAAGGTACACAAGCAGATGTCATTGTGAAGGAATTCGGCATTCCTCATATCTCGACAGGTGATGCTTTTCGCCTAGCGATGAAACAGGGAACACCTATTGGCATTAAAGCTAAAGAATATATCGACAAGGGTGAACTTGTTCCGGATGACGTAACAATCGGTATCGTTGAAGAACGGCTACAACAGCCAGATTGCAAGAAAGGGTTCTTGCTGGACGGTTTTCCAAGAACTTTGGCTCAAGCTGAAGCCTTGGATCAAATTTTGGGTCGTTTGAATACGAAGCTAGATGACGTCATCAACCTGAAAGTGGATAGTGACAACTTGTTGGCACGAATCACAGGACGGCGGGTTTGTAAAAGCTGCGGAACTAGCTATCATATTGTCTTTAATCCTCCTAAGGTTGAAGGCATTTGCGATAAAGACGGTGGGGAACTCTATCAGCGTCCTGACGATAATGAAGATAGCGTAAGAACACGACTTGACGAATATAGTAATAAAACAGCACCACTCCTCACGTTTTATGAGAACCAGAATCTTCTGCGTCATATTGACGGAGAACAGGATATTGATGTGGTTTCCCAAAATATCGTGTCCTTGTTGCGGGGTTAGCTGTAATGATCATTTGCAAGTCGGGGACGGAATCAAGCTTTATGAGGAAAGCTAAGAGAATAGATACGGAAACGGATCATCTCTTGGCAGGACACATCGAGCCCGGTATTACGACCGGTGAACTTGATCATTTAGCTGATCGGTATATTCGCAGTCAGGGAGCTGTGCCGTCTTTTAAAGGTTATAACGGTTTTCCTGCTAGCATTTGCGCTTCAGTCAACGAACAACTGGTGCACGGATTTCCCGGCAAACGCAAGTTAAACAAAGGCGATATCATCGCGAAAACTCGCCAGTTTACAATGTCGCATGCCATTCGGCAATATATTGAGAATCCAAACCGTGGTATTCCTGAGCAGGGGCCGAGGCTGAAAACCGGCATTGGGCTGGCTATTGAATCAATGATTCAGATAGGTTCTCACCATGTAGGGACGCTGGAAGACAACTGGACGGTCGTTACGATGAACGTAACCTCATGTGCTCATAACGAGCAAGCGGTGACGTGCGAAACGGGCGGCATGGACATTTTCACGAAACTGAGTGCGTAGGTGATTGGAATGATTCAGCAAGGAAACCTGCAAATCGGTCAGCTGGTGAAGATTCTGAAAGGCAGAGGTGCCGGACAGATTGCGGTTGTCGTTTCAGTAGCAGATAGCAGGTTTGTATATATTGCGGATGGGGATAAACGAAAGTTTGATCAAGCGAAGAAGAAAAATGTTCTTCATTTGGTGCCTCAGCCAAAGATTAGTAGCGAGATTGTAAACAGTTTAAACGAAAGCGGTCGGGTGACGAATGGAAAGCTGCGCCATGCAGTGAAAACTTTCCTGGACTCGTCCGAATACCAAGCTGAAGAGAAAGGAGACTGACTTTGGCCAAAGAAGATGTCATTGAGGTTGAAGGTACGGTAATCGAGCCACTGCCGAACGCTACGTTCAAGGTAGAGCTGGAGAACGGTCATCAAATTCTTGCTCATGTTTCCGGAAAGCTGCGGATGCACTTTATCCGTATTTTGACAGGCGACAAGGTGGTTGTACAGTTATCGCCTTACGATTTAACCAAAGGCCGTATAACGTACCGCAAGTAATTCATGCAGGTTTTTATTAAACGTATGTCATTTAAAAAACTTGTTTTGCTCGGCAAAACGATGTGAATGTTCACGAAGCGAGTTTTACCAGGGTAAAGCTTGGAGGAGGTAATCAACATGAAGGTAAGACCTTCTGTAAAACCTATTTGCGAAAAATGCAAAGTCATTCGCCGCAAAGGGAACGTAATGGTTATTTGCGAAAATCCGAAACACAAACAAAAACAAGGTTAATAGAAGGGGGTGTAGCGTAAAATGGCTCGTATAGCTGGTGTGGATTTGCCACGTGACAAACGCGTTGAGATCGCCTTGACTTACATTTTCGGAATCGGTAAAACGACTTCTCAGAAAATCTTGAAGGAAACAGGCATCAGTGCAAACACGCGTGTTCGTGATTTGACTGAAGATGAAGTGAGCAAATTACGTGAAACGATCGACAAAGAAGTTAAAGTAGAAGGCGATCTGCGTCGTGAAATTTCCTTGAATATTAAACGTCTGACTGAGATTGGGTGCTACCGTGGTGTTCGTCACCGTCGTGGGTTGCCTGTTCGCGGACAACGTACTAAAACTAATGCTCGTACCCGTAAAGGTCCTCGTCGGACTGTAGCGAACAAAAAGAAATAAGAAGGGAGGATAACATTCAATGGCTAAACCGAAAAAAGTTGTACGTACAAAACGCCGTGACCGTAAAAATATCGAAACTGGCGTGGCACACATCCGTTCCACGTTCAACAACACGATCGTTACGATCACAGATCCACACGGTAACGCAATCTCTTGGGCCAGCTCAGGCGGCATGGGATTCCGTGGTTCCCGTAAATCCACTCCATTTGCAGCGCAAATGGCCGCAGAAACTGCTGCTAAAGCTGCTATGGAACACGGCATGAAAACTGTCGAAGTCATGGTTAAAGGACCTGGTGCAGGTCGCGAAGCAGCAATCCGCTCTTTGCAAGCTGCTGGTTTGGAAGTTAACCTGATCAAAGACGTAACTCCGGTACCTCATAACGGATGCCGTCCTCCAAAACGTCGTCGCGTCTAATGAGATTTCTCCTCTGCGTGTAGTATAGATCCGGCACAAACTGCCAAGAATGGATGTTTAGGTATACTGCATGATAGACTATGGATAAGGTGAATGTTTCATATAGGAGCGACGTTTTGAAGGAGGGATATTGCAGTGATAGAAATCGAAAAGCCGAAAATTGAGACGGTTGACGTCAATGATGATGGCACCTATGGAAAATTCGTAGTAGAACCGCTGGAACGCGGATACGGTACGACGCTGGGAAACTCGCTTCGCCGTATTCTGTTATCCTCGTTACCGGGGGCAGCAGTCACATCGGTTCAGATCGATGGGGTTCTGCACGAGTTTGCAACGGTTCCCGGTGTGAAGGAAGACGTAACGGAGATCATTCTGAACTTGAAAGCTTTATCGCTTAAAATCCACTCGGATGAAGAGAAAGTACTCGAAATCGATGCGGAAGGCGAAGGAGTTGTAACGGCAGGAGATATCCGTGCGGATAGTGATGTGGAAATTCTTAATCCGGATCTTCACATTGCTACGCTCGGACCGGGTTCGAGACTTCACATGCGTATTTTTGCCAATCGCGGTCGCGGTTACGTTAAGCAGGATCGGAACAAACGTGATGACCAGCCGATCGGCGTCATTCCCGTCGACTCCATCTACACTCCGATTGCACGCGTGAACTACGGCGTAGAAAATACGCGTGTCGGCCAGGTTACGAATTATGACAAGCTGACACTTGAGGTTTGGACTGACGGAAGTATTCGTCCCGAGGAAGCAGTGAGCCTTGGAGCCAAAATTTTGACCGAGCATGTGATGTTGTTCGTGGGTCTCACGGACGAGGCAAAAGATGCTGAAATTATGGTTGAAAAAGAAGAAGACAAGAAAGAAAAAGTTCTTGAAATGACGATCGAAGAGCTGGATCTCTCCGTCCGTTCCTATAACTGCCTTAAGCGCGCTGGTATCAATACGGTACAAGAACTCACGACTAAATCTGAAGAAGATATGATGAAGGTCCGTAACTTGGGTCGCAAATCTTTGGAAGAAGTACAAGAGAAGCTCGAGGAACTTGGTTTAGGACTTCGTACGGAAGAATAGTACAGCAACGTTTTTGTGAAGGAGGGGAAATTACATGGCATACCAAAAATTGGGCCGTAACTCCAGTGCCCGTAAAGCTTTGTTTCGTGATTTGGTAACCGATCTGTTCTTGTATGAGCGTATCCAAACTACTGAGGCTAAAGCGAAAGAAGTTCGTTCTATTGCTGAAAAACTGATCACCAAAGCGAAAAAAGGAGATCTGCACGCACGTCGTCAAGTGGCTGCGTTCGTTCGCCGTGAAACTTTGGATGGTGAGCAGGATGCAATCCAAAAGCTGTTTAGCGAATTGGCTACACGTTACACTGAGCGTCCAGGTGGATACACTCGTATCCTGAAATTGGGACCTCGTCGTGGCGACGCCGCTCCAATGGTATATCTGGAATTGGTTGACCGCGCGTAAACAGGCGAAGATGAGGGAAGGGTGGACAGAATCGGCTTGATTCTGAACAACCCTTTTTTTCTCTTGGAGGAGTCCTTGAGGGGCTTCTCCTTTGTTATGTTCGGTTATTCCTTGTAAGGCCAGAGACTACCCCTACAAAGGTGTGAGAAGCATGCGGAACTTGTGCATGAAGGTGAACTATGACGGAACCCACTATGATGGCTTTCAGACGCAGCCTAACGGTAACACCATTCAGGACTGCCTTGAACATGCTATTTACTCATTGACGGGCGAGCGTCTTAAAATTACAGGCTCAGGCCGTACAGATGCAGGTGTACATGCATACGGGCAGGTATTCAATTTTCACACTGAATCGCCGATTCCGTTACAGCGCTGGTGTCTGGCACTTAATGCCTGGTTGCCTCGTGATATCATCGTTACGGATGCGAGAGAGGTGCCACTGTCCTTTCATGCACGCCGCATGGCGAAGCGGAAGACATATCGGTACAGTATTAATGCGAACCGGTTTCCGGACATCTTTCACCGTCGTACACAGGCCCATCATCCAACGAGTCTGGATGTAAGAGCGATGGAGGAAGGGTTAGCTCATTTAGTTGGCACCTTTGACTATACTTCGTTCGCATCTCGACGTTCCCAAAAGACGAATCATGTTCGCACTATTTACGAAGCCTATATGACAGTAGACCATTCCTTTTCACGTCCGGACTCGGATGATCAGGGAATTATCCATACTTATATTACAGGTAGCGGATTTTTGCAGCACATGGTTCGGATTATTATGGGTACTTTGCTGGAAGTGGGAGAAGGCAAAAAATCGTCGGATGATATTCCTTCCATTTTGGAGGCGAAAAATCGTTCAAAGGCCGGACCTACGGCCGTTGGACACGCTTTAACGCTCTGGAATGTAGAGTACGACGAAAACATCAAAAAACATTGATTTTACCCTTGCGGAATTGATGGTTATCCTGTAATATAAAAGTTGTGTTTTCTTAATGGCTTTCCCACAGCCCCAATTAAGATAATCACTTTAAATTAACATCTAATCCATCAATAATGCAGCAACTTAACGAACGAAGATAAATGATGATTTCTGTTAACGAACTTAAGGAGGATACTTTTCATGCGTACTACGTATATGGCGAAGCCAAATGAAGTTGAGCGCAACTGGCACATCATTGATGCCGAAGGCAAAACGCTCGGCCGTCTGGCAAGCGAAGCGGCTGCGTTGATTCGCGGCAAACACAAGCCACAATTTACACCACATGTGGACACAGGTGATTTTGTTGTTGTAATCAATGCGGAAAAAATCGTATTGACCGGTAAAAAAATGGAGAACAAGAAATACTACCGTCACTCCCTGCATCCGGGTGGTCTGAAAGTAACGGTTGCACAAGAAATGGTTAAGAACAAGCCTGAGCGTATGTTGGAATTGGCTGTTCACGGTATGCTTCCTAAAACTCGTCAAGGTGAGAAAATGAAGCTGAGACTTAAAGCTTACAGAGGCACTGAGCATCCACATGCAGCACAAAAACCTGAAGTTTACGAACTTCGCGGATAATTAAAAGGGAGGACAGTTTCATGGCACAAGTACAATACTATGGGACAGGTCGTCGTAAACATTCGGTAGCTCGTGTTCGTCTCGTACCGGGTGAAGGACGCATTGTCATCAATAAGCGTGATATTAATGAATATTTCGGTTTGGAAACTCTCAAACTGATCGTAAAACAACCACTGAACCTGACAGAAACAGTTGGCAGCTATGACGTACTCGTTATCGCTCATGGTGGTGGTATCTCTGGTCAAGCCGGCGCAATTCGCCACGGTATTTCCCGTGCTCTGTTGAAAGCAGATCCGGAATTCCGTCCAGCTTTGAAAAAAGCAGGCTTCTTGACTCGTGACCCACGTATGAAAGAACGTAAAAAATACGGTCTCAAAGCCGCTCGTCGTGCACCACAGTTCTCGAAACGTTAATATTTCGAATACAGAAGAACCTTTTCCTTATGGAAAGGGTTCTTTTTTATTTAGTCATTTCCTGATTTTTATCCACATGTGGATAAGTAGACCTACTCTAAAATTCATAGGCTTAAGCATGTTTCTGCGAATACATAAATAACCGCATGCAAATGCATGGAACACGAAAAGTTATCCACGATGTAATTGAAGACGATATTGTTATACACAAATACAGTTTGCTATTTCCACGGAGTTTATTCTGTAATGTTTATAACCTGTGACTAAAATATAATGTTCGACTATCAAATTAGCCTCATCTTAATATTCTCTGCTAAGTGCTGTTTCACGAGACACTTTGCTTTCAGTTGTTTATGTAAAGTCCCTTGATATGTTCTGGCTGGTACTGTCTATGCCTCTTGTGCAGTTGTTTTGGGCGTAGCTAGGGATACGGCAAGGAATACCTCTTTTTATTTGTGTGCACTGAGAGAAGGACGCTCGTTAGCCTAGCACTGTCCGCTTTCTATGCTACTGCAATGGCAACGGCGATTTACATGTTACTGGTAATGGAAATAGTCTACACAGCAATCGCTCCAAACTATAACCGGGAGCACCCTGTATTGTCCGACTGTGTCTACCCTTATAAAATTGACCCATCTTGATGTCAGGCTTTAAATAGGCTTCCAGTAGCGATAAGAGTCTTGCTTGTGTCCAGGGATCAATCCCTCGGGAATTGCCTCTATAAGCGCTTTAGGATTGGATAGAGGCATAATAAGAGTTCAGCGCGCAGTCATTTCTTTTATAATTTCCACAATGAAAGCATCGCTGACGCCAGAGCTCCAGAATAGTGTAGTCGATTTCATCTGGTTAAAAATTCGAGTAAAGGCTAGTTTGCCTTCATCTGAACTCGTCCACATACGGACTTCATCTTTGGAATGCAAAATAAGAGCTTTGAAACCTAAAGTTATTTTCAATTCCCTCGGTTAGCACCCTTCGATAATCTTAGATTCAGAAACGATGTTGCTTTCTTCTACAGATGATTCTTGCTTGATCAAGCAACCCAAAGCTGTTCAGCATTACCGATGGCTGCCGCGCACTGGGCCAAGATTAGGATACGCTGCTCCTAGATGCCTCTAAAGCATTTCACTCAGAAGATCCACAAGCATACGTATAGTACAATAATACATTTTGGCTATACAAATCATTCAACTAAGTAATTTTGCGTAGCATGGTAGGTTGTCAAAAAAATGCTTATCCGCACGTTCGGCTTGCTCTTCCAAAGTCAAAACTATAGGATGTATTCCTTCAAGGACCAAACTATTCCCATATAATGTTATATAAGAAAGCCCTTTGTTTAAAAGCGTACTGGTGGTACGCCTTTGTCTTCGGCAGAGTAGAGAACAAGCCGTCTTTGTTGACGTAAAAAGCCTCCATTCAAGCATACCTTCAGCTACACTAGTTACTTTTAGTAACAAAAGAGCCTATGGACCATTTTCAAGTGTTTGGTATAAGAATATTTTATATAAAGCCAATGAACTTGGTTGGATACGCAAGAAAGCATTAAAGAATGCTGACAGAACAACATTCCTGCAAATGTGGGTGGATAAATGCTTACATCAGGACATTTTGCCTTGGATTGACAATGATTGTGAAAGTTTTATACTGTATTTAATCTTATTAGTTTAGTCGGTATTGAAATGACACCTATTTATGAATCTTCATATGGAGGCGCATTGATAATGAATTTATTGGAGAAAGAAGCGTTGATTAGAGTCAAGGCAATTGAACTGGAAGAGGCTACTCCAGAGGAAATTATCCAGTATGCTGTTCTTACATTTCCCAATCTTACCTTTGCTTGTAGCTTCGGAGCAGAAGATGTAGTACTAGTAGATATGCTTCAAAAAATTAGCCCTTCCACCGACATTTTTTACTTGGACACCGACTTTCATTTTCAAGAAACTTACGATACGCGAGATCAGATGAAAGCCAGATATAATTTGGATTTTGTCAGGGTCTCTCCCTTAATTACTCCTGAAGAGCAAGCGGCTGAGCATGGAGAGGAACTGTGGAAAACAGATCCTAACACATGTTGTGGTATACGCAAAGTTGAGCCCCTGACACGCATTTTGTCACAATACGATGCATGGATTACTGGTATTCGCCGGGATCAGGCCCCTACCCGTGCGAATTCAAAAAAGGTAGAGTATGATGAAAAGTTTGGACTCGTTAAATTTAATCCCTTGGCAAGCTGGACATCCGAGGATGTATGGAACTATATCCGTACTCATGAAGTACTGTATAATCCATTGCATGACCGCAATTATCCCAGTATCGGTTGTGAGCAATGTACCCGTGAAGTTCTACCAGGTGAAGACCCTCGTGCAGGTCGCTGGTCAGGCAATGAGAAAACAGAGTGTGGGCTCCATCAATAAAATGGTATTCAGGTAACTATGAGTCGTATTTATGAAGAGAAGGGAAGTGCATTATGACTGCAATTCTTCCGCATGGCGGAACACTTGTTGATAAAATCATTACAGGACCGGAGCAAAAAGCACTTTTGCAGGCTGCAGGAGAATTGTTTCCTATCCGTGTAAACTCATGGACCATTTCTGATCTGGATTTGATTGGAGTGGGAGCTTTCTCTCCTTTGACGGGGTTTATGAATGAATCTGATTATCGGTCGGTGGTAACAGATATGCGTCTTGCCGATGGTACAGTCTGGAGTATTCCCATTACTCTTGCAGTTGTAGAAAGTGTAGCCAGTGAACTGAAATTAGGTCAGCAGGTGGCTTTGGTGGGTGAAACAGACGATACTATCTATGCTGTACTTGATATTGAAAGTATTTATCAGGTAGATCAGGCTGAGGAAGCCAGACGAGTATTCAAGACCGATGACCCGGCTCATCCTGGCGTAAACAAACTGTTAGATCGACCTGCTACGTATGTTGGTGGATCTGTGCAAGTGCTGAATCGGCCGGAGCCCACACAATTTAGTGAGTTTTACTATACACCATCACAGACACGCGACTATTTTGTAGAAAAAGGCTGGAAAACAGTGGTCGGTTTTCAAACACGAAATCCGGTACACCGGGCACATGAGTATATCCAAAAAAGCTCGATGGAGATTGTGGATGCTTTGTTTCTAAACCCACTCGTTGGTGAAACCAAGTCAGATGACGTTCCGGCAGATGTGCGTATGAAGAGCTATCTGGTGCTGCTGGACAATTATTATCCGGCTGATCGGACTTTTCTAGGGGTATTTCCTGCTGCCATGCGATACGCGGGTCCTAGAGAGGCCATTTTCCATGCTATTGTGCGAAAAAACTATGGCTGCACCCATTTTATTGTTGGAAGGGATCATGCCGGGGTAGGAGACTATTATGGTACCTACGAAGCACAGGAAATTTTCAGGCACTTTACACCTGAAGAGCTGGGGATTACTCCATTGTTCTTTGAACACAGCTTTTATTGCACCCGATGTGGAAATATGGCCTCAAGTAAAACATGCCCACATCCCAAGGAGCATCATTTGACGCTCTCGGGCACCAAGGTACGGGAATTGTTGCGCTCTGGGGTTTGCCCGCCACCTGAATTTACACGACCGGAAGTCGCTCAAGTGCTCATTGAAGGTATGAAAGAATTTGTTCATGCCTGAGTTGTACTATCTACACGCCTCGTCCCATATAGATTATTAGTATCTGTATAGGACGGAGGCGTTTTGTTATGCAAAAAAATAATCGTAAACACGAGGTTACACTGTGGATTCGCTATCGGACGTTGCAAAAAATGCTGTTGGGCTGTTGTCTCGCCGTTCTGTTTATTACACTGGCATTGTATGAGATACCTGCTTCGAGAGCTTGGACCCATTGGAGTTTACCCCTTACTGGTAAAGTAATTGCTATAGATGCTGGACACGGAGGGCCTGATGGAGGGGCGGTTAGCAAAGAAGGAATTATTGAAAAGGATATTAATCTGGCAATCGCTTTTTATTTGCGGGATTATTTGCAGCAAGCAGGTGCTGTTGTTGTCATGACACGTGAGGATGACCGCGACCTGGCGCAGCAAGAAACGAAAGGTTACGCCAGAAGGAAAACGGAGGATTTGAAGCAGCGTGTGCGTATAATTGAGGAGCAGAAAGCGGACCTCTTTCTAAGTATTCATATGAACAGTATTCCGTCGAGCCGTTGGAGTGGAGCCCAGACCTTTTACGTTCCTAACCATGCAGATAACGAGAATTTGGCGTCTTTAATTCAGGAAGAAATCAAACGCAACTTGGAAAATACGGACAGAGTGGCTAAGACCGTGAACACAGTTTATTTATTGAAAGCTCTCAAAATGCCATCAGCCCTTGTAGAAGTCGGATTTTTGTCCCATCCAGAGGAAGCCAGACGACTAAGTGACGTGAACTATCAAAGGCAGGTGGCGGCGTCCATATATAAGGGGATTTTGCGTTACAGTGCCGGGGAAAAGGGGATCTCACCAGCACCTGAGGCCAGATAGTGGTATACTGTAAGTGTTTACCACTCCGTAATTCATTAAAGCAGAGGTGCTGATAATTCATGCAATCAAGAGAGCAAGTTATAGAGCTACTTCAACAAGTACGGGAGCCTCAAACAGGACGCCGTCTAGTCGATCTCCATTTTATTCGGGATGTGGTTGTTAAAGAGGATCGGGTATCCTTGACCGCTATTAGTTTGAATAGCCAGGAAGAGACGTGTGCAGAACTGGAGCGGGAAATCCGGCAGACGTTAGAAGAGGCGGGATTAAGCCACGTCCATATTCGTATTCGTGAGGCATCTGAGCATGAAAAGTCCGCAATTCAAGCTGTGGAGAATACCGAGGAAGCCGCTGACCCGGTTTTGACCAAAGGACATGCTGTCGGTATGGAAGAACATGAGCTGCTTAGCCCAGCATCTGGCGTCCGGTTTATTGCCATTGCAAGCGGAAAAGGTGGTGTCGGAAAATCGACAGTAGCTGTAAATTTGGCTGCTGCTTTAGCTAGACAGGGGAAGCGTGTGGGTTTAATTGATGCGGATATCTATGGATTTAGCGTGCCGGATATGATCGGAGTGGAGGATGTTCCTTCTGTCGAAGATGGTATCATTCAGCCGGTGGAGCGATTCGGTATCAAAATCATGTCTATGGGCTTCTTTGTCAGAGAGAACAATCCGGTGATTTGGAGAGGTCCCATGCTGGGGAGAATGCTCAGACAGTTTTTTAGTGATGTTGAATGGGGACAACTGGATTATATGATACTCGATTTACCACCAGGGACTGGCGATGTAGCGCTTGACGTACATCAAATGATTCCGCAGAGTGAAGAAATCATTGTCACTACCCCACATGCAACTGCAGCTTTTGTAGCTGCACGTGCAGGGGCTATGGCGCTCCAAACAGATCATAAGGTCATTGGTGTTGTGGAGAACATGTCCTATTATGTATCCTCCACCGGAGAAAAGGACTATGTTTTTGGACGCGGTGGCGGGGCTATGCTGGCAGATACCCTTCATACGAAGCTGCTGGCGCAAATTCCGCTGGGTATCCCAGACAATCACCCTTCAGAAGCCGACTTTTCTCCATCCGTATATAAATCCGAGTCGGCGACAGGGGCAATTTACAATGATATTGCTGCTCAAATTACGACGTTGCACGCGGAATTTGAATAAGAAAAAAAGGCTGGTTGTTGAACCAGCCTTTTTATTATTGGCCTCCACCTTGTTCTCCTTCGCCTCCACCACCACCATCTTGCTTCTGATCAGCAGAGCCACCTTGCTCACCGCTTTTTTTCTCAACCTTAGGTTGGAGTTCCTCTTGTACGACAGTTTTAAGTAAATTCATGACTTCAAGCCGAAAAATCGGATTCTGCATGGCATCATGCATGACTGTCATAGATTGTTTGCGATATTCAGGAGTTTTAGTTAAGTCCATATACATCTTGGTCAGTTCTGGCGACTTAAGCATCGCTTCAATTGATTTTTGATAAGAAGGGTCTTTTATAAGTTGCATATGAAGCTGTTTGCTTTGGCTGTTGATGGCTTTGGCAAATTCTCCGGCAAAACGCGGATCAGTCATAATTTTTTCGATTTCTTTTTTATATTCAGGTGATACCAAAGTATCTTTGACTGCGATCTTCATCTGTTCAGCCGATTGCATGGGCATAAGCATTTTCATTCCCATGCTGCCACCAGATCCACCACCAGCCCCACCCTCTTCACTGCTTTGACCGGATTGTCCTTCTTTTGAAGTGCTTTCCCCGGTTAAAGCCTCTTCTACAGCTTTTTTTCCGTCATCGCTTTTCAAGATATCGACAACCATCGTTTTCATCTCTTTATAACTGTTCTGGGGGGGCGCAGAACCCTGATCCGAGCCGCAGCCACTCAGTGCAACGCCCAGTACGCATACCGTGCTAACAAATCGCAAACGAGTCCAATTCATGGCCGTATTCCTCCTTCATCATGAATGTGGATAGTATGCGGATGAATGCGGAGAAATATGTCGATTTGCTTTTGGTTTTTAGCTGAGAACGATGTAAAATAACTCCTTAAAGACCCAGTGCCTGATCGCGTACCTCTTTGCCTTTTACTGTACCCTGTTGAAGCAGTTCAGATACAGTCACGAATTCATAGCCTTGTGCGCGCAACTTGTCGATAATGACGGGCAAGGCTTCATGTGTTTGTTTACAGGAATCACTGGCATGCAGAAGGACGATATCGCCAGGATGCGCTTTATTTACAACACGGTCGATTATGACCTGAGTACCAGGGTTTTTCCAGTCCAGGGAATCTGTATCCCACTGAATGGTTTTGTAGCCTAAAGTGCCGGCAACCTGAAGGACCCTTTTATCAAAGTCGCCATTAGGCATACGGATCAACTTCGGGGACTGTCCCGTCAGTTCGGTTAATGTGGTATGAGCAATGGAAATCTGCTTACGAATATCTTCATCGCTTAAGCTACTGTAATTTTCGTGTTTATGGCCATGACTGCCGATCTCAAATCCACTTTCTTTAATCTGATTCACAAGCTCTGGATGTGTTTTACTCCAAGGGGCAGAAAGAAAAAAGGTGGACTTAGTCACTTTTTTATCCTCAAGGACTTTTAAGATGGGGGCAGTACGCTTATCACCCCAACTAATATCAAAGGTGAGAGCGATCAGCTTTTTGTCCGTGGGTACACTATAAATAGCGGTTGGTGCTTCCTCGGAAAAAACCGTAACATTATCGGTTTCTACATAAATGACTCCAACAGTAAAGACGGCTGCAGCCATTACGATTAAGAATCGTTTGATTTTTTTACCGTTCAATACATAGAAAAAAGAATTCATGGTTAATAACGCCCCTTTCATCGAAGTGCTTGTTTACTTAAAGCTATGCCGGGGGTTGTCAATTATTCCATTGAACCAATAGGAGGAATTATCAAATGGGACTAAAAGCATTTTTTCACGATTTACACACGACAAGACGGTTAATTTTAATCTCTGCATTTCTTTTCTGCACAAGTATTATGGTGGGATGGTTAAGTACAGGCACTATTCAATCCATGCTGGCGCAACAAATGGAGGGACTGGGAGAAGTAGCGCAGCGCTTGCAGAATTCTGAGCATCCACAATGGAGTTTTTTTGTATTCATCTTTTTCAATAATGCAATTAAATGTGTGCTGGTTATATTTATGGGGGCAGTATTTGGAATCGTACCGTTTATATTTTTAATTGTGAACGGTATGGTTTTAGGGTTTGTAGTACACTTGCAGACAGATATGGGAAGAAGTATGTATGAAGTTGTTGTCAAAGGGTTACTGCCTCACGGTGTGATTGAATTGCCTGTTTTGATTATCGCCTGTGCCTTCGGATTGAAGTTTGGAATCAACATAATGTCTACTATAGGTACAAGCATAGGGCTAAAGCGCAAAGGAACTGGCCCAGTGTGGGATTTATTTATGAAACAAACGTTGAGGGTGTCCATATGGTCTGTCATCTTACTGCTTATAGCAGCTGCAATTGAGAGTGGCATAACTTATCGTTTATTGTCACAATAAAATATTATGGCCAATTATTTATATATTTCCTGAAAATTGAACATAACAAAGGGGAGAGCCTAAAGAGAAGCTGAAGATTAATCGGGGTAAGTTTGAAACCTTAGCAGTTGAGTTTAAAAACAGGTAAAGATTGGAACAATAGTTGAGCAAATATAAGTACTATATAATCTGCTGATAAGGGAGTATGGTCATATGTTGGGAATGCTGTTTAACGAAAAAGAATGCAAGGAACTTGACTACGTTCTTCGTAAGGAGCTAGATGAAATGCTGCTTGATATGAGCGATACTCGATTGGATCAAGATATTCGCTACGCAATCGCACTACGATATAAAACAGTCTTTCGCATGTATGCCCGTTTTGCACCCGCCAAGGAACTATCAAAATATGCTCGCAGAGGGCGAGTCCCACAAACCAAACAATGAAAAGATAAGATGAAACTATATCAGAGATATCAGGAAGTAAACTATTTTAAAAAGATTATACTTTCTGATATCAAAAAAAGTATTGACTCTATTCAATATTCATGGTAAATTAATTTTCGTTCCTTTTTGAAGGATTTGCTCGAAAAAAAGAAATTAAAAAAACTCTTGCAAATTCTAAAAAGAGATGATATATTATAAAGGTCGCCACTGAGACGCGGTGACGAAATGAAGTAAGACATTATGCAAGTTTGATCTTTGAAAACTGAACAACGAGTGAGTACGGATTTTGTTTACAAAATCCAACGCTGAAATTTTGGTACATGCCGTTAGGCTGTGTAAAATGGAAGCAAACAAGAGATATTTTATCTCGTCAGTTTC
>NZ_JBBOYK010000010.1:0-39163 GCF_038008045.1 Paenibacillus sp. FSL P2-0173
ATTTTAAAAAATTATATCGGGATGTAGCTCAGCTTGGTAGAGCACCTGGTTTGGGACCAGGGGGTCGCATGTTCAAATCGTGTCATCCCGATACTATTTTGCGGGTGTAGTTCAATGGTAGAACTTCAGCCTTCCAAGCTGATAGCGTGGGTTCGATTCCCATCACCCGCTTACCGATTACCTAGAAGCCGAAAGGCTTCTTTTTATTTTGTCCACATTACATTTACTTCTATGTATATAAGCTAGTGCAATTATGTCTCCTGTCATGCACAGTTGGGGATGACTTGTGCATATTGTACATAGGCTCTTGTTACTTTTGACACCTAGATCCCGAATTTCCCCTCTAACGTTCCCCTTTCTCCTGCAGTAAGGCTAATTTCGTGATCAAATCCTTTAAATATAGGAATCCTATAGCTATTATGGTACGAATTCATGGTGATAACTCAACAGTTGCTCTTGGGTTGTGCACATTTCCCTTTATTTATGTGGGTAAAAAGCGAAGTGTTAAAGAGGAAATACCTTAGAAACACTGAGAAAATGGCTAATTTGTGTATATCTTTGTGGATAGAAGGCTAATGGAGTTGACTTTGTCAACAAATAATAAACATATACACACTATGTCGCATGAATTTGTACCTTTAAAAACACACTCTTTATAAGAGACTGTGCATAATGTTTCACGCATCACTAGTGTGTACATTCATTTCTATTTATTAATTTAATATTTATTCATAAAAATCCAATATTTTCTCAAAAAAAGTAATTCAAAAAGATGATTTTTTACTGTAAATTTTGCAGCTTTTCATGCGTTTTTATTGTATGATGTTAAGAAAGTGTCAAATTTCGTGTGTATACGTACCTTTGCTACAACTGTATATGGTGTGGAACAGATCAGATGGGGGGAAAAGCATGACTGAGCTTACGTTAACCGCTAACAAAAACCAATCCAACAATCTGCTACGGCGGGACGTTCGTTTTCTAGGGAATATTCTTGGTGAGGTTTTGGTTCATCAGGGTGGCAACGAACTTTTGGATATCGTGGAGAAAATACGTGAGACAAGTAAATCGTTACGTGCCGGGTATCAGCCGGAGTTGTATGAGAATTTCAAACAAATGGTCAGCGGACTGGATACGGATATTCGTCACCAGGTTATTCGCGCGTTTGCGATTTATTTTCAGTTGGTGAATATCGCTGAGCAAAACCATCGTATTCGTCGTAAGCGGGATTATGAGCATTCCGCTGGTGAAGATGTTCAGCCCGGTTCCATTGAAAGTTCCGTTCAGGAGCTTAAACAAGGGGGCTTCTCCGCTGAGGACGTTAGCAACTTGCTGAAAGAGCTCTCTTTGGAGCTAGTCATGACCGCACATCCTACAGAAGCGACACGACGAGTAATTCTGGATATCCACAAGCGCATTTCCGAGGACGTCATGCTGCTGGATAATCCGATGCTTACCTTGCGTGAGCGGGAACAGGTACGGGAGAATCTGCTAAACGAAGTAATTACGCTGTGGCAGACAGATGAGCTGCGTGATCGCAAGCCAACTGTATTAGATGAAGTGAGAAATGGAATGTATTATTTTCACGAGACCTTGTTTCATGTACTGCCAGATGTATACCAAGAATTGGAACGATGTTTGGACAAATATTATCCCGAACAAAAATGGCACATACCCACTTATCTGAGATTTGGTTCCTGGATCGGTGGAGACCGGGATGGCAATCCGTCTGTGACAGCTCATGTGACTTGGGAAACGTTACGTATGCAGCGCAAGTTGGCTTTGAGAGAATATCAGCACACGTTAAAGGAACTCATGGGTTACTTGAGTTTCAGCACCAGCATTGTGCGAGTTTCCGATGATCTGCTGGCTTCTATTGAAGAAGACCGTACTCACATTACACTTAAAAAGATGGAAGTATGGCATAACGAAAAAGAGCCTTATCGCATTAAACTAGCATTTATGATTGCTAAAGTGAACAACATCCTGGATGAAAGCAAACAGGGCACCAATGAGCGTTATAATTCTGCGGAAGAGCTCATTGCAGACCTAAATGTTATTGACAACAGCCTGCGTCATCATTTTGCCGATTATGTAGCAAACACATATATTCAAAAGATGATTCGCCAGGTAGAGTTGTTTGGATTCCACACAGCTACGCTGGATGTGCGTCAGCATAGTCAAGAACATGAAAATGCGATGACTGAAATTCTTTCTAAAATGAATATTGTGTCGGATTACAGTAAGCTGTCAGAAGAAGAAAAAATAAATCTGCTGGAAAAGCTGCTGAATGAACCTCGTCCGATTACTTCACCGTATTTAAAATATAGCGATAGCACACAGGAATGTCTTGACGTATATCGTACGATTTATTTGGCTCAGGAGGAATTCGGCAAGCAGTCCATTACAAGCTACTTGATCAGTATGACTCAGGGAGCCAGTGACTTACTGGAGGTTATGGTCTTATCCAAAGAGGTAGGCCTGTTCCGCATCGAGAAGGATGGTACTGTTATCTGTACGCTGCAATCCGTCCCTTTGTTCGAAACGATAGATGATCTGCATGCTGCACCTGATATTATGAGAAGATTGATGAACTTGCCTGTATATCGACAATCTGTGGCTGCGATGGACCAGCTTCAGGAGATTATGCTGGGATACTCGGACAGTAATAAAGATGGCGGTGTGGTTACAGCGAACTGGGAACTTCGGGTCGCTATGAATAGCATTACGGAAGTAGTTAATGAGTTTGGCGTAAAAGTGAAGTTTTTCCACGGTCGTGGAGGTGCGCTGGGTCGTGGTGGAATGCCACTTAATCGCAGTATTTTGGCTCAGCCTCCTCATACGATTGGAGGCGGAATCAAGATTACGGAGCAAGGCGAAGTACTATCATCCCGATACTCGCTTAGAGGCATCGCGTACCGGAGCTTGGAGCAGGCAACATCGGCGCTGATTACGGCTGTGGCATATCATCGTTCCGGGAAGAAGGAAGTGTTTGAGGAGAGCTGGGAGGAGATTATCGCCCGCATTTCCCAAGTATCACTGGATAAGTATCAGGATTTGATTTTCCGAGATCCAGATTTCTTCAACTTCTTCAAAGAATCTACACCGTTGCCTGAGGTGGGCGAGCTGAATATTGGATCTCGTCCGTCCAAGCGTAAGAACAGCGAACGTTTTGAGGACTTGCGCGCCATTCCATGGGTTTTTGCATGGACACAAAGCCGTTACTTATTACCTGCGTGGTATGCGGCTGGAACAGGTTTGCAAAGCTTCTATCAAAACAATGAGGATAACCTTAAAGTGCTGCAAACGATGTTTAGGGACTCTGCTTTCTTCCGGTCACTTATTGATACACTGCAAATGGCAATCGCTAAAGCGGATTTACTGATTGCAGAAGAGTACGCTGGGATGTCGGATAACGAAGAGGCCCGGCAGCGCATTTTCGGACAGATTTCAGCGGAGTTCAAGCTGACATCTGAGTTGATTTTGAAAATAACCGGACAATCCGAGATTTTGGACGACGTGCCGGTTATTCAGGAATCTATCCGGTTGCGTAATCCTTATGTTGATCCGTTAAGTTACTTGCAGGTTCAATTGCTAAGTGAGCTACGGGAGCTGCGGGATCAGAACGGTGATGACACTGAAATGCTGCGTGAGGTATTGTTGACGATTAACGGAATTGCCGCAGGCTTAAGAAATACGGGCTGATATAGTGTGGTTGTACGAATACAGGCAATCGGGTACTCATGGGGTGCCCGATTGTGCTGTTTGTATATTGATGGCAGGTGTGCTTGCAGTTAGTAACAATACTACAGTTGATTTCCGGATAAAATTAAACTACGATGAATAATCATAAACATGTAGTAAGTAACCCATCAGCAAGTCTGGGGGAGTATAGAGTGGATAATATGGAAAGCCGCTTGGTGAGGCTGGTACAGAAAGGTGATCAGCGAGCTTTTGCGGAGTTAGTCGAGTTATATAAAGATCGGATTTTTCATCTTTCCTACCGGATGCTAGGTAATCGCCATGAGGCGGAGGATCTGGTGCAGGAAACTTTTTTGCGTGTGTATCGTAATTTGGAAAAATACGATCATGGACAGAAGTTCTCAACCTGGATTTATCGAATTGCTACAAATCTGTGCATTGATCGTCTGCGAAGGAGAAAACCTACATACTCACTTGATGCTGAAATGAATGATCAGGAAGGTGTCGATGGGTACGCCATGCTCGCCAGTGAAGAGCTTACCCCTGAGGGGAGTACGCTTCTGTCCGAAACGCAGGCTTTAATTCATGACGCCATTGACAGCCTTCCGGATAAATATAGGACGATTATGGTTTTACGGTACTTGCAGGAGCTTTCCTTACAGGAAATCAGCGATGTGCTCAATCTCCCAGTCACCACGATTAAGACAAGAGTACACAGGGGCCGGGATTTTCTGCGCAAAAAACTGGAGCACAAGCTATAGATCATGCGCATAGATTCTAGGAAAAGAGTCTGCGTAGATGTTTTTATGAAACATAATGCTCGTTGTAACGTATGTAAGATGAGCAAAGTTTCTAAGCCGGAGCATGTTATGTTGAGAAACACGGAAGAATATTAGAAAGGATTGGCTCATATGGATTGCAAACAAGCCGTCTCTTTTATGCATGACTATCTAGATGGCGACCTGTCTGAGCAGGACAAACATGAGTTGGAACAGCACTTGTTAGACTGCCCGGAATGCCGCATGCGTTTTAAAGAGCTGGAGCGGACGGATGCGATGCTTTACGGTACACGCTATCATCAAGTGCCGTGTGTATCGGATGAGCTGACATTTCGCATTATGAATGCTTTGCCACCGCATAAAAGACAGACTGCGGTGCCTATGCTGACGTGGGTGAAAAGGCATCCCGCTGTAACAGCCGCTGCCTTCTTCCTTATTGTTATATGCTCAAGCATGGCTAGCTTTTCTAGCACGGACCATCAATTGGTAGTCAAAGGAAGCCAACTGGATCAAGTCGTTATTCAGGGTGATACTGTGATTGTGCCTGAAGGGAAATCCATTGCCGGAGATCTAACAGTGCAAAATGGTGAAGCCCGTGTATACGGCGATGTGGAAGGAAATGTAACTGTAATTGATGGTTCTTATTATCAAGCGTCCACCGCTCATATTGCAGGACAGGTTAAAAGTATTGATCAAACCTTGGATTGGATTTGGTACAAGGTTACTGATTTATTCGGGGGACCCTCTTCTCCATAAAAGAAGCTTGAAATGGCAAGGACGATATCGAGCGCCTCTTTCCGCTGGAAAAGGCGTTTTTTTGTATATGAAGCTGGCGAATTGTACTGTATTTTACTGATTTTAGCGGTTCTTTTGTCACACAGCTTGCAACGTGAGCCTGATCGTTATAACCTAGATAGAGAGAGCATACTGTGTACATATTACACCCACTCACTACAGAAAATTGCGGGGGCATGCGCATGTTGGATTATTTTGCGGACCTGACTTGGAAAGAGTCCATTAAAGATATTATCGACATTTTGATCGTAACCTATATTATGTATCAGCTTATTTTACTTGTTCGCGGAACGCGTGCAGTTCAATTGTTGAAAGGGATTCTATTTCTGGTTGTCATTTGGGCGGTTAGTACCTGGTTTGATTTGTATACCCTCAAGTGGTTGATGAACCAGATGTTCACCTTTGGTGTGGTGGCTATCTTTATTATTTTTCAGCCTGAGTTGCGTCGTGCACTAGAACAGTTGGGGCGTGGCAAACTATTTGGGCGTTCGTCTGCGGATGATGAAGAAATTAACAAGTTAATCGGAGAAATGATTAAGGCGCTGAATTATTTATCACGTAGGAAAATAGGAGCTTTGGTCGTATTTGAGCGTGAGACAGGGCTAAACGAATATACAGAGTCTGGTATCAAGACACAGGCTGTAGTCAGTTCTGAACTGCTAATTAACATCTTCATTCCTAATACCCCTCTGCATGATGGTGCGGTGATTATTCAAAATAAACAGATTGCTTCTGCGGCCTGTTATTTGCCATTATCGGAAAATCCGTTCATCAGCAAGGAGTTGGGAACCCGTCACCGGGCTGCGATTGGGGTGAGTGAGGTAACGGATGCCGTAACTGTCGTGGTGTCAGAGGAAACAGGGCAAATTTCTTTGGCCATTAATGGACAGGTCGTGCGCGACATTAAGGAAGAATCCCTAATCTCCAAGCTGTATGAGGAGTTGCGGCCAACACCGTCTTTGAAGGAAAAACGCGGCTCATTCTGGAATCGGAGGGGAGGCCGTGGAAATTCATGATGGACAAATGGATTAACAATAATACGATTTCCAAGATATTGGCGCTTGCGGTTGCTGTTCTGCTGTGGGGAATGGTCCATCTAGATACAGGTACACCTTCATCTACGCTGACCGTTTCTTATAATAATAAAGTGATTGATAATGTGGCCATTCAGGCCAGTGGTCTGGATGATTCAAAATATGTATTGTCTACCATGGATACTGACCATGTAAAGATGGAAGTTAGAGGACAGCGCTCTGTGCTGACTTCCTTTTTCGCGGATAATTATCAGGCAAAGCTAAACTTAAACGGCTTAGGAGCAGGCACTAAAACATTATCACTCGAACCGGATTTACCGGACGGGGTGGAATTGGTATCTATGACTCCTAACCGTGTTACAGTGACGATTGAGGAAAAACAAACGAAATCATTTAATGTATCTATAGTTCCTAAGGGAAATCCAGATGCGGGATTGCAGCTTGGTAAGCCTGTGATTGCTCCTCAAACCGTGAAGGTTACCTTGCCCAAAAGCCAGTTGAGTACCGTCACTGCCGTTCAGGGGGCTGTTAATACGGATGGCATCTCAGAAAAGTTTGAACAGAACCGTGTAAAACTGAAGGCTTATAACAAAAAGGGACAGGAACTTACAGGTGCGGTCATTGAGCCATCCACTGTGTCCGTTGAAATTCCGGTAACTCAGCAGGCGAAATCTGTGCCTGTTAAGATTGTATATTCCGGAGAGTTGCCAGACGGATTGGCGCTTTCTAAAGTCAATGCAAACGTGAAAGAAGCGGCGGTGTATGCATCGCAGGATGTATTGGGCAGCCTTAGTTCTTACGTCACGGCTACATTGGATTTAAGCCAATTTACGGAAGCGGGGACCCGTGCAGTTCAAGCTAATTTGGCAGCCCCCTCAGGTTCTGATAAAATCGAGCCAGGGTCAATACAAATTCAGGTGACCGTCGTTCCTTCCAATGAAGTCACAGATACGGAACGGACGCTGTCAGGCATCCCAATCGTTTTACAAGGTGCAGGAGATGGAGCGACTGCGACTGTTACAGCGCCCGCAGGCAAGACGATGGATGTTACTGTGAAGGGCCCGCAGGATATGGTAAACAATTTAACCAATGATGATATTAGTTTGGTGGCAGATGTAAGTGGCCTCGCGGCTGGTCAACACGAGGTTACTCTGAAAGTAGGCTTGCCTAAATATATTACGCAAGCCGGAAATGCTAGCCAACTAAAGGCAACGGTCAACATTGAGAGCCCTTCTACGCCTGCTGTAACGAATCCGAACAGTGAGAATGAATCAAACCCCTCTGGTAGTGGCGAAAAGGGACAGGAGAGGCCACAGGAGGGGCAAGGCAGTCAAAGTGGAGACTCTGACGCTAAGACCGGGGACAACGCAGCTGCGGAGGATAAAACAAATCCTCATAACGGCGCAGATTCTTCTGCGAATGGAACCTCGGAGAACAGTCAGCCATAACATGTTTTATCTGTAGTAAATAATCAAGATTTATTAGACAAAAAAAGGGAGTCATTTTACATGGGGAAATATTTTGGTACAGATGGTGTACGAGGCGTTGCTAATCAGGAACTTACAGCCGAACTGGCATATAGCATTGGCCGCTGCGGCGGATATGTTTTAGCAGGTAATGTAGAGAAACCGACAGTTGTTATTGGTATGGATACACGGATATCCGGACTGATGCTGGAATCGGCTCTTGTAGCCGGTTTGCTGTCCATTGGGGCTAATGTGGTTCGTCTAGGTATTGTTTCGACACCTGGGGTGGCATATCTCACACGTCAATTGAAAGCTGACGCTGGTGTAATGATCTCAGCATCACACAATCCAGTTGAAGACAACGGCATTAAGTTTTTTGGCGGCGACGGTTTTAAATTGACAGACGAAACGGAATTGAAAATTGAAGAGCTGATGGATGCAAAAGAAGACCAACTGCCTCGTCCGATTGGCGGCGGATTGGGAACGGTTGTTGTAGACGAGCATTCCCGCTACGACTATCTGGAGTTCTTGAAAACAACAATTAGCCATTCTTTTGAAGGGTTAAAAATTGTACTGGATTGTGCAAACGGAGCAGCTTATGAGCTGGCGCCGAAGCTTTTTGCAGAACTGGGAGCTGAGGTACATACCATCGGTGCCGAGCCAAACGGTTTGAATATCAATGATCATTGCGGATCGACTCATCCTGAGAAGTTGAAAGAGGAAGTGCGCCGCTTGAAAGCGGATATTGGTCTGGCCTTTGACGGCGATGCCGACCGTCTGATCGCGATTGATGAGAACGGGGAAGAGGTAGACGGCGACTATATTCTCTGCATTTGCGGAGATGCAATGAACCGCGCGGGAAAACTTAAGGATAGCACCATTGTATCGACAGTGATGAGTAATATCGGTTTTTATAAAGCTACTGAAAAGCTGGCACTCAAGACTGCAAAAACTGCGGTCGGGGACCGTTATGTGATGGAAGAAATGCGTCGGGGTGGATTTAATCTGGGCGGTGAGCAGTCTGGTCATGTTATTTTCCTGGATCACAATACGACAGGCGATGGCATGCTGACCGGGATTCAGCTGGTAGATACCTTGAAAGCTTCTGGCAAGAAAATGAGTGAGCTAAAATCGCTCATGAAACAGTATCCGCAAGTGCTCGTAAATGTGCGTGTGCAGGACAAACGCAATTACGAGGGGAATCCTGCTATTGCAGAAGCAATTGAGCAGGTGGAACAACAATTGGGTGATAATGGGCGTGTATTGGTCCGTGCTTCAGGCACAGAATCACTTATTCGTGTGATGGCCGAAGGCCCGGATAAGGACGAACTGGAGCAATTTGTCGGTCAGATCGTAGATGTCGTGAAGAAAGAATTAGTTTAAAATTTTGTAAACGTCGGTTGCCTGTGAAAAAGAAGCAGGCAACGGCGTTTGCGGTTATTTACTAACGATTTATGGCCTTCATGGTGTAATTATGAATAAAGTGTCATTGCCAAATGATACTTAGCTGAATATAATATAGGGATGCTGTGACTCAGATAGAGAAAGTGAGGGTTGTAAGGTTCGTAATACAAGCGCCAGAGCTTGATTTTGTGCGGGGGAACTTGGTGGAGAAGCAACGGATTCAGTTGAGATAAAGTTGCTCGCAAATCGGTTCACGACAAAACAAGCTGACGAGGTGAAGGTGTTCGAAACATTCGGCGGGGACCTTCCGGTGAAGCATCAAGCCGTAAACCGGCAGCGGAAAATGAACAGGCAACTGTTTACACAACGCACCGGTAGATGCCTTTATTATTTTATAACCTAAATTATAAGATTCATTTCATGAATGTGCGGCCATCATCATTGGCGTGCGCGGTTTGGGAATTTCGTTACATTCGTGAAGAGATGCCTGTAAATTCTATAGTTATCATTGACAACTTCATAGATGAATGAACTTTATTCCGCAATCTACCGCACACGTTAGTCCTGTGATGAGTCGTCTTGTGAAATGATGATCGGGAGGATAACGAATATGTGTGGCATTGTAGGATATATTGGTAATCAGAATACACAAGAGGTATTGATTGACGGATTGAAGAAGCTGGAGTATCGCGGTTATGACTCTGCGGGTATTGCCGTGTTTACAGATTCAGGATTGCAAGTAGCCAAGGCTAAAGGTCGTCTGGCGAATCTGGAAGCTAAACTGGATGGTACGCCATTGGTAGGCCATGCAGGTATCGGACATACACGTTGGGCAACGCACGGTAAGCCTTCTGATGAAAACTCCCATCCACATTTGGATGAGAGCCAAAAGTTCTCTGTAGTTCACAACGGAATTATTGAGAACTATCTGGAGCTGAAGGAGCAGCTGATTAGCGAAGGTCATACCTTTATTTCCGAAACGGACACGGAAATTATTTCCCATCTGGTTGCGCGTGAATATAAAGGGGATATCGTTAAAGCAGTACAAAAAGCAATTACCTTTATGCGCGGTGCTTTTGCACTGGGTGTGCTGACAGAGCACGAGCCTAATAAGCTGGTTGCTGTTCGTCAAGCTAGCCCGCTGGTTATTGGTGTGGGAGAAGGCGAGAACTTTATCGGTTCCGACATTCCGGCTATTCTGAAATATACACGCAATGTATTTATTTTGAACGATGGCGAAATGGCTGTTTTGACCAGTGATGCTGTCGAATTAATGACAATCGAAGGCCAATTTATTTCTCGGGAAATGATTCATGTCGAATGGGATGCTGTAACAGCAGAAAAAGGCGGCTATGAGCATTTTATGCTGAAAGAAATTCACGAGCAGCCTAAGGCTTATCGTGACACAATGTTGGGCCGTATCGATAAAGATACTAAAAAAGTTGTTCTTCCTGAGCTGAAGCTGACAGAAGAACAAATTAAAAATATCCGCAACATTCAAATTGTCGCGTGTGGTACAGCTTACAATGCTGGTTTGATTGGTCGTACAGTTATTGAAAGTCTGGCTCGTATACCGGTAGAAAACGATGTGGCTTCCGAATATCGTTATCGTTCACCTATCGTAACACCAGAGACATTGGTGATCGTGGTGAGCCAATCCGGTGAAACTGCTGACACGTTGGCAGCACTGCGTGAAGCGCAAGCAAATGGCGCTCATGTACTGGCGATTACTAACGTAGTCGGCAGCTCCATTGCCCGTGATGCAGATGATGTGTTGGTTACACTGGCAGGACCGGAAATTGCAGTAGCCTCCACTAAAGCATATTCTTCACAGTTGATTGCATTCTATCTGTTTGGTTTGTATCTCGCTCAAGTGCGTGGCACACAAACGGATGAGCAAGTAGCTCATGTGCTGGCTGCTATGGAATCTCTGCCAGAGCAAGTGGAAGAGATGCTGGGTAAAGCAGATGCGATCAAAGCCTATGCTGAGCAAATTGCGAGCCACAAGCACCTGTTCTTTATTGGTCGCGGTCAGGACTATGCTGTAGTACAGGAAGGCTCCCTGAAGCTCAAGGAAATCTCCTACATTCATTCCGAGGCTTATGCTGCGGGTGAATTGAAGCATGGTACACTGGCATTGATTGAAGACGGCATTCCGGTTATCGCTTTGGTAACACAGGAATCCGTGTTGGAGAAAACCGTGAGCAACATTAAGGAAGTTAAGGCTCGTGGTGCAGATGTTCTTGCAATTACGTACGAAGAGCACGCAGTTGAGTTGCTGAAGTCCGTGGATCAGGTATTTGCCATTCCAAAGACACTTCCAATCCTGTCTGCTGCAATTTCGGTTGTATCTCTCCAACTGTTGGCTTACTACGCTTCTCTTGCACTGGGTCATGATGTTGACAAACCACGTAACCTGGCGAAAAGTGTTACCGTAGAATAAGCTTTAGTAAAATGCTAAACTAATTGTTGTTAAAAGAAAATAAAGTATTAGACTGAAAAATAAAGTGTTAGACTCGGAAAATAAAGTATTAGACTAAGAAAATAAAGTTGTAGACTGAGAAAATAAAGTATTAGACTAACAAATTTGGCCATACTACTACTAGAGGCTCTTCTACTGTCTACAGAACTGACATCCAGATTAACATCATGACTCCAAACGGGGCTGCCTTCGGGTAGCCCTGTTTTCTTTTAAGGAGGCGTAACCATGGCAAAGCGTAAGCGTGAAATCACGGATGCCAAAATTAATAGATTCATCAAAGAAGGTAGAGGTCAAGGAACAGGAGCCGACTACCTTCCTTGGTTGCGAGTACAGGATGTACCGTCTACTGGCAGATCGACCCGTGGTGTTGGTTGGACAACGGACAGGCAGCATACCTTTCTGTCCGATTTAGAGCGAGACTATTTCTATGCGTTGGATTATGCCGATGAGGTAACAGACATTCGAGAGCAGTTTCCCCTTCTTCCACTGGAAGAAACGAAGCTAATCGCGGACAAGCTCGGTATAGAACATCCAAAAGATCCCAAGTCAGGCGTGGATATCGTCATGACTACGGACTTTTTAATTACATATAAGGACAAGGAATACGCAAGAACTGTGAAGCCAGCTAAGGACCTGGAGAATGAACGTATACTTGCCAAATTTGAAATAGAGCGCGTGTACTGGGAGACGCACCAGATTGATTGGGGAATTGTAACTGAACGGGATCTACCATATACGTTGATCCGCAACGTGGAGTGGGTTCATAAAGAGTATTCCAACGCAGATGTCGAAACGCTAGGAGTATTTGCCGTCCAAAGCTTGGAACGTACGCTGGCAAATTTGCTATTATCAGGTGCAACAATAGCAAAGGCGTGCCTTGCTTGCGATGAACAAATGGGATTGGAAGCCGGCACATCTTTAGCAATGTTCAGGCATTTTATAGCTCGGAAAATTTGGGCAGTTAATATGCATGAAAAGATTAACCCTTCGAACAGTGCTAATGAATTTAGTGTAATTAAGACAAACGATTTATTAGCGAAAGGCGGCTAAGGTATGCAATTACTCTATGAAAATATGGTTGTCGAATGGCAGTTGCCAGAGTCGGACTTGTGCCAAGTTGAGCGAATACTATGGATTTCTCCTAACAAGGAATATCTCTACTGTATTGCAATGGACGATGATAAGGCCTTTCCTGTTATGAAGCCTTACTCAGAATATGCAGTAGGTCTTGACTCTAAAATGTGCAAGTTGGTCGAGTGGGTTAATGATAGTGTTCCTGTGGTTGATTCTGATATTGCTCTAGAGCATGTAGCACTTCGTGAAAAATCATGGGATGTCATCAAAGATATTGTACTGGATGAGCCGAATTGCTTCGACAAAAGCTTCAGGGGAGCTCGAATCCGCGAAGTTCAGGAGCGAAGCCCTGTTCATAAAAGCACGATATACCGCTATTTGCGCAGATATTGGCAAGGCGGCAAAATGAAGAATACTTTGCTGCCTCACTATAATAATTGCGGAAGTTATGGCAAAGACCGCTCTCCTACCGATGTCAAACGGGGACGGCCTCGAAAGTTTGAAAATGAGCCTGTCGGTATAAATATTGATGAGGAAATTAAGCAGCTGCTGAGATCAGGTATTCGATTGTTCTATAACACAAAGGAGAAATCTCCTCTGAAACATGCCTATCAGAAAACGCTGGAGAAGTTTTTTGCAAATGGATATCGGAAAGAGGGACAAGCGCTTATACCTATTCTCCCTCCTCCAGAGAAGCTGCCGACTTTCGGCCAGTATAAGTACTGGTTTCAGAAAGAAATGAATCTTGAGGATACGTTGAAAAGCCGACTCGGAAAAAAGAGATATGAGTTGAATTACCGTCCGATACTTGGAAGCTCTACTCAAGAGAGCTTTGGACCGGGGTCCCGATTCCAAATTGATGCTACTGTTGCAGATGTTTATTTGGTAAGCGAGTATCAACGGGAATGGATTATTGGCCGTCCGATTATATATATCGTCATTGATGTGTTTAGCCGCTATATAACTGGTATGTATATTGGCTTGGAAGGTCCGAGTTGGGTTGGTGCCATGATGGCATTAGCCAATACAACGGCTGATAAAGTCAGGTATTGTGCCGAATATGGCATTGAAATAACCGAATCTGAGTGGGTGAGTAGTCATTTGCCACAAAAGCTCACAGCTGATCGTGGTGAGTTGGAGGGCAGTCAGCCGACTCGACTTATAGATGTTTTAGGGGTGGACGTTGAGAATGCACCGCCCTATAGAGCTGATTGGAAAGGAATTGTGGAACAGCAATTTCGACTTGCTAACTTAAGAAGTATTCAATTTATACCTGGGGCGATTAAGGAACGCTATAGAGAACGCGGTGAGCGTGATTATCGACTTGATGCAAAATTAACGCTTCGAGAGTTTACTCAGATTATGATCCAGTACGTTCTTTATCATAACAATAACCATCATATGCTCTGGTATGATCGCAATGAATTTATGGTAGCCGATAATGTATCACCTGTGCCACAAGAGCTATGGCAATGGGGAATTGTAAATCGGACTGGTCGTTTAAAGAAGCTTCCCGAGGCAATGGTCAAGCTTAATTTGCTCCCTCAAGGAGAAGCCACCGTGACATCCGCTGGTATTCAGTTCAAAGGTGTCCATTACGGTAGTGATCTGGCAATGCGAGAACAATGGTTCGTTAAAGCCAGAGTCGGCAAGACCTGGCGTGTAAAAGTATGTTATGACCCGCGATCAACCAACGAGATCTACTTGTGGTTGGATGACGGAAGACAATTTGAAGTATGTACCCTGCTTGATCGCGAAGAAAGATATCTCAATAAGAGGTTTGAGGAGGTAGATGATCTACTAGAAATCGAGCGTTATCACGGTAGGCATCATGAGGTAAACAACATGCTAGCTAAAATCGACTTGGATGCACAGACCAAGGCCATTGTGGAGCAAGCGACGAAAAAGACAGATGAAGCGTTGCGTAATAGCGATAAAAGTAATAATCAGCGTGTTAAGGGAATCAGAAAAAATCGGAGTGAAGAAAAGCAGTTAAATCGGCAACAAGAGGTCTTCCAGTTATACGAACCCCATGCAGCAGAAGACAAGAGTGTCATAGCCGATAATGTCGTACCAATGAAACAAGACGAACCACCCAAAGCAAAAGAAGCTTACATTCCTCCAGCGGACAAGCTATCCAAGATTAAAGCTTATTTGCAGGAAGAAGGTGAAGAAGAATGAACGAGTTAGACGTTCCGTTATTTCATTTCAGTCGAGGGCTTTTAGTAGAAGCCGATTATCAAGATCCTCTTCTTGACGATTATCGGAATAATCCGCTTTTGGAGGCTTTGCCTCCTATTTGGGATGACAAAACTGTGGCAAAGAAACTTGCATCTAATCCGAGATTTAATATCTCTGAACGAGAATTGCCCGTCCATTTGAGAATGCACTGTGTGCAGCGTATTTCAAGAGACTTCTTTCGGCCGTTATCTAGACATCTCGAACTGCAACAGAGTCTCTCCAGATTGATCAGGGACGGTTATGTGGGGCGCAATCCTCTTACGCCTAACTATGCCTTCAGAGCCCGTAAAGATGCATATGAGCTCATTCTGAGGGGGAATACAAGCGGTTATCCTGTGAATACACCGACATCGGCAGGTTTTGCTCTCGTTGGTATATCCGGGATCGGGAAATCGAGCAGTCTAATGCGTATTCTCCAGATGTATCCGCAAGTGATCTTGCATGGTAAGTATAAAGGGCAAGATATGCCTGCTCCCTATCAAATCGTATGGCTAAAAATGGATTGCCCACATGATGGTTCTATTCGAGGCTTGTGTTTGAACTTTCTTCTAGCTGTCGATAGCTTGGTCGGAACGAAATATTACAAAAAGAACACCACAAAAACGACGGATGAATTATTGCCGATTATGGCTCAAGCGGCTGCCATACATTGTCTCGGTGTACTTGTCATAGATGAGATTCAAAATTTGCAAGAAGCCAAAGATGATCGTGCCGCGCAGATGCTGAACTTCTTCGTCCAACTAGTGAATACGATTGGTCTTCCGGTCATTCTGGTGGGCACCTATAAGGCGCTGCCGGCGCTGAATGGAGAATTCAGGAATGCACGGCGTAATAGCGGACAAGGCGGTGCCACATGGCATCCTTTTCAAAAGGATGAAGAGTGGGAATGGCTTCTGCAGGGGCTATGGAAGTATCAGTGGACAGATAAGAAGGTTCAATTGACGCCTGAGTTCATCAATGTCATGTTCGAGGAAACGCAAGGCATATCGGATATTGCCATTAAGTTGTTTATGCTGACCCAGTGGCGTGCGTTAGACAAGGAGATTGAGCAAATTACCCCAGAGATGGTGCGATCCGTTGCCAGAGACCGATTCACATTGATTAAGCCTGCACTTGAGGCTTTGCGATCAGGGAAAAAGCAGCTAATTCAAAAGTTTGCAGATATCTATGACAGTGTATCTATAGCTGATTACCTGGATCGAATTGAAGCGGAAAGACGCAAAGCAGAGCGTCTTGAACTTATAAAGGCAGAGCTTGGCTATGATCTTCAGGAACAGACGATTGCTGAAACACATGGTTGGCTTATTGAAGCTGGTATAGAAGATGCCTGCGCATTGAAAGCAGCGCAGGTTGTAACCCAGAAGCATCTGGACGAATTGGATTCCGTTGATCTCCACAAAGAAGCGCTTAAAATCGCACTACAGGGGATGAATGAATCAACTGCATCAAAGTCACGGCAGCGTAGCAAAGCTAAAGCGAAGTTGCTACCTACAGAGCCGAGTGATCTACGTGTTATTGTGTCTCAAGGAAAGAAAAAGAAGCTAGCAGCTTATGAATCATTAAAAGTAGCGGGTTATATTAAAAATCCGTTGGAGTTTATTGGCTAAGGAGAGGTGATTCGGATGAGCGAATACAGCTATTTGCCTCTCCCCTACCCGGATGAATTACTTTACAGCGTAATTACACGTCACCACTTGCGGATGAGCAATACCAGCCCGAAATGGACGTTAAGAGAAGTGTTCGGTACGGAGAATGTTATACCCACAGTGGATCTTCCCAGTCATATCGAAGATCTCTCTAAGCGTAGCCAACTGCTTGGTATATCCTCCGACCAATGGATTGATGAACATACGTTATTCGCATTCTATGCCCCCTTCCTCCCATCGGAACGCTGTAGACGCCTACGGCAAATGATGAAGAGCAAAGACGGAGCTGGTATTCATACGATGACAGGAATTACGGCCAGTACCGTTGATAGAACCAGTGAATTGAAATTCTGTCCTATTTGTTACGAGGAGGACATAACAAGGTATGGAGAACCCTATTGGCATAGGACCCTTCAGGCTACTGGAGTAATGACCTGTCCAAATCATGGTGTTGTGCTTCATCGAATAGTTGATTCATTAGCAGATCGTCATGGATTAACGGTATTGCCAATTGCGAGGTCTTTATTTCAATCCGAGCCGGTGCTGATGAATCATTCAGAAAAGGTCCTGCTCCGATTGCAAGAGATTGCTCTGGATGTTCAATTACTGGTTGGTATGGGGCAGTCGCATGAGTTGTATGACTTGAGAGAGTCCCTGCTGTATAAATTGAGTGAGCAAGGTTGGCTGACGCCAGCTACACGAATTCGGCAACGTGAACTTGCAGAACAGTTTACTGTCTATTACGGAAAAGAATTGCTGGAGGTACTGGGATGTATGATCGTTGGAAACGATTATTCCTGGCTGACCGTGGCAACAAGGAAGGCTCGAAGAGCTGTGCATCCATTAAGGCAACTGCTGCTTATACGTTTTCTCTTTGGTTCTTTTAAGCTCTTTTTAGAGCAAAGGAATATCAGGTATTCACCTTTCGGAGAAGGGCCGTGGCCATGTCTGAGTAAAGCTGCAGAACATTATAAAAAATTGACTATAGAGAGGGTACAGATTACTCGCTGTACGGATACGGGTAAACCGGTTGGCACATTTACTTGTAGGTGTGGCTTTTCGTACTCCAGAAGAGGACCAGATCAGTCATTGCAGGATTGTCTACGAATTGGTCGTATAAAAACCTTTGGCCCTGTTTGGATGAACCAAATGAAAGTTCATTTGCAGAATGGCTTGTCATATCGGGCTACTGCCGGGAATCTCGGGGTCGATACGAATACTGTCATTAAGTACGCACGACATGATCAGCTAGAGCAAGGATTGGATTACAGAAAGACTCCAGCAGGTTTGAAGTCTAAAAAAGCAAAACTTCCTGGGAAGAAATCTGCTACAGGTTACATCCGAGTTGATTGGGAAACACGCGATCTTGAAATAAGTTGGGAAGTGGAGTTAGCCTGTAAAAGGCTACTTGAAGACAGTCAGACGAAGCCAGTTCGGATCACTGTTGCCTTGATCGGTAAGCGTATTGGGAAGCTTGCGTTACTTGAGAAGCATAAAGAGCGACTTCCTGTAACTACAGCAATTTTAACTAAATATCTAGAGTCGGTCGATGAATTTCAGATCCGAAGAGTTCAGTGGGCAGCGAAACAAATGAAAGATGAATTCCCCATCAAACGATGGAAGCTTATAAGAAAAGCTGGATTAAGACCTGGCTATTCGCGGACTGTGTCAGAGACTCTTGATTACTATAGCGGTCAGGGGCTGCATACTTTGAGCATCACAGGTGAGGTGACGTCGCAGTGGCATTAATAGAATTTCGTCCTTGGCCATTTTTTAAGAATGAAGATGTTGAATTGTTTTGGTTGGGTTCTCCTTATACGGATTATAAGGGGGATTGGAGAATTCGTATCGCTTTCAGAAGAGCATCTGGGGAACTGAAGGTTTTGACGCATGCTTGGGGAACAATCCCTTTATTGAGAATCGGACAAATCTATACGAATGGTGTGCTTAATCAAATTCGTCCAATGAGTGGATCGTCTTATACGTTCACCATACCCTCGCTCGATACTGGTGTGGTTGTGAACGCATTCCAAATGCCAAAGCGCCTTATCGATTTTGGCAAGAATCCCGAGTTGGGTATGCAAAAAATCGTTCAGTATACTATTGGGGATATAACATTGTGTATTCCTGTTATTGAGCTTGTAAGAGCGATGTTTATCAATTCGAAGCTAATGGCATATTCATTGATGCAGCCACATGGCTTGGAACAACTCATTGAAGATTGTGAGTTTGATAAGAGTATTCTTCATTTCCATTTAGGGCCTCGTGTTCCAAATACAATGGCTACGGAGGGCAATGCTCGTCATATGTCTTGGATCTATCTAGATTCTAAAATGAAAGCTATGTGGGATTCGATTTACCAAGGGTTATTTAGCCAAGCAATAGCTGAGTCTCCTGCTAGCCCGACAAAGATGTTAAGAAAAGGAGCTCCTCTTAATGTAGAGCTGCCTGCTACTGGTCCCGTTGAACTAATCGTACGCGGCGATAAATTTATAAATATGATCTTGGTGAAAGAGGTTTTGGGATTCGCTGGATTCACGCATCCGGCCAATGAAATAGAATTCTGGCATCACTCCAAAAAGCGACAGGAATCCGTCTTTGGAGATAGACGTTTGAGAATAACGTCTCAATCCAAGAATGGTGACTTCATCATAAATGATGAAAGTGAAAATGCAAGAGAAAATACAAACCAGGATGTACTAGATGCTCCCCCCACTTTCATGAAGTTCATTAATTATCCCGTAGTGAGAACCCGAAAGAAAAGTGTTAGGCAAACGAATGCCGCAAACGATGTAATTGTTAGCTCCGGTAGAGGCGGTAAAAATTCAGGAGAATCAAGGGAGGTTAGTACTCAGGATTCAGTCGTAGGTGGCGATTTGCCTCCCATTGATTTCAAAACATTAGAAATGGTTCCTATTACTGAAGCCATCGGACTGGAAGATTTCTTTGAGATGATAAGTATGCTGAAGGAGATGACATCGTATTCTATTCGGATGTCTGTAGTTTGTATTCCTTCAGGAAGGCAGTTCTCGATTTGCCCTAATGGTGTACGCCGGACGTGTGCTATTGTCCAGGTAACAAGTTCAATAAAAACTAAATATATTGTAGAGGTTGCTCGGCCAGATGGTTGGTCTATATCTACGCTTATCCTTCAACCACTACAGTATATTTCTTTGAACGAAGTAGAAGGTGAAATCATGCTACTTTTGGAAGGATTAATGCGCAGGAGTGGTCACTGGGAGAGTCACGTTATTGATGGGGGGCATAGATTTAGCTTTGAAAAAGCAAGGCATTATCAATGTGATACCCCTAAGGAGTGGGCATACAAAATAAGTGAGAAGTTAATTTAAAAATTGATGGATAATAAAGGAATGTGTGGAACTATGTCGAATAGTAATAGGGACATAGTACTGGTTCGTTAGGAGGAAGATTAATGTATGAACGTGCAATAGCCAAAGAGATGTTTGCATCTGAATTAACATTGTCAAAGACAAACCCCAGGTTTCCAAAACCCGTAAATAGTGAAGAGGAGGCCATCTTAACTTTTTTTGAGTTGAAAAAAGTAGGTCCCAAAAAAATAGAAGCCCTTATTCAGGATATTATAGAAACTGGCGGAGTTCTACAGGATTTTATCGTTCTGCATACCAACAATGAATACATTGTTTATGACGGAAATAGAAGATTGACAGCATTAAAACTGCTAATGAATGATACAGCAAAACTTATAAAAGCAAAGTATCCAAGTACCTATCGCTTTATAGAAAACGTAAAGCATAGTGTCGATATTGAAAGTTTGGCTCTCTATACTAAAGTCTATTCAGATCCTGAGGCAATGGCAAATCACGTAATAAAAATTCACTCTGGTGAACAGTCAGGTGCAGGTCAGATTACGTGGAGTTCCAATGAAAAAGACACATTTACTGCTCAATTTATTGGACAACAATTCAACTTGGGGAATCTGATCTATAGAAAACTTGAAGTTGATCCAAATAATAAAGAACTCTACGGAAAGATAAAAAACGAAAGTTACGCTACTACATTCGAACGCATATTTGGATTTCTGGATATTAGAACTAGAATATTTAATTTGGAACGTGGTAAAAAAGTCGATTTGGATAACCCGAAACATTTTGATAAGGTTTGCGAAATGATTAAATTTTTCATCTCAAATAAGGCTAAGGCGAATGTTGGAGATGTGTATACTGCTGAATCAGCTAACAATTATTTTGCAAACATTTTACCAATTAATATGGGTATAGGTCCTGACGATGAGAGTGGAACAGGTGGACCTGGTGGTGGAACAGGTGGACCTGGTGGTGGAACAGGTGGATCTGGTGGTGGAACAGGTGGATCCGGTGGTGGAACAGGTGGAACAGGTGGATCCGGTGGTGGAACAGGTGGATCTAGTGGCGGAACAGGTGGATCTGGTGGTGGAACAGGTGGATCTGGTGGTGGAACAGGTGGATCTGGTGGTGGAACAGGTGGATCTGGTGGTGGAACAGGTGGATCTGGTGGCGGAACAGGTGGATCTGGGACCTATTCTCTTGTTTTAAATTTAAAATCTACTAAAAAATCACTTAAATTATATAATGATTATGACTTAAAAGAATTAATTGAAGTTGCAACGGATTCGAACGGGGAAAATTTAAAAGACAGAGTAGTGTTTAATTTGGATGGGAACTTAATAAAAGAGAATCATATTTTTTCCGGAGATGCACAGATTGGAACATATACCGTACAGGTTAAATTGCAAAACAACGGATATTCTGTTTCTAAGAGTGTTGAAATCAATGTTTCTCTATCCAGTAAAGGCATCCAAATAAACCAACCTAAGAATGAGTTTTTTAAGTCTCTTGCTGCATTTACTGATGGCGAAGTGAATATCAATATAAATAATACTGTTAATATGTTAATCAATGAGATTCAATCGCTCGAGAATGCTCAGGACTACAGATATATGATTGCTTCATCAGTCAGGCAGTTGTTAGAGTTATCAATAGAAAAGGTAATTAAAGATAAAAACCTTAGAAACCACGGAAATCCTAAGCAGAATTTGATTTTCTTAATTGAACATTTATCTGAAAAGACGTTACTGACTCTGATATGTAATGGTGAGAACAAGTTAAGGTATCAGGCTATCAAGAATTTATTGGGCTCTATGGAAGCTGATAAATTATATGATTATTTAAACTTAATAACTCATAGTAGTTATGCAGCCATGTATGATGAATTAGTGGAAAGAGTGAACTTAAGAATTACACCGATTCTAGTATTGTTCCATAACTACTTACATTTAGTCTGAGTTTTCTCTGGCCACGCAGGAACGATCTCTGCTATTATTACACTGAGGTGATCACAACCATGGCCATTCTATCTCCATTAAGATATCCGGGTGGTAAAGATAAAACATATAAATACATTAGGCATCTTGTGAATCTAAACAATATATCAACATATATAGAGCCATTTGCGGGAGGAGCAGCTGTTGCTCTTCGCTTGCTTATTAATCAAGATGTCAAAAAAATAATCATTAATGATTATGATCGTGGAATTTATGCTTTATGGAATACAATCGTTACTCAACCTGAAAGATTAATTCAACTTATACAAGATACTCCGATTGATATAAATCAATGGTATATTCAACGAGAACTTCAAAAACAAAAAGATAGTATTGATGAGTTAACTTTGGCTTTTTCAACTCTTTTCTTAAATCGTACTAACAGATCAGGAATTATTAAAGGAGGTTTCATCGGTGGTAAGAACCAAGATAAAATTGATAAGATAGATTGTCGATTTAATAAAGAAACTATCATTAAGAGAATTAGACTGATAGCATCTTATTCGGATCAAATAAAGGTTTGTAATTATGATGCAAAGGATTTTATTGAGGAGGAGATTAAACAAACGCGTTACTCACTTACCTTTTTTGATCCGCCGTACTATGATAGAGGACCTGCTTTATATACGAATTTTTATTCGCATGAAGATCATGTTGAGTTGGCGAAGATCATACAAACAAAGATGAGGAACAGATACTGGATCCTAACCTATGATATTGCTAATCAAATTGAAGAACTTTATCATAAACAGCTTCATACAAAATATTACTTGAATTATTCAGTCGCAACCCCTACTAAAGGTCAAGAATTTATGTTCTTCTCAAACAAAACAGTGACAGGAGAGTTTCGGGAGTATTTACAGATTGTATAAATGATCGAACGCTTCCAAGTTTATGTTTTGAGTCTACATAATATCTAAAGAGTCTAGCTGAAGTTGTTTTGATGAACGAACATGTGAGTTCATCATCCCCGTTACGATGAGTTGCCCAGTGCACTTTAATTATCACGCCAAAGAGGAGAGATCGATTTGAAGTTTTGGACTGTTCAACATAGAAATATAGCAAGAATTCTTTTCGAAAAACAAAATTATTCTCCTGATTTTAATATTCCACATCCTTCCAATAAGTATGGAAGCATGAGGAATGTATACCCTATAGTTCTGGATGAATATAGGAAAAGGAATAATATCGATTGTTCGGGAATCGTGTTTGGTTTTAGTCAATTAGAGCGTGTTGAATTAGAAGATAGTCAACAATTTTATGATTTTTTTCGTAAGTACCCAAATACTTCTATAGCATTTCAGTTCTGGGACCCTTTATATTGTCTGCTAGAGTTAGAGATAAGCGATTCTATAGATGTAACTCCTATTGGATTCAACGACTTTATAAAGTTATCAATAGAAGCTGACAAAGACATTGGACGCATGAACTATATTAATCAATTTGAGGCTACTCCGTTTGATCAACAACTTATTGAAATAAAGGATCATTTTAATAACGGTACAGTTCGAGATAATTGGGTTGTTCAAGTTCATACCCACTCGATCTCGAAAGATAACATAGTTGATATCCATCCGATTTTTGATTACCAATCCGGACGTTTTTTTGAGATGAACGGAAGTTTTATGAGATTGAAGAATCTTGATCTTACCGGAAATCAATAAGGGCAAAGTTGTTTGAATTTATTACAGACACGAAAGGCCTGCTTTATTGAGCAAACGGTGAAAGTTATCTGAACAACATATCGGAAGTCTAATACTTTATTTTCTCGTTCATAAAATGCCACCGTTTAAAATATTAGGATCAGTCTAAAACTTATTTCTCAATACCTGACGATTTTGTAGCCAAAAAACCGCATCAGATCAACAACTCCAGTCTAATACTTTATTTTCTTCGAACAATTGTCTGGTGATAAAAAAGTGTGGAACCAGTAAAAAAAGTCTGGAACTGGTCATTTTACAAACATCAAGAAAGATCCCGATGATATATCGGGATCTTTTTAGCTTAGGAGGGCAATTATGTCTACAATAGGCCAACGAATTCGAACTATTAGAAAAACAAACAACTTAAATCAAATAAAGTTTGCAAATACAATTGGAATTTCTCAAGGAACGTTGAGTGAACTAGAGCAAGATAAATATAGACCCTCTCTTGATATAATTATAGCAATTAAAGAAAACTTCAATTCCCATATAGAGTGGTTAATCTTTGGAGATACGCCTGTATCAAAGAACCCTATTTTTAATTTAGCTATTGAAGCCTAGGAACTAGAACTTATTTCTTTGTTTCGAGAACTTACTAAAGAAGATAGAGATGAAATTATTGATTTTATAAAGCTGAAGATTGTTCGGTACTAATCTTTCCCGGAAGCTTCTTATTAAGATGCCTTAAAAATGTTAAAAGAAAATAAAGTATTAGACCGTAAAACAAAGTTCTAGACTAAGAAAATAAAGATATAGATTGAGAAAATAAAGTCTTAGACTGACGATTCGTCATTAAGCTAACGGGCAGGTTAGTGATGGTGGCTACCGCCAAAAGTCTTGGAATCCCTTTAAAGAAGAGAAATACACTTAACATCAAATTTTGGTTATATCGTTTTAGAAGAGTTCTACTAGTAAGTCATAAGTCCATCTCCATTTTTTTCATAATCGGTTCTAAGCGCCGATTTTATTTCCGTGGAACAATTCAAAAGAACGGCCGCTGTTCGCATCGTTTGCGACAGGGCCGTTTTTTGTTTTTCGTAGGCTAGCTTCAAATTGCTATTCTTGCCAAACACTCATAGGGTCCCATGGCTTGATTTGATTACCATATTTTCCGGCCAAAAAAGCTTTCATGTCTTCCAGCTTAGCAGGCACCTCGTTCCAAATTGGAAGGGGTGGTAACCCTCGTTTGCTTTTCAATAGGATATCCACTGTAACATACAAGCGTTCTGGCTGAATCCAATGAAGAAAGCGGGAAATATCAATTTGCTTGGTCAGGGACAAGGAATCAATTTCGCCATTGTAATGCTTGTTGAACTCGCTGATCAGATTCAGGAGGTAGTCTCTCTGCTCCTTCACGAAGTCCAGGCCACAGATGGCGCCATGTCCTGGAACAACGATTTCGGGTTTAATTTCATCAATAATGCGATCAAGCACTTTAACCCAATTGAGGGTTCCCTCTTCGCTGTATGCCGTACAACCGTTAAACACGACATCGCCGGCGAACAGCACTTTTTCTTTTGGCATCCACAGCAGTAAGTCACTGTCAGAGTGGGCCGGAGCTACGTTGTAAATCATAACTTCCGTATCTCCAAGACGGATGTTGATATCGTCCTTTATCTCAATATTCGGGAGCACCCAATCTACGCCTTCCAGGTCGAATCCTTCAAATTCCGCTGCAAAAAACCGCTCGCCCGAAGTCGATTCCGGAGAATCCTTTCCTCTTCTAATGACGCTGTCCATCCAGGCGATATTTTCGGTGAGACGCTCTCTGGACGCTTCCTTGTGCATAATAATGCAAGCATCTTCAAACACTTTGTTTCCCCAGGCATGGTCGCTGTTATAGTGCGAGTTCACCACATATGCGGGAGAGCCGCCGTTGCTTACTTCCATAAAAGCCTCCCGCATTTCCCGCGCATGGAACAAATCGAAGAACGTGTCATACACCAGCCCTTCACCCTTGTTGATGAACCCGGCATTGGCCCAACTGATGCCGCGATACGGCGAAATACCGGCAAAGACGCCATCTGCAACTTCAAAAAATTTAACACGAGGTTTTTGGATAATATGTCCATACTTCATGAAAATTCTCCTTTGCGTATATGTTTTTGGGGTAAGGCATACTGACTATGTCTTTATTATAGAGAATGGAAAACAGAAATGCAAGCATGTACTTGCATGCATTCTCTCTGTGCTATATGATAGTAACAGAACAACATCACACTACATAGATGGAGGCGCTGCAACATGAAGCTAGTAACCTTTCAAACCAAGACATCCCAGGAACCTTTGTTTGGGCTTGTAATTAACGAGAAATTTGTCGTGTCTTTTGCCGCAATCATGAAAAAGCAGGGAACATTCGTTGACAGTCTTGAATGTATGGACAGCTATCTTCATTATTTGCCGGCAAGTTATGATGCCGCTAAGGAATTGATGCAATATGCTGTCGAACAGTCGCATCAATTCAATGAACATGAAATCTGCCCGATTGCAGCGGTAAAACTGCTGCCGCCGGTTCCGAATCCGGCTGCGCTTATCGATTTTGGGCTGACGCCAAGACATCTGAGAAATGCTGGCGCAAATCTGCTGCAAAGAGAATATACAGGGTCGGAAAGAGAAGAGCTTAAACGAAATATTACCGAAAAATTCCAGAAAGATCCGAATAAAGTAACTTTCAGTTATTACAAGTGTAACCATAATGCATTAATTGGCGATGGGGATACGATTCATTGGCCTTCGTACACTTCCTACCTGGATATCGAGCCGGAGCTGGCCTTTGTTACAGGGAAGGGGAACTGCATTGCAGGTTATGTTATTTTTAACGACAGTACTGTCCGCGATGTGCAGTGGCCGGATTTCCAGGCGCTGACCGGACCGACGCGCTGCAAAGATTTTGATCGCAGCAAAGGAATAGGACCATTTCTGGTTACGCCGGATGAAATCGACAACCCGCTGGTACTGGATGTGGATGTACGCATCGGGGAGAGACTGCACTGGAAGGGAAGCACATCCGAGTATTCTGCACACCCTGCAAAAGTGATGGAGGAGGTTCTCAAAGTTTTCACGCCGCTCCCGGGCACGATTATAGGAATGGGGACGATACCGGATTGCTGCGCAATCGAGACCGAACAATGGCTGTTGCCCTCTGACCGAATCCAGATTACATTTGATAAATTAGGCACGCTCACGCAATTGGTGCCTGATCATGTCAAGATTACGGAACCAAGCCGCTGGGAAAAAAGAAGCGATTTGCCTTAAATAAACGTTTATGAAAATGATGAACCCCGACCCTGCTGCACATGCAAAACTTGTAGTAGAATAGGTTTAACATATGCAAAAGGAGAAATACAATGCAAACTTCAGACAGAATCATTGAAGCCGCGACACGGCTCATCAAAAAGAAGGGCTATCGGGGAGTAAGCACCAAAGCCATTGCAACGGAAGCTAAAGTCAATGAATCTACGATTTTCCGGCAATTTGGAAGCAAGAAAGGCATATTGGAAGCCATCATTGAAAGACATTCGGATATCCCGCAATTTGAGAAGCTGTTAAAAGAGGACGCGACCGATAATCCGGAAGTCGATCTGCTGAATGTAAGCCAGCAGTACCGTTTGTTTTTCCATAAAAATGCGGACATCATTTTGATTGGCATCCGCGACAAAGGAATGCTTCCCGAATTGGACAGAGTGCTGGCCGATCCGCCGGTGAAGCTGCACTCCTTGCTGGTTGAATATTTTGAACGCTTGCAGAAGAAAAAAGTTATAGCCAGACAGGATGAGCGTCTTGCCGCCATGTCTTTTCTCTCGATGTGCTACGGATTTCAGATGAGCGAGCTGATTCACCGGCAATATCAGTCCCAACTCGTCACCGAGGAAGAGTTCTACAAGCACAGTGTCTCATTGTTTGTAAAAGGAATTTTGTCTCAGTCATAAGCTTTGTTGATTTATTTAAATATGCCGAAGACTGCTTGCGCAGCTTTAACTCTAGAACAATTGAAAGAAGATGCACCAAGATGCTCGAAAGCTCGTTATACTGCAACCGGGACATTATTTCTGGCAAGGCTCCGTCATCAATGACATTCTAAAAAAATCCAAAAATATGGATATCTTTATCGTTGCTGATCGGGCGGAGCACCATGGAGAGCGAATTCTGCCAGCCAAAATGACCAATCCGAAGAAAAACCCGTTATATCACCGCTTAAATTCACGGGAAGTGGATGAGAAAATTGGACGAATCAAAAGGGGGAGATTCAAGGTCTTTATTGGTGCGGCTCCTGGAGTTGGCAAAACCTACACTATGCTGCGAGAGGGCAATCATCTTCTTAAAAAGGGCATTGATGTTGTAAATGGTTTGCTGGAAACGCATGGGCGAAAAGAAACCATCCAGCAGGTTGCAGAACTGCCATTAATCGAGCGCACAAAAATCAAATATTCAGGCACAGAACTTGTAGAAATGGATACTGGGGCAATCATCCGGCGGAATCCTGAACTGGTACTTGTCGACGAGTTGGCTCACACCAACGTTCCCGGTAGCAAAAACAAAAAGTGATATGAAGATGTATTGGAAATTTTGAATGCTGGGATTTCTGTCATTTCTACCGTTAACGTTCAGCATTTAGAGAGCTTAAATGATGCAGTGGAGCAAATTACAGGGGTGCGTGTCAGGGAAACCGTCCCGGATTCCATTCTTCGCCTTGCTGACGAGGTCGAGCTGATCGATGTGGCACCGCAGGCTCTACAAGCCCGTATGAAGGAAGGAAAGATATATGCCCGGGAGAAGATAGATCAGACTCTGGGGAACTTTTTTAAAATTGGAAATTTAATTGCTTTAAGGGAGCTGGCGCTTCGGGAAATTGCGGACGATGTGGATGAACGTCTGGAAGCATGGGAGTGCAAAAGTTCCTTACGTGGACCCTGGAATAAGCGGGAGGTCATTTTCGTATGCGTCAAGCTGAGTTCCAATGCAGAAAGGTTAATCCGGCGGGGATTTAGAATTGCATTCCGACTAAAGGCACAATGGATTGTCACATATGTACACCCAACGGATACGATGAATGAAGAGGAATTGATGAAAAAAGAGAAACTCAAAAGCCTGGTAGTGCGTCTAGGCGGGCATTTTGAAGTTGTGCCACTTGGGCATTCTGATAAGCTTGCAGATGTTCTTCTTGCCAGAGCTAATGAATATCATACTACCCAACTCATTATTGGTCAGAGTGACAGCCCCATATGGAAACGTTTACGAGAAGGAACAATTATCCAAAAGTTACTGAGCACTGCGCGGCATATGGATATTCTTGTGGTCGCCAATTACGATCCTCATATCAAGCGAGATACTCTTCCTGATAGTATTATGCAAGGTTAAGTATAAGAGAAGAGTATCATTGAATGCCTGCATTCAAATAAATGGAACCTCGTTATACTATGGTTAAAAACCATTTGAAAATTATATTGCAAAAGTTGCATCTTCAAAATCGTGTCCAGCTTACAAGATATGCGCTTGAACAAGGCACCTGAAAAGTGGGGAGAAGGTTGTTTTTATGCGCGCAATCAAGCTATATGTGGGGGCTGTTAAATCACAAATTGTCTCCAAGCTATGTCATCCCTCTTGCTACGTTTAACGTACCAGGATTGAACATTTGCGCGAGTTTTTTCAATTCCTTCATTGTACTCATTCAAATATTAATAACGACTTGTTTACCATTGCCCACAATAACTGGCTCCTGCTTCACATGCAAAGAGCCATTCGCTTTACTAAAATCCGAAAGAACATGTTTTATTTTTTAAATAGAGATAAAGTTGAACAAACCCATTCTTTTTATACAACAACAATGTATTCAAAATTTCTCAGTCGCTTTGGCGAAGAAATGTTGTCGCAAATTGGGCTGTCAGATCAGGATATTGTGCTTCCTTCGCTCTGGGGAAAAGAGGCGTTGATTAATCCCCTTATCTACATTATTTATATGATTTATTTCTCTGATTCAGTGGCCAACTTTTTGAAATTAAAATCCGATGAGGGGCTAAGTAATAACGGATAATTATAAAATGACTTTTTAATTGAAGGAGAAGCTTTAAATATGATTTGAGAACTCAACTTTATTGTATATAGACACTAATTTGTCTTCGGACAATAAAGTTGTGTACTAAACAATAAAGTTGTGTACTAAATATTAATGAAAAATAACAATAATATATCTTCTTAGTAAGTATTTAACAAAAGTCCGATGAGCAAGTATCATCGGGCTTTTTTTATTAAATTCAGGAGGCGACTGCTTTGGCTCAATCAGAGCGAGTATAGTTGCATGACAAATCAAAGGGCTTTGAACCCTTTCCTGTATTGGTATCTTAAGTAATTGAAGCAGGAGAAATCCAAGTTTCTGTTGAAAACAGTATGAGAAATCAAGAGCTTATTGTCGCGATGAAAAAAATGTTTTTTTATCTAAAATACAAATGAATATATAATATATATAACTATTATAAATTAAGTATGTATTTCATTTTTATGGATGGTAGGTGGAGCAATGAAGACTTTGGGTGAAAAGATAAAGAGTATAAGAAAATTAAATAAGCTTAATCAAACTGACTTTTCATCTACTATTGGTATTTCTCAGGGTACATTAAGTGAATTGGAAAAAGATAAGTACAAACCATCCTTAGAAACCGTAATTGCCCTTAAACTAAATTTCGATATTGATTTAGATTGGTTATTACTTGATGAGGCGGCAACTTTTTATAGTGGATTATTTCAAGTTAAGTTAGATGATCTTGAATCAAAATTAATCTCAGGATTTCGAAAGTTAGACCTGGGCGATAAACAGGAAATAGAGGGAATTGTTGATTTGAAGTTAAAGCGGTATAGAGATAAATGAACTTTCGCGGAGCCGTGAAGGGGACTCATTATTGCAAAGCCTTCAGTAGTTATGTTTTAAGTTCACATTAGACATATGATCCATCCAATTGAGATGGACACATGGCTATCCATATAAATCTGGAAGAAGAAAGTCCCAATTTTTTTTACTATAGGGTCTCCGAAACAAAAAGTGATTGATGTTATGGGAACTTCGACATCGATCATCGGAAACTCATGGACTTATGGGAATCAAATGTGGAATTGGACTCTAATGATCATATCATTGGGTGGAGTAATATCAACCATAATTTGAAAGTATCTATTGGCTTAAAGAAGAAGGGGGCCGCTCCATTTACGATAGGATCTTCCATCCAAGATGTAATTGATGCCATGGGCACACCGACGTCTATAAGATGTTCGTTACGAGTCCTGGTTTGAATATTAGTGCTCCTTGGAGTATATGCGTACACTCGTATATCCTTCTACAGCTCATGCGAAGCCATGAGTCGGGGTAGTCAAAGAGGAAATTCAAAGAATAGAGCTTCCTTTTGGAAGCTTGAATGTAGTGATCCCAAGTCCGCAGCTTAATGTCAAAGATGCACTTGATCAATTAAGTGAGGATTCTTTAGTTTGTGCTGGGCGTATTAATTACGAGTTATTGATGGAGTATGCTGCAAAAGGTCTCTTTAAAAAATCTGAGATTAATCGGTTTCGTCAGTTAAAAAATATAACGACTAAATATATACTGACCAAGCTGGAGAAAGACGAATGGATGCATAAATTTTTTCATAAAAAGCAACCCAATTTAAGATTCCTCTAAGACGACACTATCTGTAGCAGTGTTATTTTTCAAAGGGATTGGAGAATAAAAGAAAGCAACCTAATATAATCCGACGGAGACCAAAGATGTGAAAATTACGTGCTGAGCGATTGTATATCAACCTCGATAACCAAGATATTTATGATGGTAAGACCTATTTTTTTATTCCTTAAAGCACAATTCATGGTATAATCTCACTAAATATACATCCTTTATAATTTACGCTTTTTTGTCGAAAGTTAGTTTATTAAGAAGCTAGCCTAGTACTGAAATCTCTCTTGAAAAATTATATATCACACATCTTAAAGTCAGGCACCTTGTTTTTACAATGGGGCTTTTTTTGCATTAAGAAACTACGAGGTGAATGGAGGGGCATTATGGCTCAAGCATATCCGATTCCCACCACGATAGAAAAATGGATAAAACAAGGTAAAGGCCAGGGTATGGGAAACCCGTAAAGCGCCAATTTATCCCCAAGAAGGATGCGGATCGGGCATACGAGATCATTCGAACGATAATGGAACGTCTGGAGTTAACGTTACACCCGACAAAAACGCGAATCGTCGGACTATGGACAGGAGAAGAAGGCTTCGACTTCCTAGGCATGCTTCACCGAAAGACGAAGGCCGAAACTTCCGAAAGCCAAGTATATTATACGACCCAACAATGGCTGTGCCGTAAGGCAAAGGAGCGAATTAGGGAAGTCGTGAAGGAACGACTAGCCCCTGCGAATATGCGTCACAAATCATTCCAAGAACATTTGGAATACTTAAACCCGAAAATACAGGGTTGGCGTAACTACTACGTTACGACCTACAGCCAAAGGAAGATGGCTAAACGTGACTGGTACATCCTTCAGCGACTCACAAAATGGTATGCCAAGAAGCGTATGAGGGAAAACCTCACGTACGGTTTGATGAGGAGGGGCAGAATTTATCTGCCCTTTACTCTAGCAGAGGCGCAGTGAAGACGGCGGGATACAAAACTATGCCGGCTGCCATCCGGGCGGACGCTACGGCCAGCTTCCAGCCGGGCAGTTCCAACCGAGTATCCAACGGATTTTCCAGCAGAATATCCAGCTGACATCCAGTCACGTTTCCAGCCAGGCTTCCAGAAATTCGTCAGGTAATCATGTTAAGTTATCGCAAAGCGCAAGGATTCGGAGCACCGGCAGAGAATGTATACAGGGAAGATCTCCCAAATCGGCCGGCACCCCGCCTGAATGTCGACACGCGTCGAATTCCTCGATTGATGGCAAACCATTCCCAGCGTTCTTCTCCATTCGCTCTTTTTAGGAAAAATATTAACACCTTGACCAAATTTAACTAAAGTTTTACTATACATTCTTCGGAATTTTGATATAATTTTACCTAGGTTACCTTTCCAATTATGATAGAAAATAGAATTGGATGGTTTTTATACCTATCCAAGCTGTGTGCGAGAGACCAGTCCACTGGCTACCCAGCAAGCTGGCATGCGGGGACCGACAATTGTGGAAAATGACTGCCGAGAATATGTTGCTCCATGACTTCAGAAGGTTCAGAAAGGATGAAGCCGAGGCGAAGCGGATGACGGAGATCAGCTTCGAGAACGGGCTCATCATTGAAAGAGCCGGCAGAGGAGACTGCGTGCTGAAGATCATGCCTCCGCTGACCGTCTCGATGGAGCATCTGGCCGCCGGCTGCGACATTATCAAGTCCAGTATGCAGCAGGTGATCTCTCAGGAGACCCAGGATTTGCTGGTAACGAAAGCAGGTGGACGCCCCGGCAAGAGGCACGGAAGTGCCTTCTGGGGGTCGTGCGGCCCTGATGTTAAGATAACGTTTTCATCCCATTGGAAGATTTTCTCCCCATGCTGCCTGCGGTACCGTCAGGCAGCATGGAATTCACCGCCGATCCAAGGGCTGTCCCGTTTATGCCATACGGAGCATTCTTTGAGCCTCATGCAGCACCATTGTCACATCTAATCGTCAGGAAAAGCTCACTACCCTGCAGCCAGATCTTTACTTATCCACACCAGGCGGGGGAATACTAAAATCGTACATAGAGTGTATCAATATCCCTTAAACATAGGCTTCGACAAAGGCAGCTCCGGTGCCGAATCCGGAGGTACGGTCGACTTCCTGCTGGCCGGCCGGAACCCTACAGCAAGCCTAACATCGATGGGTGGAACATCCCTTGTCCACCCCCAAATCTAATTCCGAACCCAATGTTAAACCAAAGCCCGTCTTCGGGCGGCTCGTCCGCAGCAAGCATATTGAAGCAGAGGAGCCGGAAGCAGCTGCATCTCTTGCGTAGAACGATGCTCTTTGTTGTCTTTCACGCATGGGAGCCGAGCGGGACAGCTGCTAGGCAGAGGATTGCCGCATGCGATCAAACGGGCAAGCGAAGCGGTGACCTGGCGAAAGCCATTGACATTGTTGTCACATGTTTGAAAAGGCGGGGAGCGAGGCTGAAGCGTTGCTGCGGCATATGCTCCGCCGGATTGCTTTTACCGATGAAGAGAGGGGAACGATCCAGATGGCTTTTGAAAAAGAAACGTTGTTTTGGAACGAAAAATTCGGTAGCGACGATTATACCTTGACGCCGCTGCCTTACAGCAAAGCTCCAAGCTCCCTGGCGCCCATTATGAAAACCGTGGGCGGTTCGCTTTCGGAAAAAGCGGCGCAGCGCGTCCTTCAAATGAGCAAGGGCGCTCCGCTGGCCGCTTTTATGATTTTGCTCGCCGGTGTTCAGTCACTCTTGCATAAATACACAGGCGCTTCTGACATTCTGGTCGGCATGCCGGTTGTACGGAAACCGACGGAGACGCGTCGATCCGTTAATCATACGGTCATTTTGAAAAACTCGCTTTCGGCGGGTGCGACTTTTAAAACGCTTCTGAGCGAGCTGAGGACTTCCTTGCCGGAAGCGATTCAGCATCAACATATTCCGTTCTTGAAAATGACGGAGAAGCTGGACCTGCAATATGCAGACGGTATACCCGTCATCCATACGCTAGTATCCCTTAAGGAGCTGCATCTGGACGAAATCGGGCAAAATGTGGTCACGGATTGTTCCTTTGAATTCAGCTTAACCGACGGGACGATACAGCTAGCGCTGTCATATAACGAGCACTTATATGACTCCGAGTTTATGACTCGGGTCGTCGGCCATCTGAATCGCCTGCTGGCCGTGGGGCTTCACGAGTTGGAGCTGGACATCGTGCGGGCGGACATGCTGTCGGAAGACGAGAAATTTCAATTGCTGCAAAGCTTTAACGATACCGAGAAGGACTATCCCCGTGATCGGACGATTCATCAGCTCGTGGAGGAGCAGGCGAAGCGGGTGCCCGAAGCGACGGCGGTTGTCTTTGAGGGGCGGCGGCTTTCGTACGCGGAGCTGAACGAACGGGCGAACCGGCTGGCGCGGACGTTGCGATCGGTCGGCGTGCTGCCCAATCAGCTGGTAGGCTTGATGGTCAGGAGATCGCTGGAGACGGTCGTTGGCATTCTGGCGGTTCTGAAAGCTGGCGGTGCCTACGTGCCGATCGACCCGGAATACCCGGAAGAACGCATCCGCTACATTCTGGAGAACTCGAATGCGCAGCTGCTGCTGACTCAACGGCACCTGCTGCAGCAGGTGCCGTTCGAAGGGACCGTGGTGGCGCTGGATGACGAGCAGGCCTACAGCGACGATGGCTCGAACCTGGAGCCGGCCAGCGGTCCGAACGATCTGGCTTATGTCATCTATACGTCAGGTACGACGGGCAATCCCAAAGGGGTCATGCTGGAGCATCGCGGTTTGGTCAGCTTGAAGCTGATGTTCGCGGACAGGCTGGGCATCACGGAGCATGACCGGATCGTTCAATTCGCCAGCCTGTCGTTCGACGCGTCCTGCTGGGAAGTGTTCAAAGCGCTCTATTTTGGCGCGGCTTTGTACATCCCGACGGCCGAGACGATTCTCGACAACCGCCTGTTCGAGAGTTATATGAACGAGCATGCGATTACGGCGGCGATTTTGCCTCCGACGTACAGTGCTTATTTGAACCCGGACCGCCTTCCCAGCTTAACGAAGCTCGTAACGGGAGGCTCGGCGGTATCGGCCGAATTCGTGCAGCAGTGGAAACGCAAGGTCCACTATTTCAATGCTTACGGCCCTACCGAAGCTTCGATTGTTACGACGCTTTGGGATGCGGATGAGGAGCAGCCGGAGGGCAGAGTCATTCCGATCGGGCGCCCGCTGGCCAATCACCGGATTTTTATTTTGGATGCCCACCTGCAGCTTGTGCCTCCGGGAGTGGACGGCGAGCTGTGCGTGGCAGGCGTGGGGCTTGCGAGAGGTTACCTGAACCATCCGGAGCTGACGGCAGAGAAGTTCGTGGAACATCCGTTTGCGCCGGGAGAACGCCTTTACCGGACGGGAGATCTCGCCCGCTGGCTGCCAGACGGAAATATTGAGTACTTGGGCCGGATCGACCATCAGGTGAAAATCCGTGGATTCCGGATCGAGATCGGCGAGATTGAAGAGCAGCTTCTGAAGATCGACTCCGTGCAGGAGACGATCGTAATCGCGCGGGAAGGCAAAAGCGGGCAAGAACTGTGCGCTTACCTGGTCGCGGGGCGCCCGCTTACGCTCGGCGAGCTAAGAAGCGCGCTGGCGCAAAAATTGCCGAATTACATGATTCCGGCGCATTTTGTTCAGCTTCCGCAGATGCCGCTCACGCCGAACGACAAAATCGACCGGAAGGCTTTGCCCGCTCCGGAAGGAAACGCGCTGACCGGCGGCGCGTACGTAGCTCCCCGCAATGAAGCCGAGCGGACGCTTGCCGATGTGTGGCAGGCGGTATTGAACGCCGATCGCGTTGGGGTAACGGATCATTTCTTCGAGCTGGGCGGAGACTCGATCAAGTCCATTCAAGTATCTTCGCGGCTTCATCAAGCCGGGTACAAGCTGGAAATCCGGGATTTGTTCAAATATCCGACTATTTCACAGCTCAGCCTGCATGTGAAACCGATCGGACGTACCATTGATCAGGGCGAAATAACGGGTGAAACGGCGCTGACGCCGATTCAGCATTGGTTTTTCGAGAGCTCCTTTGCGGACCCGCATCATTTCAACCAGTCGGTGATGCTGTACCGGAAGGAACGCTTCGACGAAGAGACGGTGCGTCAGGTGCTGCAAAAGCTGGCCGAGCATCATGACGCCTTGCGGATGGTGTTCCGCAAGACGGAACAAGGGTTTAGCGCGCGGAACCGCGCGATTCAGGACGGCGGGCTGTTCACGCTGTACGTGTTCGACTTCAAGGATGCGGAGAATACCGCGCAGGCTGTGGAAGCGAAGGCAACGGACATTCAAGCGGGCATCGATCTGGAGAACGGGCCCCTCGTGAAGGCGGGACTGTTCCGGTGCGCGGACGGCGATCATTTGCTGCTCGCGGTTCATCATGCCGTGGTGGACGGCGTGTCTTGGCGCATTTTGATGGAGGATTTCGCTCTGGGTTACGAGCAGGCCGGCAAAAGCGAGGAAATTCGTTTCTCGGCGAAAACGGATGCGTATCGCACTTGGTCCGAGCAGCTGGCCGCTTACGCGCAAAGCCCGGAGATGGCGAAGGAACGGGCCTATTGGCAGGCCGTGGAACAAATTGCGGTTCCGGCCGTGCCGAAGGATCTGGAGGCGGACGTTACGACGCAGCAGGACAGCGAATCGCTGTTCGTCCGTTTGACTCCCGAAGAAACGGAGCTGCTGCTGAAGCGGGTTCACCGGGCCTACAACACCGAAATGAACGATATTTTGGTAACGGCGCTCGGCATAGCCGTTCGCAAGTGGACGGGACACGAACGGGTGCGGATCAATCTCGAAGGACACGGACGCGAATCGATCGGAACGGATATCGACATCACGCGCACAGTCGGCTGGTTTACGACCAAGTTTCCGGTCGTCTTGGAGCCGGAAACCGACCGGGATTTGGCCTATCAGATTAAACAGGTCAAGGAAAGCTTGCGCCGCATTCCGAACAAGGGGCTTGGGTACGGCGTATGCCGCTATCTCTCCAAATCGGAGGATGGCTTTGTTTGGGGCGCAGAGCCGGAAATTAATTTTAACTACCTCGGCCAGTTCGACGATGATGTCAATCAGGACGAGATCGGCATATCTTCTTATTCCAGCGGCAGCCCGGCCAGCGACCGGCAGGCCCGCAGCTTTGTGCTGGATATCAATGGCATGGTGCTGGACGGCACTTTATCGCTCGATCTCAGCTACAGCCGGAAGCAGTATCGCAAGAAAACGATGGAAGCCTTCGCTCAGCGGCTTGAGCAAAGTCTCCGAGAGCTCATTACCCACTGCGCAGGCAAAGAAAACACCGAATTGACGCCGAGCGACGTGCAATTTAAAGGCTTGACCATCGCGGAATTGGAGCAAATCGCCCAGCGCTCGGGCCATCTCGGGGAAATCGAAAATATTTACTCGCTTACGCCGATGCAGAAGGGCATGTGGTTCCACAGCGCGCTTGACCGGCAAACTGCCGCTTACTTCGAGCAGACGCGGTTTACGATGCGGGGAGCGCTCGACGTCCAGCTTTTCGAGAGGAGCTGGATGGAGCTTGCGAAACGTCATCTGGTGCTGCGGGCGAATTTTGTGAAAGGACCGGCGGGCGAGCCGCTGCAAATCATATACCGCGACAAGCCGGTCGGCTTTGAATATGAAGAGCTGCTTCATTTGCAGGTGGACGAGAAACAAGCGTATTTGGATAAAAAGGCCGAGGATGACAAGCTTCGCGGCTTCGACCTGGAACATGACGCGCTCGTTCGGGTTACGATCCTGCGCACCGAAGAGCAAAGCTATCATGTGCTGTGGAGTTTCCAGCATATTTTGATGGACGGCTGGTGCCTGGCGCAGCTGACGCAGGAGCTGTTTGAGACGTACTCGACCTTGGCATCCGGCAAGCAGCCAGCGGGAGATAAGGGATCGGATTATGGCGCCTATATCGAATGGTTGGAGAAACAGGACGATCAGGCGGCATCCGGCTATTGGACGGCATTCCTGTCAGGTTATGAAGGGCAAACTGTACTCCCGGGACAAAAGGAACCGGCGCTGAACGGCAGATTTACGGCTGATCACGTCACAGCCGAGCTGGGCAAGGAGTTGAGCGAGCGGATGGATCGGGTGGCGAAAGATCGCCTGGTTACGGTCAATACGCTGTTGCAAGCCGCTTGGGGCGTGATGCTGCAAAAATATAACGGAACAAACGATGCCGTATTCGGCAGCGTCGTGGCTGGAAGACCGGTGGAAATCCCGGGCATCGAGTCCATGATCGGGCTGTTCATCAATACGGTGCCTGTCCGCGTCACGAGCGAAGCGGGCACCGTGTTCGCTGATATGATGGCGAAACTCCAAGAGCGTGCGCTGGAGTCCGGGCGATATGATTACTATCCGCTGTATGAAATTCAAGCCCGCAGCGTGCAAAAGCAGAACCTGATCAACCATATCATCGCTTTCGAGAACTATCCGGTGGACGAGCAGATGGAGCAGGCGGGCGACCAGCAACACGGCGACCTGACGATCGCTGACGTTCAGATGGAGGAGCAGACGAACTATAACTTCAACGTGACCGTGGTGCCGGGAGCCGAGATCGAAATTCGGTTCGACTTTAACGCCGAAGTGTTCGATAAAGACAGCATCGAGCGGCTCAAGGGGCATCTCGTCCATCTGCTGGAGCAGGTGACGGATAACCCGGAAATTACAGTGGGCGAGCTGGAACTTGTGACGGAGGCGGAAAAGGCCGACCTTCTCGGACGTTTTAACGACACCACCACGGAATTTCCGCGCGGGAAGACGCTCGTTCAATTGTTCGAAGAG
>NZ_JBBOYK010000011.1:0-4660 GCF_038008045.1 Paenibacillus sp. FSL P2-0173
TATAATTATTTTGCGGTCGTGGCGGAATTGGCAGACGCGCACGGTTCAGGTCCGTGTGGGCTAACCCCCGTGGAGGTTCGAGTCCTCTCGACCGCACCATATTTTGCGGACGTGGCTCAGCGGTAGAGCATCGCCTTGCCAAGGCGAGGGTCGCGGGTTCGATTCCCGTCGTCCGCTCCATTATCCATACGGCGCCATAGCCAAGTGGTAAGGCAAAGCTCTGCAAAAGCTTCATCCCCAGTTCAAATCTGGGTGGCGCCTTGACTGCTCATTATGGATTTAAATATGCGCCCTTAGCTCAGCTGGATAGAGCGTTTGACTACGAATCAAAAGGCCGGGAGTTCGAATCTCTCAGGGCGCGCCATTTCTTAAAAAAAGTATAATGTCGGGATGTAGCTCAGCTTGGTAGAGCACCTGGTTTGGGACCAGGGGGTCGCATGTTCAAATCGTGTCATCCCGATACTGATTTGCGGGTGTAGTTCAATGGTAGAACTCCAGCCTTCCAAGCTGGTAGCGTGGGTTCGATTCCCATCACCCGCTTTTTGCTATAGCGGATTCTTGTTGCCTCAGTGGTGACACCTTATAAATAAAGAGAGCCTGTCTGGGGACAGAGCTCTCTCTTTTTTTGTATTTATCTTCATGTACCCACAATGTATTGATTATTCATAATCTCGGTATCGGTGTATATCGTTCTGATCATACAACTGGTATACACCGATAACCGATCTAGTGGACAGTTTTTACACGGGAATGGTCAGCTGGATGGAGGTTCCCTCATCTGGAGCAGAGGTCATGCTCATAAATCCCCCTACCCCTCTAGCTCGTTCTTCCATACTGAACAATCCAACTCCCTCTCCTTGGGACTTTCCAGAGAATCCAATGCCCTCATCCCGAATGGTCACTTGTATCATTTCATCTTGATCCTCAACGTCGACATATGCCTCCGCTACATCTGCGTATTTGGCTACATTCGTTAATGCCTCCTGTACAATCCGATAAATTGCTATTTCCTTGCGAATATCAAGGCGTTTACGTAGAGTGCATTGAAAATGCACCTCAATCCCGTAATGAGAACAGAAGTTTTCAATATAGGTTCTTATAGCTGGGACGACACCCAAATCATCCAGAACTGAGGGACGAAGTTCCCACGCTAGACCACGAACATCTTTGATGATGTCGGTCACCTGCGAACGAAGACTCTCCAGAGCAGCACTAGGTTGTTCGGCAAGTTGGCTATCTAACTGAATAATAAGTGAAAACAAGCTTTGTCCTATCCCATCATGTAGCTCTCTTGAAAAGCGTTTACGTTCTTCTTCCTGTATTTGCATGACTTGCGTCATCATAGACTGGAGTTCTGCTTCTACTTTCTTCAGTTTAGTGACCTCATTGCGGATCGCTAAGTACTGATAGGGTTTACCTTCCTCGTCCATAAACGGAACGATCGTAGTATTTACCCAGTAGTAGCTGTTATCTTTAGCACGATTACGTATTTCTCCTTGCCATACCTCACCTGAACGGATTGTAGTCCACAGGTTTTTCATGAAGGCAGGGGTATGATAGCCTGAATTAATGAGACGATGATCCTGACCGATCAGCTCTTCACGACTGTATTGCGAAATCTCACAAAACTTGTCGTTCACGTACTGAATAATACCTCGATGATCGGTCAAAGCAACAATGGAAGACGTATCTAGAGCAAATTTTAGATTGGATAGTTGGTGGAGTGAGTTACGTAGTGCATGGAGAAAAGGGGACTCTGGTATATAAATTTCTAGATCATTCAGCAATGTATCGGTTGATTCACCAAAGGCATGCTGCAGTAAAGGATTAGAAGGTTCATTCATAATGGAGCAGCCCCTTTTTTAGTGCGAATTTGACTAGCTCAGGTCGTGTTTTCAAGTTAAGCTTCTCCATAAGGTTACTTTTATGGGACTCTACGGTTTTGACGCTAATCACTAGGTGCTCGGCAATTTCCTTGTTGGCATATCCTTTGGCTACCCACGATAGAATCTCCTTTTCCCGCTCAGATAGGGATTCATAGGGTCCGGCTATGCCTTCCTGTTTGATTTTGTCCAGATATTCACTCATCAGTCGTTTGGTTGCATTCGGGTACAAATAGGCACTACCCTCGGCTACAGACTGGATGGCAGCGAGCAACTCCTCGTGAGGTGCGCTTTTTAAAATATATCCGGATGCTCCAGCCTGAATGGCCCGGAACAGATATTCTTCATCATCATGCATTGTTAAAATAAGGACTTCTGTGTCGGGCAACTTTTTTTTTAATTCAGTGGTTGCCGTGAGACCATCTTTGCCAGGTGGCATGCTAAAATCCATGAGCACCACATTAGGTTGTAGCTCCACTGCCTTGTGGATTGCCTCATCCCCGTCTGCTGCATCTCCTACTACCTTGATACCGTTTTTGCCGTCCAATAGGGCCATGAGGCCAGAACGTACGACAACGTGATCATCCACTACTAGTATACGAATCAATTTGTCATCCCCTCGAACGGTAAAAAAACCGTGCGTTTTGTCATAATCATAGCAAATTTTAGGGATTTCAATCAACAAAGATAGTTAGGGACAGTCATATCAAGTATTTTATGAGTTTCATTATCTACAGAAACATTGTTGATCTATGGAGTAAGAGGGTAAGCACATAGTTGGCTAAGGCGTTGAGCGACTTGAGTGGCCTCGGCTACATCAGACTCTGTGAACATCCTCACATCACGATTACCAAGAAGCAGCACACCGTTGGGCAGATCCCCTGTGCTGGAAAAGGGAATAGCAACAGCAGAGTGAAGCTGCTCGGCCAGCATTAGTGCACATTCCTGACGCAAACGTATACTACCTGATAGCAAAGCACTTACAGTCACGGTACGTCCCAAGCGAACAGCCATCCCGGCAATACCATGGCCAATCTTAAAAGAAATAAGACGATAGCGATTGCTTCGGCTACCGGAGGCGTAATACCAATGCAACTTACCACCCGACTTGGACATAAATGCAAGGGCAGTGAGATCACCATAAATAGTATCTCTCAACTGATTCAGTTCTTTTCGCATTTCATCCGTTATTTGTAGCATAGAAGACACATCCTTTTTCATAACCAAACTATATCTCTAATTCATTGTAGTTCCGACAGTTACAAAAGTAGATCAGGGAACCCCCTGATCTATAGGCGCAGGAAACACTGACTTTTCATCTGGTCGGGTAAGGAGTAGGGAAAAGGCCGATAAATGGGGCATTAGCTTACCTCGGAAGTGATATTTATCACAGTAAATCAGGGAGTAGGAAGGTATAAAATCAGGTGTTCTCCCGATAACAACCCAGGCATTAAAACATTATGATATAGATATCAGGTAAACACGAGGAGGACGCTAACATGCAAGCCACTTGTATGGAACGGTTTGGGGACGAAGCGGAACGCACGGGAATTCAGATTTATTTGACAGAAGAACATTTGGATCTGCTAAAAGATATTATGTCCTGGAAGAAGGTAAAGGCAGGCGTTATGCTTTTCCGAGAGGGCGATGATGCAGAGCAGCTTTATTATATACATTCAGGTCATGTTAAACTTCGTAAATCGACAGAAGATGGTAAAGAACTGATTCTGACCATTCAGCATCAAGGTGACTTAATTGGGGAATTTAGCGGGATAGATGGAGAAGAGTATAGCTGCACTGCGGAAACAGCCGATGTGTGTGAGTTAGGCGTCGTGCTTGTTAAGGATCTGGAGTCGCTCTTGTCCAAAAATGGGGAAATGGCACTTCAGTTCATCCAGTGGATGGCGATGAAGCAACGCATTATGCAATCGCGCTTTCGGGACTTACTGTTGTATGGTAAAACTGGAGCGCTAGCGTCTACATTGATCCGTGCTAGCAATACATGTGGCGTGGCTGTGAAGGATGGCATTTTACTAAATATGAAGCTTAGTCACTCCGAATTAGGTGAGATGATTGGAGCGACACGAGAGAGTGTGAACCGGATGCTGAGCGCGCTGAAAGAGCAGGGAACCCTAGATACAAGGGATGGAAAGATTGTCATTCACGATCTCAAGGTATTACGTGGCATGTGCTGCTGTCCTTCGTACGGCCAATGTGCCCATGAAATTTGTCGCCTCTAATATTATGAATACCATTAGGCGGGGTCCAAGAGGCTTCGCCTTGTTGCATGTCTTCTAACAATCTAGCACATGGGGTAACGGGGTTAACGAACAAAATAGATTACAAAAAAACTAATTAACGTCGTATAGCGGTTAATTACCAATAATATATTTATATTAAATGGAACTGAACACATGACATTTTATGAACTAGCTGTTTTGAAATAACATTGGAGCTAATAATGGTTGACTAAACGGTGAAAGGGATTTTAAGTTTGAAAAAGGGATTATTTACAAGTTGCTTTCTTTTGCTGAAAATGATATATTATTTGAGCTGACAATAAAACAGCAGTTTCAAAAGCGAAAAACTTGGGTGAAACGATCTTCAAAAAAAGAAAAAATAACCCTTGTATTTTTGAAACGAACATGATATGATCTTATAGCTGCTGAAAAACGCAGCGAAAGAGAAATGTTTGATCTTTGAAAACTGAACAACGAGTGAGTGAAACGATTTTGTTCGCAAAATCAAACAAGAGATATTTTTATCTCGTCAGTTTC
>NZ_JBBOYK010000012.1:0-3089 GCF_038008045.1 Paenibacillus sp. FSL P2-0173
TTGCACCTTGAAAACTGGATACCGAAACGAAATTGCGTTTTAGAATATTCCTTTAAGCTGATCTTGTGTAAACAAGTGAAATAAAGGTAGCTGCCTTGAATTTCATTCACACGTAAGTGTTGAACCGAAATTCAAAGCAAATCGTATTTACCATGTAAATACTAGGTTAAGCTACAAAGAGCACACGGAGGATGCCTAGGCGCCAGGAGCCGACGAAGGACGTGGCGAACAACGATAAGGCCTCGGGGAGCTGTAAGCAAGCTTTGATCCGGGGATGTCCGAATGGGGAAACCCGGCTGTCTTCATCGACAGTCACTTTCTGCTGAATACATAGGCAGAATAGAGGCAGACCAGGGGAACTGAAACATCTAAGTACCCTGAGGAAGAGAAAACAATAGTGATTCCGTCAGTAGCGGCGAGCGAACGCGGATTAGCCCAAACCAAGGAGCTTGCTCCTTGGGGTTGTGGGACGTCTCACATGGAGTTACAAAGGAACCGGTTAGATGAAGAGGTCTGGAAAGGCCCGCCAGAGAAGGTAAAAGCCCTGTAGTTCAAAACTTGTTCTCTCCGAGACGGATCCCGAGTAGTGCGGGGCACGTGAAACCCCGTATGAATCCGGCAGGACCATCTGCCAAGGCTAAATACTCCCTGGCGACCGATAGTGAAGCAGTACCGTGAGGGAAAGGTGAAAAGCACCCCGGAAGGGGAGTGAAATAGATCCTGAAACCGTGTGCTTACAAGAAGTCAGAGCCCGATCTATGGGTGATGGCGTGCCTTTTGTAGAATGAACCGGCGAGTTACGTTCCCGTGCAAGGTTAAGGTGAAGAGCTGAAGCCGCAGCGAAAGCGAGTCTGAATAGGGCGAATGAGTACGTGGACGTAGACCCGAAACCGGGTGATCTACCCCTGTCCAGGGTGAAGGTGCGGTAACACGCACTGGAGGCCCGAACCCACGCATGTTGAAAAATGCGGGGATGAGGGGGGGGTAGCGGAGAAATTCCAATCGAACCCGGAGATAGCTGGTTCTCCCCGAAATAGCTTTAGGGCTAGCCTCGGAAATAGAATCGTGGAGGTAGAGCACTGATTGGGTGCGGGGCCCGCAAGGGTTACCAAGCTCAGTCAAACTCCGAATGCCATAGATTTAGTTCCGGGAGTCAGACAGTGAGTGCTAAGATCCATTGTCGAAAGGGAAACAGCCCAGACCATCAGCTAAGGTCCCCAAGTGTGTGTTAAGTGGGAAAGGATGTGGAGTTGCACAGACAACCAGGATGTTGGCTTAGAAGCAGCCACCATTGAAAGAGTGCGTAATAGCTCACTGGTCGAGTGACTCTGCGCCGAAAATGTAACGGGGCTAAACACACCACCGAAGCTATGGCTTGATGCTTGCATCAGGGGTAGGGGAGCGTTGAATGCGGGTTGAAGGTGTACCGTAAGGAGCGCTGGACTGCATTCAAGTGAGAATGCCGGTATGAGTAACGAAAAGATCTGTGAGAATCAGATCCGCCGAAAGCCTAAGGGTTCCTGAGGAAGGTTCGTCCGCTCAGGGTAAGTCGGGACCTAAGGCGAGGCCGATAGGCGTAGTCGAAGGACAACAGGTCGAAATTCCTGTACCACCGTAATCCGTTATGAGCGATGGGGTGACGCAGTAGGGTAGTGACGCGGACTGATGGATGTCCGTCTAAGCAGTGAGGCTGGTGTGTAGGCAAATCCGCACATCGTAAGGCTGGGCTGTGATGGGGAGCGAAAATTGTAGTAGCGAAGGTCATGATCTCAGACTGCCAAGAAAAGCCTCTAGCCAGGAGAAGGTGCCCGTACCGCAAACCGACACAGGTAGGCGAGAAGAGAATTCTAAGGCGCGCGGAAGAACTCTCGTTAAGGAACTCGGCAAAATGACCCCGTAACTTCGGGAGAAGGGGTGCCTCGGTAGGGTGAATAGCCCGAGGGGGCCGCAGTGAAAAGGCCCAAGCGACTGTTTAGCAAAAACACAGGTCTGTGCGAAGCCGCAAGGCGAAGTATACGGGCTGACGCCTGCCCGGTGCTGGAAGGTTAAGGGGAGTGGTAAGCCTTCGGGCGAAGCTATGAACCGAAGCCCCAGTAAACGGCGGCCGTAACTATAACGGTCCTAAGGTAGCGAAATTCCTTGTCAGGTAAATTCTGACCCGCACGAATGGCGTAACGACTTGGGCGCTGTCTCAACGAGAGATCCGGTGAAATTTTAATACCTGTGAAGATGCAGGTTACCCGCGACAAGACGGAAAGACCCCATGGAGCTTTACTGCAGCTTGATATTGAATTTGGGTACGATCTGTACAGGATAGGTGGGAGCCGTAGAACTTTGAGCGCCAGCTTGAAGGGAGGCATCCTTGGGATACCACCCTGATCGTATCTAGGTTCTAACTTGGTACCGTAATCCGGTGCGAGGACAGTGTCAGGTGGGCAGTTTGACTGGGGCGGTCGCCTCCTAAAGAGTAACGGAGGCGCCCCAAGGTTCCCTCAGAATGGTTGGAAATCATTCGAAGAGTGCAAAGGCAGAAGGGAGCTTGACTGCGAGACCTACAAGTCGAGCAGGGACGAAAGTCGGGCTTAGTGATCCGGTGGTACCGCATGGAAGGGCCATCGCTCAACGGATAAAAGCTACCCTGGGGATAACAGGCTTATCTCCCCCAAGAGTCCACATCGACGGGGAGGTTTGGCACCTCGATGTCGGCTCATCGCATCCTGGGGCTGAAGTAGGTCCCAAGGGTTGGGCTGTTCGCCCATTAAAGCGGTACGCGAGCTGGGTTCAGAACGTCGTGAGACAGTTCGGTCCCTATCTGTCGTGGGCGTAGGAAATTTGAGAGGAGCTGTCCTTAGTACGAGAGGACCGGGATGGACGTACCGCTGGTGTACCAGTTGTTCCGCCAGGAGCACCGCTGGGTAGCTATGTACGGAAGGGATAAGCGCTGAAAGCATCTAAGCGTGAAGCCCCCCTCAAGATGAGATTTCCCAATTAGTAAGACCCCTTGAAGACGACGAGGTAGATAGGTTGGGGGTGGAAGTGCAGTAATGCATGGAGCTGACCAATACTAATCGGTCGAGGGCTTATCCTAA
>NZ_JBBOYK010000013.1:0-2912 GCF_038008045.1 Paenibacillus sp. FSL P2-0173
GAGTCCGCTGCTGCTCAAGGGCTTCAAGACGAAGTACCCGGAGACGAAGCTGATCAATATGTACGGCATTACCGAGACGACGGTTCACGTGACATATAAGGAAATCACATGGGTCGAAATGGAGGCGGCGAAGAGCAATATCGGCAAGCCGATCCCGACGCTGAGGGTGTACGTCCTGGATGAAAACCGCCGCCCTGTGCCGATCGGCGTAGTGGGCGAAATGTACGTGGCCGGGGAAGGCCTTGCGAGAGGATACCTGAACCGTCCGGATCTGACGGCGGAGAAGTTCGTCGATTCCCCGTTTGCGGAGGGGGAGAAACTGTACCGCTCGGGCGACTTGGCGGCTTGGCTGCCGGACGGCAACATCGAATACCTGGGCCGGATCGACCACCAGGTCAAAATCCGCGGGTACCGGATCGAGCTGGACGAAATCGAGACGCAGCTGCTGAACGTCGAGGGCGTGGAAGAAGCGGTGGTGCTCGCCCGTCAGGACGGGGGGGGCGAGAAGGCGCTTGTCGCCTACTTTGTGGCGGACCGAATGCTGACGGTCAGCGAAATGAGAACCTCGCTGGCCCAGGGAATGCCGGGGTACATGATCCCGTCGTACTTCGTGCAGTTGGAGCGTATGCCGCTGACGACCAACGGCAAAGTGGACCGCAAAGCGCTGCCGGAGCCGCAAGGCGGCATACAAACGGGCGTCGAATATGTAGCACCGCGTAACCGGACGGAGTCCGAGCTTGTGAAGATCTGGGAGGAAGTGCTGGGCTACTCCGGCATTGGAGTCCTGGACAATTTCTTCGAGCTCGGAGGCCACTCCTTGCGGGCGACGAACCTTGTCAGCAAGATTCAGAAGGAAATGAACGTCGAGCTGCCTCTGCGCGACGTATTCCGCTACTCGACGATCGAAGAGATGGCTCTTGCCATCTCCCGGATCGGAGAGCAGTCGTTCTCGTCGATTCCGCTGGCAGGCGCAAGAGCATATTATCCGCTTTCCTCAGCTCAGAAGCGGCTGTTTATCCTGAATCAGCTGGAAGGGGCCGATCAGAGCTACAACATGCCGGGCGTGCTGCTGCTGGAAGGATCGATTGACCGGAGCCTGCTGGAGAAGGCTTTCCGCGGACTGATCGCACGGCACGAAACACTGCGAACCGGCTTTGAGATCGTACAAGGCGAAGCAATACAGCGCATTTACGAGAGCGTCGACTTTGCCGTCGAGTACCGTCATGCGAGCGAGGAAGAAGCGCCTGAAGTCGTGCAGGACTTCATCCGGCCTTTCGACTTGGCGAAGCCTCCGCTGCTGCGGGCGGAGCTCGTAGAGCTGGCAGCCGAACGTTATTTGCTGATGTTCGACATGCACCATATCGTCTCCGACGGGGTTTCGATGGACGTGTTAGTCGAGGAACTCGTTCGTCTGTACGGCGGCGAGTCATTAGAGCCTTTGCACATTCAATACAAGGACTATGCGGTATGGCAGCAGTCGGACGAGCAAAAAGTGCAGTTGAAACGCGAGGAAGCTTACTGGCTGGACCGTTACCGGGGCGAGCTGCCGGTTCTGGAAATGCCGACGGACTATCCGCGTCCTGCCGTGCAGAGCTTTGAGGGACAAACGCTGACGTCCTTCGTGGACGAGGCAACGAACGAAGGCTTGAAGCAGCTGGCCGCTCAAAGAGGAACGACGCTGTATATGGTGCTGCTTGCGGCATATACCGTGCTTTTGCATAAATACACAGGTCAGGACGATTTGATCGTCGGAACGTCGATTGCGGGCAGAACGCACGGAGACACGCAGCCTTTGATCGGAATGTTCGTCAATACGCTGGCGCTCCGCAATTATCCGGCTTCGGAGAAGACCTTCCTGTCGTATCTGGAAGAAGTGAAAGAAACGACCTTAGGCGCTTACGAGCATCAGAATTATCCGTTCGAAGAGCTCGTTGATAAAGTGCAGGTCAGCCGGGATTTGAGCCGCAACCCGCTGTTTGACACGATGTTCTCCCTACAAAACTTGGAGGATAAAGAGTTTGAGCTGGAAGGGCTGAAATTGTCCCCGTACCCTAGCGAATACGGCACGGCCAAGTTCGACCTGAGTGTGGATGTTACGGAAGAAAACGGCGGCCTGGAGTGCAGTTTTGAATTCGCAACGGCTCTTTATAAAGAAAGCACGATCCGGCGGCTGTCGACTCATTTCGGACATTTGCTTGCGGCGATCGTAAGCTGTCCGGATGCGAAGATTGCCGAGCTGAACTTGTTGACGGCAGAGGAAAAAGAGCAAATTCTCGGCGCGTTTAACCCGGCGCAGCCGGAAGCGGCTCCTGTGGCAGCGTTCCACCGGCTGTTCGAGGAACAGGCGGGGCGCACGCCGGAAGAGGCGGCCGTCGTGTACGAGAACGAGCGGCTGACGTATGCGGAGCTGAACGAGCGGGCGAACCGCTTGGCGGCCACGCTGCGCGCAAGCGGCATCGGCCGGGAGACGATCGTCGGCATTCTCGCCGAGCGTTCGGTGAACTTGCTGGTGGCTGTGCTGGCCGTCTGGAAAGCGGGCGGGGCGTATGTGCCGCTCGATCCGGATTATCCGGCGGACCGCGTGCGGTTCATGCTTGAAGACAGCGGAGCGAAGGTACTGCTGACGCAAACGCCGCTGCGAGAGCGTGCCGAAGCCTGGCTCGGCGAAGAGGAGCTGGCGCTGGCGGCGGTGCTGTACCTGGACGACGAAGCGTCGTACAGCGAGGAGCGGGCGAATGCGCCGATTGTCTCCGGCATGGTCTCCGGCAAGCTGACGGATGCTGTGGACGACGGCGATGAGAGCCATCAGAATGTTGGCACCGACAGCTTCCATGAAGCCCGTCCGGAGGACCTGGCGTACGTGATCTATACGTCGGGAACGACGGGCAAGCCGAAGGGCGTGATGATCGAGC
>NZ_JBBOYK010000014.1:0-2514 GCF_038008045.1 Paenibacillus sp. FSL P2-0173
TTCTTCGAACAAGCCGTAAATCGTTTTCCCCCGCTCGAACCCGGTTTCGGTGTCATTAAATCGCTTCAGCAGCGTCTCCCTCTCGTCTGGGGACAGCACATCGGCTTGTCCGAGCTCCAGATCCGGCTGAAATAAAAGCACGGACAGCAGCCGAACAAGATGGTCGGCTGCCTGTTCCACAAATGCCCGCTCGTACCACTGCCCGTCAAAGCTTATTTCCAGCTCGATGGAATGGTTTTGGCGGTCGAAGCGAAAAACCGTATCGGCCGCCACCCGGTTGCCCAGCGGTTCCGGATGAATCGGTGCAAAGGATGCGACGGTGTTGATGATTGGTAGGCCGTCCCCCGTATAGTCCAGATGGAGCGGCTCCACCATTTTCCGAAAAGGCAGGTGCTGATGCTCCAGCGCCTCGCCGATGGAGGCTTTGATGCCCCCGAGCAGCGTTTTCAGCGTAGTCTGGTGGCTTACGGACGTCTTGATTACCAAAATGTCCTGCGGCGGCGGAGTCCCGTCAGGGTCTGCGCTATAAGAAGGCATGCCCACCAGCACTTGGTCCCGCCCGGTATATCTGAACAGCAGGCTTTTTACTCCTGCCAAAACAATCATGTACAAAGCCAAATCCGAACCGTTGGCGAGGCAAATGATTCTCTCTGAGAGTTCGCTCGGCAGAGTACGGTGAAGCAAGCCCGGCTCGGCCGCAGCTTCCCCGTCGGCGGATAATTTGGAGGATTGACTGTAGGGAAGGAAGCTCAGGCTGTCATCGGCATCAAACTTGCCGCTCCAGTACCGTTCTTCCTTTTCAAACAAAGATTTCATTTGTACCTCCCCTAAAAATGAAGTGACCGCATGCCCTGGCGCAGGTCCGAAAAAGCTTGCTTTCGGCCTGCGCGTTTACGGGCTTGGACGTTGTTCGCCGTCTTCCTTGGGATGCGCGCCGCTTTCGTTTGACGGCGGAGGCGCGCTTGTAGGATTAGAACGCGAATTCGATCGTATCGACGGCACTCTTTGCGCCTGCCGCCGGTTTATGACATTCAATCCTGCTTAGCTCAAGTTGTGGATTTTCCGCAATTTGAGACAGTACCCGCAGGTAATCCTCGGTCAAGGTGCGGATCATCGCTTCTTTGAACAGCTTGGTGGCGTAGAAGAAGCCTCCGCTCAGCGCCCCGTTGTTTTCATACATAAATAGCGTCAGATCGAACTTCGCTTCTTCCAAATGGTCAAGCTCGTAAGTCTTCAGGCTGACCCCTTCCAGCTCGGCATCTCGTTCTTCGATATTTTGCAAGTCGAAAACGGCATCGAACAGCGGGAAGCGGCCCGGCTCCCGCTTCACATTCAAACGCTCCACGAGCTCCTCGAATGGATAATCCTGGTTCTCGAAAGCACCCAAAGCCGTTTCCTTCACTTCTTCCAGGTAGGACAAGAACGTTTTGTCGTCCGACGGACGATTGCGGATCGCCAGCGTATTGACAAACATCCCGATGACCGGTTCCAAATCGGCGTTCGTTCTTCCCGCCACCGGGGTGCCCACGACCAAGTCCTCCTGCCCGCTGTACTTGGACAGCAGCACGGTATAAGCCGCAAGCAGCACCATGAACAGCGTGCTTTCACGCTCGGCCGCCAATTCGCGCAGCCGCGCAGAGAGAGAAGCTTCGACGTCGAACTCCAGATGCGCGCCTTCGTAGCTGCGAGCCGCAGACCGTTCGTAGTCCATCGGCAGGTCCGCCGTCGGCAGCTCGCCTTCGAAGGTTTGCAGCCAGTACGCTTCCTGCCGCCCGATCCGCTCTCGGTGGGCCTTCGACTGCTGCCAAACGGCATAATCCTTGTATTGAATGCGCAGTGGCGGCAGTTCTTCCCCGGCGTAGAAACTTGAGAACTCATCGATCACAATCGCCATCGATACGCCGTCGGACACCATATGGTGCATGTCGAAAAGGAGAATATGCAGGTTCGACTCCAGCTCGATGACCCCGGCTCGCAGCAGCGGCGGCTTGCCGAGATCAAACGGACGAACGAAGCTGCGGACGATCTGCTCGATTTGAGCCGCATCCTCTTTATCCGCTTGATGATGCTCGATAGCAAAATCGACCTGCGGGTAAATCCGCTGAACCGCTTCGCCCTTCACGATTTCAAAACCGGTGCGCAGCGATTCATGCCGTGTTATCAATTTCCGCAAGGCGGCTTCCAACCGGTCTAAATCAAACTCGCCTTCCACCTGCACCAGCTCCGGCATGTTGTAAAGCTGATCCGCTCCATCCAGCGTGTGCTGAATGAATAGCCGTTTCTGCGCGGAGGACAGAGGGTAGTACTCTCTCTCCTCCGCTTGAGGAATGGCCTCATGCTCCCGCCGTTCCATCCGGGCGATCGCCTCGGCCATCGCCGCAATCGTCGAGTGACGGAATACGTCGCGCAGCGGCAGGTTGACGTTTAATTCCTTAAATACCTTGCCCGCCAGCGTCGTCGCTCGCAGGGAGTGGCCGCCGATGTCGAAGAAGTTGTCGTGAACGCCAATCTCCC
>NZ_JBBOYK010000015.1:0-2076 GCF_038008045.1 Paenibacillus sp. FSL P2-0173
AGGAGATTGGCATTCACGACAACTTCTTCGACATCGGCGGCCACTCCCTGCGGGCGACGACGCTGGTCAGCAAGATTCATAAAGAGTTGAACGTGGATCTGCCGCTGCGTGACGTGTTCCGCCATTCCATGATCGAGAGCATGGCATCCGCCATTTCCCGGCTGGATGAGCAGACATTCGTTGCCATTCCGGTGGCGGATGACCGGGAGGTGTACCCGCAATCTTTTGCTCAAAAACGTCTCTTTATCCTGAATCAACTGGAAGGCGCGGAGCTTAGCTACAACATGCCGGAAGCGATGCTGCTGGAGGGTGCTTTGGATCGGACAAGGTTCGAAGAAGCGTTCCGTAAGCTCGTGGCGCGGCATGAAATGCTGCGCACCGGGTTCGAAATGGTGGATGGCGAAGCATCGCAGCGGTTATACCATGACGTGAATTTTGCTGTGGAGTTCTATCGAGTGGATGAGCAAGAGGCCGAAGAGACGGTTCGCCGTTTCGTCCGTTCGTTTGACTTGGCGAAGCCTCCGCTGCTGAGGGTAGGCCTTATCGAGCTGGCTCCGGAACGCCATATTCTAATGTACGACATGCATCATATTATTTCCGACGGCGTCTCGATGGAAATCTTTGTTGAAGAATTCGTCCGCTTGTACGGCGGCGAGCAATTGGAGCCTCTGCGCGTTCAGTACAAAGACTACACCGTTTGGCAGCATTCGCAGGAGCAGAAGGAACGGCTTCAGCGTCAGGAGGCGTACTGGCTGGACATGTTCCAAGGCGAGCTTCCGGTGCTGGAAATGCCGACGGACTATCCGCGTCCGGCCGTGCAGAGCTACGAAGGCCAAACGCTGGAGTTTTTCTTCGACGCTTCGAAAACCGACGGCCTGAAGCAGCTGGCCTCGGAAACGGGCACAACGCTGTTTATGGTGCTGCTTGCGGCGTATAACGTCCTTCTGCATAAATATTCAGGTCAGGAAGACGTGATCGTCGGTACGCCGATTGCCGGAAGGAATCATGGGGATGTGCAGCCGTTGATCGGGATTTTCTTAAACACGCTGGCTATCCGCAGTTATCCGGCTTCGGAGAAGACATTCCTGTCATACCTGAACGAAGTCAAAGAAACGACCCTCCACGCCTTCGAGCATCAAAACTATCCGTTCGAAGAATTGGTGGACAAGGTGCAAGTCACCCGTGATTTAAGCCGCAATCCGCTCTTCGACACGCTGTTTACAATGCAGAATACGGAGAACGAGGAATTTGAGCTGGAAGGGCTTCGCCTGATTCCTTATCCGAGCGCACTGGATACCGCGAAGTTTGATATCAGCTTGGATGTGGGCGAGGAGAACGGCGGCTTGGATTACAGCTTCGAATATGCGACGGCTCTCTACAAAAGGGAGACGATCGAACGGCTGGCGAAACATTACGAGCAGCTGCTCGTAACGATCGTAAGCCGTCCGGATGCGAAGATCGCCGAGCTGAACTTGCTGACGGCAGAGGAAAAAGAACAAATTCTCGGCGCGTTTAACCCGGCGCAGCCGGAAGCGGCTCCTGCGGCCGCGTTCCACTGGCTGTTCGAGGAACAGGCGGAGCGCACGCCGGAAGCGGAGGCCGTCGTGTACGAGAACGACCGGCTTACGTATGCGGAGCTGAACGAGCGGGCGAACCGCTTGGCGGGCACGCTGCGCGCAAGCGGCATCGGCCGGGAGACGATCGTCGGCATTCTCGCCGAGCGTTCGGTGGACTTGCTGGTGGCCGTGCTGGCCGTCTGGAAAGCGGGCGGTGCGTATGTGCCGCTCGACCCGGATTATCCGGCGGACCGCGTGCGGTTCATGCTTGAAGACAGCGGAGCGAAGGTGCTGCTGACGCAAACGCCGCTGCGAGAGCGTGCCGAAGCCTGGCTCGGCGAAGAGGAGCTGGCGCTGGCGGCGGTGCTGTACCTCGACGACGAAGCGTCGTACAGCGACGAGCGGGCGAATGCGCCGCTGGAAGCGGATGATCACTTGCACGAATGTCGTCCGGAGGACCTGGCGTACGTGATCTACACGTCGGGAACGACGGGCAAGCCGAAGGGCGTGATGATCGAGC